>NZ_UIGI01000001.1:623493-1246986 GCF_900446255.1 Buttiauxella agrestis | reverse complement strand
GACTCTCCGCAGATCAGCGCGAGCGCCTTCACTCGAGTGTCCATATCCTTCAAGATGCCGGGCACGGCGTTCGCCTGCATGTACTCGCGCTGCAAAAAAGGCGCATGGCGACGCAGAAGGCTCATAACCTTGAATTGATCGTCATCGACATTGGCCAGCATCAAGGGGGCCAGCAGCTTCAACAAAGGGGCGACAGACCAATGTGTGCCATCATCGAACCCGTCTTTGAAACCGTCAGACGTTTTGTCGTGGAAGGCCTCGTAAAGGGAGCCGAAGCCAAGGCGGTTGGCTGCCATTCGATGGGCAATCACCAAGACCTTTACGTCAGCGTCAGCTTCATCGCTAAGCCAAAGGGGGTCGTTGTTGTGATGGGCTAGCCACTGTCGCGCCTCGGCAAGGCTCTGGGTACGGTCGGCCTTGGACACCACGAGCAGCTTCGCGGAACCTTGGACCGGAACGCGTGCGCCTCCGACCTCTTTCGTTTTGCCTCCGGTCTGAGCAAGACCGTCAGCGCCCGCGCGGATTTGATTGATCACATCGAGGACTGCGACGGGGCAGCGAAAATTTTCAGGCTTCTCAATAAGTTTCCAACCGTCTAGAGGGGCTATGACGCCGGCCCCGGACATGTAAATTTTTTGCATCGGATCGCCAATAAATCCGAGGCAAAACTTATTACCGAGCAAAGCTGAGATCGCCTTTAATGCCGCAACAACTTCCGGATCGGTGTCCTGACTCTCATCGACAAAGATGAAGGGATACTTCTGCCCAACAACCTTGGCGATAACCGGCAGATCCCGGATCAGCTCGGTCGAAAGCTTGATAACGTCGCCATGCCCCAGAATACCCTTCGGGTAGTCGCTTCCGACACCGTAGGTGAAGCGCTTCACATCACCGATCGTGAGCTTTTGGGCTTGATACCGCGCTAGGTCGGCGTGTTTACGTTCTCGCGTCGATGCCCGCGTCCTGTTCGTGAAGCCTTCAATCTCAGTTTCAGTGTCGGTGATTTTCTTGTCGAGCCGACGTCCGACCCAGTCTGCGATGTCGCTCTGAAACGGCTTCACGGCCGCCCAGAGGAAGCTGTGGATTGTGGACACGTGGAACAACTGGTTGTTGCCGACATCACCCCAAATCTCGCCGACCGCGACTTCTGTGTAAGTAATGCAGGCAATCTTTTTGGACTGAGCTCGTAGAGCGGGGCCTCGTGTTTTGAGAAGATGATCGAGCGCTTTGACGATCGAGGTCGTTTTTCCCGACCCTGCACCTGAAACCATCACGAACCCGGTAGACGCATCATCATCTAGCAAGGTTCTCAGTTCGATATCAGCCGGCGTATCCGGCTTTCCAGCACGGCTGGTCATTGTTCCACCAGAACATTTTGAGGTTGGACAGGAGCTTCATCGACACCGACGACTTCAGCCGTGCCATCCAACACCTCTTCTACAATTGTGACGTGCTGCGTCAGCCAGTCTAAGCCCTGCTGGATGTAAGTAGGGACGACCCACGTCGCGTCGCTGCTAGCCAACAGGCCCAAGGCGAAGTTGGTTTTCTTGAAATGCTGGCCTTTGACGCGAGTATGGATTTTCGAAGCAAGGTCGGCCAGCGGCATCGTTCCCGCCTTGCTCCATCTCAGCTTCAGATCGTGGTGCTCCTTCTTCTGGCACCACTCAAGGTTTTGATAGGCGAAGGCCTCTTCGAGGGTTCGGCTCTTCAGCTCAGCAGTCTCCTCTCCCCACTTCACGGTTACAGGGCACTGATACGTCACCATCACATGTGCACCCAAGCCATTTTGCGGCGCTTGCAGCTTACTTTCAGGCGTTGCGGCCAGAAGGTCTTCAATCAGTATCTTGCCGGGGAGCCACTGGCGAAGGGTCTGGTTTGCCGTAACAGCTCCAGCCGTTCCTGCAGGGCATTTTGAGCTTGGCTTCGGCTCATCCCCTTCAGCCGCGGCCTCATCGTCGAGATCATCGTCCTCGTCATCGCCAGCGTCATTATCGTCTTGGGCAGCGGCGTCAGCAGTCTTCTTAGGTTTGGGCGGGTACACGCTGTCGAGATCAGTCACGATCAGGGTCGGCAAGCCGAGAAACTCAATCAGCTTCTGGAAACGAAAGGCGAAAGCACCACCGACCTCAAGAATACTGAGATAAGCCGCGTTCAGCTTCTTAGCACCGTGACCAATCATTAACGGAAGTACGAGGCGCTCGACGTTACCCTCAACAAGGATTGCGCCGTCAGCGAAGAAGAGGTCGCAATGCATCAGCTTCATATATCGCTGGAGGAAATCCCGGTCGTCTTTGTTGCTCTCGTAGAAGGCTGAGAGGTTGAAAACAGAAGAGCATTGCTTGGAACCGATTTCGGCCGAACGGCGGAAATAGCGGATCGGTTTGAAGCCCCGCTCGTACAGGATGTGCGGGGAATGCGTCGTGATCACGAACTGCGTGCCGTAACCGTCCGCCCCTTCGGACGGGATGAGTTCGGTGAGCTTGCGAACGAAGGCCTGCTGGAGTTGCGCGTGCATGTGCGCCTCCGGCTCCTCGATAAACATCAGGTGGATTGGCTGGCGTTTTCCTTCCTCGCCTTCCTCTGTGACCGACCACGCAGCGTGGAGGTCGAGGAGTTCGACGCCCATGTAGATGAGGTTTTTAAAACCCAACCCGTTGTAGCTGTCGGGGAGAGACAGGGCTTCTACGCCACCGGTCGCTTCTTCGAGTAGGTAGTGAACTTTGGCCTGTTGATCGCCCATCAGTCGCTCCAGCCGTAGGGCTGCGCGAATCTCCAGTGCAGGGTTGGAAAGGCCGGGATAACCGAGCTTGCGCAGCGATTTGAACGTGTCCTTGAACACGTCCGAAAAATGCTTCGTCAGTTGTTCTTCAGAGAGCGCCAACGCGCGCAGGGCGTTGTGGTCGTCTTCGCGCTTGCTCTGGTTGCGAGTGTAGAAACGGCTGAGTCGCTTGGACAAGTCCTCGGTTCGAGCTTGTGAGTTACCGTCGCTCAAGTGTCGTTGAGCGCTCAGGAAGTCCACCTTAATCAGCGAATTGATGATTGAGTGTCCCGTTCGCTCGGTGTCTCCCAGGATCTCTTTCGGCGTGTACGTCTCGCCAGCGTTAGCGGGGGATAGCGACGCTTCGTCGAGAATGAAATAGCGCAGGCCGTATTCATTCTTCAGCTCGCGCGCGAGGTAGTCGCGCATGTTGCGAGGCCAAGGTTTGTAATCTGCGCCATGCTCCGCCTTATTCTGGGCGAACTTCGCAGCCTCGGTCGCCATCTTACGGTAGCTGGCCAGCGTTTGGGTCGCGTCCTTCACGGTAAACTCAATCCGGACACCGACGAGTGCACCTTCCCATGCGGCTCTGGGCAGGAGATCCACGACCCGGTAGAGATTATCCGGATCAACGCTTATCCACACATCAAGAGTTATTGCCGGCAATTCGTGGCCTTGCTCAACCGCATCTTCCGCCGGGAAATTTTCAAAAGCCGGCCAGCAATCTGCGCTGAAATCATTGACAGTGAACTTGTCTTTAGAGCCGGACAAGAACAGGTCTACTGCGTGAGTTGCTGATGTCTTTCCGCTATTGTTAGCTCCAACAAATATGGTCAGGTCGTTCGCAAACTCGATACGCGCATCTTTCAACCTACGGAAATTCTTAAACGCCAGAGAGTGAAGATGCATATGGTTTGCCCCCGCCAGATTATGCAACGCCTTGTTATTATGGAAGACTTATTATCGATTACTAACTATCGCTTAAGCTGTACCATAGCATATGGCCAACGGTAAAGGGAGTGGATTCGAGGGCGATACTGGCATTATCTCCACATCAAAAGAAGGGCGAAACGTGAGATTGGCGGTTGTGAATGAAAAGCGCGTAGAGGCTCATCCAAAGCTCAAGGGAACCTGCCCGAGCTGTGGTGGCCGCTTGGTCGCCAAGTGCAGGACGGTCAAAGTCTGGCACTGGTCACTTAAGGTACATCCCCTATGCGCCCCTTGGTGGAAAAGTGAAGCCAAGTGGTCGAATTTCATGACACTTGAGGGGCTGACCTGCTCCCGTTGATTACTTACGCCGTTGCTCAGGGCGATCTTGCAGCACCTGCAGATTGCACCAGAAGTCCTCATCAGTCCCAAATATGTCAGCAAGAACGCGAGCCTCATCATCCGTAAGACGACGCAAACCGCAGATAATATCTTCAATATCCTGCTTGCAAATACCCATAGATTCCGCCAGTTCATCATGGGACATGCTCAGCGGTTTTAGAAATTCCTCTACCAGCATTTCCCCCACTGTCGCAGGCCCGGCGGTATCTGCTTTTGTGTAGTATGCAAGAATCTCTGAACGTCCCTGCTCATACGTCAGCTCACCTGAAATAATACGTGCTTTAATGGACTCATAGAGTGGCGTACCACTGGGGTCCATTTCTTCAAGTCTCAGGGAAACCTCTGCTTTGCGGAAGCCCTCAATGCGTAACCGTGAATAGGGAGTCCTGGACATGGTTTTTCCTTTGAGTTGCAGGAATAAAGTTCGCTCAGTGAAAGCGTCAGTTCATGCTATCTCGTTAACTGACGCGCGTGATTCAAGATTTATTATTGCCGGATAAGCTATCTCCGGCAAAATCATCATGTGTGCGGTTATCCCGACGAGTAGCTGTTTGCTTACGTATCTGAGTCGCCAACTCCCCTCCAATAGTCTGTTGGACACGAGAAGAGTTGCCACTTCGCTTCATTGACTGGTACTCAGCAGCCCCGCTAGCCATACTGCTTCCCATATGACTTGCCATGCGGCCAGCACGCGAGAAGGAAGCAGCAAAACCTTCGCTTCCCCCACTGGAGCTACCTTTACCGTATGGCTGCTCTCCCGACGTGTCTACAGAAGCTGTATCTTCACAACCACCAATTACGCCACCGGAGCCCGACTCTTCGGCCATTGCAGCTTGTGCAGATTCGAACGCTGCCTTTAATGCAGAGGCTCCGCCGCTGACTTGAGCTGATGCCCCCATTGCCATTGCTCCAGCACCGCTGATGGCAGTGGCTGCAGCGCCGGTAATCATACCCGCCCCAAACCCACCAATCCCTTGTAAAGACGCCCCTCCTACAACACCTGATAACAACAGTGGCAACTTATTCGTTAATACTAATAGGATAATTGACGCCAGAAGCAAAACAATAAGGCTATTAAGATCAGGAACATCATCTTTAATAATAGAAAAATATTGATCTATAAATGACTGTCCAATGCCAATAATTAATGTCATTGTGAACAGCTGAATACCAATTGATAAAACAGTGCGCAAATAATTAATTGTTATATCAGAAGTCCATTTCGATCCACCAAAACCAAGCAATATAACTCCTGCGTAACATAGCACCCACGCAGAAACCAACATTATTAGCATATTTATCGCGATAAGGGACATTACAACCAAAACGATTATCGCGACAGTGATCATAATAGTGGAGATCATTGGTGACCAGATCGATGCGGCAGAACTTATTTTCGTTAATATCACAAAGGCCATATCAACTATACTTGAAGGTGAAATGCCAGCACTGGTTCCTAAAGCATTTGCGGCAAGCTCTCTCATAGAATCAATTATAGATTTAGATATCGCGGGACCATTGCTTAAAAGATAATAGAAAAAACCATTCACAGTGAAAAACCTTACTATTTCAGCAAGTAAATCTTGTAAGCCGCCCCCTTTCATAGCGATTATACCAAACGTCCATACCATACTTATTAATACCAGCCCCCAAAATAGCCAATTTGCATAATTACCAATTACTGTCGTCCATGTACTGGCAACTTGCTGATACTTATCTAATAAAGTATCAAGTAAGCCACTGCTATCCAGTTGTCCTGCGTAGGTATTCATAGAAAAGAAAAAAACCACACCTAAAAATGTAAGTTTGCTTGCAACTTTCATAATTACCAATCTCTCTTATGACTTGGGGTATTATTGCTACGAAGAGCACAGTTATCGTATTTATGTCCATCAGTAGTACTTCCAGGCGGAAATAAACACTCCTTATTTTTTCTTTCACAAGAACATAGAATCAACGAAATGATTACAACAAATGACATCAAGAATTTATTATTCATTCTGCCTCCTCACCAAACTCGCTTAGGGCTTGGTTTATTATCCCCAGCTAATACTTTCTCATCAGCTACTGTCTGTTGAGCTTCTTTATCTGCCTGTACTTGAGCCAGTGTCATTGCGGCATTCTGTTGGGCTACCAGAAGTGAGCGTATCTGCAGCAGTTGGTTGGCCTGAGCACTGGCAAGTTGGTTTCCGGCCTGAATTGCCTTCATCTGACCTGTTGCCCCGCTCGCCTGAGACTGGAGTTCTGCGACATTATCAGCATCTTGCTGCAAGGTTTGCTGCTGCTGGTCTATTACTTTGAAAACGGCATCATTCGCTTTTTTACGCGCTTCTGAATTATTCCGCTCAGCACTACGAAGTGCGTCGATCTCGGCTGAAGTACACTCAATATTGCTATTAAAACAAGGAGAAGATTTATAGTAGTTAATGTCCTGATAACGTTTTAGATATGAGTCCAGACTCCCGGCCTGGTTCTTGTAATAGTTAAGCGTGTCTTGAGCCTGTAGTAATTTGTTGATAGTGGAATTGGCCTGATCCCAGATATATGCTGCAGGTGCGGCAGTATTTTGCAGCATGTTTTCATACTGCTGGAGTTGAGTCTGATACTGCTGGATTTGTTTTGCAACGGCCTGAACATTATTGACTGCGCTGATTGTCGTTTGAACCACGTTAGTACCATCAATAACAGGAATCCCGGCTTTAGCCGCCAGAGCGATAAACGATACGGAAATGAAAATGGGCACCGTTTTTTTAGCGGCTAAAATCCCTCTCAATGATGTAAACATCTGAACCAATAGCTTCATATTGCACCTCAATATTAACTGGTTATTTATATTGAACACTCTCACTGTTAACAGTCGCTGGCGTATGGAAAGCTGCGTCTGAGCAACAGTCATATGGCTCTCCATATCGGCGGTAGCCGATTAGCCTCGCAGAGCAGGCTTCCCTTGAGCAGCTGTGCGGCGAATAGGTAATAGTAAAGTTGGAATACCGCCTGCGGTGGGCCTACTTTACATGTCCTGCCCCACTGTTGCCGTTGTATACCTGTGTACGTATTGTGTATACCTGTGTACAGGATGTGTTTTCTTAAAGTATTAATGCAGGATTACTCGAATAAAAATCTGCAGCAAATGTGTTTTTTGCAAGGAAACTATATTTCTCCTGTTTGAAAATGACCTTTAGTAGTTATATATTGGCGTCCGCCAATTTTATTCATGTTTCGATATATTGTAAGAAGTCTTTTAATTTTTTATGAGCTAGTTTAATTACTATGTCTCAGCATGTGCTCTGCAGATTTTAGCGGCTAAAATCTGCCCCCTATGCATAAAGCTAGGGGCGTACCTCATATGTCATAAAATCTGCCTCAAGTGTCGATATATCGAGTGTGTACGCAATCTCTTCTTCTGGCGTACAACCATCGGCCTTTGGCCGATTCTAGATTTGAAAGCGCCTGCTCAGGCAGGTGATTTTAAAGCCTGTAGATCCTGAACGATCCTGTAAATACTGCTGAATAGTAAAAAAATCGGGCCGCTGTAGCACGCTACCGGGCCGCTATAACACACTATCGGGCCGTTGTGACATAATATCGGGCCGTTGTGACACGCTTTATCTTAGAACCGTTCAAATCAATTCCAATCTCAAGCAATTGCCCGGCATCTTCTTTCAATCTCCGACGGTAATTACGTAAAGTCATATTACTCGTTCCTTCACCGCACACTGCTAATATCAACGTATCCATAAACCACCCCCCTAAAGGATTATTCCTATGGGTCAAGACATGACGAGCGACTGCTTGGCTAATACCATGTTGTAGCCGAGCTATGGGGCCAGGATGATAATAAAATGACAAATCTTTTTGGAGTAACATCGCTAATGCAACACCCAGACGGACACGCCATAAACGGCGTTCTCCCCCAGTCAAAGGATCTGGACGAGTCATAGGTGATGGCACTACATGATCGATTAGTCCCCCTATTATATAGTCGCCGCTTTTCTCCAGTTCTGGCGTTATGATTTCAACTGTTGCGCTGCGAAGATCTAAAAGCAATTTCTGTATACGACCATAACTATATTGTGCATCGGATAGCGTTCGACGTAATTTCGCTGGATCTACTAATAATTCGATTCCACCATCAGAAATTTCACGACGTCTCTCGGCAACATATAGTATTGTCTCCACGATATCGGCATGACGCTGTCCGAGCCGTCCGGTAACACGACAACGTCCGAAACTTGTCTCCATCCATTGCCCCTTTAGCTCCTTAGGACGCTGGCTTGGCTGGTACAGAATTACTCGGGCTTGCCATGCTGTACTTGTGGGTGCCACTTTATTACCAGTTGTCATTGTCAGCACCACTCCAGGCCGATGTTCTTTCTTTAGTAAGTTTTTTATTATTCTTCGAGCTGAGCGCCGTTATTCTTAATACTCCCCCCTCATGTCTCTGTAACCAACGATCTGGGGCACGTTCACCATAATTTGCTTTATTAATTCCAAATCTAACAAATTGACCTCGAATGCCATCAGCAATACCGTAGGTCTTCGCTTCCGAGGCCGTCATGCCAGCTAGATAAGATTGCCACCGTATATTATCAACCAGGACACTACTACCCCTGCTTGCCTGTTGAATATCACCAACTCCCATCGTGGCAGCGCCTTTGTTTGAATGGTGTAGAAATATAATCGAACAACCAGTATCAGCAGCAATACCTTCTAGCTTTCCAATGACTTTGGACATTGCTCCGCTATTATTCTCATCTTCCTGGTGGAAACGGCGAAGAGTATCCAAAATTATTAACCTTCTGCCTTTTGAAATCTCATTAATCAAGTTGCTCCAACTTGCTGTTAAAATATTTGGACACTTTCCTACCAAAGGTTCAACTAGTAACTTATCAGCTACAATCTGCTGCTGACGTGCTGTTAGATATTTTCCCAAAGCATATAAACGATGGTGAATGATAGTCGCCGAGTCCTCCACTGGCAGATAGGCCACTAACCCGGCTGGATATTCACCAAAGTTTAAAAGGTCTACGCTACAAGTAATCTGCACGGCAAGTTGTAATGCCAGCATTGACTTTCCAACACCTCCCGGAGAGACAATCGCTCCGACAGTACCAGCAGCAAGATTTGGCAAAACGTAATCAATTGGTTGTGGCTTAGCTTCAAACGCTTCCATTATGTTCAATGACATTACCGTTACCTACCTAAAACAATACCGGGTCTAGCCGCTTTAAACATTGCTGATTTACGATCCGCAATCCACTGTTCAACTTCAGATAGTTGCCATGCAACATTTCGGCTGGTTAGCGCTATACGGCGAGGAAATTCGCCTCGTTGCTCAAGGTTATAAATAGTCCGGGCTGACAATGGGATCATTTTCAGAAGTGTTTTTCTATTAATAAGCGTGCTATTTGCCTTTGTTTGCATTTGCCTTCCTCCAGTTTCCAATCAGGCCTATACAATGCCAAGCATTACCACTTGCTAAAACCTATTCATTGGCTAAAATGGTTGACATGAAAATTACTATCTGGGAAGGCTGTGACCCTACAATCACAACAGCAATCAAAATATTTATAGAACGTGGCTCTCCGTATTCCATAGCTTCACGGAGGTATCCAATACTGCGTCTGGTACAGGAAGTGATTTACCCTGCAGTAGCGGCTTATATAAATTCCCTGCCACTAAGTCATAAGGACTACATTTCTGGCGCAGATATAGGATTTAGTGAACTAATCAAAAAAGTGGGTTTTAATGTCGTAGCGCAGGCACAAAAACTTCTTTTGCGTAATTTTATCCTGACGTTAGATCGTCAAACTTCTCTTGATAAATGCCTTATTGCTACGATTGAATCCCTTATTGAGTTAGTTAGTGAGTGTGCATCCAAGCGGCCGAAGAAATCCTCACCTGCAAAAGGGGTAACTATAAATTCACAGCGTAAACTCGGTTTTTGCGAGTTTTGCGGTAACCAGACTGAATACTCTCAATTTATTAGTGAAATATCAGAATATGCTGCTAACGATATAGAGTATTCCGATCATGAAAAATTGGTCCTTAGCCATCGATATTGCTCGAACCATAAGCCCAAACTGACCGATGGCCAATGGAATCCCAAGTACAGACAAGGAAAGCGTTCTTCCGAACAGTTTAATAAAGAACTAATAAGATTGAGACGGCAATGCGCTAAACCAAATAAAGCCAATGCAAACTCAGGGGATAGATTAATTGACGCCTATTTTTTTCATTGGATTCTGGCTCAAACTTTGACGCCAGCAGATATAGGTGAACTGAGAAATATTGCACAACGCATGGCTGATTCTAAATTTTCTGACACTAAGAAAAGAATACTTATATTAATAAATCAGGGGTTTAATCAATCTGAGGTTGCACAGATTTTAACGGGAAATTATCACTTCTCTATGACACGTCAGGCTGTGTCTAAAGCATTAGCATCTGTAAGAAAAGAATTTCATATTAATAATCATATTTAGCCAGGTTGCATAAGTTAACTGAAAAAATCTAACAAAAACACATGTTATTACCCTGAGAATTAACTTTTAAGTTATCCAGGGTATATGCTCCCAAAATCGCTCATATGTGGCCTTTATACCCTGGCAATTAAACATAAATGCATATCAATAATAGATACTCTTATACCCTGGTCTGTTCACCATTAAATTTTTCCAGATATGCATCCATTTCGCGAGTCCACGCAGGCGTGGGTACTGATGTCACCATTAGCCACGGAAACCACCATACAAGCATGAAAAGCATCATAAGTGGTGCGATCATTTCGGCTGAAGCATGAGAAACTATAAACACAATAAATGCTGCCAGTAGGGCTGCATTTGCAATCTGCCCCGCCAGAAAAAGACGCCAGCGAAAACAATGCCATTTCCTGTTGAAAATTATCTGTCCATCCTGTTCTTTGAGCCAGTTACGCCACGGCTTGAGATAACCAGCCCTCAGCCCATAGCGGTCGCACATTATTACGCTCAAATCCTGCAGACGATAGTTATACACGCCTGTAAGCCTATAAAGGCTGCGTTGGCGAAGCTCAAGTTTTGCCAGCCTGACATCCTTTTCATTCAGATAGGGCTGCGTAAGCATTTGCTCTAGCCGGCGTTTCCTGAAATTCAGTAGTCCACGAAAGACGCTGCCGGATTCAGCATTAATAACTCGGTGACGAACCACACCAAGTACAATATAAACAAGCAGCAACAGCCAACCGATCTTAGGATATTGATCCATCCACTGTATAATCACAGACAACTCAGGCATTCTTGCTTTTCCTTTTTTATGTAATTTCAGATCATAACTCGGTACATATCCCATAAATTTTAGCGGCTAAAATTGTCCTTCTAGTGTAGAAACAGGAAGCATAAACACTTAACCTACTGATTATAAACTACTTACTGATCCATTCATCAATCATATTCGCCCAATCTTGCAGCATTTCTGATCTCTGCTCGCGGTACTCTGCCTTGTTGTAAACAGCCCGTACCCCTTTCTGTTCATGCGCAAGGCACTTCTCAATCCAGTCAGTATTGTACCCGGCCTCGTGTAGTAAGGTGCTAGCTGTACGCCGTAAATCATGGGGGCCAAACTTGGGCAATGACTGCCCTTCTTTCTGTGCCAGACGATACGTCAGTGTCAAAACCCGGTTTAAAGTAGCGCTACTCATTGGCGCATCGGAATCGTAGCGCGAAGGAAGGATAAAATCAGAGCTACCGGCAAAGGTTTTGAGAGCAATCAAAATATCCATTGCCTGTCGGGGAAGAAAAACCAAATGTGGATTACGTCGTTTCATCCTCTCCTTTGGTATCGTCCATACTGCTTCACTAAAATTGATCTCGTTCCAGGTCGCGTTAGTAAGCTCACTTTTACGTACCATCGTTAACAGTAATAGTTTAACCGCTGCTCTGATTGATGGCGTCGTGCCTACGCATTCCATATAACGGTACATCAGCCCGATCTCACCTGGCGTCAGTGCCCTATCACGAGCTTCAAATTTTGCAATGCTTGCAGGACGTACCAGATCAGCTGGATTCTCCACCTTCTGACCGCGCTCAATAGCCCAGCGATAGACTTGCAATACAATCTCTCTGGCGTGTACAGCTGTCGCCGGTGCCCCTCTCTCGACAATGTTGTCGGTTAATGCGCGTAAGTCTTCATGTGTAATCTCACTCAGTTTCTGCTGGGCAAATTTTGACTTCAACTCCCTTTGATATACCGAACGCCGCATATCACGCGTCGATTCAGCCATTTGATAACCGCGTAACCATTTCTCAGCCCACGCACCAAAGGTCTCCGCATCTTTGATACGCGCTTTATCTCTGGCTTTTTCCCTCGCAGGCGATCTTCCACCGGCAACCATTTTTTTGGCTTCATTGAGCCGTTCACGCGCTTCTGCAAGCGTGATCCCTCCAACACCATAGCGGCCAAAAGTAACGGTCTCCTGTCTTCCATTTATTGAATAGTTATAACGAAATGAGATCGTTCCAGCCGGAGTGACCGCAACATACAAACCATCACGATCATTAACTTTATAGAGTTTCTCCTTCGGCTTAAGGTGACGCAGCCTGGTGTCAGTCAACATGGTTTATTGTTTTCCTTTATCAAAAAATACCATGTTGTAAAAAATTCAGAAAAGTCATTTAACTATCTGTTTTTAATTGAGTTATAAAAAACAAATACCATAACTCAACCGAAATTTATCACATGGTACTTTTTCAAACCTGAATTCGAAACCAGAGAGTACCATCAAAAATTCCATTAAAAAAACCGTGCTTCCCGTTGCTAACAGCTGCCAGAAAGTACCAAACACAAAAACAAAAAAGCCCGCAGTTACGCGGGCTTAGAGGTGTTTTACTGCTTTTACGTGCAGGCTATTGCCAGACGTTAAATCATTCCCACTCGATAGTCGCTGGCGGTTTGCCAGAAATATCGTAAACCACACGGGAAATACCGTTAACTTCGTTGATAATGCGGTTGGAAACACGGCCAAGGAAATCGTATGGCAGGTGCGCCCAATGCGCGGTCATAAAGTCGATGGTTTCAACTGCACGCAGTGAGACAACCCAATCGTATTTACGGCCATCGCCCATCACGCCAACAGAGCGTACCGGCAAGAACACGGTAAATGCCTGGCTGACTTTGTTGTAGAGATCCGCTTTATGCAGTTCTTCAATAAAGATCGCATCAGCACGACGCAGCAGGTCGCAATACTCTTTCTTCACTTCACCCAGCACGCGCACGCCTAAACCTGGCCCCGGGAACGGGTGGCGGTAAAGCATGTCGTATGGCAGGCCCAGTTCCAGGCCAATTTTGCGCACTTCGTCTTTGAACAGCTCACGCAGCGGCTCAACCAGACCCATCTTCATCTCTTTCGGCAAGCCGCCCACGTTGTGGTGTGATTTGATGACGTGTGCTTTACCGGTCGCAGAAGCAGCAGATTCGATAACGTCAGGGTAAATGGTGCCCTGCGCCAACCACTTCACATCTTCCAGTTTCAGCGCTTCTTCATCGAACACTTCAACAAACACGCGGCCGATGATTTTACGTTTTGCTTCCGGATCGTTCTCACCCGCCAACGCGGACAGGAAACGCTCTTCGCCTTTAACGTGAATGATATTCAGACCGAAGTGATCGCCAAACATATCCATCACTTGTTCAGCTTCGTTCAAGCGCAGCAGGCCGTTATCAACGAATACACAAGTCAGACGGTCGCCAATCGCGCGATGCAGCAGCATTGCGGTAACGGAAGAATCCACGCCACCTGACAAGCCCAGAATCACTTTGTCATTGCCCACTTGTTCACGCAGGCGAACAATCGCGTCTTCGATGATTTTTGCCGGAGTCCACAGCGCTTCGCAGCCGCAGATATTCAGAACAAAACGCTCCAGCAAACGCTGGCCCTGACGGGTATGGGTCACTTCCGGGTGGAACTGCACACCATAGAAACGTTTTTCTTCGTTCGCCATAATCGCGAACGGGCATGTTTCGGTGCTGGCAACGGTCACGAAGTCTGAAGGGATCGCGGTGACTTTATCGCCGTGGCTCATCCAGACATCGAGCAGTGGTTTGCCATCCGCACTCAGCGAATCTTCGATACCGCGAACCAGTGCGCTGTCTGTTTTAACTTCGACCTGCGCGTAACCAAATTCACGTTCGTTAGAACCCTCAACGTGGCCGCCAAGCTGCATCGCCATGGTCTGCATGCCGTAGCACACGCCAAATACTGGCACACCTGCGGTGAAGACATATTCAGGCGCACGTGGGCTGTTGTGTTCAGTAGTACTTTCCGGGCCACCCGAAAGGATGATACCGCTTGGGTTGAAATCACGAATCTGTGCTTCAGTGACATCCCATGCCCACAGCTCACAGTAAACGCCCAGTTCACGCACACGGCGCGCTACAAGTTGAGTGTACTGAGAACCGAAATCAAGGATAAGTATGCGATGTTTATGGATATTTTCCGTCATTGAGGCTAATTCCGAGGCAAGTGAAACAAAATAAAAACACCCGGCATAAAGCCGGGCGCAGAAATTTTAAGAACCCATACGGTAGTTCGGGGACTCTTTAGTAATCGTCACATCGTGAACGTGACTTTCCTGAATGCCCGCACCGCTGATGCGTACAAATTCCGCTTTGGTACGCAGTTCGTCGATAGTACCACAGCCGGTCAGACCCATGCAGGAGCGCAGGCCACCCATTTGCTGGTGAACGATCTCTTTCAGGTGGCCTTTGTAAGCCACGCGGCCTTCGATACCTTCCGGCACCAGTTTGTCCGCGGCGTTGTCGGTCTGGAAGTAACGGTCTGAAGAACCTTTAGACATCGCGCCCAGGGAACCCATACCGCGGTAGGATTTGAAAGAACGGCCTTGGTAAAGTTCGATTTCACCTGGAGATTCTTCAGTCCCTGCCAACATACCGCCAACCATCACCGCAGAAGCGCCTGCTGCGATAGCTTTCGCAATATCACCAGAGAAACGGATACCACCGTCAGCGATAACCGGGATGCCCGTACCTTCCAGCGCTTCAACTGCGTCAGCAACCGCAGTGATTTGTGGAACGCCCACGCCGGTGACGATACGAGTGGTACAGATGGAGCCTGGACCGATACCGACTTTAACCGCACTCACACCAGCGTCAGCCAGCGCGCGAGCGCCGTTCGCCGTAGCCACGTTGCCGCCAATGATTTGCAGGTCAGGATATTTAGCGCGAGTTTCACGAATACGTTGCAGAACGCCTTCGGAGTGACCGTGAGAGGAGTCAATCAGTAAAACATCGACACCAGCGGCTACCAGAGCGTCGATACGCTCTTCGTTGCCCGCACCTGCGCCAACGGCAGCCCCAACACGCAGACGGCCCTGGTCGTCTTTACAGGCGTTAGGTTTACGTTCTGCTTTCTGGAAGTCTTTTACGGTAATCATGCCCTGCAGGTGGAAGTTGCCATCGACAACCAACGCCTTCTCAACACGTTTTTCGTGCATTTTAGACAGCACAACATCACGTGCTTCGCCTTCTTTCACGGTAACCAGACGCTCTTTCGGGGTCATGTACACGCTAACAGGCTGGTTTAAGTCGGTGACGAAGCGAACGTCACGACCGGTGATGATACCGACCAATTCGTTGGCTTCGGTGACAACAGGATAACCCGCGAAACCATTACGTGCGGTGAGTTCTTTAACTTCGTGCAGAGTGGTTGTCGGCAGCACGGTCTGTGGGTCAGTCACAACGCCACTTTCGTGTTTTTTCACGCGTTTGACTTCTTCAGCCTGGCGCTCAATCGACATATTTTTGTGGATGAAACCAAGTCCACCTTCCTGAGCCAAAGAAATGGCCAGACGGGCTTCCGTTACGGTATCCATGGCTGCGGACAGCATAGGGATATTCAAACGAATAGTTTTGGTCAATTGGGTGCTGAGATCGGCCGTGTTAGGCAGAACTGTAGAGTGAGCTGGAACGAGGAGAACGTCATCAAACGTCAGTGCTTCTTTAGCGATTCGTAGCATGGCAATATCTCAACCTGGGGTGAATGAGAACAGATAAAATATTGCCGCGGCATTATACAGAGCGGAATCGATTGCATCCACACTTTTTTAAGAAAACTCCTTGCCAGGGAGAATACGAAAGGTACTATTGACCGAATAACTTGCTGATTTAGAATTTGATCCAGGTCACATGCCAACGATAAATACTCCATCAATTTTTACCGTCAGCCGTCTGAATCAGACGGTTCGAATGCTGCTGGAACAAGAGATGGGGCAAGTCTGGATCAGCGGTGAAATTTCCAACTTCACCCAACCGGCTTCCGGTCACTGGTACTTCACACTCAAAGACGATACCGCACAAATTCGTGGTGCGATGTTCCGTAACAGCAATCGCCGCGTCACCTTCCGTCCGCAACATGGGCAGCAGGTTTTGGTGCGTGCGACTCTGACGCTGTACGAGCCACGCGGTGATTACCAGATTATCGTTGAAAGCATGCAACCGGCGGGCGAAGGTTTGTTGCAGCAGCAATACGAAGAGCTGAAACAACGCCTCACTGCTGAAGGTTTGTTTGAACAAATCCATAAGCAGCCATTACCAACACCGGCGCACCAGGTCGGCGTCATTACCTCAAAAACCGGTGCTGCCCTGCATGATATTTTGCACGTGCTCAAACGCCGCGACCCTTCTCTACCGGTAATTATTTATCCGACCGCTGTTCAGGGCGTTGATGCGCCGATGCAAATCGTGCGCGCTATTGAGCTGGCAAACGTGCGCAAAGAGTGTGATGTGCTGATTGTCGGGCGCGGCGGCGGTTCGCTGGAAGATTTATGGAGCTTTAACGATGAGCGTGTTGTCAGGGCTATCTTCGCAAGCAAGATCCCGATCGTTAGCGCCGTAGGGCATGAAACTGACGTCACGATCGCCGATTTTGTCGCTGATGTTCGCGCGCCAACGCCTTCAGCCGCAGCGGAGATTGTCAGCCGTAATCAGCTCGAATTACTGCGCCAGTTGCAGTCATCGCAGCAGCGTATGGAAATGGCGATGGACTATTATCTCGCCCAACGCACGCAGCGTTTCACGCGCTTACAACATCGCCTGCAACAACAACATCCGCAACTGCGCCTGGCTCGCCAGCAAACAACGCTTGAGCGTTTACAGCAGCGTTTGACCGTGGCGATGGACGCAAAACTGCGCCGCAGTTCGCAACAGCAGCAGCGCCTGATGCAGCGTTTGAACCAGCAACAACCTCAGCCGCGAATCCATCGCGCGCAGACTCGTTTACAGCAGTTGGAATATCGTTTATCGCAGGTGGTCACGGCGCGTCTTAGCCAGACTCGCCAACGCTTTGGTACCGCTATCGCACAGCTTGAAGCGGTCAGCCCGCTGGCGACACTGGCGCGTGGTTATAGCGTCACAACGGCGACAGATGGCAAAGTGCTGAAGAAAACCAAACAGGTCAATTCTGGGGATACGCTGACAACGCGTCTGGAAGATGGCTGGGTGGAAAGCCAGGTCACCGGCATTACACCGGTAAAGCCTGTACGCAAGCGTAAAACGGCGGCGAAAAGCTAAAACTTATTCGACAACGGGTACGAATTCGACGCGTTTCTTCGAAATCAAACCATGCCCATTCTGGCAAAAATAATCCACCGCGCCGCAGGCTTTTAAAACTTCCAGCGGCTTGTGGCAATCCGGGCAGCGAGCCTCAAGACGAAAATCCTGCTTGCAGACTTCACAGTGCGCGCCTGCATCGGTTGGCTGGAGTGGGTTTTCACACACCGGGCATTTCGTTTCCATAATCTTTCCTGACAACTCTTCGACTATATTTGTCTTTTGATGATAGAGACAAACCCGCCATTAATCATCAATAACACTCCCGATACTGGCTCAATTCTGGCTCTATGCTGAGGAGGAAAGATGTATCACGCAACTCTGGCGCATCGCAGTTATCGGTTTGCCGGCCTCAAAGAGTTAATGGCCAAAGCCTCCCCGTCGCGTTCCGGGGATAACCTGGCAGGGGTCGCGGCTCAAAGCGCAGAAGAACGCATAGCGGCTAAAATGGCGCTGGCAGATATTCCACTACGGGAAATCCTCGATAACCCGCTGATCCCCTATGAAGACGATGAAGTCACCCGCCTGATTATTGATACCCATGATAAAAACGCTTTTCAGGCCATCAGCCATTTAACCGTCGGCGATTTTCGTGACTGGCTACTTGATGACACTACGGATACTCAGACGCTACGCGAGGTCGCAAAAGGCATCACACCGGAAATGGCGGCAGCAGTCAGTAAATTAATGCGCAACCAGGATTTAATTCTGGCTGCCAGCAAATGCCAGATCACCACCAGGTTCCGCAATACTATCGGCTTACCCGGGCATCTCAGCGTACGTTTGCAACCCAACCATCCTACCGACGATCTAAAAGGCATCGCCGCCAGCATGCTCGACGGACTGCTTTATGGCGCAGGTGATGCGGTTATCGGTATTAATCCTGCAAGTGACAGCCTGCCCGTGCTAGAGCGGTTGAATAACATGCTCGATGACATCATCAGCCGGTTTGCCATTCCAACTCAATCCTGCGTTCTGACGCATGTGACCAACACTTTGCAATTGATTGAACGCGGAGTGCCTGTGGATTTAGTGTTTCAATCCGTCGCAGGAACCGAAGCCGCCAACAGCGGTTTTGGCATAAATCTGGCGCTTTTACAGGAAGCGCATGACGCGGCGCTGAGTCTAAACCGCGGCACACTCGGCAATAACGTGATGTACTTCGAAACCGGGCAAGGCAGTTGCCTGTCTTCCAATGCGCATCATGGCGTTGATCAACAAACTTGTGAAGCCCGTGCTTACGCAGTGGCACGCCATTTTAATCCGTTGCTGATAAATACCGTCGTCGGCTTCATTGGCCCGGAATATTTGTATGACGGCAAACAGATTATTCGTGCTGGCCTGGAGGATCATTTCTGCGGCAAATTGATGGGCTTACCGTTGGGTTGCGATGTCTGTTACACCAATCATGCACAAGCCGATCAAGATGATATGGACACCCTGCTCACGCTGCTGTGTAACGCAGGCCTCACCTTCTTAATCGGCGTGCCGGGCGCGGATGACATTATGCTAAATTACCAAAGCACGTCTTTCCACGATGCGCTTTATGCCCGCCGTTTACTGGGACTGAAACACGCACCAGAATTTGCGCAGTGGCTGACGCGTATGCAAATTATTGATACCCATGGGCAGTTACGCCTGACGGGGGCCAGCCATCCCTTGTTAACCGCGCTGCCGCATGGAGTGTGCTTATGAATTCCGATGCCTGGACATTGCTGCGGGAATTCACCGACGCCCGTATCGCTCTTGGGCGCAGCGGTGCGAGCCTGCCCACCAAAGAAGTGCTCAACTTTGGCCTTGCCCACGCGCAGGCCCGAGATGCCGTCCATCAGCCCTTTCATAGCGACGATCTCAGTAATGCATTAAGTGAGCTGGGATTACCGACACTGACAGTCAAGAGTGCAGCACAAGACCGACATATCTATCTTAACCGCCCGGATTTAGGGCGCATATTAAGCGATGAAAGCCGCGAAATGTTGAATACCACCCAGCCCCGATGTGACGATCTGCTGATCGTCATTGGTGACGGACTTTCTTCACATGCGGTACACCGTCAGGCTGTTGCGCTGGTTCGCGAGCTGCTGCCGTATATCAACACGCTCGGACTCACGCTGGCCCCGATTGTCCTGGCGCATCAGTCGAGAGTGGCCCTGGGTGATGACATTGGGGAAATACTTCACTGCAAAGCGGTAGCGATGCTGATTGGCGAGCGTCCGGGGCTTTCTTCCCCAGACAGTCTGGGGGTTTATTTAACCTGGAAACCTGAACGTAAACGCCTGGAGTCGGAGCGCAATTGTATTTCGAATATCCGGCCTGAAGGTTTGAGCCATACAGCAGCGGCCTTTAAACTGGCCTGGCTTCTTGAACAAGCATTTTTACGCCGCTTAACAGGTGTGAAGTTAAAAGACGAAAGCGATAATCCGGCGTTACATCAAATGGTTAAGCCTATATCTGAATAGCAGAATTTTTATTTCAGCCATAAAAAAACCCGGTATAAAAACCGGGTTTTTCTTTCAGGAGCAGATAATTACTTGCTCTTCTTGATGTGCTTGATCAAACGCTTACGTTTACGCATCTGGTTCGGTGTCAGGGTGTTACGTTTGTTGGCAAACGGGTTCTCCCCTTCTTTGAACTGAATACGGATTGGCGTGCCCATCACATCCAGCGATTTGCGGAAGTAGTTCATCAAATAGCGCTTGTAGGAATCCGGCAGGTCTTTAACCTGGTTGCCGTGAATCACAACGATTGGCGGGTTATAACCACCGGCATGCGCATATTTCAGCTTAACGCGACGACCACGAACTAACGGCGGCTGGTGATCTTCTGCAGCCATAGTCATGATGCGAGTCAACAACGCAGTGCTTACGCGACGCGTGGAGCTGTCATAAGCTTCACGAACAGATTCGAACAAGTTACCCACGCCACTGCCATGCAGTGCGGAGATAAAGTGCACGCGAGCAAAGTCGATAAAGCCAAGACGATAATCCAGGGTCTCTTTAACTTGCTCTCTGACTTCGTTGCTCAGGCCGTCCCACTTGTTGACGACAATCACCAGTGAGCGCCCACTATTCAGGATAAAGCCGAGCAGAGACAAATCCTGGTCGGAAATACCTTCGCGAGCATCAATCACCAACATAACAACGTTAGCGTCTTCAATCGCTTGCAGGGTTTTGATTACCGAGAATTTCTCAACGGTTTCAGTGATTTTGCCACGCTTACGCACACCCGCGGTGTCGATAAGAATATATTCACGCTCATCACGTTCCATCGGGATATAGATGCTGTCACGCGTGGTGCCAGGCATGTCATAAACCACTACACGATCTTCACCCAAAATACGGTTGGTAAGCGTTGACTTACCTACATTTGGACGGCCAACGATAGCCAGTTTGATAGGCAAATCGATAGGATTGAAGGCTTCTTCTTCTTCCTCTTCGATTTCTTCTTCACCTTCAGGAACAATGCCATGCTTAGCATTAAATGCCGCCCAATAGGCTGCATCTTCATCGATTTCTTCTTCTGGTTCGCGTGGGTTAGTTTCGTCAATAAACGGAATCAGCACGTGTTCCAGCAGGGTTGTCACACCGCGGCCGTGAGAAGCAGCGATTGGGTGAATTTCACCTAAACCCAGGGAGTAAAAATCAATTACTGCCTGATCCGGGTCCATACCGTCTGTTTTGTTCGCCACCAGGAAGGTTGGCTTCTGACGTGAACGCAAATGTTTAGCGATAGCTTCATCAGCAGGCATCAAGCCGGCACGGGCATCAACCATAAACAGTACGACATCAGCTTCTTCAATCGCTAAAAGCGACTGCGCAGCCATATGTGTTTCAACGCCATCTTCAGTACCATCAATACCACCGGTATCAATAGCAATAAACTCGCGACCTTCCACTTCAGCACGACCATACTTGCGGTCGCGAGTCAGCCCCGGGAAATCCGCGACCAGCGCATCTCGGGTACGCGTCAAGCGGTTAAACAACGTGGATTTTCCGACATTAGGGCGCCCGACGAGCGCAACCACAGGTACCATGATAAAAGCCTCATTACTCAAAATTCATCATAAAACGACGTCAATTCACATCGTTTCTAAAAACAGGAAACGGCTCCCGGACTACGGGAACCGTTTCGCTCATGCTATTACGTCAGGTAAGTTTAACGCTTGATAGCGTACAACGTACCATCTTTCGCCTGAATCAACAGTTTGTCGCTGGCAACAACTGGCTCAGTCTGGAACCCAGAGCTGTCCACTTTCTGTTGAGCAACAAAGCGACCATCGTCGGCATTGATCCAGTGCATATAGCCTTCGCTGTCCGCTACAACCAGATAACCGTTGTACAGAACAGGAGAGGTCAAATTACGGTGCAGCAAATCGCTTTGCGTCCACAGAGTCACGCCGCCATCAGCGTTTAACGCCACAACGCGGTCATTCTGATCGACGAGGAAAATGCGGTTCGCATCCACGATGAAATCGTTCACTGAACCCAGTTCACGTTTCCACATCACCTGGCCTGAACGTAAGTCCAGCGCAGTCAGGTTGCCGTTGTATGCCAAGGCATATACAACACCATTCACGATAACCGGCGTGGTATCAACATCACTCAGACGGTCGATTTCAGTCGCACCGGTTGCCTGAGAAATACGTTGCTGCCAAATCAGCTGACCTTGTTTCATCAACACTGCGCTGACACGACCATTATCGCCACCGACAATAGCTGCACCAAACGCTACTGCTGGAGCTGATTCGCCGCGCAGGGAAAGCGCTGGCATATCCAGGTTTACGGTCCATTTCACCGCACCGTCAGCTTCATCAAGTGCCTGAAGCTGGCCGTTGCTGGTATGTACCAGAACTAAACCGTCACTCACAACCGGGCGAGAAAGCACTTCGCCAGCCGCTTTGCTTTGCCACGCAATACTACCATCAGAGGTGTTAAGCGCATAAACCTGTGCTTTTTCACTGCCGACGTAGACGTGCGAACCTTCAACCGTTACGCCACCAGAAAGCAGTGCCGGAAGGTTGCTGGAATAGAAATTCGTTTTTTCAGACAGATCAACGGACCAGACTTCTTTACCATCTTCCGCGTTTACGGCTTTAACGGTGCCACGGCGGTCAGCAGCGTACACGTTGCCGTCCTGCCACGCTGGGTGCAGATTGGAATAAAAATCACCAATACCACTACCAACAGAAGTGCTCCATGTTTTTTCAGGTTCAAACTGGTTTTCAACTGTCGGCAGTGGAGACATTTTAACCACGTCTTCTTCACCGCTAAACAGTGAACAACCGCTGAGCAGCGTCAGAGAAATCAGCCCTGGTACAAGTAGTTTACGCAATTGCATCGGGTCCCTCTTAGCTCGACAAATTATTAATTTTCATCTGCATCATTTCACGCAGGGCTGGAGAAGCATCAGTGTTTGAGCCTTTGCTCCACGCATCGCGCGCACCTTGCTTATCCCCTTTGCTGAGCAGCGCTTCACCGCGCAAATCAGCAACAATCGCTACCCAACCTTCACCTTTAATGCTGTCGAGGGTTTTCAGCGCCGCATCAGATTGCTTCTGTTGAATTTGAACACGTGCCAGACGTGCGTTAATCAACGCCTGCAGATTTTCATCCGTCGTGTTGGCAAGACCTTGCTGCAGCTGAGTTGCCGCTTTAGCGAGGTCATTGTTATCAGCATACTTCTGCGCTAATTCCAGTGCTGCCAGAGCACCATAAGTATTTTTTGTGCCGGCTGCGAATTTCTCAGCGGCAGCCAGTGTGGCAGGATTATCTGCGCGCACAGCATCTGTCACTGTTTGGTATTCAAGAGAAGAAGCCATTACGCTTTCAGCTTGATGGCTGTTCCAGTAACGCCAGCCAACCAGTGCGCCAATGCCAAGTACGACACCCACTACCAGCGCTTTGCCATTTTCGGCAAAGAAGCGTTTTACCGCATCAACCTGTTCGTTATCGTTTTCGTAAATTTCCACGCAGTCCTTCTCCTTAACGATTAATCACTGGGGAAATTAACCCAGTAGCGCCTGCAAATGAGCCACCGCGTTGGCTTGTTCAACGGTAGTTTGCTCACCTGTGCGCAGATCCTTCACGACCACCTGACCATTTGCGACTTCTGTTTCACCCAGCACCAGAGCCGCACGAGCGCCCCACTTATCTGCACGGACGAACTGTTTCTTGAAGTTGCCACCGCCATAGTTGGTCATCAGTTTGATAGCTGGGACCTGGTCACGCAATTGCTCGGCTAATAACATTGCCGCAGCTTGCGTTCCCTGACCTGACGATATCAGGTAAATATCGACAACAGATTCTGCTTTAAATTCCGGATTTATAGCCTGAACCAGTAAAACAAGACGTTCAAGGCCCATTGCGAAACCAACAGCTGGTGCCGCACGACCACCGAGCTGCTCGACTAAACCGTCGTAACGGCCGCCAGCACAAACGGTGCCCTGAGAACCAAGACTGCTGGTAACCCATTCGAAAACGGTACGGTTGTAATAATCCAGACCGCGCACCAGGCGCTGATTTACGGTATACGCAATACCCGCAGCATCCAGGTACTGACACAGGCCCGCGAAGTGTTCACGAGAATCTTCGTCCAGATAATCGCCAAGCGTTGGCGCATCATCCAACAGTGCCTGCACTTCAGGATTTTTGGAGTCGAGCACACGCAGTGGATTGCTGTACATACGACGCTGGCAATCTTCGTCGAGCTTTTCTTTGTGCTGCTCAAGGAATGCCACTAGCGCATCACGATAGTTAGCGCGTGCTTCCAGCGAACCAATAGAGTTCAGCTCAAGGCTGACGTGCTGGTCGATACCCAGCGCACGCCACCAGCGCGCAGTCAGCATGATCAGTTCTGCGTCAATATCTGGCCCTTGCAGACCAAAGACTTCAACGCCCAGCTGATTAAACTGACGGTAACGCCCTTTTTGCGGACGCTCATGGCGGAACATCGGCCCGATGTACCACAAGCGCTGTTCCTGATTGTACAGAAGACCATGTTCGATACCGGCACGCACGCAGCCCGCGGTGCCTTCAGGACGCAGAGTCAGGCTATCGCCGTTGCGGTCCTCAAAGGTATACATCTCTTTTTCAACCACGTCGGTCACTTCACCGATGGCGCGTTTGAATAACGGGGTCTGCTCTACAATCGGCAAACGGATTTCACTGTAACCGTAGCTGCCGAGCACCTGTTTCAGAATGCCTTCAATGCGCTGCCAGATGGCGGTTTCGCCAGGCAGGTAATCGTTCATGCCGCGGATGGCTTGAATGTTTTTTGCCACGTTTATTCTCTACCGAATTTATACAAAAAATGAACCCGAAATCAGACTGTTTGCGAAAGCGAAACGTCTGGCGGGTTCAATCATACACGGGAAGCCGAATGCTTCCCATGTTTCGCACTATTTTTCCAACTGCTGGATACTAATCCGCTGCGATTCATCAAGCATGGACGCTTTGGCACGAATACGCGCTTCAAGCTGCGCAATCATGTTGTCGTTATCCATTCGCTCTTTTTGACGCACACCGTCTTCGTAAAAACCACTCTTCTTGTTGCCACCCGTCACACCCAAAGTGGAAACCAGCGCTTCACCCGGCCCGTTCACCACACAACCAATAATCGAAACATCCATTGGTGTGATGATATCTTCCAGGCGCTGTTCGAGGGCGTTAACGGTTCCGATTACATCGAATTCCTGGCGCGAGCAGGTTGGGCAGGCGATAAAGTTAATACCGCGAGCGCGAATGCGCAAAGATTTCAGAATATCAAAACCGACCTTAATTTCTTCCACCGGATCGGCAGCTAACGATACGCGCAGCGTGTCACCAATACCTTCAGAAAGCAGTAAGCCCAGACCAATCGCTGATTTCACTGAGCCTGCACGCAGACCGCCTGCTTCGGTAATGCCGAGATGCAGCGGCTGATCAATTTGTTTAGCCAGTAAACGGTAAGATTCCACCGCAAGGAAAACATCGGAGGCTTTCACGCTAACTTTGAACTGATCAAAGTTAAGACGATCGAGGTGATCCACATGGCGCATCGCAGACTCTAACAATGCCTGCGGCGTAGGCTCGCCATATTTTTCCTGGAGATCTTTTTCCAGAGAACCGGCATTTACACCAATGCGGATCGGAATGTTTTTATCCCGGGCGCAATCGACAACCATGCGAATACGCTCTTCGCTGCCAATATTTCCTGGGTTGATGCGAAGACAATCGACACCATACTCAGCAACTTTGAGGGCGATACGATAGTCAAAATGGATATCAGCGACCAACGGGACATTGACCTGCTGTTTAATAAGCTTAAAGGCTTCGGCCGCGTCCATAGTGGGAACCGATACACGAACGATATCGGCGCCTACTTTTTCTAACGCTTTGATCTGGTTGACAGTGGCTTCAACATCCGTAGTACGGGTGTTGGTCATTGACTGGACGGCGATCGGTGCCCCGTCGCCGATTGGCACATTCCCAACATAGATCCGTTTGGATTTTCTACGTTGAATTGGGGCTTGGTTATGCATTACAAATCTCCACAATTACGCGTCATGCAGGCTGGATTATTCAGCACTTACTGTAAGACGTGCAACCTGGCTAGTTCTGATAAAACGACTCAGATCGACAGGTTTACCCTGGAACTGAATCTGTACTGCCGCCGGAGCACCAATTTTCAACTTATACGGTGCCTGACCGGCTAAATTTAAATTGCCATCTTTACGCTGCATACCGCTGAATAATTTTTTACCCGTCGCATCGGTCACTTCCAGCCAGCAATCAGCATTGAAGTTCATGACTAATGCATTAGGGTCAGCCGCAGGAGTTGTTACCGCAGCCTGGTCGGTTGGCAGAGCTGTATTGGGTGCCGGTGGCGTCGTTGTCTGGGCATTATCAACTGGAGCCTGGCTTGGTGCTACCACAGCGGAAGAATCCGCCGGGGTAGTTTGTTGAGCCGTTGCTGCCGCAGCCTGACTTTGCGCTGGATCAGTCGCAGAAGTCGATTGCGGTGCTGGGGTCTGCACAGGTTGCTGTGCAGAGGTATCAGCAGTAGATGAATCGCTGGTAGTCAATGGTACTGACTGGGAGTTACTGTTGCTGGCAGAAAGTTCAGCTGAAGATTGATCAGCCATTGTCGAGATTTCTTCCTGCGCTGCCTTATGGTTTTGCCACCACCAGGCGCCGGTCAGACCGACAACAACAAACAACACGAGCCAGGTAAAGCTCATCAGCCAGCCGTCACGTTTCTTACGGCGTTTCCCCAGAGAAAAACTTTGCATCGGAGCGACTTTAGCAGCTCTGACTGGTGCTTGTTTTTCCATCATTGGCAACAGTTCTTCTTCCGGAATACGCACCAGACGTGCATAGGACCGGATATAACCACGCAGGAAGGTCGATGCTAACTCAGCTGGCGCCTTGTCATCTTCAATATCCCGAACGGTAGAAACTTTCAGGCACAGGCGTTCTGCCACGGCTTGTTGGCTAAGACCGAGTTCTTCACGGGCAACACGTAAACGTTCACCCGTGGTTTTTGCTGCATTTGATTCGTGAGTGGCTTCAGTATTCATTAGCTACAACTGCTGGAACTGTTCGATTGAGGAATTAGGCAGGAGCCTTGTCGCACAGCATTTCCGCTACGCCACAACTCCCGCTCCGCGAAACAAATTTGTTGTCTGAAGGCAACACCTTCAGACAACATAACATTTAGTTCAAACAACTTGTTCACTTAAACGAACCGCTTAACCTGAACAACTTCATCACTGATGAGTTAACCATAGACAGCATTTGTAATGTTGTCAGCGGATTGCGACTGTGATGGCTTAAATAGATGCGCCTAAACTATTGTTGTACCGCTACATACTGCCTTAAAAGGCAGTGAAACGCACCGTAATTATTAATCTTAAAGACACTCGCGAAACTTGCATAACTGCAAGATATCACTATGTGTTTTTTGCGCCACGCAGCAATTCAACCGCGTGGCACGAATCTGATTTAAACGAATGCTAATCAGACTGCTTTAACATCAATAGGTTCACCTTGCATACGTTTACGTAACGTACGCTTGGTGCGGTCGATAACTTCACCCGCCAACTGACCACATGCTGCGTCAATATCATCACCGCGAGTCTTACGCACGATGGTCGTAAAGCCATAACTCATCAATACTTTTGAGAAACGGTCGATACGGCTATTGGAGCTACGGCCATATGGTGCGCCCGGGAACGGGTTCCATGGGATCAAGTTGATTTTACATGGCGTATCTTTCAGGCATTCTGCCAGTTGATGCGCATGATCAGTCCCATCGTTAACGTGATCCAGCAGAACGTATTCTACGGTGACACGGCCCTGGTTGGCGTTGGATTTCTCCAGATAACGGCGAACCGCAGCCAGGAAAGTCTCGATGTTGTACTTTTTGTTGATTGGCATGATTTCGTCACGAATATCATCGGTCGGAGCATGTAGAGAAATGGCCAATGCCACATCAATCATGTCGCCCAATTTATCGAGCGCAGGAACCACACCAGAAGTAGAAAGCGTTACGCGACGTTTGGATAAACCAAAACCGAAATCATCAAGCATGATTTCCATCGCCGGTACCACGTTGTTCAGGTTCAGCAACGGCTCACCCATGCCCATCATCACCACGTTGGTGATAGGACGAACGCCGGTTTTCTTTTGCGCACCGATAATTTTCGCCGCACGCCAGACCTGGCCGATGATTTCAGAAACACGCAGGTTACGGTTAAAGCCCTGCTGAGCCGTAGAACAGAATTTACATTCCAGAGCACAACCCACTTGTGAAGAAACACACAGTGTGGCGCGGTCTTCTTCCGGGATATACACGGTTTCCACCAGCTGATCGGCAATCCTGATAGCCCATTTAATGGTGCCATCAGCAGAACGTTGTTCTTCAGCGACTTCCGGTGCACGGATCTCAGCAACTTCTTTGAGTTTGTTACGCAGAACTTTGTTGATGTCAGTCATATCATCGAAGTCATCACTGCAATAGTGATACATCCATTTCATGACCTGATCGGCGCGGAATGGTTTTTCGCCCATATCAGCGAAGAACTCACGCAGTTGCTGGCGGTTTAGGTCCAACAGGTTAATTTTTTCTGACTTGTTGGAAACGACTGAAACGGCTGTCTCAGGAGTGACAATTTGCTCTGACATATTTTCTTCCGGCCTCGTTGTTACACGTTACGGCCCCAGGTGGGTTAAAAAAAGATACGCCCCGGAGAGCAGGCTCGTCCGGGGCGCAGCATTGTACAAATTCTATGGCACAGATGCCATGACTGAAAGCGAACTACATACAAATAAAATGTAACGGCCGCTTAACAGTAAATGCTTATTAACGAGTGCGCGGGCAAACTTCGCCTTCAGCGAAGAAATAAGCAATTTCACGAGCCGCTGACTCTACAGAATCAGAACCGTGTGTGCCGTTCTCGGTGAAGCTGTCCGCGTAATCTGCACGCAGAGTCCCAGCCAGTGCGTTCGCTGGGTTAGTTGCACCCAGAATATCACGGTGACGCTGAACGGCATTTTCACCTTCCAGGACGCTAACCATGATTGGACCGGAAGTCATGAACGCAACCAGGCCATCAAAGAAAGGTTTGCCTTCGTGCTCAGCGTAGAAACCCTGAGCCTGCTCAGAAGTCAGGTGCAGCATTTTTGCGCCAACAATCTTAAACCCTGCGGATTCAAAACGAGCATAAATGTTACCAATAACGTTTTTTGCCACCGCGTTTGGTTTGATGATGGAAAAAGTACGTTCAATAGCCATGATTACCTCTGTGTCTGTTCTGTTTGCCCGGTCCCTGATGGGATAACCGGTTATGATTTGGCGCCGATTATAATGAGCAAGTCTCGCATTGCCTATGGATGCAGATAACATTTTTTTAAAATAAGATGAATGTCAGCAACATTTTCAATGCGAAAGCCTAAAAATTAGACTATTAGCTCATTGCAACGTGAAATGAGCGGCCGCTATCTGCCCCGCCTCATCTAGAGCTAAAACCTGATACGCCCCCGGTTTGTCCAGATCCAACGCGATTCCATTGCTATTGTCACCTACCGGCTCGCCATTCAAAAACCACCAGCGTTTTCCTTGCCCACCTTGAGCGCTAAGACGAAGCGCTAAGCGTAATTCTCCAGGCAGGCGCTTCAAAATAGCGCCCTCACGAACCCCTAACAACAATAAAGGCGTAACTTCATCTTTCTGCTGCGGAGGACATTGCTCTGAAACCGGCGGTAAACGCGCAGACCTTCTTTCACTCGCGGGCAGCCACGGCTCTAGCGGCAACGGCCACAAAGAGATAATTTGTTGTTTCGCGCCCGAACAATCAGCGGCAACCTGTTTACCGTTATCATCCAACCAGACAACCTTTCTTGCGCCCTGCACGCCCTCCTGCCCCGGGGCTTCAAGCGTGGGCGGTTGGCTATTATCCAGCAACCAGCTGGTTAATCGGCGTCGGCAATTGTTGTCTCCGGCAGCCAGATTTTGCCCACCCGGCCAACAAATTTGCCCTTCAGAAACAGAGGCTGGACGAGGATCAACCGGCAGACGCGCCTTCTGCACGGCGGAACTGGCTTGCAGCAAGTTGTTCACCTGGTTTAACAACGGAATGGCACTGCCCGTTCCGAACTGCCCTGCAACCGGCGTGCTGTCCGGGCGTCCGGTCCAAATACCAATCAGATAGCGAGGATTGATCCCGATAGCCCACGCATCGCGGTAGCCATAACTGGTACCCGTTTTCCATGCCAGCGGCACGACAGCAGGTAATGTTGAGTCCGGTTGCGGTTGTGCTTCTCCTGCCAGAATTCGACGAATAATCCACGCCGCTCCGGCAGACATCAATGGCCGTTCAACGAGCGGTTGTCCGGGCTGCAAGCGCAACTGTGCGGCACGGCCATGGCGTGAAAACGCGCTATAAGCGGCGACAATCTGGTCTAAACGAGCACCGCCGCCACCCAGTATCAACGAAAGATTAGGCTCACTTCCCGGCGGAAAACGCAGGTCCAGACCCACATTACGCAACTGCGCAGCAAAACGCTTTGGACCATACGCCTCAAGAACCTGAACAGCCGGAAGATTAAGCGAGCGCACCAACGCTTCGCTCATGCTGACCGGGCCATGAAAACCAGTGTCGAAATTTCCAGGGCGATAATCGCCAAAGCGCCGGGGAACATCCTGTAACAACGACGTGGGGTGAATCAGCCCGTCGTCCAGCGCAAGAGCATAGGCAAAGGGTTTCAATACCGAGCCAGGTGAGCGAATGGCCGTCACCATATCTACATGCCCGAAACGGCTTTGATCATTAATATCAACCGAGCCAACCCAACCGCGAACTTCCATAGTGGTGTGGTCAACCACCAATATCGCGAGTGACGAGCGTGGGGGAAGTTGAGCTTTCCAGTTCAGTGCCAGCTCTTCGAGTTGGCGCTGCAACGGCGCATCGAGCGTGGTCGTTATTTTCTGCGCCTTACTGCGACTCACCAGATAACGCGAAAGCAATGGCGCCAGTTGCGGCATCTGTCTTGGTGCCAGCCATACCGGTTCTTCAAGGGATTCTTTTACCTGCTGCGGCTCCCAGACGGCTTGCTCCGCCATGCGCAGCAGGACTTTATTGCGCGCGGCTTGTGCTCTTTCGGGCCAACGGTCAGGGCGCAAACGACTAGGCGCTTGCGGCAGCACTGCCAATAAAGCGGCTTCTGCATAACTCAACTGCTGCGGGGATTTCCCAAGGTACACCCAACTGGCTGCCCCCACACCCTGTAACGTCCCCCCGAAAGGGGCACGATTCAGATAAAGCGTGAGGATTTGTTCTTTTGAGAGATACCACTCAAGTTGCAACGCTCGCCATACCTGTCGAACTTTGCCACCCAATGTTCGAGGATGCGGATCAAGCAAACGAGCCACTTGCATGGTCAACGTACTGCCGCCAGAAATCACTTTGCCACTGAGAAGATCCTGCCAGCCAGCACGAATTATCGACAGCAGATTGATCCCTGGGTGATCCCAAAACCAGCGGTCCTCATAATTGATTAAGGCTTCGAGGTAACGGGGTGAGACATCTCTAACGGTGACGGGATAACGCCAGATGCCATTCTCATCGGCAAAGCGCCACAGCGGAGTGCCATCCGCCGCGACCACAACTCGCGCTGGATTTGCCTGAGAAAGCGGTAACGGCCAAAGCCTGTCCGCCAGCCAAATACCCAGCAATAAAATGAGCGGCAGCACCACGAATAGATAGCGGTGCCGCCAGCGTAAAGGCTTTCGCACTTTGTTTAGCCTGTTACGGATGTATAGTCAGCATACCGGTGCTGGCTCCCGTTGCCCGCCATTGCGGCACATACATCGATTCAACTTGTGATACAGGGACATGGTAGGTTCCCGGTGTGACAGCACGAGCAAGGTAAACCAGGGTCGCATGTTGGCTTTCGTTAAGCGGCAATGCGGCAACAAAGCGATCGTCACGGAATTCCATATGCTGAATATCCGCCTGCTGCATCTGATTCAGTAAACCCTGAACCTGATTATCACTATCACTCAGGCTGGCACTGCTTTCAGAAAGGTTCTGGTTTTCGAGTTCAAGACCTGCGGGTAACAGATCAACAACTAACGCATCCGGCACATTTTTATCTGCCCAAACATCCAGCCAGACCATCACCAGCTCGCCGCTTTTCAGTTCAGACAATGACTTACGATTGCCTTTTGCATCCAGGAACTGACGTTCAATATGCAAAACGTTGCTGTAAGGTGCCGGAGCCTGCTGCGGATAACCCACACTGTCTAAACGCAGGTATAAATTACCCGTACCGGTGTTAGTTACCTGCAACCCTGCGAGCTGCTCGGCATTCAGATTACGCGTGATGGATTGCGTGCCCGCCAGTGGTTCGGCAATAAATGACACCTGCGATTGCCAGTCTCCTTTCGCTGTTTGCCAGTTACGACCTGCCAGGAACAGCGCGTTACTTTCCTGGGTGGAAAGCCAGCGTTGGCTGTAAGCGAGATTAGAAAGCTCCATCAGCAATTGATTTTGCTGCTCTGGCAGCAATTTGTTCTCTTCCAGAAGACTCAACTCCATGGCTTTATCACGCAGTTCGCTGCCGTAGTCAGCCATCCAGATACGTTCGTCGCTACGATTGGTTTTCAGTCCTAAGTTGATAGCCTGGTCACCACGTGGCGCATCGCCCATCAATTTCAGCGCCACACCCAGTTGCACTAAAGGTAAACCAGCCCGCGCACTGTTATGACGTGACCACAATTCACGTAGCGCGCCTAACGGTGCTTTTTGCTGACGTGCAAGCACTTGTCCGGCATAAGCCTGCACCGCGAATTTACTGGCAGCAGCATCATCGCTGTAACGCAGTGCTATCAATCCTGAATCCTGAAGATAACGCAGCAGGCGCTGGTTAGCTTTGTTCAGAGAATCGGTATTTACGCTGTATCCTTGCTCACTGGCACGCACCAGGAAATCAGTGACATAAGCAGTTAACCAGTATTCCTCCGGCCCCTCTTTATCCCACAAGCCAAAACTACCGTCGTCGCGTTGCATATCCAACAGGCGCGAGATTCCCAGATCGATTGCAGCGCGGCGCTGGTCATCCGTGGTTCCTTTGATTCCCAAAGACGCTAACTGTGCCTGGTTGGTATAAAGCGATGGGAAAAGCCCGCTGGTTGTTTGTTCAAGGCAGCCATATGGATACGCTTTAAGTTCACGGATATAGCGTGCCAGGTTCAGCGGCGGACGCCCACTGAGCAGCACTTGTCCTTCAAGCGTTGCGGGAGCTAATCCTGATATATGCTGCGGTGGAATATCCCATACTTCGCCCGGAGCCAGTACTGCACCGCTGTTGATATTTTGCGCCGGGAAAGGAGGGCGAACCCCGAGTTTCCATTGTTTCTGAATAGCTGGCAGCGTTTCACCTGGCAGATTAAGGCCGCTGATTTGCGCCTCTAGCTGACCATCACCAAATCCCTGCAACCCACGCACCGAAATAAACAGCGTTTTACGCGCACCGGGAAGCAGTTGCACCGTCTGCGACGGTGCGGAATCCAGTGCAATCAGGCCACTGGCGCTGAGGTTGATACTCAGTTGCTGTGGTTTATCGGTCAGGTTAGTGAGATCCATCGCTAAGCGACTGGAATCTCCACTCGCCATAAAGCGCGGAGCTGCAAGCTCAGTCACCAGCGGTGCGGCGACAACGACTTTATCTTCGCTATTGCCAAAACGATCGTCGGTCCAGGCTTGCGCCATCACGCGCAGTTCCCCATTAAAATCGCCAATTGGCAGGGAGACCGTCCCTTCACCTTTATCGTTCAATTGCACCGGTTGAGCTTGCTGCGCAATGATAGTGACATGATTTACCGGTTTTTTACCGCCACGACTGAGTTCATCACCTTCGTCGCCACTACCACCAAAGCGCAATGCAGCCAAACGCCCTTCACCTTCAATTACCTGACCATAGATATCGTACAAATCCGCCCCGTAACGCTTACGACCAAAGAAAGCGTCCCATGGGTCCGGCGTTTTGTAGTCGGTAATATTCAGCACACCGCTATCAACGGCTGACACAAGCACGTTAATTTGCTTCGGCATTACGCCATTAATCGCCTTAGTTTTGACTTTCACCGTGAGGTTTTGGTTAGGGCGCATTTTGGCCGGAGCATCTAACTCGAGCGCCAGACGGCGGCTTTCATCCCCTAGCGGCAGATGTAAAATCCCCACAGCGCGTTTTGGCGTCGCAGCACGGTTTTTATCACCCGGGCGAATCACCAGCGTGCTCAAATACAAGTCATGGCGCTGCCAGCTTTTGTCGACGGGAATTTCAATATCCAGCCCTTTTTCTGGCACATCAATTTCCTTCCACCACAACGGACCCTCGCTGGACTCCACCATCGCGTAGCCTTTACCTGCTGCCGGAGCAGAGATATGCAGATTGATGGTGTCGCCTGCTTTGTAGCTCGGCTTGTCAATTTTCAGTGTGACGCGGTCAGGACGGACAGCACCTTCGCCGTCGCTATTATCTTGCCAGCTGTAACCTGCCCAGAAACGGATGCTGCTTACAATTTCGTTCTCGGTGTCGCGCACTTCAAGACGGTAAGAACCCCACTCCACCGGGAAAGCGACTTTGCCTGTTTCGCCCGCCGCGAGATCCAGTTTTTGTTCCGCTTCTACTAAATCTTTTTGGTCATACTGCGACTGCCAGCCTTGCCCTTCTTCCCAACTCCAGAAGTAATCGCGACGCTCGCGAATCAACCGGACATCAAGGCCAGAAACCGCCAGCTTTTCACCTTTTGCATTGGCATAAACAATGTCAAAACCCGCGTTGGTATCTTCGTCGACGATCGGTTGAGTACGGGTGCTATCGGTGCGGTAATCGTAGACTTCTTTGCTGGCAAATTGAGGACGAATACCCGGCAGCGCTTCGGCAGGCCAGATTGCTTGCTCCGCACGTCGCGTGACCGGGCGGCCGCCGGACTCCAGCAAACTAGCTTGTAGAACCAGCTTTAACGGTGAATGAACATCAGACCATTGGCTGTCTGTGCTGACCGTTGTTTTGCCCTGCTCGTCAAGCTGGAGCTGGACTTCATCCAGGTTACGGGTGAGATTTTCTTCGTTTACGTCACCAAACTGGAATCCCGGTAAAGCCGCCACAGCTTCACGCAATGGGCGTAAGAACAGCTGGCCTTGCAGGTTATTCCCGGAGGCAGGCGCGCCATATAAATAACGCCCGGCAATCTGGAAGCTGACGGATTCATCAGGGCTAACAGGTTGCTTCTGGCTTGTGATGTTGAGCGCCATACGCTCAGGCATAAAGTCTTCGACTTTAAATGTCCAGATACGCGGCTGGTTGTCACCCGTATTCACACGGACTTGCCAGTTGCCAGTTTGGACATCTTGATTTAATGGATAGCTGAACTGATACAGGCCATTTTCGGGTTTCCATACTTGCGTTCTGGCAACCTGGCCGTCAGGTTTTACCACTTCCATTTTTACAGGTTGCTCAGGAAGGACTTTGCCATCGCCGTCACGCAGCAAGGCATTCACCAACACTGTTTCGCCCGGACGATACAAATCACGTGGACCAAACATAAAGAACTGTTTGCTAAAGCCTGTCTCACCGGCAATGTTAAATTCAGCCAGGTCCAGCGCCGGGCGGCTCAAATCAAGCATGGTGGTTTGCTCAGCGGTACGCGCCAGCAATAACGTCCCTTTATCGGTTTTTTCAAGCGTGGCATGGCCATCACCGTCGCTCTTAGCTTGAGCCACGGTTTGCCCTTTCTCATTGAGCAATGTGATTTCTACACTGGATTGCGCCGCCCCGTTTTCCAGGCTCTGCGTAAACACATCTAAACGGTCGTGGTAACGGTGCGCCGAGATACCAATGTCGCTCAGGGTGAACAACGTTGCCGCATTGCTGTAACTGTAATGCCCAGCCTGATTCATGATGGCGATATAGACACCAGGCGCTTGCAGCGGCTTAATTTCGCCTAACGGCAAGAGTAGTTTTTCTCGGGTATTGCGAGCAGGGTTAAGATCAAACCGCCCGGTGTACACCAGGTCTGCAAGCTTGAGTAAATTATCAGACTCCCAGTTAGACACGGAATTTCGGTACTGCCACTGGCTGATAAAGGAGCCTAATGATTCACTTTTAATACGGTAGAAATTGACGTCAATTTTATCAACGTTTAGCGCCATCACGGGTAAACCGGCGATAACCTTAGTGGGCAGTAAGGAGCCTCGGCTGGCAAAACCGACGCTCGGCTGAATATCACGGGTTGAGATTTTCTTCTCAAAATTCCTGTCGAAGGTCGCTTTATTTAAGGCAATTAACCCGCTATCAACCGTCAGTATTAATTCACGCTTGGGTTCAAGATGGCGCAGACGTAATTCTTTGAGGTCTGTGGAAAGCTCCCAGGCCCCATCGACTTTGCCGCTGGTTTTATCCACCAAATGCGCCACGCGTGAGAAATCCTGGTTGGGGTCTAAGGGAATAGAGAAGGTGAGAACCAGCGTGCTTGCGCCATCGAGCTGTACTTCCGAAGCATCCAGCAAGTTCAGCGGTTTGCCCGCAGAATTCTTCGCCAGCTTTTCAAGTTGAGAGGCATCTGGCTTTGCCGCTTTTTCAACAGGTTGTTGGGTCGAGGAGTTACCCTGCGCCACCGCCTGCGGTTTATCGTTATTGTCACACCCAGAAAGAGACAGTGCAGCCAGCAGAGTCGCAGCCAGCGCGCCCAGACGTATTATTCTCATGCTTTATCCCTGGCCAATATGGCCCATTAGTCCACCCAGTATTACTTGTATTATGCGGGTACATTAAAAAAACGAAAGTATGAAAAAATTGCATTGCGCGCTGACTCGCAAGGAAAAGATTATTTTTGCAACGCATTCATTCCGTATTCGGTTTCAAAATGGAAGCACGATCACGCCCTGAAAGGTTACATGTTACCTTCTGAGTCATTTGTTTTTAAAACAATAAGATAGATAGATCATCAGTTCATATTATTGCTACATTTCAAGCTGAGTCGCTGCCCTAACGCGGTGTTTAGCCAAAGTGATAATAAGAGACTGCTAAATGAAAAGTGCCGTTAATGCCCTACAAAATTTCGGAAAATCGCTCTATGGCCCAGTGCTTATTTTGCCGATCGTCGGTTTATTTATCGCGTTTGGTAATGTATTGGGCAACGGTAACCTCGCTGAATATTTACCTTTTCTCGGTCACCCTTCGATTCAACATACCGGCGTTCTGATTTCTAAATCTGCCGTTTCAGTGCTGGCAAATCTGGCGCTGGTATTTGGCGTTGGCATTCCCATTGGTTTTGCAGCAAAAGACAAAGGCTATGCAGCATTGATTGGCCTGGTCACGTTTATCGTCTTCATTAATGCGATGAACGTAACGCTGCAATTGCAGGGCGAGTTAGCGCCAGCCGATCAAATGCGGGCCGCTGGGCAAAGCATGGTTTTAGGTGTGCAAGTGCTTGAGATGGGTGTTTTTGCCGGGATACTGACCGGGGCGCTTTCAGGATATCTGTACAACCGCTATTCCGGCGTACAGTTTTCTGGCGCGATGGCGATTTACTCAGGCCACTGTTTTGTCGCCATTATTATGCTCCCCGTGTCGATGTTGCTCGGCGTGGTCATGAGCGAACTCTGGCCATTTGCCCAGCACGGCATCAGTGCGCTGGCATTGGCGATTAAGGGAGCCGGGGCGTTTGGCGTTGCCATCTACGGTTTCCTGGAACGCATTCTGGTGCCAACGGGCCTGCATCACCTGGTTTACACCCCCTTCCTGTATACCGAGTTAGGCGGCACGGCTGATGTTTGCGGCAGTGTTTACCAGGGAGCGCGCAATATTTACTTCGCGGAAATGGCGTGTCCGAGCGTCCATCAACTCAGCAGCACCGTGGTTTGGGATGCGCGAGGCATTAGCAAAATGTTCGGCCTGCCTGCCGCCGCTCTCGCCATGTATATGACCGCAAAACCCGAGCGTAAAGCCGTAGCCAAAGCGATTCTGATTCCCGCAGCGCTAACGTCGATGCTGGTTGGCGTGACCGAGCCGCTGGAGTTTTCCTTCCTGTTTGTCGCTCCGCTGCTGTTCGGCGTGCATGCGGTTCTAACCGGCATCGGCATGATGCTGTTCTATCTGCTGGGCGTTCACGCCATCGGCGCAAACGGCATTATCGATTTCATTCTTTATAACCTGCCGCTAGGCACGGAGAAGTCCAACTGGCCGATGTACATCGCTGTCGGGCTGATGATGTCGGTGATTTATTTCGTGGTGTTCCACTTCCTGATTCGTCGTTTCGATATGAAAACACCAGGCCGTGAAAGCGATGACGAAGAGACAAAACTGTATAGCAAACAAGAATATCAAGCCAAAGGCAGCAACGATGGCTTGGGTGAAGCGATTATCGAAGGCCTCGGTGGCCGCGCAAATATTGAAGTGGTCGACAACTGTTACACCCGCCTGCGAGTTACGGTGCGCGATGTCTCAGCTATCGACGAGCCCCGCCTGAAATCGACTGGTGCTAAAGGGGTGATTAAACAAGGTAATAACGTTCAGGTGGTCTACGGGCTACATGTCAAAAAAATGCGTGAAGCAGTAGAGACGTTTCTCTAAAGGAGTCAATGATGTTTAAACCCCCATTTATTTTGTCCATTGCCGGTGGCGGTAGTACTTACACGCCGGGCATTGTTAAAAGCCTGATGGTGCGCCTGGCCGATTTCCCGTTAGCTGAAATTCGCCTTTACGATATTGATGGTGAGCGCCAGTCAGTGATTGCGCCGGTGGTTGAGAAAGTCATTCGCGACCACAGCCAAAGCATTAAATTTACCGTCACCACCGACCCGGAAGTTGCCTTTAGCGGCGCGCATTTCGTCTTCGCTCAAATGCGCGTCGGGCAATATAAAATGCGTGAGCAGGATGAAAAAATCCCTCTACGCCACGGTGTTGTCGGGCAAGAAACCTGTGGCCCCGGTGGGCTGGCATATGGTTTGCGCACTATTTTACCGATGGTCGAGCTGTGTGATTTTGTTGAGCGTTACGCCCATCAAAAAGCGTGGATTGTGAACTATTCCAACCCAGCGGCGATTGTCGCAGAAGGCGTGCGCCGCCTGCGCCCGAAAGCACGCGTGTTGAACATTTGTGATATGCCCGTCGCCGCCATGCGTAATATGGGTGCCATTCTTGGTGTGGATCGCCACAAGCTGGAAGTCGATTACTTCGGTCTCAACCATTTCGGCTGGTTTACCCGTGTGCTGGTCGATGGTGAAGATCGCCTGCCAGAGTTGCGCCGCCATATCGCTAAATTTGGCCTGCTGACGGAAGACGCCGCGCAAACCGATCCGCAACATTCGGATCCTTCATGGGTGAAAACCTGGCGTCATATCAAACCGATTATGGACCATTTTCCGGAATTCCTGCCGAACCCATATTTGCAGTATTACCTGATGCCAAACGACATCGTTGAGCACCAAAACCCTGATTACACTCGCGCCAACGAAGTGATGGATGGGCGCGAGAAGAAACTGTTTGCTGCCGCCGACGAGTATAAAAAAACCGGTATTTTGCCGGATGCGTTCCACGTTGGTGTCCATGGGGCATTTATCGTTGATGTCGCCTGTTCGCTGGCCTTTGATTTGCGTCAACGCCATCTGGTGATTGTGGAAAACAAAGGGGCAATTGCCAACCTGCCGTATGACGCAATGGTTGAAGTTCCGGCTTACATCACCTCGGAAGGGCCAGAGCCAGTGCGCATGGGCGCGGTTCCGCTGTTCCATCAGACACTGCTCATGCAACAGTTAGCCTCTGAACAACTGCTGGTTGAAGCCACCATCGAAGGCAGTTACGAGAAAGCATTGCAGGCGTTTACTCTTAACCGCACCGTGCCGACGATGCAGCATGCAAAAGCAATTCTCGACGATATGATTGAAGCAAACCGCGATTACTGGCCACAGTTACAGCAAGCGTGGAAAGATGGCGAAGCCGTGAAAGCGTAACTTTATCGAATATTTACGGCGCACTTCGCAGCAGTGGACATGGTTGCTTGTCGGTTTGGTGAAAAACACCGACAATCCGAGAGTAAATAACGATTCGGAGGCAATCATGTCCACCACTTTCTTCGTTGCGGGCGACTGGCTCGCAGAACATATTAATGACGAAAATATCCAGATTATTGATGCTCGCATGTTGCCTCCGGGCCAGGAGCATCGTGATGTCGCTGGCGAATACCGTGCCGGCCATCTGCCTGGCGCAGTGTTTTTCGATATCGAAGCCCTTTCCGACCACACCAGTCCCCTACCCCATATGATGCCGCGTGCCGAAGCGTTTGCCGTTGCCATGCGCGAACTGGGTATTAGCAGCGATAAACATCTGGTGGTTTACGATGAAGGCAACTTGTTCTCCGCGCCTCGCGCCTGGTGGATGCTGCGGACTTTTGGTGTGGAAAATGTCTCTATTCTGGCGGGCGGCCTGGCCGACTGGCAGCGCGAAGAATTGCCTCTTCAGCAAGGTGATGTTGAATTGCCGGAAGGTGAGTTCGACGTGAATTTCGACCCGATGGTCATTAAACGTCTGACCGATGTTTTGCTGGTTAGCCATGAAGGAACGGCACAAATAGTTGATGCCCGCCCTGCTCCGCGTTTTAACGCGCAAGTCGATGAACCTCGTCCAGGTTTGCGACGCGGGCATATTCCTGGTGCGTTCAACGTTCCATGGAATGACCTGGTAGAAAACGGCCAATTGAAAACCACCGACGATTTGAACGAAATATTCACCCGTCAGGGCGTCAGCTTTGATAAGCCGATTATTGCAAGTTGCGGCTCAGGCGTAACGGCCGCCGTAGTCGTTCTGGCGTTAACCACGCTTGGCGTTAACGGTGTTTCACTGTACGACGGTTCCTGGAGTGAATGGGGAGCGCGCTCTGATTTACCCGTTGAACCGGCGCAAGCGCAATAATGGATAACCGCCTGGTCGGTTTACTTGAGCGCGGGGATTCATTGACCCGCGCTGAGTATCGCGTGCTCTCGCACCTGACTAACCATCCGTTGCTGGTGGGGAATATTACGGTGCGGGAACTTGCCCAGGCGACGTTTGTTTCCAGCGCGACCATTATGCGGTTGTGCCAGAAGCTCGGATTTAGTGGTTTTAGCGAGTTTATCTGGCACTGCAAACAACTGCTTTCCAGCACGCCGCATATCGCTAATCAACCAGCACAACCCGCCGCCACGCTGCCGATTCTGTTTGACCAGTTCGTGGAGAATTACCGTCAGACGTTCCGTTGGGTAACGCCGGAATTAATGGCGCAGTTCGCCACGCTACTGCGTGAAAAAGAGAGCTTCTTTTTGTACGGTGCCGGTTTTTCGTATTTGTTCGCCGAATACCTGACCAAAAAACTTCAGGTATTGGGTAAAACGGCGTTCATTTCCGGGCCAGGCGATAGCCGGGGAATTTTCCTGAGTAATGCCTCTAAATATGAGGTTTTTATCGCCATTTCACGCAGCGGTGAAACCGAACAGGTTTTAGATAAGGCGCGGATTGCGCAAAATGTGGGGATGTCGATTGTGGCGTTCACGCGAGCATCGCCAAACAGTTTATCCGAACTGGCCGATGTGCATTTTCCGCTGTATGACGAGGCGATTCATTTTGCGGCCGAAGCCGCAGGGATTACGTCTTTTGAGTCAAATCTGGTGATGCTGATTGATTTACTGCTGCTGCAAGCAACAGCATAAATCATCAGATAATTCGATTGGTTTTGAAATCGCGCAGGAAGCTTCCCCAGCGGCGCTCATAGAATGGCGTAATGTGCGCCATCATAAAGTGGCTGATGCCCTTTTCGCCTTCGACAACCTGACAAATATCAACGGGTTCATCGCCCGGTAAAGTATCTGTCGCGACGCTTCCTGCCTGGCGAATAATCGCTTCGATATCCCCTTCGGCTTCAATACCAATCAACAAGTTAGGCTGCTCGTCTGCTCGCTCTTTAATGGAACAAATAAACGCGCGCTTCACGGTTTTCAGGTTTTTAAACAGCGTCGTGAGCGAGTCAACCATTTGTGCAGGCGGTTCAGCCACTTCGGAAAGCAGCAAAGAAGTCCCGCCATCCAGCAATTCCTGCTGAGTTAAAGGGTCACTTTCATCGCTGATCAAATGGGTAATTTCGCGCGGGGTAAATTCTTTGCCGGTTGGCAGTTTCGCATTCAGGAATAATGTCGCGCCCTGCGTCATTTCAAATAGCGTGCGCACTGGCATCACGACAAATGCCTGCTCGTGGCTGATAGCTTGTTGCAGTGCTTCAACTGAGGTGAAGAACGGAATGACGGAGGTGCCATCGTCTTTTTCCCAGTGCTGTAATTCGACAGCACTATCGGCATCGATGGCTTCACCTTCAGCGGCGGTACCGGGCACCCAGACGGTGGATTCCAGTAATACGCGGAAGAATGCCGGGCGGTGAGCAGGTTCAGTGGCAGCCTGTTCAAGCAGCGTTTCGAGTTCGTTTTTTGGTTCTGACATGGTGGTTCCAGAATGAGTCTGTGGGGCAAACAACCCTCACCCTAACCCTCTCCCTGAGGGAGAGGGCCGGGGTGAGGGCGAAAAGCGAATTACTGACTAACCAACAGATTCGCAATCGCGCGCACACCAATGCCCGTTGCGCCAGCAGACCACTGCTCAACCGCACCTTTACGGTACGTTGCGGAGCAGTCAATGTGCAGCCAACCTGCGTGGTAGTTTTCCACGAAGTGGGACAAGAAGCCCGCCGCCGTGCTGGCACCCGCAGGGAAAGAGGCGTTAGAGGTGTTGTTCAGCTCAGCAAAGTTAGACGGCAACTGGTTGCGGTGGAACTCGGCCAGCGGTAAACGCCAGAACGGTTCGTTTTCTTCCGCAGCACTTTCCATCAGGCGGTTTACCAGCCCATCGTCAAAGCTGAACAGGGCATGGTAATCATTGCCCAATGCGGTTTTCGCCGCACCCGTTAAGGTCGCGCAGTCGATGATAAGCTCAGGTTTTTGCGCACTCGCATCAATCAGGCCATCGGCCAGCACCAGGCGACCTTCTGCATCGGTGTTCATCACTTCAACGGTTTTACCGTTGCGATATTTAATGATGTCGCCCAGTTTGAATGCGTTGCCGCTGACCAGGTTGTCCGCGCAGCACAGGAACAGTTTCACACGTTTGTTCAAGCCGCGAGTGATCGCAAATGCCAGAGCGCCGGTAATGGTGGCAGCGCCGCCCATATCTGACTTCATGGAGTCCATGAATGCGCTTTGTTTCATGCTGTAGCCGCCGGAATCAAAGGTGATACCTTTACCGACCAGGCATGCGTAAACCGGTGCATCCGGGTTGCCCGTTGGGTTGTAATCCAGCGCCAGCAATACCGGTGGGCGCTCAGAACCACGACCCACGGTGTGGATACCCATGTAATTCTGCTCGCGCAGATCTTCACCTTTGGTGATGCGGTAAGAGACGTTATCGCAAGCCACATCACACAGCAGGTCAACGGCGCGGGAAGCGAGTTGTTCCGGGCCGAGTTCTTCGGCTGGCGTGTTGATGGTATGGCGAACCCAATCAATGATTTTCAGGCGGTTATTAAGTTCTTTTTGCTCTTCATCGCTCAGCACAGCCCAGTCAACTTTACGGGTGCCTTTTGGTGCACGGTAGCCCTGCCAGAATGCCCAGCTTTTCTCGACATCCCAGCCTTCGCCCGCCAACTGTACGTGCTTCAAGCCCTGGCCGTCGATTTTACGTGCGGCGCGTTGGATTAACCCCAGGTCATCTTTGCCTGTCAGGTGCAGAGTAATCCCTTCGTCGTTGATGCTATAAGCGGCTTTTTCACCCCAGCGCGCATCGGCAGACGCGGTGGAAAGCGTGATTTTCATGGCTTCTGACATTTTCTTTTCCTTATACTTTTCAGCTCATGCTTCATATAAAAACGGGCCGCCAGAGGCAGCCCGCTTATTGTTATTCTGCTTCATCTAACCAGACTAACAGAATAGCTTCCAGAATTTTTTCATTGGATGCGCTTGGATCGTCATCAAAATCTTCCAGATCGCAGATCCACTGATGCAGATCGGTAAAACGTACCGTTTTAGGATCAAGATCCGGGCGGCTGTCGTACAGAGCTTCACCAATTTCGCGGCTGTCGGTCCATTTCAGTCCCATAAGCGACTCCTGTCAGTGCTCACGCGCGTGGTTGATGGTGTAACGTGGCATTTCAACCACCAGATCTTCATCCGTTACACGTGCCTGGCAGCTTAAACGGCTTTCAGGTTCCAGACCCCAGGCTTTATCCAGCATGTCGTCTTCGTCTTCCGTGCTTTCAGCAAGGGAGTCGAAACCTTCACGCACCACACAGTGGCAAGTGGTGCAGGCACAGGATTTTTCACAGGCGTGTTCAATCTCGATACCGTTGCGCAGGGCAACATCAAGAATAGTTTCACCGACATTCGCTTCCAAAACTGCGCCATCTGGACACAAATCCTGATGAGGCAGAAAAACAATCTTTGGCATGTTAAACCTCGTCCACGGAGTGGCCTTTCAGCGCCTTACGGATTGATTCATCCATACGACGTGCGGCGAAATCCTGTGTTTGTTTGTCTACGTTTTTAATGGCTTGTTCAATAGCATCGGTGTCATCGCCCGCAGCTGCGGCGCTTAACGCCACCATCGCTGAGTCAATTTCCGCACGCTCTGCCGCACTTAACAGCGCGGCATCAGTCGCTAACGCGCCTTGCAGGCTTTCCAGCACGCGGGCAGCGTCAACTTTTTGCTCAGCCAGCATGCGCGCTTTCACGTCATGCTCGGCATAACTCATGGAGTCCTGAATCATGGTGGCGATTTCGCCATCGCTCAGGCCATAAGACGGTTTCACCTGGATGGAGGCTTCAACGCCGGTGGATTTCTCCATCGCGGTGACGCTCAGTAAGCCGTCAGCATCAACCTGGAAGGTCACGCGAATATGCGCCCCACCTGCAGGCATTGCCGGAATACCGCGCAGTGCAAAACGTGCCAGCGAACGGCAATCCTGCACCAGTTCACGTTCGCCCTGCATCACGTGAATCGACATTGCCGTTTGGCCGTCTTTAAAGGTCGTGAAGTCTTGCGCACGCGCTACCGGAATAGTGGTGTTACGCGGAATGACTTTCTCAACCAGGCCGCCCATGGTTTCAAGGCCAAGCGACAGCGGGATCACATCAAGCAGCAGCATTTCGCTGTCAGGCTTGTTGCCCACCAGAATATCCGCCTGAATAGCGGCGCCAATAGCAACAACTTTATCCGGGTCGATAGATGTCAGCGGCGTGCGGCCAAAGAATTCGCCCACACGTTCGCGCACTAATGGCACCCGAGTAGAACCGCCGACCATCACCACTTCCAGCACTTCATCGGCTTCGACACCTGCGTCTTTCAGCACACGGCGACAAGCCAGCAATGTCCGTTTAACCAGGGCTGCAATCAGTTCGTTGAACTGCTCGCGGGTCACAGTGCCCGTCCAGCCAGCCACTTCTACGGTTGCCGTTTCGGCATCGCTCAGGGCGATTTTCGCGGCAATTGCGGCATCCAGTAACTGGCGCTGCACGCGGTCGTCGCTACGGTCAGCCACACCGGCTTGCTCACGCAGCCAGTCGGCTAACAGGTGGTCGAAGTCATCGCCACCGAGTGCAGAATCACCGCCAGTTGCCAGCACTTCAAACACGCCACGGCTTAAGCGCAGAATGGAGATATCGAAAGTACCTCCGCCCAAATCGTAAACGGCGATAACGCCTTCTTTGCCCGAGTCCAGGCCGTAGGCGATAGCCGCTGCGGTCGGTTCATTGAGCAGGCGCAGAACATGCAGGCCGGCCAGACGCGCCGCGTCTTTGGTACCCTGACGCTGCGCATCATCGAAATAAGCAGGAACGGTGATCACCACGCCATCAAGCTGGCCTTCCAGTGCTTCGGTCGCACGTGCGGAAAGGGCTTTTAAAATGTCGGATGAGATACGAATAGGGTTCAGCAGACCCGCCGGGGTGTCGATCATCGGCAGGCCATTTTCACTCGCTTTGAGCGAGTAAGGCAGATGCGGGTAACGCGTCTGGATATCGGCAAGAGATCGGCCCATCAGACGCTTTACGGAGCTGATGGTGTTTGCCGGATCGGTTGCGGCTTGCGCACGCGCGTCCCAGCCCACATTCAGGCCTTGTTGCTGATAGTGCACCACAGAAGGCAGCAGATGACGGCCATCATGGTCAGGCAGCGTTTCAGCTTGCCCGCTACGAACAGTTGCAACCAGTGAATTTGTGGTGCCTAAATCGATACCCGCCGCCAGCTTGCGCTGATGCGGTGCCGCACTCAGGCCCGGCTCACTAATTTGTAATAACGCCATATTGAGCTTCCAGTTAAAAATCGAGCAGCTTTTCTTCGAGTTGTTCTATTTGGCTGCGCAGTTTATCGAGAAAACGAAGTTTACGCACAGTATCCGCCGCTTGCGTCCAGTCCTGATTATCCAGCTGCTGCACCATTTGCGCCATGCGGGTTTTCACCATCGCATTGACGTTGGCACTGAAGGATTCCAGGCGGTCGCTATCTTTGGCGTGCTCGATATTATCAAGCTCTTCACGTAATTCGAGTTGCTCCATCAAAAACGCGGTATCGCGCACGGTATGCTGCTCGTTAGCCAGATCAAAACCGTTGAGGGAGAGGATGTACTCGGCACGCGGCAGCGGATGACGCAGCGTTTGCCATGCCTGGTTGATGGTCGCAGATTGTTGGACCGCCAGCAGTTGTTCCGCCTGAGGGCGGCTGGTGTATTTGTCAGGGTGGAACTGGCGTTGCAGCTCCTGGTAACGTTTAGCCAGCAACTCGGTGTTAAGGGCGAAGCCTACTGGTAATCCAAAGAGGGTGAAGTAATCCATAACAGACTCGGGGGGGTTACCTGATATACCCCCACATAACGGTACGTTACGTGGGGGAAGTGGCGAGCATCAGACGTGGAAGCTTTCGCCGCAACCGCACTCATCTTTCACGTTCGGGTTAGTAAATTTAAACCCTTCGTTAAGACCTTCTTTGACGAAGTCCAGCTCGGTGCCGTCTAAAAATTGCAGGCTTTTACCATCGACGACCACTTTCACGCCTTTGTCTTCAAACACGGTGTCTTCTGCCATCGGCTCGTCAACAAACTCAAGAACATAAGCCATGCCAGAACAGCCAGAAGTACGAACGCCTAAACGCAGTCCAAAACCTTTACCGCGATTGGACAAGAAGGCATTCACGCGTGCGGCAGCACTGTCGCTAAGGGTAATCGACATACAACAACCTCTACTCAACAATAATTATTTAGCTTCACGTTTGCTTTTATAATCCGCAATGGCCGCTTTGATAGCGTCTTCTGCAAGGATTGAGCAGTGAATCTTCACCGGCGGCAGTTCGAGTTCTTCTGCGATGTCGGTGTTTTTGATGGCCTGCGCTTCATCCAGAGATTTACCTTTGACCCATTCGGTCACCAGCGAGCTGGAAGCAATGGCAGAGCCACAGCCGTAGGTTTTGAAGCGAGCGTCTTCAATAATACCTTCATTGTTGACTTTGATCTGCAACTTCATCACGTCGCCACAGGCTGGTGCACCCACCATGCCTGAACCTACGCTGTCATCGCTGTTATCAAAAGAACCAACGTTGCGTGGGTTTTCGTAGTGATCGATTACTTTTTCGCTGTAAGCCATTTTTAATTCTCCTGAATCCGATATCGACGCTCGAAAAGAGCGATTAGTGATGAGCCCATTCGATGGAATTAATATCCACGCCCTGTTTGAACATTTCCCACAGTGGAGAAAGGTCGCGCAGACGGCCAATGGACTTACGTACCAGTTCGATGGTGTAGTCGATCTCTTCTTCAGTAGTAAAACGACCCAAAGAGAAACGGATAGAGCTGTGAGCCAGTTCGTCGGTCATACCCAGTGCGCGCAGCACGTAGGATGGCTCGAGGCTTGCTGATGTACAGGCAGAGCCGGAAGAAACCGCGAGGTCTTTCAGTGCCATAATCAGCGACTCACCTTCAACGTAGTTAAAGCTCACGTTGAGAATCGTTGGAACGCCATTTTCCAGGTCGCCGTTCAGATACACTTCTTCCATATCTTTCACGCCGTTCCACAGACGGTTACGCAGACCGCGCAGACGGGACATTTCTGTTTCCATCTCTTCTTTCGCGATACGGTAAGCTTCGCCCATGCCAACAATCTGGTGAACAGGCAGAGTACCAGAACGCATGCCGCGCTCGTGACCACCGCCGTGTACCTGAGCTTCGATACGAATACGTGGTTTACGACGAACGTACAGTGCGCCGATCCCTTTCGGGCCATAGATTTTGTGACCAGAGAAAGACATCAGGTCAACTTTGAGGTTGCTCAAGTCGATAGGCAATTTGCCTACGCTCTGAGTCGCATCCACGTGATAGATAATGCCACGCGCACGGCATAATTCGCCGATTGCCGCGATATCCTGCACCACGCCGATTTCGTTATTCACGTGCATGATAGAAACCAGAATGGTGTCGTCACGCATTGCCGCTTCCAGCACGTTCAGGTCAACGATACCGTTGCTCTGCGGTGCCAGGTAAGTCACTTCAAAACCTTCACGCTCAAGCTGACGACAGGTGTCCAGCACGGCTTTGTGTTCAGTTTTTACGGTGATGATGTGCTTGCCTTTCTTCTGATAGAAGTTAGCCGCACCTTTAATAGCGAGGTTGTCTGATTCAGTTGCGCCGGAGGTAAAGACGATTTCACGCGGGTCTGCACCAACCAGTTCAGCGATTTGGTTACGGGCGATATCTACTGCTTCTTCCGCCTGCCAACCGAAACGGTGGGAACGAGAAGCCGGGTTACCGAAGGTTCCGTCCATAGTCAAACACTGCATCATTTTCTGCGCAACACGCGGATCAACCGGCGTAGTCGCAGAGTAGTCGAGATAAATCGGTAATTTCATTGCTCTAAGCTCCGTACATCACTTCAATACGAAATCCCCTTCATACCTGAAACTACCTCGGCGTTGGCTACGCTTACTCACCCGAATCACTTACTTTAGTAAGCTCACCGGGATTCGTTCACTTGCCGCCTTGATGTAGCTCCAGGTATTTTGGGAATTGCCATTTTCAAAGGAAATGGCTGATTCTAAAATTCTATTTTATCTTTACCCTAAATAGTTCGTGTTGCAGCAAGGCGGCAAACTTGAGAGTCCCCAGGAGCTTACATCAAGTAAGTGACTGGAGTGAACAAGTGCGGCCAACGCAGTTGCGACCCGAAATATGACGGGTAAATTATGCGCGCAGTTTGACGTCGATCGCGTCTTGGGAGCGCGTACTGCGATGGTTTTCATTGTGCTGGCGACCAGAAACATCCAACACTTCCTGGTTATTGACCAGTTCACCCAAGGTGATGTTATTTAAAAAACCGGTCAGACGGTCGCTCAGGTCGCGCCACAGCGCGTGAGTCAGGCATTTATCGCCGCCCTGACAACCACCTTTACCCGCACAACGCGTGGCATCAACAGATTCATCTACTGCGCTAATGACTTCACCAACCGCGATGGCGCTTGCTTCTTTACCCAACAGATAACCGCCGCCAGGACCACGAACGCTGGCAACGAGGCCATTTTTACGCAGACGGGAGAATAACTGCTCCAGATAGGAGAGAGAGATTCCCTGACGTTCAGAAATATCAGCCAGTGGCACTGGGCCTGATTCGGAGTTCAACGCAACGTCAAGCATTGCGGTCACGGCATAACGTCCTTTGGATGTCAGTCTCATGTCTTACTTAACCTCTAATCGCCCCTCGAACCGGGGGTTTTTTATAAATGTGATTGTCACATAGCAGGCCGCAAGTCTGACATTCCTGAGTAAATTGGTCAACTATTTAACCTAGTAAATTACTCAAGTATTATTTGCCGTGTTTTTTCTCGTTATCAATAGAAGAAAGCATACCGCGCAGGATGTTAAGTTCCTGAGTTTCCGGGCGTGCGCGGTTATATAAGCGGCGTAATTTGCTCATAATCTGCCCCGGATGACTGGTGCGAATAAAGCCGGTTTTCAGCAAGACTTGCTCCAGGTGAACATAAAAACGCTCGAGATCGTCAGCCGACGGATACTGAGTCTGGTCTTCAACCACTGCCGCTTCTTTGCCTTCTTCTTGCGTAGCAAGCCAGGCAATTCTCACTTCATAAGCGAGGATTTGCACGGCCATCGCCAGGTTCAGCGAGCTGTATTCTGGATTTGCCTGAATCGCGACGTGGTAATGGCATTTCTGCAATTCGTCATTGGTCAAACCAACACGTTCACGGCCAAACACAATCGCCACTGGCGCATCTTGCGCTTCAGAAATGGTCTTTAGACCGCATTCGCGCGGATCGAGCATCGGCCACGGTAATGTGCGTGAACGCGCACTGGTACCCACGACCAGGCTGCAACCTGCCAACGCTTCATCCAGCGTATCGACAATTTTGGCCTCACCGATAACATCACTGGCACCTGCGGCGAGCGCAATAGCCTGAGAATCAGGTTTAACCAACGGATTTACCAACCAAAGATTTGTCAGCCCCATGGTTTTCATGGCTCGAGCGACAGACCCCATGTTGCCGGTGTGGGAGGTTTCAACCAGCACTATACGTACGTTTTGCAGCATTCTAGACTCATTGCCTGAAAAGATTATCGCGATATCCTATCATAACCCTGGGACATATTCCGAACGCTCTGCTATACTCCGCCGCGTTTTCCCGTTCTTTAACATCCAGAGAGAGACCGATGCATCCGATGCTCACCATCGCCGTGCGCGCTGCGCGCAAGGCGGGCAATTTAATTGCCAAGAACTACGAAACCCCTGACGCTGTAGAAGCGAGCCAGAAAGGCAGCAACGATTTTGTGACTAACGTAGATAAAGACGCCGAGCGTCTGATTATCGAAATTATCCGCAAATCCTACCCGCAACACACCATTATCGCTGAAGAATCAGGCGAACTGGCGGGTACCGAGCAGGATGTGCAATGGGTTATCGATCCTCTGGATGGCACTTCTAACTTCATCAAACGTTTGCCACACTTCTCTGTCTCTATCGCTGTCCGTGTTAAGGGCCGCACCGAAGTTGCTGTTGTTTATGACCCAATGCGTAATGAGCTGTTCACAGCCGTTCGTGGTCAAGGCGCACAGCTGAACGGTTATCGTCTGCGCGGCAGCAATGCACGCGACCTCGACGGTACCATTCTGGCAACGGGCTTCCCGTTCAAGCACAAGCAACACGCGACTCCTTATATGAACATCGTGACCAAACTGTTCACGCAGTGTGCTGACTTCCGTCGCACCGGTTCTGCTGCGCTGGATCTGGCATACGTTGCGGCAGGCCGCGTTGACGGTTTCTTCGAGATAGGCCTGAAGCCATGGGATTTCGCAGCAGGTGAACTGATTGCTCGTGAATCCGGTAGCCTGGTGTGTGATTTCACCGGCGGCCACAACTACCTGACCAGCGGCAATATCGTTGCAGGGAATGCGCGTGTTGTTAAAGCGATGCTGGCAGCTATGCGTGATGAATTGAGTGAAGCGCTGAAGCGTTAATCTCTGATAATGCCTTCCCTTCCGGGAAGGCATTACATCACAAAGGCCGTATCCCACGCATGACTGGTTGAGCACTCAGCCACATTACCCCCGCTGCTAAAACCAAAATCCCCCCACCTGCAAACGCCAGTGTTGCCCAGGCCACTTGTCGCCACAAAACCGGTGCTTTATTACCGCTTAAGCGAACCGCCAGCTTGCGGAAACTGTGTACCAATAATGCCAGGCCAGAAATAGTGAGCGATGTCCCTGCCGCCATCGTCAACGCCGACGCAATTCCCCACGTATACACGCCGATCACTTTGCTGAACAACAGCACCATAATGGCTCCGGAGCAGGGGCGCATTCCCATCGATAACACAATCATCGCCCGGGCGCGCCAGTCTTCTCCGGCATCAAGCTGTTGTTCAGTCGGCAAATGCTGATGACCGCAGCCGCATTTTTCATGGTGAACGTGGTGCGGTGTAAAAGAAGTAAAGCGCACGGGTTTACGCAGTATGCGGCGCAATTTGCCCACAGCCCGGCCACATAACATCAAGCCTAAAATCCCCACCAGCAAATAACTGCCCTTCTCCAGCCAGAAACTGCTCATATGCAATTGCCGCGAAGGGAGCGCCAGAATTCCCAGCACCAACGTCACCAAACCAATCGCCACCAGTCCTTGTAATAAGGAAGCGGCAAATGTCAGCTTGAGGCTGCTTTTCAGGCGCGACGGGTGCGTGGCAAGCCAGGTGGTGATCACCACTTTTCCATGCCCTGGTCCTAACGCGTGAAGCACGCCGTAGACAAAACTAAATGACAGCAAAGACCAACCGGCGCGCGCCGGGTTTTCGGCTACCTCGCGCAAAAGCCCACTCATCTGTTGGTTAATGGATTTCTGCCACATCGCGCTATTGAGGATGATTTGCGGCCAGTAATGCCAGAGGCTGTAAAATGCAGCGGCGCAGACAATAAGGAAAAACGCCAGCGGCCACATATGGAGCCAACGGCGGGATTGCGGTTTGGTCGAAGGCATTACTGACATTGCACGATCACCTGTTGAGCAAATTGTTTACCCAGTTCCATATCTTCGGGCGGCGCATCAGCTTTATCTAAAGAGAGTGCAAACGCCTGCATGTCTTCCGTCGGCTTCGGCGTTTTCACTGAGATTTTGCATTGTTTGGCTAATGTTTCCGGCAGTTTGGCATCGCTATTATGGTCGTAACTCATATCAACAAAATAGGTCGGGTCGAAGGTGGCGAACTGATAGGTTTGGCCTTTTAGCGGCTGCGGATGCGCCAACGGTAAAATGAAGGTCAGCACCGCCTGATGCCCAACCCGTGCGAGTCCATACTGCGGCGGCAAATTATCAAACGTCACCTTTTGGCCGTTATGCCAGAACTCAGTGAAGTAGTGTTGCCCCAGAACATTCGCCATCACTTCAGCCGCCAGCTTCTTCCACACAGGTGAATCCGGCTTTGCATTACCTGCGTCATACAGTAGATCGGCTGAAGTAATTTCATCCATCGTCCACTGCATTTTCAGGCCGGTGAGCTGGTCATTTTCAGCGATTACGGTCGTGACCAGGGTAATGAAGCTGTGCGGGTGTGCCAAAGCCATCGGGCTAAAAAGCGCCGTACTCAAGGCAAAAAGCGCAATTCTGTTACACATTTTCCTGCTCATTATTCTCTCAAGATTAAAATTCTGTGAGCCAGTCAGAATTCCGTAATTAAAAAGCTCAAATCCTGCGCTGTACGGCAAAAGCTTTAGCTACTCTTAGCAATAATTAACTTTGACTTGGTTATGCGGATGATGACACTGCTTTCCCCAACACCATCTGTACTCTCCAGTCCGCAGCGTCGCTGCCACCTGCTTTTGTTGCTTTACTTACCGGGCCAAACCGTCACCCCAGAGATCTTAGCCAGACTCAACGGGGTCGATGACGCCAAAGCCCTGCAAGATATAGCCGACACCGGCGATGAAATCCAGCGCTATCACCGGCTGAGCCTCATCACGCAACAGGACGGCAGCTACCGGATTGAGGGCACGCCTCTGAATAGACGCTTGTGCTTATTGCACTGGCTGCGTCGTGCTTTACGTCTAAGTCCGCACTTTGTGCAGCAGCATTTTACTCCGGCACTAAAAACCCAACTTAAACAACAGGGCATCCTGACTGCGCTGTATGACGAAAAAAACCTCCAGGCGCTGATAAGCCTGTGCGCACGACGTTTGCAGCGGCAATTTGATTCCCGTGACGTGCAGTTTTTGACGCTGTTTTTGCAGTATTGTCTGCACCAGCATCATGCGGGAATTATTCCTGAATTCACCGAGCAGCAGCGAGCCTGGACGCAAATTCGCCCGGAATACCTGGCAGCCCTTGAGATTGCCCGCCACTGGAAGCGGCGAGTGTTGCAAACCGCCAATGAAAACGAGCAGCTATTCCTCGCGTTGCTATTCCAGCTCCTGCGAATGCCCGATCCGATTCGTGATAACCATGAGCAAGATTTACGCCTGCGCGGCGCGATTGCCACCATGATTGCGCAGTTTCGTGAACAAGCAGGAATGTCGTTTAGCGATGAACAGGGACTGAGCGATCAGCTCTATATTCATCTCGCTCAGGCGCTGGACCGCTGCCAGTTCGGGATCGGGATTGATAACAGCCTGCCGGAAGAAATCACGCGTTTATATCCGCGTCTGATGCGCACCACGCGTGAAGCGTTTAGCGATTTTGAAAGCCATTTTGAGATGCGTTTTTCTGATGAAGAAGTGGGTTTGGTCGCGGTAATTTTCGGCGCGTGGTTGATGCAGGAAAACGATCTGCACGAGAAACAAGTATTACTCCTGACAGGCAATAATTTAGAGCTTGAGCAAACTATTGAACAACAGCTACGTGAGCTCACGCTGCTGCCGCTCAATATCAAACATTTGACGATTCACAGCTATCAAAAAGAGGGAGCGCCAAAAGAAGTGGTGCTGGTCATTTCACCCTATTCCACTACCTTGCCGCTTTACTCTCCGCCGCTCATTCACGTGGAGCTGCCGCTGGGCGAACACCAGCAGCAGCAAATTCGTAAAATTATTGAGTGTTAACGCAATACGCGATAGGGCGTGGGCGAATCAACAACGCCGGAACGGCGACCAATGCCATAATCCAGAACACCCCACCCTGCATATGCTGGTAAAGATAGCCGGAGAACATGGTCATAATCGCAATACCGCCGCCCATCGCCACCGCAGAATAGACCGCCTGCAAGCGAATCACTTCGTTGCCTTCACGCGCTGAGATATAGCGCATCGCCGCAAGGTGGCACACGGTGAAACTGCCGCAATGCAGGATTTGCGCCGCAATCAGCCACGGAAGATCGGTGGTGTACGCCATCAGGCTCCAGCGCAAAATCCCCGTCACGCCAGAAAGCAGCAGCAAATCACGCGCGCTCCAGTTGCGGAACAGCTTGTTGCTCAGCGCAAAAATCACGATTTCTGCCACCACACCCAGCGACCACAAATATCCAACAACCGAGGCGGAATACCCCGCGCCCTGCCAGTAAATTGCGCTGAATCCGTAGTACGCCGCGTGTGCTCCTTGCAACAACGTCACGCATGCGAGAAAACGCCATGAACCAAGCACCAGCTTCTTCCACGCCTGCCAGCCCGCGCCTTCGTTGTGTCTCGCTTCGCCCTGCGGCATCACCGATGGACGCAACATCATGCCGATTAACATCGACGCGACGCCGATACTCAGCAGCACCAGAATCGCCTGGTAGCTAAACAAACTCACCAGTTTACCCGTCATGGCAGAGCCAATAACAAACGCCAGCGATCCCCACAGGCGAACTCGGCCGTAATCCATGGTGATTTGTCGCTGCCAGGTACCAGCCAGTGCGTCAGTCAGCGGCACGAGTGGCGAGAAGAACAGGTTAAAACCGACCATGACAATCAATAGCCAGGCGGAGGTTTGCCCGAACCAAAAAGCGATGGCAAAAAGTAATGTGAGTAAGGCGAGGATTCTGAGGGCAAAGACAAGTCGGGAGGGGTCGGTAACACGAGGAGCAAGCAGCAAGCTGCCGAGGAAACGGGCGATTAAACCAGCCCCTAATAATAACCCGATGGTTTCAGGTGGCAGGCCTACTCCAGCGAGCCAGACGCTCCAGAAAGGTAAGAAAATCCCGTAGCTAAAGAAGTAGGTAAAATAACTGAGCGCCAGCCAGCGCGTTGAATGCAAAACCATGATCCCTCCCGTTTTGGAGGCGTTAGTGTGTCCGAGCGTTGGCTGGCTTGCAAGCATTCATTAACAGACTAATAACACGTAATAATTACGGAGTTTTATCATCACGAGACAAAACCGTAATCTCCATTTTAATCGCCGTTGATTGCTCGTTTTGCAACAACACCAAACCCGGTTGCCCCGCCATATTATGTGCGTTCACCGGATGAGTTTGTGGTTCGAGGCAAATAAACGGTGCATCTTCCATGCGGAAAACCATCAAATACGGCGTGGCGCAACGCAGTTGAACACGCATTTCGTCGTTTTCGATTAACGCTCTGCCATTCCAGCCGGAATAGCCGATGTTCAACCACTGATTATCCGGCGTTTTCGGTTGCAGGAAATCGGTTTGCGCGGTCAGTTCACCCTGCCATGCCAACGGCAAGTGGTTCTCTCCTTCCGGCCAAAAACCTGTTGCGCCAAACTGCACGCGTGTGGATGGCTTGAGATGGAAAAAGGGATGGAAGCCCAGGCCATAAACCATCGGCTTAGTTCCCCGATGGGATAATTCCAACTCGGCGATAAACCGCGCCCCTTCCAGTCGATAAGCCAGCCGAGCCTGATAATCAAATCCGCAGTCGTGCTGGCTTTCCATTGTCAGTACGAGATTCAAAGAATCATGCTTTTCAACTTCCCAGGCTTTCAGCCAGCCATCGCCATGTAGAAAGAATTGCTCATCCACCGGACTTTTTGGCAATTCGATTATCTCGCCGTGTAGCGGAAAACGATTCCCGGCAACGCGGTTGGCCAGCGGCAACATCGGGAACAGCGCTTTATCGCCGGGGTGAAGTATCGGCTGTTGATGTGTGAGCGACTCCAGGCTCCGAATTGCCGCCCCTTGCGGGGCGACGGTTAAACATAAATGTTCATTTTCAAGTAACAGCGTTTCCATATCTTAATGCGCCGTTCTTTCGGCACGCGCTTTCGCCGCCGCACCGTATTGGTCTGCCATACGTTTTTCCAGCGCTTCCAGACTCACACCTTTCGTTTCAGGCACATAACGGCGCACATAGATAAAGCCTGCCGCACAAATCACACCGTAGAGCAGGAAGCTGCCCGCCGCGCCGAGACTTGCGTTCAATAACGGGAAGGTATACGTCAGTAAGAAACAGGCGACCCACAGCGCCAGTGTTCCCAAAGACATCGCCAGGCCACGCACACGGTTTGGGAAAATCTCAGACAGCAGAACCCAGGTCACGGGGGCCAGCGTCAGGGCGTAAATCGCAATCGCCGCCAGGACCAAAATCAACACCGGCAGTCCCATAATGCCCAGCCCGTAAGCCGCACCGATTAGCGCATAGATGATAGTCAGACCGGCGGCACCAAACAGCATCAGTTTGCGGCGGCCGATTTTATCCACCAGCGGCAGCGCTGCAAGGGTGAAGATAAGGTTAATCAAACCTGTCGCAACAATGGATTTCAGCGTGCTGTTGATATCAAAGCCTGCGGAGGCAAATATTTCCTGCGCGTAGTTAAATATCACGTTAATGCCGCACCACTGCTGGAACACAGCCAACACCATACCAATGATAATAATTGGCTTCACTTGCGGCTGCCACAACGCACTCCATGAGACTTTTTGCGTGTCGTTGTTCAGCGTTTGAAGAATATCGTTCAACGTGTCGTCGGCATATTTTTGATTACCGATACGTTTAAGCATCTGATGAGCGCGTTCGTTTTTACCGGCACGCGCCAGCCAGCGTGGCGATTCCGGTACAAAGAACATCAGCACTAAAAATGCCAGCGCAGGAACCAGTTCAGCGCCAAACATCCAGCGCCAGCCGACCTGCCCGTTCCAGCTTTCGGTGATTTGCTGCATCGTTGCCGCGCTGCCAACCGGTTCTGCAATCACCAGGTTGATAAGCTGTGCTGCCAGTACGCCAATCACAATCGTTAACTGGTTGATGGCAACAAATTTGCCGCGTTTTTCAGCCGGGCTGACTTCCGCGATATACATTGGACTGAGTGCTGATGCGAGGCCAATCCCTACCCCGCCGACGATGCGAAACACCACAAACATGTCGAAGTTGCTGGCCATGGCTGTGCCCCAGGCCGAGGCGGTGAACAAAATCGCCGACATAATCAGTGGCATTTTGCGCCCGAACCGGTCTGCGCACCAGCCGGAAATTAATGCCCCAAAAATACAGCCGACCAGCGCGGAACTCATCGCCCAGCCAGATTGCGCAGGGTCGGTTATCGAGAAGTAGGCTTCGTAGAACGGTTTCGCTCCACCAATTACCACCCAGTCATATCCAAACAGCAAACCTCCGCAGGCGGCCACCAGACAGATAGTCCAGACATACCCCATGCGTAATTGTGTCTGTGCAGTGTTCATTGTTAATCCTCGTTTAAATCTTGTAGAGATACAGAGGAGCGGGAGTTATCTCCCGCCGTTTATTGTTATTTCAACACTCAGGAAAATACGCCGTTATGCACGGCCAGTTGCAGTAAGTGAGCTTTATCGTGAGCCGGATTTTGTGACTGCAAGGCTTTCAAGGCTGCTTCAAATTCGGCGTGCTCACCCAAACCAAGATGCCCCAGGGCTGCGACAAACAGGCAGTGCTGTTTATGCGCCGCCTGGCGGTCAGCATCTAGCGCGACTAAATCCGGCAGAGAGACGGCAAAGAAATCGGGTTCAGACAGGTCGTTAAAGTGCGCATCGGCCCAGGCTATAAAGTTGCGGAACTGCAGCTCGGCCTGCTCTTTTTCGCCAATACGGACCAACGCCATGGCCTGGTAGAACAAGTAATCCACCGGCTGATCGTTGTAGTAACGCCCGGCTTCCAGCGTGGAGCCGCCCTCCAGCGCACGCTGGTAGCAATGTTGCGCACGCTCTGGTTGTTGGCTTTGCTGCGCACACCAACCCAGCAGATACCAGATATCGTTATCGCTCTGGCCGACCAGGCGTCCTTCGCCGAGGTTTTCCGGGTAACTGAGCGCCTGCTGAAGTCGCTCTTCTGCTTTTCCAAACTGCTTATCAGCAATGTACGCCAGCGCCCTGCGTTGAAGATTTATCAGATACTGCCCGGTGACTTTGCCTTCGCCGCCCTCCCACGGGTGAAATTTACGCTGCGCTAAAACTTGCGCTGCGGCATCTGTTTCTCCATGGATATTCCACAGGCTGAGTAATTCTGCGGTCAGATCGTCACGTTTAAGCACCACGTCGCGGCGAGCCGCAAGATGCGCCAGGCGTTGTTCGGTAGAGCGACCGGTGAGTTTTTGCAGGTAATCCAGTTCAAACAGGAAGCGGGCGTTACCCGGCTCCAGCGCAACCGCGCGTTGCAGATACTGTTCCGCCAGTTCGGCATTGTGTTTTTTATTCCAGGCGTGAATGCCCAACACCCGCTGAACCGCAGCAAATTCAGGGAGCTGTTCAGCGGCGAATTGCCAGCAGGCCACCGCGTCGTCATAACGACGTTTGCTGTACCAGAAACATCCCAACAGATATTGCGCGAAGCCATCATGCGGCAGACGTTGCAGCATTTGTACTTCGTCCAGCGTGTTCGGGAAGCGAACTTTGCGGGCAAAATTGTCCTGCGCCTGCTGCACAAAAGCATGTTGCTGGGCATGGTCAGTTTCCAGTGCCGCACGCCACAACAGCGGCATCGCTTCTTGTGAATCCATCACACTCAGCAATTGCCGGGCCTGCGCTTCATGGCCCAGACTCACCAGCCAACCCGCGAGAACACTGGCATTCACGCCGCGTTTACCGGTCACGCGCAGCAGTTCAGCACGGTCAGTTTCACTTTGCGTAATCACCCAGCGGGCATAATGCAGAACGTAACTGAGCGGGTATTCTTCAAGCTGCTGCGCAACCCAGCCCAGTGCTTTTTGTGACGCGCCGGTTTGATGAAGCGCCAGCGCTTTCAGCCCCATTGCCAGGTTATTGCTGGCGTTAAATTTCAGGCTTTGATTCACAAATGCCAGCGCCTGCGCGGCTTCATCTTTGCGCAGCGCCAGGCGAGCAAGCGCGTAAAATGCGGCATCACGGCAATTGCCACTCCAGCTCGCTTTAAAATAATCGTCAAACGCCCCGGCGCAGTCGTCCTGCCTCTCTTTTGCCGCCCCACGCAACATGCTGGCATCACCGTTTTGCGGGTTTTTGTTCAGACGATGCGCGCGTTTCAGCGCGGCGTCGGCGTACTGTTCGGCAAGCGCCCAGTTACCCCGGTTCAGCTCAAGCTGACCTAATGCCACGTTACAGCGGTAATCCTCCGGGTCCAGAGCCAGCGCACGTTGGTAATAGTCAAACGCCGAGCGACTGGCGTGCAGATATTGCTCCAGATGCTGGCCGATGAAATACAGCTCGTCGCAATGGGTGATGTCCTGTGGTTTTGCCGGAACACTGGCAGGCTGCGGCAGCGGTAGATCTTCTGGAACGTGTTCGCAGTAGCTGAGAATAAGTTTGCCCTGCGCATCACGCAGATTCAGCGTCAGGCGCTGTGGCCAGCTGTCGCTGATAGCTTCCTGCCACGCCTGTGCGGGTTGCAGGGAAAGCCTGGCTTTCCACAATGTTCTACCCGCTGATTCAATTTCTAACGTAACGTCTGGCAACGGCGCGATGGCGTAGAGTCCGAGGTGCAGTTCACCGTTATGGCGCTCAAGTTTCACCGCCGCCTGAGTGTTAGCGTTTTGCAGCGTGCCCAATTGGCTGTATGGCAGGAAATTCTGCACGAAGATTTTTTCTTCGTAAGGCGCAATCCAGGTGAAATCCGGTTGGTTATCGGTGAATACGCCTGTCATCAGCTCGATATAGGGACCGTTTTCATCCGTCAGATTGCGATCCCACGCCTGGCCGAAATCACAGTTTCCCCACGTCCATTGCTTCTTGCCCGGTGAAACATGGTGATCGGCAATATGCAGCAAACCACCCTGCTCGCCGTGATGGTAAGCGCCGACAAAATCGTAATCTGATTTATCCGCCATATAGGACGTTGGCACCGGAATGTTTTTGTAGCGCGAGATATCCACGCCTGCGGAATAGTCGACTTTGTAGTAAGTGCCGTGGGCAATCGGGAAGGCGGAAACATCACGTTTGCCGTGATCGAATACCGCGGTGACATCAGGGGGGAATACGCTTTGGTGATCGTCGCCGCCTTTGACTGCCGGATTCGCCCACCACAGGAAATGGCGCGGCGTGGCGTTGCCGTTGAATACTTTGCCGGTGATTTCAATCAGCGCTTTTTCCGGGTAGAGCGTAAACCCGGTCATGACTTGCAGGCCGCGCATCGGCTCCACTTCACCCAACCAGACAGTTTGTGCGCCGTTGTCATGCTTCTGGAAAGTCACATCGACAGGCATAAAAGTGGTTGGGCGATGGTGCTGCGGCCAGTTAAATTCGATACCGCCGGAAATCCACGGCCCGACCAATCCCACCAGCGCCGGTTTCACCACTTCGTTGTAGTAAACGAAATCGCGCTCCATCACTTTGTCATAAGCACGGTGAATACGGCCCCCCAGTTCTGGTAGCAGCATCACGCGGATAAAATCGTTTTCTATCCAGACGGCGTTGTAATCACGCATTTCGCGCTGGCCGCTCAGGGTGTCAATCACGCCGTAGGGATACACCGCACCGGATGAACCCTGGTAAACACGGCTTTCGAGGAACATCGGATTCGGGTCTTCTGCACCGGTCGTCCATGTGGGTAACGCAATCGTCTCTTGCCAGACGTTAACGGCTCCGTACATTTCGATTCTCCAGTAAACAAACAACAGTGAAATACGTTATGTTTGCAGTGTAGAGAACTCATTGCGCCTTAGAATGCTTAATGCTCACACAATAAAGTTAACGGAGTTTAGTGAAATGTATGACTCAGGGCTGAACAACCAACGCGTGCGGCAACTCAATCGCCAGACGTTGATGAAACTGGTGTGGCAGCATAAGCGGCTCAGTAAATCGCAGTTTTCGCAGTACACCGGGCTGTCGATTCCCGCAGTGAGCAAAATTCTTGAAGAGTTGGTGCAGGATGGAAAACTGAGCCATTCCAGCGAAAATCTGAGTAACCGTGGTATCAACAGCGGCAGTTACCAGATCCCGCCCGATGGCGATTTCATTCTTTGCATGAATGTCACCCCTACCAGCATTGAAAGCCAGCTGTGCGATGCACAGCTTTCACCGCAGGGGGAGTTTGAACGGATTCAGGTTAATGCTGCTACGCCACAGGCGCTACTCGCCGCTATCGAGAATATCTGGCGCACGCAACGTAAATGCTGGCCGAAAAAGAAAATTAACCTGGCGCTCGGGATCCACGGGCAAGTCGATCCGGTGACGGGAGTGTCGCAAACCATGCCGCAAGCGCCGTGGCGTGAACCGGTAGAAATCAAATATCTTCTGGAAGAAAAGCTCGGCGTAACCGTCAGGGTGGATAACGACTGCGTGATGCTGGCACTGGCAGAGAAATGGCAGAATCCGGCGAATCGCCAGGATTTCTGTGTGATAAACGTCGATTACGGTATCGGTTCTTCATTTGTGATTAACGGGCAAATTTATCGCGGGAGCCTGTACGGCAGCGGGCAAATCGGCCACACGATTGTGAACCCCGACGGCATGGCGTGTGACTGTGGACGTTATGGCTGCCTGGAAACTGTGGCCTCGTTGACGGCGTTAAAAAAGCAGGCGCGCATCTGGCTAAAATCACAACCCATTTCGCCAAAGCTCGACCCGGAATCTATTACTTCAACACAGTTAATTACCGCCTGGCATGAAGGTAATGAATACGTTTGCCGTTGGGTAGAAAGTTCGGCTAACGCCATTGGGTTAAGCCTGTACAACTTCCTCAATATTTTGAATATCAATCAGATTTTGTTTTATGGCAGAAGCTGCGGGTTTGGCGAAAGCTGGCTTGCGACCATCGACAAGCAAATTGGATTTAATCCGTTTGACCATGGCGATTCACTCAAGGCAAATGCGACACAAATCAGTTTCGGGCAGTTGAGTCGACCGCAACAGGTGATGGGAGTGGGTTATTTGTACGCTGAAGAGTCGTTGAATCAGGTGTGATTTGGGCATAAAAAAACCCCGGCGAGCCGGGGTCTTCAACAGATTATGCGTACACCGGTAAGCGTGCGCAGATATCGAGAACTTTCTGCTTAGTGCGCTCGATAACCGCTTCGTCGTTGATGCTATCCAACACATCACACATCCAGCCAGCCAGTTCACGGACGTCAGCTTCAGTGAAGCCACGGCGCGTCACCGCAGGCGTACCGATACGGATACCGGAAGTCACAAACGGGCTCTTAGGATCGTTTGGCACGCTGTTTTTGTTCACGGTGATGTTTGCACGGCCCAGCGCTGCATCAGCTTCTTTACCGGTCAGGTTTTTATCAACCAGGTCCAGCAAGAACAGGTGGTTATCAGTACCGCCAGAAACCACTTTGTAGCCACGTTCCAGGAACACTGCAACCATCGCTTTCGCGTTTTTGGCAACCTGGTGCTGGTAAGTTTTGAACTCAGGTTCCATGGCTTCTTTCAGTGCCACAGCTTTGCCCGCGATGACGTGCATCAGTGGGCCGCCCTGCGCGCCTGGGAATACCGCGGAGTTCAGTTTCTTGTACAGCTCTTCGCTGCCACCTTTCGCGAGGATTAAACCACCGCGTGGACCTGCCAACGTTTTGTGCGTTGTGGTCGTCACAACGTGAGCATGTGGAACCGGGTTCGGGTAAACGCCAGCCGCAATCAGGCCTGCAACGTGCGCCATATCGACGAACAGCTTCGCATCGACCATGTCAGCGATTTCACGCATTTTTGCCCAGTCAACGACGCCGGAATAAGCAGAGAAACCACCGATGATCATTTTCGGTTTGTGTTCTTTGGCTTGTTTTTCCAGATCTGCGTAATCAATGTGACCAGTTTCATCGATGCCGTAAGGAACGATGTTGTACAGCTTGCCGGAGAAGTTTACCGGGGAACCGTGTGTCAGGTGGCCGCCGTGTGCCAGGTTCATACCCAGAACGGTATCGCCTGGTTCCAGCAAAGTGGTGTATACCGCAAAGTTAGCCTGTGAACCGGAGTGCGGCTGTACGTTAGCGTAATCAGCGCCGAACAGCTCTTTTGCACGGTCGATAGCCAGTTGCTCAACCACGTCGACATATTCACAGCCGCCGTAGTAACGCTTGCCTGGGTAGCCTTCTGCGTATTTGTTGGTTAACTGAGAACCCTGAGCCTGCATTACGCGCGGGCTGGTGTAGTTTTCGGAGGCGATCAGTTCAATGTGCTCTTCCTGACGTACTTTTTCTTGCTCCATAGCCTGCCACAGTTGGGCATCATAATCGGCAATGTTCATTTCACGTTTTAACATTCGCATCTCCAGACTCAGCTAACAGTAAATATTTGAACAGCTTTTTGGCCGCCTTAAATACAACGGGCAACAGTGTAAACCGAAACAGTGTTGCGTGATAGGTCTTGACATAGGTTTTTACGCAAACGATTGGCTTGGCGTCCTGCAAGGGTTTGAAGGCAAAAGTCATCGCTTATTTCAACGGATATTAATTCATCATCAACTTGCAGGAATTTCATGTTCTGTGAGCCGAATCGACTCAGTCAGTATCCATTTACAATGTAGTGCTTTTTTTTTGGTGAAGAGTTTTATAAGATGCATTTAAAATACATCATTAGATTTTAATGTCAGAAAATGGAGCTATACCATGCTTGATGCCCAAACCATCGCTGTTGTGAAATCCACCATTCCCCTGCTTGCCGCGACCGGTCCAAAACTTACCGCACACTTTTACGAACGTATGTTCAGCCATAACCCTGAGCTGAAAGAAATCTTTAATATGAGCAACCAGCGCAACGGCGATCAGCGTGAAGCGCTGTTCAATGCTATCTGCGCGTACGCGACCAATATTGAAAATCTGGCGGTGCTGTTGCCTGCGGTAGAAAAAATTGCCCAGAAGCACACCAGCTTCCAGATCAAACCTGAGCAGTACGATATTGTCGGCGGCCATCTTTTGGCTACGCTGGATGAAATGTTCAGCCCGGGCGAGGAAGTGCTGGATGCCTGGGGCAAAGCGTATGGTGTGTTGGCGGGCGTGTTTATCAATCGTGAAGCGGAAATCTATCAGGACAATGCAGCGAAAAATGGCGGTTGGGAAGGCACTCGCGCGTTCCGTATTGTGGCAAAAGAGCCGCAAAGCACATTGATTACCAGCTTTGAGTTTGAGCCTGTCGATGGCAAATCCGTTGCCGATTATCAGCCTGGCCAATACCTCGGTGTGTGGTTGAAACCAGAAGGTTTCCCGCATCAAGAAATTCGCCAGTATTCACTGACTCGTAAAGCCGATGGCAAAAGCTATCGCATTGCAGTGAAGCGTGAAGATTTGGGTCAGGTTTCAAGCTGGTTGCATAACCACGCACAAGTAGGTGATGAAGTGCATCTGGCTGCGCCTGCCGGTGATTTCTTTATGGACGTGAACGCACAAACTCCGGTTACGCTGATTTCCGCAGGCGTTGGCCAGACGCCGATGTTGGCAATGTTGGATACACTGGCAAAAACTCAGCATGCAGCCCAGGTGAACTGGTTCCACGCGGCAGACCATAGCGACGTGCACGCGTTTGCCGATGAAGTGACTCTGCTGGGTGCGCAATTGCCACGTTTTGAAAACCACGTGTGGTATCGCCAACCGAGAGAAAACTGCCGCGCTCAGGCGAAGTTTGATAGCGAAGGTTTGATGGATTTAGTCGCTCTTGAGAGCAAAATCAGTGCACCAGATATGCAGTTTTATCTGTGCGGGCCGGTGAGCTTTATGCGTTTTGCAGCGGAGCAATTAGTGAAGTTGGGCGTTGAGCAGAGCCGAATTCACTATGAGTGTTTTGGCCCGCATAAAGTGATGTAATTTTTCAGCCGAAAACATGCCCTCACCCTAGCCCTCTCCCACAGGAGAGGGGATTTTCTTTCCCCCTCGCCCCTTTGGGGAGAGGGCCGGGGTGAGGGGGAAAAATTAAATCGCGGCGTCGTCTTCTTCGCCAGTACGGATACGCACCACGCGAGCTACATCGAAGACAAAGATTTTACCATCGCCGATTTTGCCGGTTTGCGCGGTGCGGATGATGGTATCCACGCAGGTATCAACGATATCGTCGGTGACGACAATTTCAATTTTCACTTTCGGCAGGAAATCCACCATGTACTCAGCGCCACGGTACAGTTCGGTATGCCCTTTCTGACGACCAAAACCTTTAACTTCTGTGACCGTCATGCCAGTGATGCCAACTTCTGCCAGCGCTTCGCGAACGTCATCCAGCTTGAACGGTTTAATAATCGCATCAATTTTTTTCATAGTTTTCTCTGTCATCCCGCACTTCATCGATAGCCCAAACTTACCACAGACTACTCTTTAAAGTCATTGGCATCGAGCTCATGCCGTGAGAGTAATTTGTAGAATTCGGTACGGTTACGCCCCGCAACACGCGCCGCCTGAGTCACATTTCCTTTGGTCATTTGCAACAGTTTGCGCAGGTAATTCAGCTCAAACTGATTACGCGCTTCGACAAACGTCGGCAGCGCGGTGTTCTCACCTTCCAGCGCCTGATGCACCAGCGCATCGCTGATAACCGGAGCGGACGTCAACGCTACACATTGTTCAATCACGTTGACCAACTGGCGCACGTTGCCCGGCCAGCTTGCCGCCATCAGCCGCTTCATGGCATCGGTTGAGAAGCTGCGCACAAACGGTTTATGCCTGTCGGCGGACTGACGTAACAAATGGTTTGCCAGCAACGGCACATCTTCTGCACGCTCTTGCAACGCTGGAATTTTCAGGCTCACCACGTTCAGACGGTAAAATAAGTCTTCACGAAACTCGCCGCGCTCCATCGCTTTAGGTAAATCACGGTGAGTAGCCGAGAGAATACGCACGTTGATATCCAGGTCGCGGTTGCTGCCCAACGGGCGCACTTTGCGCTCCTGCAAAACACGTAACAATTTGACCTGCAAAGGAATTGGCATGTCGCCAATTTCATCGAGGAATAACGTTCCGCCTTCTGCGGCCTGGAATAACCCTTCCCTGCTGCTGACCGCACCGGTAAACGCACCACGGGCATGACCAAAAAGCTCGGATTCCAGTAGCTGTTCCGGCAGCGCGCCGCAGTTAATGGCGATAAATGCTTTTTTGCTGCGCGGGCTGGCGTTATGAATGGCCTGCGCCAGAATCTCTTTGCCGGTGCCACTTTGCCCGTTAATCAACACACTGACGTCCGACTGCGCAACCATGCGCGCCTGCTCCAGCAAACGCAGCATCGCGGGGCTTCGAGTGACGATGGTATCGCGCCACATGTCGTCTCCGGCGATGACCGAGTGCACCAGCGCATCGTCAATGGCTTTATAAAGCGCGTCTTTATCGACAGGCTTAGTCAGGAAACTAAACACGCCCTGTTGCGTTGCCGCGACGGCGTCAGGAATCGAGCCGTGAGCGGTCAAAATGATCACCGGCATGCCCGGATACACTTTCTGGATTTCAGCGAACAGCGCCATACCGTCCATTTCGTCCATCCGCAAATCACTGATCACCAAGTCGATTTTTTCACGACCAAGCAGACGCAACCCTTCGGCACCGCTTTCGGCGGTCGAGACGGTGTAACCTTCGCTCGTCAGGCGCATACCGAGAAGTTTCAGCAAGCCCGGATCGTCATCGACCAGCAGTAATCTGGCGGGTTTACGTTGCGTCATGGTTTCGCCTCCTGCGCGGGTTTGGTGTTGTCCGGCAATTCTGTGCTGGCAGGTTTACGGCTGGAAAGCTGGCGCTCGATGTCGGTTAAGTTTTCCAGTTTTCGGGTGGTCAAACTTAACTGGCTTCTGAGCCGTTGTTGCTGCTCACGCAGCGTGTCCAGCTCGCTGTCTGAGGATTGCTGCAATTTACTGTAGCGCGTGCGTTCGTCAGAAAGTGCCAGCAAAGATGCCTGCCCATCACGCCAGACCTGGAACAATGAACGCATTTGCGAAGGGACTTCAGCTGTCATCGCATCGAGCTTAACCATGTAACGACGGCGCTCGGTGGGGGAGATTTTGGCATTCGCCAGCAAAATGCCTCGCTTGAAGGTATCGCGCCAGCTATCGGACGGCCAGCGACGTGCTTCCGCTCGCGCCTGTGCAGGCGCTAAACGTTCGGCGCAGTCCATCGCCCGCAGCCAGTACAGCGGGTTGCTCATCGAGTCGTGGCTCTGGTTTTGCCAGATATCTTCACAATCTGTCGATAGGTAATCCGCTAGCTGTTGTTCCGGCTCTTCTGCCACCGGCGGATGTTTTACGTCTTTGGGCGCTGCGTTTTGCACACAACTCGCCAGCAATAAGGGCAGGAGCAATGCTGACAAAGGGCGAAAAATAGTCACTTTCATTTTTTATTTGTTCTCGGGAAAAACAGGCAACTCAATTCGGAAGCAGACATCTGCCGTTTCATCGTCAATCAGATGCAATTCGCCATGCATGCGACGGATACAATCCTGGGCGATACTCAGGCCCAGGCCACTCCCTTTAACCGCACCTTTGCGCTGGTGACTTCCCTGATAAAAAGGTTCAAAAATCATCTCTCGCTCCGCAGGCGGAATAGGATCACCCGTATTACCGACATCAATGTGAAGAGTGTTCCCCACCTGCGTGCTACGTAAATAAATGGTACCGGATTCAGACCCATAGTGCACCGCATTGGAATAGAGATTATCCAATACGCTCATGAGCAGCATGGGTTCGGCGAGGACAGGCTCCGGGATAAAATCACATACGGTACGCATCATTTTAGCCCGTGCTGGCAAACTGTGAGCGGCAATAATCACATCCACTAACGGTGCCAATTCAACTTTCTCAAGTTCGACCGGAACGTCCGCCAGTTTGCGGTTGTAATCCAGCAATTGTTCAATCAATTTTTGCAAGTGACGACTGCTGTTATCGAGGATTTCGACCACCTCTTTTTGGTCGTTGGTTAGCGGCCCAACGACCTGGTCTGCCAGCAGTTCAGTGCCTTCGCGCATACTGGCGAGGGGAGTTTTTAACTCATGTGAGATATGGCGTAAAAACTCATGACGCTGAGATTCAAGCCAGGACAGACGTTCGCTTAACCAGACAATTCGCTGCCCCACCGAGCGCAATTCGCGCGGCCCTTTAAACAGTACCGCGTTGCCCAACGAATGCCCTTCGCCCAGCAAGTTGATCATCCGTTCAATGCCTTTAACCGGGCCGATAATCATGCGTGTGAAGATAATCACCAGCGCGACGCTTAACAAAAACAGCACCAGCGCCTGCCAGCCGAAGAACTGTCCGCGTTCGGCGATTTCTTGCTGGAGTTGCTGCCCACGAGAGAACACCACCGCGCGTGTCGCTTGCACCATTTCAGCATTAGCCGTGGCGAAGGTTTCAAGGTGTGCCGCGGCAGCAGAATCTGGCCCACTGTTTTTGCATTGAATTTCAGCGAGGTCGTTGAGCGACTGGCGCAATGTTTGATAAAGATGATTGTCCGGCAGGACGCCAGCGTGGGCTTCGAGCATTTGCGCGTAACGTTTGCGCTGCCCCTCATAAACCTTAGCGAGCGTGGTATCGTCCAGCACGCAGTACTGTCGATAACTCCGTTCCATTTCCAGCGCCACGTTGGTCATCGCTTCACTGCGACGCGCATCCACAAGCGTTGTGCGATTGGTGACGGCGGCCTGGTCGCTCAGGGCATTCAGACTTTGCCAGGCTTGCCACGCCAGCACCAGCAAGGGAACCAGCACCAGCAAAAAGGCCATCATGACAAGCTGACGTAGGGAGCGAGGGAAAAAGTGCCACTGGTTCAATAGCTTCATCTCATTGTCTACCTGAATGATTCGATGCTAACGGGGATTGGCGGGAGTTTAAAGTTCAGAAACAACAAAGGCAGAGAATAATCTCTGCCTTTGTTCTGGAATCAGGCGGTGCCTTACTCAACGTTTCGCCCGGAGCATGATAAAGCAGTACAAGACTGACAATAATCAAAAGGTGGACGGCAGGCACCTGGAGTGCGTCATTCTAAGTTTTATGTAGCACAACCCTTGCGGGGGCTGACATAGGAGGGTGAATGAGCCACTGCGCAGTATTATGCATACTATGTGCCATGTTTGCTACAAATAATGCATGCCAATGTTTCCATTATGTTTATTTATTTAATGACTCACACTGCAAGCTGATTGTTTTTCAACCGTAACGTCGCTATTTAGCAACACTTAAAAATCATATTTTGCAAAGCAATAAAAATCAATATGTTAAGTGTCGCAAATCAGAGACACCTAAAGAGCGCCATTGTCGGGAAATGGTGACAAAAAAATCCCTGCCGAAGCAGGGATTCCACAACAACTTAACCGAGTTGTTTACGCGCATTCCGGAAGATGCGCATCCACGGGCTGTCCTCGCCCCACTCTTCCGGGTGCCAGGAGTTACTTACAGTACGGAACACACGCTCAGGGTGCGGCATCATAATGGTCACGCGCCCGCTTTCGTTGGTCACTGCCGTAATACCGTTCGGGGAACCGTTCGGGTTCGCCGGGTAGTTTTGCGTAACTTTGCCGAAGTTGTCGATAAAGCGCAGTGCCACCAGCCCTTTGCTTTCCAGTGCGGCCAGATGCGCCGCATCGCGCACTTCCACGTGCCCTTCGCCGTGAGAAACCGCGATTGGCATATGGGAGCCGACCATGCCTTGCAGCAGTAAAGACGGGCTGGAGGTGACTTCTACCAGACTGAAGCGCGCTTCAAAGCGGTCTGAATGGTTACGCACAAAGCGCGGCCACAGATCGCTTCCAGGAATCAGTTCGCGCAGGTTCGACATCATCTGGCAGCCGTTACACACGCCCAAGGCCAGGGTTTGTGGACGATGGAAGAAGGTTTCGAACTCATCGCGCACCCGGGAGTTGAACAGAATGGACTTCGCCCAACCTTCGCCAGCACCCAGTACGTCGCCGTAAGAGAAGCCGCCACACGCCACCAGCGCCTGGAAATCTTCCAGACCACGACGGCCTGCCAGTAAATCACTCATGTGTACGTCGATGGCATCAAAGCCCGCGCGGTGGAAGGCGGCCGCCATTTCAACGTGGGAGTTAACGCCCTGCTCGCGTAGTACAGCCACTTTCGGACGCGCACCTTTGGCAATAAACGGCGCCGCGATATCTTCTTTAATATCGAAGCTCAGTTTAACGTTCAGGCCAGGATCGTTGTCATTGGCTTTCGCTTCATGTTCTTGATCGGCACATTCCGGGTTATCGCGCAGGCGCTGCATCTGCCAGGTGGTTTCTGCCCACCACATGCGAAGCGTGGTGCGGCTTTCGCTAAATACCGCATGACCATCGGCGGTTAGTGTGAAACGGTCCCCCGCCACGGCTTTGCCGAGGAAGTGAACGCAATCCGCAAGACCGTGGTCTGCCAACGTTTTCTCAACGGCGGCACGATCGGCTGCTTTCACCTGGATTACCGCGCCTAACTCTTCGTTAAACAGCGCAGCCAGATGGTCTTTGCCAAGTGCGGCAATATCCGCTTCCACACCACAGTGACCGGCAAATGCCATCTCCGCCAGAGTCACCAGCAAACCACCGTCGGAACGGTCGTGATAGGCCAGCAGTTTTTGCTCAGCAACCAGCGCCTGAATGGCGTTGAAGAAGCCTTTGAGCTGTTCGGCACTGCGCACATCGGCAGGTTTGTCACCCAACTGGCGGTAAACCTGAGAAAGTGCGGTAGCGCCCAACGCGTTATGACCAGCACCTAAATCGATAAGCAGCAGGGCGTTATCTTCGGTTTGCAGCTGTGGCGTAACGGTGCGACGAACATCTTCAACACGGGCAAATGCGGTGATCACCAGCGACAGCGGAGAGGTCATCTCGCGTTGCTCGGTGCCTTCCTGCCAGCGGGTTTTCATCGACATAGAGTCTTTGCCCACTGGGATGGTCAGGCCCAACATCGGGCAAAGTTCTTCGCCCACGGCTTTCACCGCTTCATACAAGCCAGCATCTTCACCCGGATGACCGGCTGCGGACATCCAGTTTGCCGAGAGTTTAATACGGTTGAGTGCACCAATTTGCGTAGCCGCAATGTTGGTCAACGCTTCACCGACCGCCAGGCGACCTGATGCTGCGAAGTCCAGCAACGCGACCGGCGCACGTTCGCCCAGAGACATCGCTTCACCGTAATAGCTATCCAGACTTGCAGTCGTGACCGCACAGTTAGCCACCGGGATCTGCCACGGGCCAACCATTTGATCACGCGCGACCATGCCGGTGACGGAGCGGTCGCCGATAGTCACGAGGAACGTTTTTTCAGCCACGGTCGGCAAATGCAGCACACGATTGACCGCATCGGCAATCGTGATGTTACGGCAATCCAGCGCGTCGCCTTTCGCTTTCAGCGTTTCAACATTACGTTCCATTTTCGGTGTTTTGCCGAGCAACACATCCAGCGGCATATCAATTGGCTGGTTGTCGAAATGGCTGTCGTTAAGCGTCAGATGTTTTTCTTCCGTCGCTTCACCAATCACGGCATATGGCGCTCGTTCACGCCGGCACAGTTCGTCGAACAGCGGCAACTGGTCTGGGGCAACGGCCAGAACATAACGTTCCTGGGATTCGTTACACCACACTTCCAGCGGGCTCATGCCTGGTTCATCGTTCAGGATATCGCGCAGCTCAAAACGACCACCGCGACCGCCGTCACTCACCAGTTCAGGCATAGCGTTGGAAAGACCACCCGCGCCCACATCATGAATAAACAGAATCGGGTTGGCATCGCCCAGTTCCCAGCAGCGGTCGATGACTTCCTGGCAACGACGTTCCATTTCCGGGTTGTCGCGCTGTACGGAAGCAAAGTCGAGATCCGCATCAGACTGGCCTGAAGCCATAGAGGATGCAGCACCGCCGCCCAGGCCAATGTTCATCGACGGGCCGCCGAGGACGATAAGTTTCGCCCCGACGGTGATTTCGCCTTTCTGCACATGATCGGCGCGAATGTTGCCGATACCGCCCGCCAGCATGATTGGCTTGTGATAGCCGCGCAGTTCGACGCCGTTGTGGCTGTTAACTTGCTCTTCGTAGGTACGGAAGTAGCCTGTCAGCGCCGGACGACCAAATTCGTTGTTAAATGCCGCGCCGCCCAGAGGGCCGTCGGTCATGATATCCAGCGCGGTCACAATGCGATCGGGCTTGCCGAAATCTTCTTCCCATGGCTGTTCAAAGCCTGGAATGCGCAGGTTCGAAACGGAGAAACCTACCAGGCCCGCTTTCGGTTTTGCGCCACGGCCTGTTGCGCCTTCATCACGGATTTCACCGCCTGAACCGGTCGCCGCACCCGGCCAAGGGGAAATCGCGGTTGGGTGGTTGTGAGTTTCAACTTTCATCAGGATATGTGCGTCTTCCTGGTGATAGTCGTAACGTCCCGCTTCGTGGTCGGCAAAGAAGCGCCCTACCTGTGAGCCTTCCATGACTGCAGCGTTATCTTTATATGCCGATAACACGTAGTCAGGCGTTTTCTCAAAGGTGTTTTTAATCATTTTGAACAGCGATTTAGGCTGTTCCACGCCGTCAATAATCCAGTCGGCGTTAAAAATCTTGTGGCGGCAATGTTCGGAGTTAGCCTGCGCGAACATATACAGCTCGATGTCATTCGGGTTGCGCCCCAGTTTGGTGAACGCATCCTGCAAGTAGTCGATTTCATCTTCTGCCAAAGCCAGTCCTAAACGGATATTGGCTTCCACCAGCGCTTCGCGGCCCTGCGTTAACAGGTCAACGCTTTGCACCGGCGCAGGCGTGTGATGAGAGAACAGTTGCTGTGCATCGTCCAGCGCACCGAACACGCTTTCCATCATGCGGTCGTGCAGCAACGCAGCAATTTCCTGGCGCTGTGCATCGGTCAATGTGCTGGCAGTGATGTAATACGCCACGCCGCGTTCAAGGCGCTTAACTTTGGCGAGATCGCAGTTACGGGCAATGTCAGTGGCTTTGGAGGACCAGGGTGAGATGGTACCAGGACGTGGCGTAACCAGAATCAGGTTGCCAGTCGGGGCGTGGTCGGCAAGGGTTGGACCATATTTCAACAACCGTTGCAGGCGGGCGTGCTCTTCAGCCGTTAGCGGCGCCTCGAGATCGGCAAAGTGAATATACTCGGCATAAATGTCGCTGACCGGAAGGTTGGCGTCATTAAAGCGGGCCAGTAATTTGTTAATACGAAATGCCGATAAAGCGGGCGAACCACGCAGAATTTCCATCATCAAAGATCTCTCGTCTTCGAAACGCCAGGGGGACGCTTCAGTGGGCGCAAGGGGAAAACGGGCGCCATTATAGAGAATCCGCCGCCATGACGAAACCGTTTGCGTATAAATAAACGCATTAGTTTTCACTGATGGAAATTTAACCAGAAATGTTGAATATGTTGCACAGTGGCGTTTTGTTAAGCAAAATGCGCCACACCTTTTGGGAGCACCTCCACTTTTGAAGCCTGTTGTTAGCGAAAACTCTACGCCTCGTTGCAGATTAACTATTTGAAAAGATTTAAGATTAATTATCTGCTTATCGGTGCCGTAACCGTGTTGCTGGCAGTGGCGCTATGGCCCTCCATTCCCTGGTTCGGACAAGCCGAAAATCGTATCGCCGCCATTCAGGCGCGGGGGGTTTTGCGCGTCAGTACCATTCAATCACCTTTGACTTATACCCAGTATCAGGGAAAAGAAATTGGTCTCGATTATGAGATGGCCGAACAATTTGCCCGTTACCTTGGCGTGAAACTGGAAGTGACCGTTCGTCCGAATATTCAAGAGCTGTTTGATGACATTGATAACAACAAAGCCGATGTGATTGCAGCAGGCCTGGTCTACAACACCCAACGCAGCCAGCATTACCAGGCGGGGCCAGCCTACTATTCCGTTTCGCAGCAGATGGTTTATCGCATGGGTAGCCCGCGCCCTAAAACATTGGCTGGCGTTAAAGAGAACCAGTTGGTGCTTTCGCCAGGCGTGACGTCGCTCAATGCATTGAAAAAGCTTAAAGAAGAGAAATATCCGGATTTAAGCTGGCGTATCGACGAGCAGCACAGCAGCACTGAACTGTTGCAACAAGTTGTCGACGGGAAGATTGCTTTTACGATTGCCGATTCCGTCGCGATAAGCACTTTCCAGCGCGTTCATCCGCAACTTGCCGTGGCGTTGGATGTGACCGACGAGCAGCCCGTGACATGGTTTAGCGCGCTGGATGGCGATGATAGCCTTTCTGCGGCCCTTCTCGACTTTTATAACAAGCTGAACAGCGACGGGACTTTTGCTCGCCTGGAAGAGAAATATCTTGGCCATGTGGGGGATTTTGATTACGTCGATACCCGCACATTCCTCAAAGCCGTGGATTCCGTGTTGCCTGAGCTTCAGCCATTATTCGAAAAATATGCCACTGAAATAGACTGGCGTTTGCTGGCGGCAATTTCGTATCAGGAATCACACTGGGACAACCAGGCAACTTCGCCAACCGGCGTGCGCGGGTTGATGATGCTGACTAAAAACACGGCACAAAGTCTCGGTGTGACGGACCGACTGGATCCAGAGCAAAGCATTGCAGGCGGAAGCCAGTATCTGAAAGATATGATGGCGAAAGTGCCTGATAGCGTGCCGGAAGAAGAGCGGATTTGGTTTGCACTGACAGCGTACAACATGGGGTATGCCCACATGCTGGATGCTCGCCAGCTCACAGCGAAGCAAAAAGGTAATCCGGATAGCTGGGCGGATGTTAAAACTCGTCTGCCTCTATTGAGCCAGAAACAGTATTACAGCAAAACAACTTATGGTTATGCCCGCGGCCATGAGGCGTATGCGTACGTCGAAAATATCCGCAAGTACCACATAAGCCTGGCAGGATATTTACTTGAAAAAGAGAGGCTAGAAGCGCAGGAAGAAAAATACGCGCAAGCGTATCCTGTCGTCGCGCCTGTAGAGCTGGCTACTCCCCGCTTCGGGCCTTTTCCTTTAGGGCCTTTTTCTCAAGACGACGCGCTCGAAAGAAATCGCTCAGCATTGCCGAACACTCTTCTGCCAGTACGCCCTCAGTCACAGTAACCTGATGGTTCATGCCCGGGTGTCTGAGCACGTCCATTAAAGAACCAATCGCACCCGTTTTGGCATCACGAGCACCAAATACCAGGTTGCCTATACGCCCGTGAACCATGGCTCCAGCACACATAACGCATGGCTCGAGGGTGACATAAAGTGTAGTGTCCAGCAGACGGTAGTTTTGCAAAACAACACCACCCTGACGAAGCGCCATGATTTCAGCATGAGCCGTGGGATCGTGTCGGCCAATCGGGCGATTCCAGCCTTCGCCTATCACCTGGTTGTTATGAACCAGCACCGCCCCGACCGGAACTTCACCTTCATCCCATGCACGACGAGCAAGTACTAATGCATGACGCATCCAGTATTCATGGGTAAATTCACTTTCTGACAAGGGATTCTCCGGGCACGGCTATATTCGGGCGCGCATTATACACACTCAACGCACCTATAACTTGAAGTATGAAGGGTATTATTCCAGTTGCTGCAACTGTCCAAGCGGTGTAACCCGCCAGCGGTGCTGGCAAAAATAGAGCAGCGGGTTATCCTGGTTGCTGTCGCTGTAACCACTATAAAGCTGTAGCGGCGTGCCAATTTTTTGTTCCAGTTGCGCCACTTTCTCATGCCCAAGGCAGCGCAATGTGAGCACCCACCCTCCATGAGAGCGTTCAATCTGGCTGGCAATTAGCTTAACTTTCGGTAGCCACGGCGTGTCGAAATAAACCTGCTGAACAAGCGGTTGCGGCGAGCCTGTGATTAACCAGACATCGGCATCTGAACTGGTCAGATAATCCGTCAGACGCTGCTGGACTATCGGAAAGGCGGTGACGCGCCCACGAAACCAGGTCACAAAGTTCGTTTCCAGCTGTTTGAGGCGTGTTTCGCTATGACCAAAGGTTGCTCCCCACAATAACAGGCTCATCGGCCAACGAGCGGCGCGTCCTTTAATCAGCAACGCCCCTCCTATCACCGGCAAAAGCGGAATGACAAGTAACAGATTGAGGGGCAGATGGCGCAACAGATAGCGCAAGAAGCTGCCGAACATATCCTGCTGATGCAGCGTGCCATCTAAATCAAAAAAGACTACCCGACGCTCACTCTGAGTTGCCAAACGTTACTCCTCTGGATCGTTATCCCGTAAATATCACACTAGCGATGACAGCTATCAGAAAGCCTAACAGATAGACCATCACTTTTCCGGTAACGGACAGCAAAGATTGCGAGTATTGGCTTTCGCGAACCTGTGAGCCGGACTTTTCCGCCACCTTTGAATAATTAATTCCTTCAGGTTTCATAATAATGGAATATACAATTAATTCAGGCGAGTGAATTTACGTTATTATTGGGCCGCTCAGGTATTTGACCCGGCACACTGGAGAGGAAATGAACTGTTTACTGCGAATCCGAAGCCGCTACTCAACCCTGGCACAGAGTGACCGTAAACTGGCCGACTTTCTGCTGGAAAAACCCGATCACGCCCGTCATTTAAGCTCGCAGCAGCTTGCGGCTGAAGCCGGTGTAAGCCAATCAAGTGTGGTGAAGTTTTCCCAAAAACTGGGCTTTAAAGGCTTCCCTGCCCTTAAACTCGCCATCAGCGAAGCGTTGGCAAGCGGCCAGGATCCACAATCTGTACCGGTTCATAATTTGATTCTTGGTGATGATCCGCTGCGTCTGGTCGGTGAAAAGCTAATTAAAGACAATATGGCAGCGATGCATGCCACGCTTGATATCAATAGCGAAGAAAAGCTGCTTGCCAGTGTGAATATGTTGCGTAATGCGCGGCGTGTCTTGTTGGTGGGGATAGGTGCATCCGGTCTGGTCGCCAAGAATTTTGCCTGGAAGCTGATGAAAATTGGCATTAATGCGGTCGCGGAACAAGATATGCACGCGCTGCTGGCTACCGCTCAAGCTTCAAGTACCGACGACGTATTGCTGGCTATTTCCTATTCTGGTGAACGGCGTGAGATAAATCTCGCCGCAGATGAAACTCTGCGTGCAGGTGCAAAAATCCTCGCGATTACCGGCTTCACGCCAAATGCGTTGCAGCAACGAGCCTCGCTTTGCTTGTACACCATCGCCGAAGAGCAGGCGACGCGTAGCGCGGCTATCTCCTCCACAAGCGCACAGATGATGCTAACCGATTTGCTGTTTATGGCCCTGGTTCAACGGGATCTGGAACACGCACCAGAACGCATTCGTCATAGTGAAGCGCTGGTAAAAAAACTGGTTTGATCGAGGATTGGGCGTATAATGCCCGCCCTGTTTCTGTTGTTATCGAGATTTTCCCATGGCGCTACTTATCACTAAAAAATGTATCAACTGCGATATGTGCGAGCCGGAGTGCCCGAACGAGGCCATTTCCATGGGGGATAGCATTTATGAGATCAACACCGATCGCTGCACTGAGTGCGTGGGTCATTACGAAACACCTACGTGCCAGAAAGTGTGTCCTATCCCGAATACCATCATCAGCGATCCCGCGCATATCGAAAATGAAGAGCAGCTGTGGGACAAGTTTGTCCAGATGCATCACGCCGACAAACTCTAGTTTTCTATGATCACCGTCGCACACGCATAGTGCCGTTCATCGGCAAGCGTAACGTGCACTGAGCGCACACCCATTCTTTGCGCGACTCGCTCGGCCTCTTCCCAGAATCGCAGTTGCGGTTTACCTAACGGGTCGTTGAACACTTCAAACTGATTAAACGCCAGACCGTTGCGAATACCGGTGCCAAACGCTTTTGCCGCCGCTTCTTTTACCGCAAAACGTTTTGCCAAAAAGCGCACCGGTTGCTGGTGCGCCTGGTATTGCAGCCATTCGTTGGCACTCAGCACACGCTTCGCCAGTCGGTCACCCGAGCGTGAGATAACGCTTTCAATGCGCGCTATCTCAACAATGTCTGTGCCAAGGCCAAGAATCGCCATTAGCTACGCGCTTCCTGCATCAGGCGTTTCATTTCTGCCACCGCTTCTTTCAAACCACTCATTACCGCACGGCCAATAATCGCATGGCCGATATTCAGCTCGTGCATTTCTGGCAGGCGGGCAATGGCTTTTACGTTGTGGTAAGTCAGACCGTGTCCGGCATTCACTTTCAGCCCTTTTCCCGCTGCGTAAGTTGCCGCTTCTGCGATACGAGCCAGTTCTTTGGCTTGAGTCACTTCGTCTTGCGCATCCGCATAGCAGCCGGTATGAATTTCGATATATGGCGCGCCAACGGCCACAGCAGCATCAATTTGCGCGTGGTCAGCATCAATAAACAGAGAAACCAGAATTCCAGCATCCGCGAGGCGTTTGCAGGCATCGCGCATTTTATCCAGTTGACCGGCGACATCCAGCCCGCCTTCGGTGGTGACTTCCTGGCGTTTTTCCGGCACCAGGCAGCAGAAATGAGGTTTAGTTTCGCAGGCAATACCAATCATCTCCTCGGTGACTGCCATTTCGAGGTTCATGCGCGTATCGAGGGTCTGGCGCAGAATGCGGACATCGCGATCGGTGATATGGCGGCGATCTTCACGCAGGTGAACCGTAATACCGTCCGCACCAGCTTGCTCGCAAATGAATGCGGCCTGTACAGGATCAGGATATGCCGTGCCACGTGCGTTACGCAAAGTTGCGATGTGATCGATGTTGACGCCTAAAAGTAATTCAGCCATGACAATCCTCGAGGTCAGAACGGTTTGAGTTCCGGCAGTTTACACCTGAGAAGGAAAGCATGGCTACGCCCAGGCGTTATTGCGGGTCTTGAGGTGATTTGAGTGGTGGTTTTTTAGGCACAAACTGGCGGAACAATTCGCGGCTTTTGAGGGGCTTTCCGCCCAGATAGGGTTTTAACGCTATGCGGGTAAAACGTTTGGCAGCGCGCAAACTGGCTAAATCTGGAAACTCACGGTTAGCAAGCGCCTTCAACTCGTGGCCAGTGAAGGTGCGGTTATCCACCACAAGGCTTGCGATAAAGCCTTTCTCTTCACGATAGCGATAAGTCATGGTATCGCTGACTTCTTCGCCGCTACCGGCGCAATGCAGGAAATCTACGCCGTAACCCAGATGTCCGAGCAGCGCTAACTCAAAACGACGCAATGCCGGTTCAGGAGAACCGCTGGTTCCGGCTAAAGCCTGAATACAATGGAGATAATCGAAGAATAATTCAGAGAAACGGGTTTCATCTTCAAGCACGCGTGAAACCAGTTCATTCACGTACAGGCCGCTGTAAAGCGTAATACCACTCAGAGGAAGTGCCAGCGAGACAGCTTCGGCGCTACGCAGTGTTTTAACTTCACCACGTCCACCCCAGCGAACCAGCAATGGAGTGAAGGGCTGGAGTGTCCCTTTGAGGTTTGAACGCCGAGAACGAGCGCCTTTCGCAATTAAACGAACGCGCCCTGACTCTTCTGAAAAGAGGTCAAGCAGAAGGCTGGTTTCGCTCCAGGGGCGACTATGCAGGACAAAAGCCCGTTGCCAGCCTTCCATATTATTACTTCAGATCGTCGGTATAACCCAGGCTACGCAGTGCGCGTTCGTCATCTGCCCAACCGGATTTCACCTTCACCCACAGCTCCAGGTGAATTTTCGCTTCAAACATCTCTTCCATGTCTTTACGCGCTTCGATACCGATGGTTTTGATTTTGGCGCCTTTGTTGCCAATCACCATTTTCTTCTGGCCTTCACGTTCAACCAGAATCAAACCATTGATGTCAAAACCACCGCGAGCATTAGAGACAAACTGTTCAATTTCAACGGTAACGGAATAGGGTAATTCCGCGCCAAGGAAACGCATCAGTTTTTCACGGATGATTTCAGAGGCCATGAAACGCTGTGAACGGTCTGTAACGTACTCTTCAGGGAAGTGATGAGTCGCTTCTGGCAGACGTTTGCGAACGATGCTCGCAATCGTATCTACGTTCATGCCGTTTTCCGCAGAAATGGGCACGATATCGAGGAAGTTCATCTGGCTACCGAGGAATTGCAGATGCGGCAACAGAATGCCTTTATCTTGCACGTTATCGACTTTGTTCACTGCCAGAATCACCGGCGCGCGCGCGTCACGCAGTTTGTTAAGCACCATTTCATCGTCTGCGGTCCACTTAGTCCCTTCAACGACGAAAATAACCAGCTCAACATCACCGATGGAGCTGCTCGCAGCTTTGTTCATCAGGCGGTTGATAGCGCGCTTTTCTTCCATATGCAGCCCTGGGGTATCGACGTAAATTGCCTGATACGGGCCTTCGGTATGGATACCCATAATGCGGTGACGGGTGGTCTGCGCTTTACGGGAAGTGATAGAAATTTTTTGCCCAAGCAACTGGTTTAGCAGCGTGGATTTGCCGACATTAGGGCGACCAACGATGGCCACGAATCCGCAAAAGGTTTGTTCTTCGCTCATTATTCCAGCTCCAGCTTGATAAGCGCCTGCTCAGCTGCAGCCTGTTCCGCTTTACGGCGGCTTGAACCGGTGCCAATCACCGGCTCAGGCAGGCCACTCACCTGACAGTGAATGGTAAATTCCTGATCGTGCGCTTCACCACGAACCTGCACCACCAAATAAGATGGCAGTGGCAAGTGGCGACCCTGCAAATACTCTTGCAGACGCGTCTTAGGGTCTTTTTGCTTATCGCCTGGGCTAATTTCATCCAGACGAGATTGATACCAGGAAAGAATTAAACGCTCAACATTCTGGATGTCGCTGTCGAGGAAAACGCCACCAATTAAGGCTTCTACGGTATCGGCCAGAATGGATTCGCGGCGGAATCCACCACTTTTTAATTCACCCGGCCCAAGACGCAGACATTCACCTAACTCAAATTCGCGGGCTATTTCTGCCAACGTATTGCCACGCACCAGCGTCGCACGCATACGGCTCATATCACCTTCGTCTACGCGTGGAAAACGATGGTAAAGCGCGTTTGCAATAACATAGCTAAGAATGGAGTCACCCAGAAATTCCAGACGCTCATTGTGTTTGCTGCTGGCACTGCGATGCGTTAATGCCTGCTGCAACAGATCCTGATGTACAAAAGTGTAGCCCAGCTTACGCTGCAGCCTATTAATTACGATGGGGTTCATGCGATACCAATTAATGAATGCGTCAATTATTCAGCACACGGAACAGACCTGAAAAAGAGAACCAACGCTGTTTCGTTTGCCGTGGCTCCTCAGAGAGGAGCCAACCTTAATACGGGGGGATATTCTATAGATAACGACGTGGAAAGTCGTTATCTGAATGGATTTAATTGATCAATGAATTCCGCCTATACGGCTTAAACGAACACCCGTTGGCCATTCACCTTCTTGTTTCTCGAAACTCATCCAGATTGCGGTCGCTTTACCGACCAGATTTGCCTCAGGAACAAAGCCCCAATAACGGCTATCAGCGCTGTTATCGCGGTTATCACCCATCATGAAATAATGGCCCGGTGGAACAATCCAGGTCGCCAGTTGTTGGCCCGGTTGCTGGTAATACATACCCAGCTGATCCTGCGCAATTGGCACGGTCAGAATATTGTGAGTCACATCGCCCAAAGTTTCTTTGCGCTCGGAAAGACGAATACCATTTTCTTTGGTTTGGTTCTGTGGCAACTGGAAGAAACCAGAGTTTGCTTCACTGCCGTTGCGGCGTGCAAATGTCTGCACAAAATCACTGGGTTCTACATTGCTGTAAGTAATTGGCAACGCGTTGTCACAGGCCTGGCCTGAACTGCAATTTGGCTGAACAGTGACTTCTTTTGCCACAGGATCGTAACTGACACGATCGCCCGGTAAACCGACAGCACGCTTGATGTAATCAAGACGCGGATCTTGTGGATATTTGAACACCACAATATCGCCGCGTTTTGGATGACCGGTTTCAATGAGCGTATTCTGGTAAATAGGATCTTTAATGCCATAGGCAAATTTCTCTACCAGAATAAAATCGCCGATTAAAAGCGTTGGCATCATGGAGCCGGATGGTATCTGGAAGGGTTCATAAATAAATGAACGCACAATCAGAACTATCGCGAGCACAGGGAATACGGATGCCCCCGTTTCTAACCAACCTGGTTTCGGTCCGACTTTTTTGAGCGTTTTGCCATCAAGCGCATCACCCGTGGCAGCTTGCGCTGCCGCCTGTTTTTCCCGACGTTTTGGCGCAAAGATAAATTTATCAATGCACCATAAAATACCCGTCACCAGCGTCGCTATCACGAGGATTAGCGCAAACATATTCGCCATGCCAACTCCTTAATTTATTTGCTGTCTTTGCCGACATGCAGAATGGCGAGGAACGCTTCCTGAGGCAGTTCGACGTTACCGACTTGCTTCATACGCTTCTTACCGTCCTTCTGTTTCTGCAACAGCTTTTTCTTACGGCTTACGTCACCGCCGTAGCATTTTGCCAGAACGTTTTTACGCAATTGTTTAACGGTAGAACGCGCAATAATGTGTGCGCCGATAGCCGCCTGAATCGCAATATCAAATTGCTGACGCGGGATCAGCTCTTGCATTTTCTCAACCAGTTGGCGACCACGGAACTGTGAATTGCCACGGTGAGTAATCAATGCGAGGGCATCAACACGATCGCCGTTGATCAGAACATCAACACGCACCATGTCAGAAGCCTGGAAGCGTTTGAAGTTATAGTCCAGAGACGCATAACCACGAGATGTCGATTTCAAACGATCGAAGAAGTCGAGGACCACTTCAGCCATCGGAATTTCATAGGTCAGCGCAACCTGATTACCGTGGTAAACCATGTTGGTTTGCACACCACGTTTTTCGATACACAGAGTGATCACGCTGCCCAGATATTCCTGAGGCATCAGCATGTGACATTCTGCAATTGGCTCACGCAGTTCAGCAATGTTATTCAGTGCTGGCAGCTTGGAAGGGCTATCAACATAGATCGTTTCGCCAGTGGTGGTTTCGACTTCGTAAACTACGGTTGGCGCGGTGGTAATCAGGTCAAGATCGTATTCACGTTCCAGACGTTCCTGAATGATTTCCATGTGCAGCAGGCCAAGGAAGCCACAGCGGAAGCCGAAGCCCAGCGCCGTTGAGCTTTCTGGCTCGAAGAATAAGGAAGCATCGTTCAGGCTCAATTTGCCAAGCGCATCACGGAAGTTTTCGTAATCGTCAGAGCTAACCGGGAACAGGCCTGCATAAACCTGCGGCTTCACTTTTTTGAAGCCTGGCAGCGCTTTATCTGCCGGGTTACGTGCAAGAGTCAAAGTATCGCCAACTGGCGCGCCGAGAATGTCTTTAATCGCGCAGACCAACCAGCCAACTTCCCCACAGCCGAGTACGTCACGATCGACACGTTTCGGCGTGAAAATGCCCAGACGGTCAGCGTTATACACCTGGCCGGTGCTCATAACTTTAATTTTGTCGCCTTTTCTCATGGTGCCGTTTTTGATACGCACCAGGGAGACAACACCAAGGTAGTTATCGAACCAGGAGTCAATGATCAGCGCCTGCAACGGTGCTTCCGGATCACCCTCAGGGCCTGGGATATCGCGCACCAGACGTTCAAGAACATCCGTTACACCAAAACCAGTTTTAGCTGAACAACGAACAGCATCAGCGGCATCGATACCCACGATATCTTCAATTTCTTGCGCAGCACGTTCAGGGTCAGCCGCTGGCAGGTCAATTTTGTTCAGTACAGGAACGACTTCCAGATCCATTTCCATGGCGGTATAGCAGTTTGCCAGGGTCTGAGCTTCAACACCCTGCCCGGCATCCACCACCAGCAACGCACCTTCGCACGCGGCAAGCGAACGAGAAACTTCATAAGAGAAGTCAACGTGACCAGGTGTGTCGATGAAATTCAGGTGATAAGTTTCACCATCACTTGCTTTGTAATCCAGAGTCACGCTTTGCGCTTTTATGGTAATCCCGCGCTCACGTTCAAGATCCATGGAGTCAAGAACCTGGGCTTCCATTTCGCGATCGGACAGGCCGCCGCAAATTTGGATAATACGGTCAGACAGCGTCGATTTGCCGTGGTCGATGTGGGCAATAATAGAAAAGTTACGTATATTCTTCATAGTTAGAGGTTTTTATGCCTTACAAATCCGGGAAAGCTCGGCGCTACGCGCTGTACAGAGCATGATGTCAATGGCTGTCTTTTGCCTGAAACGCCGCATTCTACACTACAACCAGAAAGCGAGGAAACAGGTCATCATGCAAGCTTAGCTAAGCGATGAAAAGCCGATGGAGTGAGTGTCAAACAGATGATGGGTAGCAGGTGCTTCACGGGTTATCTGCAGGCGTCATGGTTTCGACTCTGAGCGCATCTGGCGGCAGAGCAACGCTGAGAATAACCGGCTGCCAGTTTTCACGGCGGCTGAGTTTCAAAGAGAACCCGCGGGCGATAAGAAAACCGCCTACGCCTCCCAGTAATGCACCACAAATCGCGGCAAGGTTTGTATCAAACATCGCCTGAAAAAGAGCAGATACGATAAACAAACCGACCAGTGGAGACATGTAAACCAGTAATGCAGAGCCTATCAGGCTGCCTTCAGCGATGCCCAATTCGACTTTTTGACCGGCCACCAGCGGAGTATCGCAGGCAACCGATAAGGTGTGACTCGTTTGTGGGCCGAGCTTATTAAGGATGCGACTACCGCAGCCTGCGCGTGAAGCACAACTGCTGCAAGATGCTTTCACATCACAGCTTAATAATGCTTCACCCTGTTTCCAGGAGACAACGGTTGCCCACTCTTTAATCATTGTCCGTTCCTGAATTTGATGCTGTCCGCAATACGTTTTGCCGTTTGCGGTGGTAGTTCACCCACAATGGTGATTTCCGTTTTATCACGAATCTCAGAACTTACGGTGCGACGCCCCGTGCGTAGAATCTGATCGGTGCTATTACTGGCCGCACGGCTAATATTGACCGAGAAGCTAAACAGACCATCTGAATAAAGACGTGATTCGATAGGGACATCAACCGTTGGTAATGGGCGACGGCTGCTGGAAACTTCACTAAATCCTTGCGGCAGCCAGGTCGGTGCCCAGGTAAAGTTAATTTTTTCAGCACCAGGGACTGACAATAATGGCGGTAAATTCGCCTTTGCCAGACTTTGCATCATGCCGTTCGCTTCTTTGCTGACATTAAAGGAGATCACGCGGAATTGTTCCAGCGTTTCGCCATCACGGTCCAGCAAATCAACACGCAGGGGTAATTTGGTTTCTGAATCCATCCACACCATATAGCTGTAACGCGTACCGTCTCTGGCCACCACACGGATGACTTCACAAAGCCTGTCGGCAATACGAGTGCGTCCGACAGAGATGAAGTCGTAATATGGCGTTAAGCGTTTGAAATCGGTGTAAACGATTGATGGAAGCGAATCAACGATGTAATCCCCGGTGAGCGTAAATGGCTCAAGCCCAGGTTCAAAATAGCTGATTTCACTGCCACGCTGGACGACTTCTCGGCGCGGGCCATCCATCTGAAGCAATTGAGCAAGCGGACGATTATCAAGCCTTGCATGGCGATACCGTAAGGATTCTATGCCTTGCTTATTGATGCTGATAAATGCCAACTCATAATTGAGTGACTGACTCGCCTGGTTCATTTGCTGCAACAATGCCCCGGACGAAACAGTGTCCGCCGAGGCATTTGAGCTGAACAACAGGCTGCTTGTCATAAGAGACAGGGCATACCAAAGTTGCTTCATTACTGCGATTGAGTTCCTAAAGTTTGGTTTCCTGGCACTTGTACCGCAGCTTGCTGGGTTTGTGCCTGTTCAAACTGGAGTTGCTCGGCGTGTAAACGACGCTGCAATTCGTAATCTTGCAACATGGCATTGATACGTCGACGCTGTTCCTGTACCTGCTGCTGACCCGTACTGGCTGTGCTGTCAGACGGCACACCTAAACTTACCGGACTCGCTTTACCCATCATAGGCAAAGTGTTGAACACTGGAGCCTCGGGTTGAGCAGGGTTGTCAGACTGGCCATTATAGTGCTGCACACCAACGATTACTGCAAGTGATACACATGCAGCAACACCCATTTGGGTAAGTTGGCTAGCCCACGGACGCACCTTGTTCCAGAATGACATTTTCTGCCATTGTTCTGGTTTTGGTTGCTGTTCAGTAATGAGTGGCGTGACATGACGCACTGGCTCATTTTCAATTGCGGCCATGACATTAGCTGCAATATCAAAATGAAGTAATTCACTGGTATCGCCGCGCATTGTGTCGCGGATTAGGTGGTAGCTCTCCCAGCTTTGCTGCATTGATTTGTCTTTCGACAAAATACTTAGCAGCTCGCTATCCAGAGTTTCCCCATCCATTAAAGCGGAAAGCTGTTCTTTCTGCATGCCTAATTACCCTTCCAGTAACCCGCTATCGTCAACGCCTGATAAGCGGTTGAACTTTATTATCAATAGCTTCCCGCGCACGGAAAATACGAGAACGTACAGTCCCTACCGGGCAATCCATGATGGCGGCTATTTCTTCATAGCTCAAACCATCCAACTCCCGCAACGTAATTGCCATACGTAAATCTTCCGGAAGTGACTCAATAGTACGGAAAACTATTTGTCTCAGTTCTTCAGACAACATTAAGTTCTCAGGGTTCGAAATTTCTTTCAATGCGCTGCCACTTTCGTAGTTTTCCGCATCAATTGCGTCCACATCACTTGATGGAGGACGACGACCCTGAGCAACCAGATAATTTTTCGCCGTGTTGACCGCTATACGATACAACCATGTGTAAAACGCGCTATCGCCACGGAATGAATCCAGTGCGCGATAAGCTTTAATGAAAGATTCCTGCACTACATCAGGGACATCCCCTGATGGTACATAGCGGGAAACCAGGCTCGCCACTTTATGCTGATAACGAATTACCAGTAAATTGAATGACTTCTGATCTCCCTTCTGGACCCGTTCGACGAGGACCTGATCCGTTAACTGCTCGCTCATCCGAGGTAATGTCTCCCCAAACCTATTTCCACGCGTAATTGAAAAGCCACCCGAACTCTGCATACATGAGCAAGTTCACGGTTGGAACGCTCGATTTGAGCAAAGTTCCGTTACGCCTTTGTTTTCCTGATCTGTTCCACAAATTATCTCTTCTTGGTTATAAGTTTCGTGGCACAAACGGTGACACCTTTTTTAACCTAAAAGGCGATCGCTAAATTGCATGCAGAGTATCGCATGAATCATGATTTTTCATCAGAAAATCTGCCGCTGACGGTGGCCTGACTGCAAATATGGCTTATTCCGCACATAATTCAGATGAAACTGACTTCTGCAGGTCATCTTGTTTAGTTGATATAACACAGCTTTAAAAAAAGCGTGTTGTAGCCCACATCGGGTGATATGCTGGCCCAACCATTGTTTAGTAAATTAAACACGATGAACGCAAATTCCGAACTCGCTTGTGATGTATTAATCGTCGGTAGCGGAGCTGCTGGCCTCTCTCTTGCTTTACGGCTTGCCGAAAACAGCAAAGTAATAGTTCTGAGTAAAGGGCCGATTAATGAAGGCTCAACTTTATATGCTCAGGGCGGCATTGCCGCTGTGTTTGATGAAACGGACAGCATCGACTCACATGTAGAAGATACTCTCATTGCAGGCGCTGGAATTTGTGACCGTGAGGCGGTGGAGTTTGTCGCCGGTAATGCACGTCACTGCGTGCAATGGCTGATTGACCAGGGCGTGTTATTTGATACCGAAGTTCAGCCAAATGGTGCAGAAAGCTATCATTTAACCCGCGAAGGTGGGCATAGCCATCGTCGAATTCTGCATGCTGCAGACGCCACGGGTAAAGAAGTGGAAACCACTCTGGTGGGGAAAGCGCTTAACCACCCGAATATTCGTGTCATCGAACGCAGTAATGCCGTCGATTTAATTGTTTCAGACAAAATAGGTTTACCGGGTACGCGACGCGTGGTCGGAGCCTGGATCTGGAACCGCAATCGTGAAAAAGTGGAAACCTGCCGTGCAAAAGCGGTGGTTCTGGCCACCGGCGGCGCATCGAAAGTTTATCAGTACACCACTAACCCAGATATTTCTTCAGGCGATGGTATTGCCATGGCCTGGCGCGCCGGTTGCCGCGTCGCAAACCTGGAATTTAACCAGTTCCACCCTACCGCGTTGTTCCATCCTCAAGCACGTAATTTCCTGCTGACCGAAGCCTTACGCGGTGAAGGTGCATATCTCAAGCGCCCGGATGGCTCACGGTTCATGCCTGATTTTGATGAGCGTGGTGAACTGGCTCCGCGAGATATCGTCGCTCGCGCCATCGATCATGAGATGAAGCGTCTGGGTGCAGACTGCATGTACCTTGATATCAGCCACAAACCAGAAGAGTTTGTACGCCATCATTTCCCAACCATTTACGAAAAGCTGATGGGGCTGGGTATTGATCTCACCAAAGAACCCGTCCCGGTTGTGCCAGCGGCACATTACACCTGCGGCGGTGTGATGGTCGATGAAAATGGGCGGACTGATGTTGACGGGCTATATGCTATCGGCGAAGTCACTTATACCGGTCTGCATGGCGCAAACCGTATGGCGTCGAACTCGCTGCTGGAATGCCTGGTTTATGGCTGGTCAGCGGCAGAGGATATTATAAAGCGTATGCCATACGCCCGAATCTCCAGAAAACTGCCGGACTGGGATGATAGCCGCGTCGATAATCCAGATGAACAGGTTGTGATTCAACATAACTGGCATGAGCTTCGCCTGTTTATGTGGGATTACGTTGGGATTGTACGATCCACGCGCCGTCTGGAACGCGCACTGCGCCGAATTACGATGTTGCAGCAAGAGATCGACGAATACTATGCCAACTTCCGCGTGTCGAACAATTTGCTGGAACTGCGCAACCTGGTGCAGGTTGCTGAGTTAATCGTGCGCTGTGCCATGATGCGTAAAGAAAGCCGGGGTCTGCACTACACTCTGGACTACCCGGATTTGGCCGAAAACTCCGGGCCAAGCATTCTTTCGCCACTCTACATAAATAAATAGAAATCCTGGGTCAGGCTGCAATAGCCTTCGGAATACTGTTGGTCTGGCCCACGAATGATTAATCGTTCAGTAAAGTATTCACCATCTGTTGGTGACAACGCCAACATGACGCGATGCGGCAAACGCGTTTCATTATCTGCGATATCTGTACGGTAACGTACAAACCATCCCTGTGTTTTTGCCAGTTCACAAAAAGCCGTTCCCGACGTTTCAGGCATGATCACACAGAAAAAGCCATCTTCAGTGATCAACTGAGCGGCACTACTCAACAACGCGTTATGATCAAGCGTTGTGGTATAGCGAGCCTGGGCACGTTCCGGTGAAGCACAATCACTGCCCTGGGAAAAAAATGGCGGGTTGCTGATGATTAACGAATAACGTTGCGTGGCTTGTTGCGCCCATTCACGAATATCAGCGCAATGAACCGAGATACGCGAAGACCACTTGCACCCTGCGGCGTTTTCCGCAGCTTGCTCAGCGGCAACAGGATCAAGTTCTACTGCATCGATCGTGACATGATCAGGCGTGCGCTGCGCGAGCATTAATGCCAGTAAGCCGCTTCCGGTGCCAATATCCAATACGTTTTTCACATTTGCTACGGGTACCCATGCGCCCAGCAACGTGCCATCGGTTCCGACTTTCATTGCGCATCTGTCGTGCGCTACAAAGAATTGTTTAAAGGTGAATCCATCACGACGCAATACTGCTCTTTGACTGCACATCTTAGCTACCCTGTAGAGAAACGGGTGTAGCATAGGGGAAAGTTGCTGCCAGGAAAAGCGTCAGTTATCCACACAAACAGATGAAGATCGCAGCCATAACGTCTATAATCGGCGCCCTACATAGAGGAAGACCATGACTGTAACCACTTTTTCCGAACTGGAACTTGACGAGAGCTTGTTGCTCGCGCTCCAGGACAAGGGCTTTACCCGCCCGACAGCTATTCAGGCTGCCGCCATTCCACCTGCACTTGAAGGGCGTGATGTCCTCGGTTCCGCACCAACCGGTACCGGTAAAACAGCCGCTTATTTGCTGCCTGTGTTACAGCATTTGGTCGATTTCCCGCGTAAAAAATCTGGCCCACCACGTATTTTGATCGTCACGCCAACGCGTGAACTGGCAATGCAAGTGGCCGATCACGCTCGTGAGCTGGCAAAACATACACATCTTGATATCGCAACCATCACTGGTGGCGTGGCTTATATGAACCACGCTGAAGTGTTTAGCGAAAATCAGGATATCGTTGTCGCAACGACGGGCCGCCTGCTGCAATACATCAAAGAAGAAAACTTTGATTGCCGTGCGGTTGAGACACTGATTCTTGATGAAGCCGATCGCATGTTGGATTTGGGCTTTGCGCAGGATATCGAAACCATTGCTGCTGAGACTCGCTGGCGCAAACAAACCATGCTGTTCTCTGCCACGCTTGAAGGCGATGCAATCAAGAACTTCGCAGAGCGTTTGTTAGAAGATCCGGTTGAAGTTTCAGCAACGTCATCAACACGTGAACGCAAAAAAATCCACCAGTGGTACTACCGTGCCGATAACATTGAGCATAAAACCGCTCTGTTGGTACATCTGCTCAAACAACCGGATACCACTCGTTCAATCGTCTTTGTGCGTAAACGCGATCGTGTGCATGAACTGGTTGCCTGGCTTCGCGAAGCGGGAATCAATACCTGCTATCTCGAAGGCGAAATGGTGCAGATGAAACGTACCGAGGCAATCAAGCGTTTGACTGATGGCCGCGTGAACGTTCTGATTGCAACCGATGTTGCCGCGCGTGGTATTGATATTCCAGAAGTGAGCCATGTGTTTAACTTCGATATGCCGCGTACTGCTGATACCTATCTGCACCGTATCGGGCGTACGGGTCGTGCTGGCCTGAAAGGCACTGCAATCTCGTTGGTTGAAGCGCATGACCATTTGCTGCTGGGCAAAGTCACTCGCTACATGAAAGAACCAATGAAATCTCGCGTGATTGATGAGCTACGCCCAACCACTCGCGCACCGAGTGAAAAACTCACCGGAAAGCCGTCGAAGAAAGTGCTCGCTAAGCGCGAAGAGAAGAAGAAAGACGAGAAAGAAAAACCGCGTGTGAAAGTTCGTCTTCGCGATAAGAAGAATGTCGGTAAGCGCCGTAAACCAAGCAGTGCGAAAACAGATTCAGCTGAATAATTCATCAGCAGCTATATAAGCCGTCTCCCAGGAGGCGGTTTTTTTATGACTTGAGTTAGAGTTTTAACCGTTTCGTTACATTTATGAATCAGAACCATAAAAAAAGCCGGTGCAATTGCCACCGGCTTTTTAAATACTTTAGAAATTACAGGCTTGCAGTGAAGGTACGAGCAATGACGTCACGCTGCTGTTCTGCAGTCAGTGAGTTGAAACGTACGGCATAGCCAGAAACACGAATGGTCAGCTGCGGATATTTTTCTGGGTGTTTAACAGCATCTTCCAGAGTTTCACGACGCAGAACGTTCACGTTCAGGTGCTGACCACCTTCTACACGAACTTCAGGTTTTGCTTCTACTGGGATTTCACGATATTCGAACTCGCCCAGTTTGCTCACTGCGACAACTTCATCTTCAGCAAAATCCGCTTTAGCACATACACAACGCGCTTCGCCTTTCTCGCTGTCCAGCAGCCAGATAGAGTTCAGGAGTGAATCATTTGCAGCTTTAGTAATTTGGATACCAGTAATCATTTTATTTCTCCCTATGGGCTAATTTTGTGATTCTATTTCGGGCCATAAACTGGCTCATTGGTAAAACCATTGTTGCGTTACTGATCTTTATACTAGCCAAACCGGCTTCAAACTTTGATTTAAATCAATTAAATCCATGCCGTCAATGTGCCTATGATATCATTTATTTGTTTTACATCAACTTAGCGGACGTGGTCGAAATTAAAAATTATGTAAATTTTCAAATTTTTTTAGGTTTAAGTCTCAAAGTGACTCATCCATTTTGTTTAGAAGAAAGAAGCCGTTAAGCTAGTGAGATTCCAAATCGCAGGAGAGCGAGATGACGACCCCCCTCACCTGGCACGATGTGCTGGCTCAAGAAAAGCAACAACCCTATTTCATTCATACGCTGGCAACCGTTGCTGAACGACGTGCTGCTGGAGTCACGGTTTATCCTCCTCAGAAAGACGTATTCAACGCATTCAGATTTACAGAGCTGAGTGGCGTGAAAGTGGTCATCCTTGGGCAAGACCCCTATCATGGTCCAGGGCAAGCGCACGGTCTGGCATTCTCTGTTCTGCCGGGGATTGCAGTTCCACCCTCTTTAAAGAATATGTACAAAGAATTGCAGAGCGACATTGCTGATTTTGTGCAACCCAATCACGGTTATCTCGAAAGCTGGGCGCGTCAGGGCGTGCTTTTACTCAACACGGTATTAACCGTCGAGGCGGGTAATGCGCATTCACATGCGAAATTAGGCTGGGAAACATTCACAGATAAAGTAATTGCGCTGATTAACGAACACTGTGAAGGTGTCGTCTTTTTACTCTGGGGATCGCATGCGCAGAAGAAAGGCAGTTTTATTGACAGGAACCGCCATCACGTTTTACAAGCCCCTCATCCCTCGCCTTTGTCGGCACATCGTGGTTTTCTGGGGTGTGGGCACTTCTCTAAAACCAATCAGTATCTGACCGAACGCAACCAGCCCGCAATTGACTGGACGCCGGTCTTGCCAGAATAAAGAGACAAAAAAGCCAGCTTTCGCTGGCTTTTTAAAACGGTGATTCTCAAAGCATTACGCTTTGTTTTGACGCCACCATTCAGACAACAACACACCGGTTGCCACTGATACGTTCAGGCTTTCAACATTACCAGTACCTGTGATAGCAACGCTCATGTCAGCATTTTCAAAGGTCGCATCAGATACACCTTCACGTTCCTGACCTAACACCAGAACCATTTTCTTCGGCAACTCAGCTTTGAAAAGCGGAGTTCCTTTATGGCTTGATGTTGTGACAATCGCGTAACCGGCTTTACGGAATTGCTCCAGACCTTCTTCGAAAGTCTCGCCGCTGATTGCTTCAACATGCTCCGCACCGCCTTCAGCAGTACGAACCGCAGCGCCAGATTCCAGCATTGCTGCATCTTCCACCAGCAAGCCTTTCACACCGAAGTGTGCGCAGCTGCGCATAATGCCGCCGAGGTTATGCGGGTTAGCCACGTTTTCCAGCGCCAGCACACAATCTTCTTCGCCAGCTTTAGATAACCAGCTGTCAACAGTAATGCCGCGACGCTTTTTAATGATGAAACAAACGCCACCGTGGTGTTCTGTACCGGATGCTTTAACCAACTCCGCATCATCTACCACATGGTAGGCTTTACGGTTTGCAGCCATCCAACGCAGTGCTTCTTTGAAGCGCGGGGTCACGCTCTGGATGAACCAGGCACGTACGATGCAATCAGGACGGCTCAGGAACAAAGCCTGGCAAGCGTTCTCACCGTAAACACGTGTTTCTTCCGCACGTTGGCGGCGAATGATTTCAGGGTCAACAATAGGTCTGCCATTGGCACCCATTTGCTCGCCTGCTTCAGACACTTCTTCTCTTGGCGGTCGTGAAACCGTGCGCCATGGGTTATCACCACGATCTTCACGATCGTCACTACGATTCCGCTCGCGCCCTGCGCCAGGTTTATCATCGCGACGTGGACCACGACGGCCCTCACCCCGTGACGCTGCTGCCGGACGCCCACCACCTTTACCTGTGCGCGGGTTTTGGCTGCGTTTTTCGCTGTCATCGTCACCGCGGACATACATCACTTTGACCTTGCCGCTTTTACCTTTAAATTCGTCGTTCATGCTTTTCTCCACCTGGCTGAGCGCGTGGCGCGCAGATTACCCGATGTGGCACTGGTTAGCCATTAACTTTGGTCAAAAGCCCACAACTATTGTATTCATCGAATAAATCACTTTGCTGGCACTCGACTAATCGCTGATAATATTTAACATATAAGAAACATCATCTGTGAATTTTGCCATTTTTGGACAACACATCCTTTAGAGGTTAGTTATGAATACCGTTTGTGCCGCCTGCCAGGCAATTAATCGCATTCCCGACGAGCGTATTGATGACGGTGCTAAATGTGGCCGTTGTGGTCACGAGCTGTTCGATGGTGAAGTGATTAATGCCACCAGCGAAACCCTGGATAAATTGCTGCAAGACGACTTACCGGTAGTTGTCGATTTTTGGGCACCATGGTGCGGCCCATGTGTCAACTTCGCGCCAATCTTCGAAGATGTCGCGGAAGAGCGCAGCGGCAAAGTCCGTTTTGTTAAAGTGAATACAGAGGCGGAGCCAGCGCTAAGTGCTCGTTTCCGCATCCGCAGCATTCCGACCATTATGGTGTTTAAAAAAGGTGAAATGGTCGACATGCTAAACGGTGCGATGCCAAAAGCCCCGTTTGAAAGCTGGCTGAACGAAAACATCTAAGTTCACGAGCACGTTTATTGTGCCCGGATACTTCATCTACGTTAGAATGGCGTTTTTAAGCTTGTTTATCTGATGACTGAAAACGCCGTCTTACGTCTTCGCGCTGAACGCCTGGCGCGTGCAACTCGTCCCTTCCTTGCCCGTGGTAATCGCATTCGCCGTTGCCAGCGTTGCCTGCTGCCGCTAAAAGTTTGTCTGTGTGAAACGCTACAACCTCAGAATGCACGGAGCCGCTTTTGCCTGGTGATGTTCGATACAGAACCGATGAAGCCAAGCAATACCGGGCGATTAATTGCCGATATTTTACCGGACACCGAAGCGTTTCAGTGGTCACGTACAGAACCCCCTCAGGCTTTGCTCGATTTAGTCAGCTGCCCTGATTACCAACCAATGGTGGTATTCCCGGCATCTTATGCAAGCGTTGGGCGCGAAGTGCTAACTACCCCGCCAAAATCAGGCAAGCCACCACTCTTCATTATGTTGGATGGTACATGGACCGAAGCACGCAAGATGTTCCGCAAAAGTCCTTATCTTGATGGACTACCCGTGATTTCAGTCGATTTAAGTATTGTCTCCGCCTATCGTCTTCGTGAAGCCCATGCCGAGGGCCAATACTGTACTGCGGAAGTCGCTGCTGCATTGCTCGCACTGGCTGATGATGAACATGCCGCCATCGGTCTGACTGAGCATTTCACGTTATTTCGTGAGAGGTATCTGGCGGGGAAACCTCATCATCAATCCAGCATCACAGCACCGGAACCAGAAAGCGTTTAAACTCACTGAGTTAATTCTCAGGAGAGAGAGCTATGAGTCAACGTGGGCTGGAGGCGCTACTGCGCCCCAAATCAATTGCGGTTATCGGGGCTTCTGCAAAAACAGATCGCGCGGGTTATTTAATGATGCGCAATCTTCTGGCTGGCGGTTTCAACGGCCCAGTCATGCCGGTAACGCCCAGCCATAAAGCGGTCTGCGGCGTGCTTGCCTGGCCTGATATTGCAAGCCTCCCCTTCGCCCCCGATCTCGCCGTCATCTGCACTCACTCAAAACGTAACCTGGAATTACTGCAATCACTGGGAGAAAAAGGCTGTAAAGCCTGCATTATTCTCTCCTCTCCCCCTGAACAATTGCCTGATTTACTGGCTTGCGCTGCACAGTGGCAGATACGTTTACTTGGCCCAAATAGCCTGGGTTTACTTGCTCCGTGGCTGGGCCTCAATGCGAGCTTCTCACCTGTCCCAATTCAAAAAGGTAAACTGGCTTTTATCTCCCAATCTGCGGCTGTTTCTAACACCATTCTGGATTGGGCGCAGCAACGTGAAATGGGCTTCTCGTGGTTTATTGCGTTAGGCGACAGCCTCGATATTGATGTTGATGAATTACTGGATTATCTGGCTCGCGATACCAAAACGAGCGCCATTTTGCTTTATCTGGAACATTTGAGCGATGCGCGGCGTTTTGTTTCGGCCGCGCGAAGTGCTTCTCGTAACAAACCCATTCTGGTGATTAAAAGCGGCCGTAGCACCAAAGCACAAGAATTGCTGAAAACACATCCCGGGCTCGATGCAGCCTGGGATGCGGCGATTCAACGAGCCGGTTTGTTACGGGTGCAAGACACTCATGAACTGTTTTCGGCCGTAGAAACATTGAGCCATATGCGACCGCTTCGCGGCGAACGCCTCATGATTATCAGTAACGGCGCTGCTCCAGCAGCGTTGGCGCTGGATGAGTTATGGTTACGCAATGGCAAACTTGCAACATTAAATGAAGAAATACTCGGTAAGCTAAAAGGGGCTTTGCCCATCAGTGTTGAAAGTGGCAATCCCTTAGACTTACGAGATGACGCCACGCCAGAACGTTATCTTCACGCCGTGGAGATCTTACTTGATAGCCAGGATTTTGATGCACTGATGGTGATCCATGCCCCAAGCGCTGCGGCTCCGGGGACTGAAAGTGCCACCGCATTAATCGACTTAATCCGCAGGCACCCACGGGGTAAATACATCACGTTAATTACCAACTGGTGCGGTGAATATTCGTCTCAGGAATCCAGGCGCTTGTTCAGTGATGCCGGTATTCCGACCTATCGCACGCCTGAAGGCGCAGTTACCGCCTTCATGCATATGGTGGAATACCGTCGTAACCAAAAACAACTGCGTGAAACGCCCGCGCTGCCTGCCAATCTGAAAGCAAATGCCGGCGAGGCGCATCAACTCCTGATGCAGGCATTAAAAGAAGGCGCGACTTCGCTTGATACACATGAAGTGCGCCCTATCTTGCAGGCCTATGGCTTGAACACGTTACCGACCTGGATCGCCGGTGATAGCGCAGAAGCCGTGCATATCGCCGAGCAGATCGGTTATCCCGTGGCATTGAAGCTCCGTTCTCCCGATATTCCGCATAAATCGGAAGTTCAGGGGGTAATGCTATACCTGAGAACCGCCACGGAGGTTCAACAAGCCGCTGATGCCATCATTGACCGTGTGAAAATGGCGTGGCCACAAGCGCGAATTCATGGGTTATTGGTTCAAAGCATGGCTAATCGCGCTGGCGCTCAGGAACTACGAATCGTTGTTGAGCATGATCCTGTCTTTGGCCCTTTGATTATGCTGGGCGAAGGCGGTGTAGAATGGCGACCCGATCAGCAAGCCGTTGTCGCATTACCTCCGTTGAACATGAACCTTGCCCGCTATTTGGTTATTCAGGCGATAAAAAGCGGAAAAATTCGTGGGCGTAGCGCACTACGCCCGTTAGATGTTCCCGGTATTAGTCAGATTCTGGTCCAAGTTTCTAACTTAATTGTCGATTGCCCGGAAATCCGTCGCCTGGATATTCACCCACTTCTGGCTTCTGGAAACGAATTCACATTGCTGGATGTCACCTTACAGCTCGCTGAATTCGAGGGTGATCCGGAGACCCGGCTGGCTATTCGTCCTTATCCCTACCAACTTGAAGAAAACGTGATCCTCAAGAATGGTGAACAGTGCCTGTTTCGCCCGATCCTTCCAGAAGATGAACCGCTGCTACAACAGTTTATTTCCCTGGTCACCAAAGAAGATCTTTACTACCGCTATTTCAGCGAGATCAACGAATTTACCCATGAAGATTTAGCCAATATGACCCAGATCGACTACGATCGAGAAATGGCATTCGTTGCAGTCAGGCAACAAAACGGTACCAGCGAGATAATCGGCGTAACCCGTGCAATCTCCGACCCCGATAATATTGATGCCGAGTTTGCGGTGCTGGTGCGATCTGATTTAAAAGGACTTGGATTAGGCCGCAGACTGCTGGAGAAGCTTATTGCCTACACAGGAGAGCACGGGCTCCAACGCCTTAACGGCATAACAATGCCAAATAACCGTGGCATGGTCTCATTGGCCCGAAAACTTGGATTCGATGTCGATATACAACTGGAAGATGGCATTGTCAGCCTGACACTTCCATTGATTAAAAGCGTGGATTCGTGAGTAAGGTACTGGAAAACTTACTCACTTTACGGGTCAGTAGTGGTATTATCAGCAAGTTCTGACGTCTGGATTTTGCAGAAGGCCATCCAATGAATAGAGAAGATACGCACTGTGATGTTGTCTAAATTTAAACGCAATAAACATCAACAACACCTTGCCCAATTGCCGAAGCTTTCTCAGTCAGTTGATGATGTAGAGACCCTTTTCTCCCCAGCGGATTTCCGTGAAGTCCTGCTGCAAAAAATTGCTAGTGCAACTCGCCGCATCTGTATTGTCGCTCTGTATCTTGAGCAAGACGATGCGGGTAAAGCCGTGTTAGCTGCACTTTACCAGGCGAAACAGCAACGCCCGGAAATTGAAGTGACTGTCCTGGTAGACTGGCATCGCGCTCAGCGAGGCCGAATTGGTGCGGCTGCAACTAACACTAATGCCGACTGGTATCATCGCATGGCTGAAGAACATCCAGGTGTAGATATCCCTGTTCACGGCGTGCCTGTGAATACTCGCGAAGCGTTGGGCGTTCTGCACTTTAAAGGCTTTATTGTTGATGATTGCGTGATTTATAGCGGCGCCAGCGTGAATGACGTTTATCTACATCAGCATGATAAATATCGTTATGACCGCTATCAGGTCATCTGTAATCCGCAGCTTTCCGACATTATGTATAACTGGATGCAGCAAAATCTGGTGCGTGGACGTGCGGTACATCGCCTCGATAGATTACATAGACCAAAAAGCCCTGAGATTAAAAATGATATTCGTTTGTTCCGCCAGGAATTGCGAGATGCGAGTTTCCATTTCCAGGGGAATGCCGATAACGAGCAGCTTGCCGTTACGCCTTTGGTTGGCCTGGGCAAAACAAGCTTGCTCAATAAAACTATCTATCATTTGATGCCGTGTACTGAGCAAAAACTCGTTATCTGTACGCCTTATTTCAACCTTCCGGCGGTACTGGTACGAAATATTATTCAGTTGCTTCGCGAAGGTAAGCAGGTCGAAATTATTGTCGGCGACAAAACGGCGAATGATTTTTATATTCCAGAAGATCAGCCGTTTAAGATAATCGGTGCATTGCCTTATCTCTATGAAATTAACCTTCGCCGCTTCCTGAGCCGTTTGCAATATTACGTTAATAGCGGGCAATTAATTGTGCGCTTATGGAAAGATGAAGATAACAGTTATCACTTGAAAGGTATGTGGGTAGATGACGAGTGGATGCTACTGACGGGAAATAACCTGAACCCGAGAGCATGGAGGCTGGATCTGGAGAATGCGATTCTGATTCATGATCCTAAGCACGAGCTCACCACACAACGCGATCATGAACTGGAATTGATCCGCACGCATACTACTGTTGTTCAGCATTATCGCGATTTACAGAGTATTGCGGAATATCCTATAAAAGTTCGTAAGCTCATTCGCCGCTTGCGACGTATCCGCATCGACCGTTTGATCAGTCGTATTCTGTAATTCATCGTTATACTGATAAAACCCTGCTTGCAGGGTTTTTTTATAGCCAGAGGAGAGTGAATGCTACGTTTATTACTTCCATTAGTGTTCCTCTTGAGTGGTTGCAGCCATATGGCGCAAGATCAGTGGCACGGGCAGGATAAAGCTCAACATTTTATCGCCTCTGCAATTCTGTCCGCTGCGGGGAATGAATATGGTCATCATCAGAACTGGAGTGATTCCCGTAGTGCTAATTTTGGTTTCTTATTTTCAGTCAGCCTTGGGGCAACCAAAGAGCTTTGGGATAGCCGTGATACAGGAAGTGGGTGGAGCTGGAAGGATTTCACGTGGGATGTAGCCGGTGCGGCCACCGGCTATGCAATATGGCAATTTGCCCGATATTAAAGTTTTATCCCTTTACCCTTGCGATGTAGCAACAGTGACACCAGGAATGCTAAAGCCCCCATTCCGGAGACATACCAGAAAAATGCTGTTTCCATACCAATAGATTTGAGGGAAAGCGCAACATATTCTGCGGAACCACCAAACAGCGCATTGGCTACCGCGTAAGATAAACCGACACCTAATGCCCGGACTTCTGGCGGGAACATTTCAGCCTTCAAAATCCCGCTGATCGAAGTATAAAAACTGACGATTAACATAGCGAATATGACAAGGCCAAATGCCGCGTAGGGAGAGGTGACGTTTTGCAAAGCGGTAAGAACGGGAACTGTCATTACCGTGGCTTATCCACCAAAACACAGCATGGAATTACGGCGACCAATCCTATCTGATAAAGCTCCAAAGAAGGGTTGTACCAACATAAATATAAACAATGCAAATGTCATTAATGCGCTGGCAGTATTCGCATGCATTCCTGCTGTATTAACCAAATACTTTTGCATGTAAGTCGTGAAGGTATAAAAACTTAGTGAACCGCCAGCGGTAAACCCAAGAACCATAATAAAAGCGCGACGGTTTTTCCAAAGACCGCCTAAAGTACCGGCATCTTTATGTTCCCGCGTTGTTTTATTTGATGTTTCATCCAGCGAACGACGTAGATATAGTGCAACAACGGCCAGTACAGCTCCAAGGGCAAATGGAATTCTCCATCCCCATTCACGTAATTCCCCGTCACTGAGAATTTGCTGGAGCACAACGACGACCAGCAGAGCTAAAAGTTGCCCTCCGATAAGCGTCACATATTGGAAAGAAGCATAAAATCCTTTCCGGCCTTCTACTGCAACTTCACTCATATATGTCGCACTTGTTCCATATTCCCCTCCTACAGAGAGTCCCTGAAATAAGCGAGCCAATAAAAGCAGTACTGGTGCCCAGGTGCCAATGGCTTCATAGCCTGGTAAACAGGCGATCACCAAAGATCCGAAGCACATCATGCAGACTGAGATTAGCATTGAGTTTTTGCGGCCATGTTTATCGGCAATGTAGCCAAACAGCCAGCCCCCTATCGGACGCATCAAGAACCCAGCAGCAAATACCCCTGCTGTTTGTAGAAGTTGGGTTGTGTTGTTACCTGAAGGGAAAAAGATATGGGCGAAGTACAGCGAACAGAATGAATAGACGTAGAAATCAAACCACTCAACCAAATTCCCCGATGATGCTCCGACAATGGCCCAAATACGGCGGCGTGTATCTGAGCTTGTAAGAGCGGCGTTATCCTGCTGTGTTGTTACTGTTTCAGTCATTTTAATTTTCTCCTGTCTTCCTGAATAGGCAAAAGCCCAAAGATCCAGTAAAGCAGGAGATAAAACAGATGCGCCTCAGAGTTATCTGTTTCGATGTAGTTGCTTACAAAATTGTGAGCAAGCTAATCTTTTGGAGTGTATTACGAGGAAATTGCATAAATTATTCGTATCATCCTGATACTCACCCCATCGGGGCCGCCATAAATGGCATTCAGAATGATGTCCGAAAATTTTTCACAGACAGCAAAAAGCCCTGTACGTCAGTACAGGGCTTTCCACTTATTTAGAGCCTGGCAGTTCCCTACTCTCGCATGGGGAGACCCCACACTACCATCGGCGCTACGGCGTTTCACTTCTGAGTTCGGCATGGGGTCAGGTGGGACCACCGCGCTGTTGCCGCCAGGCATATTCTGTTTCATCAACCGTCATGTTATTCACACAACCATCGACTTAAAATCTCGGTTCAAGCTGAAAATAAAATGCTTAGTCTCTCAACCAAAACACCTTCGGTGTTGTAAGGTTAAGCCTCACGGATCATTAGTACTGGTTAGCTCAACGTATCGCTACGCTTACACACCCAGCCTATCAACGTCGTAGTCTTCAACGTTCCTTCAGGGGAATCAAGTTCCCAGGGAGAATTCATCTCGGGGCAAGTTTCGCGCTTAGATGCTTTCAGCGCTTATCTTTTCCGCATTTAGCTACCGGGCAATGCCATTGGCATGACAACCCGAACACCAGTGATGCGTCCACTCCGGTCCTCTCGTACTAGGAGCAGCCCCCCTCAATTCTCCAGCGCCCACGGCAGATAGGGACCGAACTGTCTCACGACGTTCTAAACCCAGCTCGCGTACCACTTTAAATGGCGAACAGCCATACCCTTGGGACCTACTTCAGCCCCAGGATGTGATGAGCCGACATCGAGGTGCCAAACACCGCCGTCGATATGAACTCTTGGGCGGTATCAGCCTGTTATCCCCGGAGTACCTTTTATCCGTTGAGCGATGGCCCTTCCATTCAGAACCACCGGATCACTAAGACCTGCTTTCGCACCTGCTCGAGCCGTCACTCTCGCAGTCAAGCTAGCTTATGCCTTTGCACTAACCTCACGATGTCCGACCGTGATTAGCTAACCTTCGTGCTCCTCCGTTACGCTTTAGGAGGAGACCGCCCCAGTCAAACTACCCACCAGACACTGTCCGCAACCCGGATCACGGGTCTACGTTAGAACATCAAACATTAAAGGGTGGTATTTCAAGGTTGGCTCCATGCAGACTGGCGTCCACACTTCAAAGCCTCCCACCTATCCTACACATCAAGGCTCAATGTTCAGTGTCAAGCTATAGTAAAGGTTCACGGGGTCTTTCCGTCTTGCCGCGGGTACACTGCATCTTCACAGCGATTTCAATTTCACTGAGTCTCGGGTGGAGACAGCCTGGCCATCATTACGCCATTCGTGCAGGTCGGAACTTACCCGACAAGGAATTTCGCTACCTTAGGACCGTTATAGTTACGGCCGCCGTTTACCGGGGCTTCGATCAAGAGCTTCAGCTTGCGCTTAACCCCATCAATTAACCTTCCGGCACCGGGCAGGCGTCACACCGTATACGTCCACTTTCGTGTTTGCACAGTGCTGTGTTTTTAATAAACAGTTGCAGCCAGCTGGTATCTTCGACTGCCTTCAGCTCCATCCGCGAGGGACTTCACCTACCGACAGCGTGCCTTCTCCCGAAGTTACGGCACCATTTTGCCTAGTTCCTTCACCCGAGTTCTCTCAAGCGCCTTGGTATTCTCTACCTGACCACCTGTGTCGGTTTGGGGTACGATTCGTTGTTACCTGATGCTTAGAGGCTTTTCCTGGAAGTGCGGCATTTGTTACTTCAGCACCGTAGTGCCTCGTCATCACACCTCAGCGTTAGATAAGAGTCCGGATTTACCTAAACTCTCCGCCTACATGCTTAAACCGGGACAACCGTCGCCCGGCTAACATAGCCCTCTCCGTCCCCCCTTCGCAGTAACACCGAGTACAGGAATATTAACCTGTTTCCCATCGACTACGCCTTTCGGCCTCGCCTTAGGGGTCGACTCACCCTGCCCCGATTAACGTTGGACAGGAACCCTTGGTCTTCCGGCGAGCGGGTTTTTCACCCGCTTTATCGTTACTTATGTCAGCATTCGCACTTCTGATACCTCCACCAGACCTCACAGTCCAGCTTCAACGGCTTACAGAACGCTCCCCTACCCAACAACGCCTAAGCGTCGCTGCCGCAGCTTCGGTGCATGGTTTAGCCCCGTTACATCTTCCGCGCAGGCCGACTCGACCAGTGAGCTATTACGCTTTCTTTAAATGATGGCTGCTTCTAAGCCAACATCCTGGCTGTCTGTGCCTTCCCACATCGTTTCCCACTTAACCATGACTTTGGGACCTTAGCTGGCGGTCTGGGTTGTTTCCCTCTTCACGACGGACGTTAGCACCCGCCGTGTGTCTCCCGTGATAACATTCTTCGGTATTCGTAGTTTGCATCGGGTTGGTAAGCCGGGATGGCCCCCTAGCCGAAACAGTGCTCTACCCCCGAAGATGAGTTCACGAGGCGCTACCTAAATAGCTTTCGGGGAGAACCAGCTATCTCCCGGTTTGATTGGCCTTTCACCCCCAGCCACAAGTCATCCGCTAATTTTTCAACATTAGTCGGTTCGGTCCTCCAGTTAGTGTTACCCAACCTTCAACCTGCCCATGGCTAGATCACCGGGTTTCGGGTCTATACCCTGCAACTTAACGCCCAGTTAAGACTCGGTTTCCCTGCGGCTCCCCTATACGGTTAACCTTGCTACAGAATATAAGTCGCTGACCCATTATACAAAAGGTACGCAGTCACCCCATAAAAGAGGCTCCCACTGCTTGTACGTACACGGTTTCAGGTTCTGTTTCACTCCCCTCGCCGGGGTTCTTTTCGCCTTTCCCTCACGGTACTGGTTCACTATCGGTCAGTCAGGAGTATTTAGCCTTGGAGGATGGTCCCCCCATATTCAGACAGGATACCACGTGTCCCGCCCTACTCTTCGAGTTCACAGTATGTGTATTTTTGTGTACGGGAGTATCACCCTGTACCCTGCGACTTTCCAGACGCTTCCACTAATACACAAACTGATTCAGACTCTGGGCTGCTCCCCGTTCGCTCGCCGCTACTGGGGGAATCTCGGTTGATTTCTTTTCCTCGGGGTACTTAGATGTTTCAGTTCCCCCGGTTCGCTTCGTTAAGCTATGTATTCACTTAACGATAGTGCAACGAATTGCACTGGGTTTCCCCATTCGGAAATCGTCGGTTATAACGGTTCATATCACCTTACCGACGCTTATCGCAGATTAGCACGTCCTTCATCGCCTCTGACTGCCAGGGCATCCACCGTGTACGCTTAGTCGCTTAACCTCACAACCCGAAGATGTCTCGTAAGACACAATCGTGATTGTGAAAATTTGAGAGACTCGAACACACCGCATTTTCCTTTCTTATTACGGAGAAAGGAAACAGTGTGTCGTTTCAATTTTCAGCTTGTTCCGGATTTTTAAAGAGCAAATACTTCTCAGCACACTGTTAAACAGTACACTTAGAAGTATTGGGTGAGCATGAAATGATGGTGGAGCTAAGCGGGATCGAACCGCTGACCTCCTGCGTGCAAGGCAGGCGCTCTCCCAGCTGAGCTATAGCCCCATCGATTTCGTAAAACCTTTGATTTACCGTGAATTATTCGCTAGTCAAGGCGCAGCGTCACGAAGCATATTGAAATATGCGAGTGATGCTGTAACGCAGGATAGCGGAGAATTTGGTAGGCCTGAGTGGACTTGAACCACCGACCTCACCCTTATCAGGGGTGCGCTCTAACCACCTGAGCTACAAGCCTATAAGGTTTTACTGCTCGTTTTCTATCAGACAATCTGTGTGAGCACTACGCAAGTTCGTATCTATTAGGTAAGGAGGTGATCCAACCGCAGGTTCCCCTACGGTTACCTTGTTACGACTTCACCCCAGTCATGAATCACAAAGTGGTAAGCGCCCTCCCGAAGGTTAAGCTACCTACTTCTTTTGCAACCCACTCCCATGGTGTGACGGGCGGTGTGTACAAGGCCCGGGAACGTATTCACCGTAGCATTCTGATCTACGATTACTAGCGATTCCGACTTCACGGAGTCGAGTTGCAGACTCCGATCCGGACTACGACGCACTTTATGAGGTCCGCTTGCTCTCGCGAGGTCGCTTCTCTTTGTATGCGCCATTGTAGCACGTGTGTAGCCCTACTCGTAAGGGCCATGATGACTTGACGTCATCCCCACCTTCCTCCAGTTTATCACTGGCAGTCTCCTTTGAGTTCCCGGCCGAACCGCTGGCAACAAAGGATAAGGGTTGCGCTCGTTGCGGGACTTAACCCAACATTTCACAACACGAGCTGACGACAGCCATGCAGCACCTGTCTCAGAGTTCCCGAAGGCACTAAGCCATCTCTGGCGAATTCTCTGGATGTCAAGAGTAGGTAAGGTTCTTCGCGTTGCATCGAATTAAACCACATGCTCCACCGCTTGTGCGGGCCCCCGTCAATTCATTTGAGTTTTAACCTTGCGGCCGTACTCCCCAGGCGGTCGACTTAACGCGTTAGCTCCGGAAGCCACTCCTCAAGGGAACAACCTCCAAGTCGACATCGTTTACGGCGTGGACTACCAGGGTATCTAATCCTGTTTGCTCCCCACGCTTTCGCACCTGAGCGTCAGTCTTTGTCCAGGGGGCCGCCTTCGCCACCGGTATTCCTCCAGATCTCTACGCATTTCACCGCTACACCTGGAATTCTACCCCCCTCTACAAGACTCTAGCCTGCCAGTTTCGAATGCAGTTCCCAGGTTGAGCCCGGGGATTTCACATCCGACTTGACAGACCGCCTGCGTGCGCTTTACGCCCAGTAATTCCGATTAACGCTTGCACCCTCCGTATTACCGCGGCTGCTGGCACGGAGTTAGCCGGTGCTTCTTCTGCGAGTAACGTCAATCACTGCGGTTATTAACCACAATGCCTTCCTCCTCGCTGAAAGTACTTTACAACCCGAAGGCCTTCTTCATACACGCGGCATGGCTGCATCAGGCTTGCGCCCATTGTGCAATATTCCCCACTGCTGCCTCCCGTAGGAGTCTGGACCGTGTCTCAGTTCCAGTGTGGCTGGTCATCCTCTCAGACCAGCTAGGGATCGTCGCCTAGGTGAGCCATTACCTCACCTACTAGCTAATCCCATCTGGGCACATCTGATGGCAAGAGGCCCGAAGGTCCCCCTCTTTGGTCCGAAGACGTTATGCGGTATTAGCTACCGTTTCCAGTAGTTATCCCCCTCCATCAGGCAGTTTCCCAGACATTACTCACCCGTCCGCCGCTCGTCACCCAGGAGCAAGCTCCCTGTGCTACCGCTCGACTTGCATGTGTTAGGCCTGCCGCCAGCGTTCAATCTGAGCCATGATCAAACTCTTCAATTAAAAGCTTGATTTGCTTCAACTCGTGAAGCGGTGCTCAAAAATTAACTTTCGTAATAATTCAACTAAATGAATTACTGCTTGGTCACTCTTCAAGACTTGATATTTTTTTGATACCCGAAGGTATCTGAGATATCAATCCTGCGAGTGCCCACACAGATTGTCTGATAAATTGTTAAAGAGCAGTGAGTCAGGCGCTTTCGCTTGCTAACTCGAGGTGGCGTATATTACGCTTTCCTCTTTCAGAGTCAAGCGTTTATTTTCGCTTTTCATCTGGCTGACGGGCCGGTTTGTAAGCCGTTGTGCCGTGTCAGTGGAGGCGCAGTATAGGGATTTTCTGGAGGCTGACAAGTACTAAAATACAAAATACTTATCGACCGCTCACTTTCCAGGCAACACACCTTTAAAAACTCTAACATCGCCTGGTTTTTAAACAAAAACGAGCCCCGAAGGGCTCGTTTTTATCTTTTATGTGACTTACTGCACTGCCACAATATGGTTGTCTTTGACTTCCAGATGTACAGCTTTCCCAGGAATCAGCTCTCCAGAAAGGATTTGCTGAGCAAGCGGGTTCTCAATTTGCTGCTGGATAGCACGTTTCAACGGTCTTGCACCATACACCGGGTCATAACCATTCTCACTAAGCAGCTTCAGCGCCTCTTCAGAGATAGTGACTTCATAGCCACGGTCTTCAAGACGTTTATACAAACGCTGCAACTGAATCTGCGCGATAGAAGCGATGTGTTTTTCACCCAGAGGATGGAACACCACGACTTCATCTATACGGTTAACGAATTCAGGACGGAAGTTCTGGCTAACAACGCCAAGTACAATGTCCTTCATATGACCATAATCCAACTCGCCGAAACGTTCCTGAATCAAATCAGAACCGAGGTTAGAAGTCATAATCACCACCGTGTTACGGAAGTCGACTGTTCTACCCTGCCCGTCCGTCAGACGTCCATCATCTAATACCTGTAATAAGATGTTGAATACGTCCGGGTGCGCCTTCTCAACTTCATCCAACAGGATGACAGAGTAAGGGCGACGACGAACCGCCTCTGTCAGATACCCACCTTCTTCATAGCCTACATAGCCAGGAGGTGCGCCGACTAAACGAGAGACCGAGTGTTTTTCCATAAACTCAGACATATCGATACGGACCATCGCGTCATCGCTATCAAACATAAAGTTTGCCAGCGCTTTGCACAGTTCGGTTTTACCTACCCCCGTAGGCCCAAGGAACAGGAACGAACCAATTGGGCGGTTCGGGTCAGACAAGCCCGCACGGCTACGGCGAATTGCGTTCGATACGGCTTCAACCGCTTCATTCTGCCCAATAACACGGGTATGAAGTTGTTGTTCCATACGCAGCAGTTTCTCGCGCTCACCTTCAAGCATTCGCGCCACAGGGATCCCCGTCCAGCGTGCCAGCACTTCCGCAATTTCTGCATCAGTGACTTTATTACGCAAAAGACGCATGGTTTTCCCTTCATTCTGAGTGGCAGCTGCAAGCTCTTTCTCAAGCTCCGGAATTTTCCCGTATTGCAATTCAGACATTCTGGCCAGGTCGCCGACACGGCGAGCCTGTTCAATGGCAATTTTCGCCTGCTCCAGCTCCGCTTTAATCGTCTGTTCACCAGAAAGGGATGCTTTCTCAGCTTTCCACTCTTCTTCCAGCACGGAATACTCACGCTCTTTTTGCCCCAACTCTTCTTCAAGCATACTTAAACGTTTCTGGCTGGCTTCGTCAGACTCTTTCTTCAGAGCCTGCTGTTCAAGTTTGAGCTGGATGATTCGACGATCCAGACGGTCAAGCTCTTCTGGCTTCGAGTCAATCTGCATACGAATGCTGGAAGCCGCTTCGTCAATCAGGTCGATGGCTTTATCCGGCAACTGACGGTCAGCGATGTAACGGTGCGATAGCGTCGCAGCCGCAACAATCGCAGGGTCCGTAATTTGCACATGGTGGTGCAATTCGTAGCGTTCTTTCAACCCACGCAAAATAGCAATGGTGTCTTCTACAGAAGGCTCGGCAACAAATACTTTCTGGAAGCGACGCTCAAGTGCTGCATCCTTCTCTATATACTGACGATATTCATCAAGTGTGGTCGCACCGACGCAGTGAAGTTCACCGCGAGCCAGTGCCGGTTTGAGCATGTTGCCCGCATCCATTGCACCGTCAGCTTTACCTGCGCCAACCATCGTGTGCAACTCGTCAATAAACAGGATGACATTACCTTCCTGTTTAGAAAGGTCGTTCAACACACCTTTAAGACGTTCTTCAAATTCGCCACGATATTTCGCACCAGCCACCAGCGAGCCCATATCCAGAGCCAATACACGACGCCCTTTCAAACCTTCCGGCACTTCACCATTAATAATGCGCTGCGCCAGGCCTTCAACGATGGCGGTTTTACCCACACCTGGTTCACCGATTAATACCGGGTTGTTTTTGGTACGACGTTGCAATACCTGAATAGTACGACGAATTTCTTCATCACGGCCAATCACCGGATCGAGCTTGCCTTGTTCCGCACGCTCGGTCAGATCGACGGTATATTTTTTCAATGCCTGACGTTGGTCTTCGGCACCTTGATCATTCACGTTCTCGCCTCCACGCATTTGCTCAATTGCTGCTGTCACATTTGCCGTGGTAGCACCCGCTGATTTCAGTAAATCAGTTAATGTTCCGCGTGATTCAAGTGCTGCCAGAACAAATAACTCTGACGAAATGAAGTTGTCATTTCGTTTTTGCGCCAGTTTGTCACACAGGTTTAATGCACGGACTAAATCCTGAGAAGGCTGAACGTCACCGCCCGTCCCTTCAACTTGTGGCAAACGGCTTAATGCTTGCTCGATCTCAGTACGCAGTTTTCCGGCATTTACACCAGCAGATGTCAGTAAAGGGCGTACAGATCCGCCTTCCTGATTGAGCAAAGCGCTCATCAAGTGAAGGGGTTCGATAAATTGGTTGTCGAGCCCGAGAGCTAAAGATTGGGCATCGGCGAGAGCAAGCTGGAATTTATTAGTAAGACGATCCAGACGCATAACTCCTCCCATAAACAGGTCAAATTTGCTACTGGAGATTAAATGAGGTCATCCCTCAATTATTCAAGGTTAATGACCTGAAATATTTGAAGCGTTTGTTACCTGCGCTGGATCGTCTTGATTCAATAAGTTATATCAGCCAAATGAAACTTGCCATACGGCCTGTGGTTCTGTCGCGTCGATATGAGAAAAAATCACCCGCTTCGCTGTAGGTACAACGGTCGCCACCATAGATTTGGGTAACCCCTACAGCTGACAAACGCTGGCGAGCCAACGTATAGATGTCTGCGATGTATTTATCCCCAGAAGGGCGAAATGCGCTGTCGGCCTGAATATCTTTAGCCATAAACGCTTCACGCACTTCAGGGCCAACTTCAAATGCTTCAGGTCCGATAGCCGGGCCAAGCCACGCCATAATATTTTCTGGCGCGTCTTTGAAACAAGCTATGGTTTCTTCAAGAACGCCTTCGCACAGGCCGCGCCATCCAGCATGAGCAGCCGCAACTTCCGTTCCGGCCTTATTACAGAATAGCACCGGCAGGCAATCCGCAGTCATTACCGCACAAACAGTACCTGGCGTTGAGCTATATGAAGCATCAGCACGTTTGGACAGATAAGGTTCACCAGTCAGCTTTAATACTTCTTTGCCGTGAACCTGCTCTAACCAAACAGGCTTAGAGGGCAACATTGCTGCGGCAAAGAAAAGGCGACGGTTTTCTTCGACATCATCCAGATTATCACCGCAGTGAGCACCCAGATTAAGCGAGTCGTAAGGCGGCTGACTCACGCCGCCAATACGTGTCGAACTGCACGCAGCCACTCCTTGAGGAAGCGGCCAATGCGGGACGATCAATTTACTCATAGCCAGTCCAGTTGGTCCTTGTGAAGTTCTGTATCAACGCGCAATGCTTCAATTAACTCGACCATATCCTGAGGAATTGGCGCATGCCATTCCATCAACATACCGCTGATCGGGTGATGAAGGCGCAGCATAGTTGCGTGTAAAGCCTGCCTGTCAAACTTACGCAGCACGCTGACAAACTCTTCCGATGCACCTTTTGGTGGGCGCGGACGACCGCCATAAAGCTGATCGCCAACCAACGGATGAGTGATATGCGACATGTGTACACGAATCTGGTGAGTACGGCCGGTTTCCAGACGCAGACGCAGACGCGTATGAACACGGAAATGCTCCATGATTCGATAGTGTGTAACCGCAGGTTTACCCATTGGATGCACAGCCATATGTGTACGTTTGGTCGAATGGCGACTGATTGGCTCATCTACTGTGCCACCTGCCGTCATATGACCAATTGCGACCGCTTCATACTCACGCGTGATTTCGCGTAATTGCAAAGCCTCAACCAGGTGAGTTTGCGCCGGTACTGTTTTCGCCACCACCATCAAACCGGTGGTGTCTTTATCCAGACGATGCACAATGCCCGCACGCGGCACATCGGCAATCGGCGGATAATAATGCAGCAGTGCATTTAGTACGGTTCCGTCAGGATTACCCGCACCAGGATGCACAACGAAATCACGCGGCTTGTTAATCACCAGAATATCGTCATCTTCATAGACAATATTAAGCGGGATATCTTGTGGTTCCCAGCGCACATCCTCTTCGATTTCTGCATTGATTGTGACGCTCTCGCCACCCAATACTTTTTCTTTTGGCTTGTCGCTGATCGTGCCGTTGACCAGCACGCGTTGTTCAAGAATCCATTCTTTTATGCGCGATCGTGAATAATCAGGGAACAATTCGGCCAAAGCTTGATCTAAGCGTTGACCGAGTTGAGATTCGGACACTGTTGCGGTGAGTTGTACTAGTTGTGCCATAGACAGCTTCTTCGTTAACGTTGGGTTTTACGGCAATGCCGTTTAATATAGTGTGCTATTGTAGCTGGTCTTTATCGGGAGCTGGTACTGTGAGCCTCCCGGATAACATTCTGAGGAAAGTCAAAACGTCATGACGCGTATGAAATATCTGGTGGCAGCAGCCACGTTGAGCCTGGCTTTGGCTGGTTGCTCCAGTTCCAAGGATGAGGTTCCTGATAATCCACCTTCTGAGATCTATGCGACTGCCCAGCAAAAGTTGCAGGACGGTAACTTTAAAGCGGCGATAACGCAACTGGAAGCGCTGGATAACCGTTATCCGTTCGGGCCTTACTCACAGCAAGTGCAGTTAGATCTTATTTACGCTTACTATAAGAACGCTGATTTGCCGCTGGCTCAGGCTGCGATCGATCGCTTTATGCGTCTGAATCCTACCCATCCAAACATCGACTACGTACTTTACATGCGTGGTCTGACGGACATGGCGTTGGATGATAGCGCATTACAAGGTTTCTTCGGTGTAGATCGTTCAGACCGGGATCCACAGCATGCTCGTGATGCTTTCAACGATTTCTCTAAACTGGTTCGTGGTTATCCGAACAGCCAGTATGTCACCGATGCCACCAAGCGTCTGGTGTTCCTGAAAGATCGTTTAGCGAAATATGAGCTTTCGGTGGCGCAATACTACACTAAACGCGGCGCGTGGGTTGCAGTAGTTAACCGTGTCGAAGGAATGTTGCGCGATTTCCCTGATACTCAGGCCACTCGTGATGGTCTGAAGTTGATGGAAAATGCTTACCGCGAAATGCAAATGCCGGCTCAGGCCGATAAAGTTGCTAAAATTATTGCGGCTAACAGCAGCAAAGCCTGATTCACTGATTTATAAAAACAAAATGGCAGCCCTGGTGGCTGCCATTTTTATTGCCTGAAACATCAAACTGAAACGGTTTAGCGTCAGGTCATCCCATCAAATATGGACGCTATTTCTTCGTTCCACAAGCTTTAAAAACAGAGATCCTGTCCTGCCTCACAAAAAGGGTTTGCTGACAAAAAGTGACAAAATAGTGTGATTCACATCACACATTTTGACATTCAGAAAGGTATGCTGGAGTTACCAAGACGGGAAAGACAAGAGGTAACTTTATGACAATGAACATTACCAGCAAGCAAATGGAAATCACCCCAGCTATTCGTCAGCACGTCGCAGACCGTCTCACTAAACTGGACAAGTGGCAAACTCATCTAATTAATCCACACATTGTTTTGTCCAAAGAACCGAAAGGATTTGTGGCTGATGCCACCATTAATACGCCAAACGGCCAGCTCGTAGCGAGCGCTAAACACGATGATATGTATACGGCTATCAACGATTTGATTAACAAACTGGAGCGGCAGTTGAATAAAGTGCAACACAAAGGTGAAGCGCGTCGCACAGCAGGCTCAGTGAAAGACGTTGCTATCGCGGAAATTGAAGAAGAGTAAATTTTAGCTTTATCAATCATACCAACGCGCCTCCGGGCGCGTTTTTTATTGACAGAGCGAAAACAGACCGGGTACCTTACTTGTACGACTTATCAGGAACCAACCATGAAACTATTTCCGTTTTTCTTCGCATTCTTTTTTACCTTCCCCTGAATGGGAGGCAATTCGTCGTGTGATAAAGAATGCGAAGACGAACAAACAGGCCTCCCCCAGCGGGGAGGCCTTTTTTATGGAATTTAAAAAGGTAGCGTTATGAGTGAGACAAACCCATTGCTGGCACTACGCGATAAAATCAGTGCACTGGATGTAAAACTGCTGGCTTTGCTGGCAGAACGTCGCTTGTTGGCTGTAGAAGTCGGAAAAGCCAAACTTGCGACTCATCGCCCAGTACGTGATATCGATCGTGAGCGAGATTTGCTGGAGCGCCTGATTACTCTGGGTAAAACGCATAATCTGGACGCCCATTACATCACTCGTCTGTTTCAACTCATCATTGAAGACTCAGTCCTGACACAGCAAACGCTATTGCAGCAGCATCTTAATAAAACCAATCCGCAGTCAGCTCGAATCGCGTTCCTCGGCCCAAAAGGTTCTTACTCGCACCTTGCTGCTCGTCAGTATGCCGCTCGTCACTTTGAACAGTTTATTGAAAGTGGCTGCGCCAAGTTCCATGACATCTTCAACCAGGTTGAAACGGGCCAGGCCGATTACGCTGTCGTACCGCTAGAAAACACCAGCTCTGGTGCCATCAATGATGTGTACGATTTATTACAACACACCAGCTTGTCTATCGTTGCTGAAATGACCGTGCCAATCGACCACTGCGTGTTAGTCAAAGGTACTACCGATTTAGACACGATTCAGACGGTATACAGCCATCCGCAACCTTTCCAGCAATGTAGCCAGTTCATTAACCGTTATCCGAACTGGAAAATTGAGTATTGCGAAAGCACTTCTGCTGCAATGGAAAAAGTCGCGCAGGAAAACTCACCACATGTTGCAGCGCTAGGCAGCGAAGCCGGCGGTGCGCTTTATGGCTTACAAGTTCTTGAACGCAACCTGGCAAACCAGACACAAAACATTACCCGTTTCATTGTGTTGGCACGTAAAGCGGTAGAAGTGACCGACCAGGTCCCAGCCAAAACGACCTTGCTGATCGCTACCGGTCAACAAGCCGGTGCTCTTGTAGAAGCGCTGCTGGTTCTGCGTAATCACAATCTGATTATGACGAAACTGGAATCTCGCCCGATTAACGGCAATCCGTGGGAAGAGATGTTTTATCTGGATGTTCAGGCAAACCTGAACGATGAAACGATGCGTAAAGCTCTGCGCGAACTGGGTGAAATCACTCGCTCCATGAAAGTGCTCGGTTGCTATCCAAGCGAAAACGTAGTGCCAGTCGACCCGGCATAGCACTAGCTGTAAGCCAGCGCCATGCTGGCTTACAGCGTCTGTTTAAACTTCAGTTTGGGCATTCCCGCAACCGCGACGCCGAGCGTAAAAATCGCCCCAGATAATGGCTTCGCAGCAACTTCTGCATCATCCATATTTTCTCGCGTTGTGGTGATAAACAACGTTTTCATATCATAGCCGCCAAAGCACACCATTGTCGGGCATCGAACCGGCAACGGGTACTCTTCAAGTATTTCACCCGTCGGCGATAAACGGGCAATCCGATAACCATCAAACAATGCTGTCCAGTAGCAGCCTTCCACGTCAATTGCGGCGCCGTCAGGAATTCCTTGCCCCGGCTCGAAACGCTTAAACACTTCGCGTTTGCCCGGTTCACCTTGCTCATTTAAAGGGGTTCGGTAAATCACTCGGTTTGGCGTATCGGAGGTAAACATCCATTTTTTATCTTCACTAAACGCTAAACCGTTAGCACCATGAATATCATGTTGAATGACATGCGGCGTCAGATCGTTGTCCACGCGGCACAGTAACGCACCGTTGTAATCGCCCGGTCCCCAAAATGTTCCGGCGTAAAAACGCCCCTCTCTGTCAGTTCCACCATCATTGAAACGAGCTAAAGCCGGGTTATTGGGATTATCACAAACTTTACGAGTGATAAGCCCAGTGCGATTGGTGAGATAAATTCCACTTCGCAGCGCAACAATAAAACCGCCCGTTTCGCATAAAGCAAAACAGCCGACTTCCTCTGAAAATTGGATTACATCGTGCTTTTTGCTTTCGATGTTATAGCGATGAATTTCATTTTCGAGAATGTCTGTCCAGTAGAGGCAATTTTCTTCTGCACTCCATGTCGGGCATTCAGGTAAGTGGCCGGTGTAATCGAACAGAACCTGCGGCTGTGCCATTTCTCTATCCTTTTGCCAATAAAAAAAGCCAACGAGTTTCCCCGATGGCTTTCAATTATAAAACTATTTCACAACTACGGGCGGCTATCATTAGCCTGACGTAATAAAGTGCGGCTTTCACTCTGGAAACGTTGGGCATAATCACCAAACCAGTGTTCAACTTTGCGGAAGCTGTCGATAAATGCTTGTTTATCGCCATGCTCCAGTAAGCCAATAGCCTCACCAAAACGTTTGTAATAGCGCTTAATCAGATCCAGATTGCTTTCTGAAGACATAATAATGTCTGCGTAAAGCTGCGGATCTTGTGCAAATAAGCGCCCTACCATTGCCAGTTCCAGGCGATAAATCGGCGATGAAAGCGCAAGCAACTGCTCTAACTGCACATTCTCTTCAGCCAGATGCAAACCATAGGCAAAAGTTGCGAAGTGGCGCAGCGCCTGAATAAAGGCCATATTCTGATCGTGTTCAACAGCTGTAGAACGGTGTAAACGCGCACCCCAGACTTGAATTTGTTCAAGGAACCACTGATACGCTTCAGGCTGACGACCATCACAATAAACCACGACTTGCTTCGCAAGGCTTCCGCTATCTGGGCCAAACATAGGATGCAGACCGAGCACTGGTCCCTGATGTGCAGCCAACATAGCTTGCAGTGGGCCATTCTTCACGGATGCCAAATCGACCAGAATACAGTCATCAGGCAGCCGGGGTAATTGAGCGATAACTTGTTCTGTGATGTGAATCGGAACACTCACAATCACCATCCCAGCATCAGCCATTAACTCTGGCGCCTTAGCCCAGTCTTCTTTTTCAAGAATACGAACCTGATAGCCAGACAGAGTGAGCATCTTTTCAAACAAGCGCCCCATCTGACCGCCACCACCGACGATAACCACCGGGCGTAACGCAGGAAACAGTGTTTTGAAACCTTTATCGTTCTCGCTTGAGTAGGACTCTCGCATTACGCGGCGCAGAACATCTTCAATCAGATCCGGTGGAACCCCCAAAGCTTCAGCTTCTTTGCGGCGTGAAGCCAACATTGCAGCTTCACGTTCCGGGACATAAATCGGTAAACCATACTGGCTTTTGACTTCGCCAACTTCTGCTACCAGTTCCAGGCGGCGTGCCAGTAGCCCCAGCAACGCCTTATCCACTTCGTCAATTTGATCGCGTAGCGCGGTCAATTCAGCCACCATAGTAAAACCTCTTATGCCTGACGCGCCGCAAGCGTACCGTTCAGATCTTTATGAATCTCACGCAGTAAAGTCTCTGTCGTTTCCCAATCGATGCATGCATCTGTTACGGAAACACCGTATTTCATTTCACTGCGAGGTTGCTCTGAAGATTGATTTCCCTCGTGGATGTTACTTTCAATCATCAGGCCAATAATAGAACGATTGCCATCTTTGATTTGAGCGACAGCTGATTCAGCTACGCCCGGCTGGCGGCGGTAGTCTTTGTTTGAGTTGCCATGGCTGCAATCTATCATCAAGGCCGGACGGAGTCCCGCCTGCTCCATCTCTTTTTCACACTGCGCGACATCTGCCGGGCTGTAGTTAGGCGCTTTGCCACCGCGTAAAATCACATGACCATCAGGATTTCCCTGAGTTTGCAGCAAGCAAACCTGGCCTGCCTGGTTGATGCCGACGAAACGATGCGGCATCGATGCGGCACGCATCGCATTGATCGCAGTACCGAGGCTGCCATCAGTACCATTTTTGAAACCAACTGGCATAGAAAGGCCGGACGCCATTTCACGGTGAGTCTGAGATTCAGTAGTACGCGCACCGATTGCAGACCAGCTGAACAGATCGCCAAGGTATTGCGGACTGTTTGGATCAAGCGCTTCGGTCGCCAACGGCAGACCCATGCTGACCAGTTCTACCAGCAAGTTACGCGCGATTTTCAAACCACCTTCAACATCAAACGAGCCGTCCATATGAGGATCGTTAATCAATCCTTTCCAGCCCACAGTAGTACGTGGCTTTTCAAAATAGACGCGCATCACGAGGTACAGACTATCGCTGACTTGTTCAGACAGTGTTTTAAAACGACGAGCATATTCAATCGCGGTTTCAGGATCGTGGATTGAGCAAGGTCCACACACCACCAACAGACGAGGATCGCGGCCAGCGATAATGTTGGAAATCGTCTGACGGGACTGTTCAATCTGCGCTTCTTGAGCGGCAGTCAGCGGGAATTCCGCTTTCAATTGATCCGGAGTGATAAGTACCTGTTCGTCAGAAATATGAACGTTGTTCAGCGCGTCTTTTTGCATGATGGCGATCCTGTTAGCTCGTTTGCGATAGTCGTTTCCTCAGTGAGGATGGAGCTACCTTATCATCTTTAGTAAAGATTGCAATCCATTTTACGTAAACAATACGTTACACAAGCAAAATAATTGCCGCTTAAGGCACATTTAAAGATAAAAATCGTAAATAAAAATATACACTCTTGCATAAACAAGCCAGCTCCCTGCGCATTCATGCATTCTGCAAAAATAACGTCATGGTGAACCATAACCACTCTATGCTCAGAGAATACTCTTTGAAATGGATATCCCCGGAATGCGTTACTTAGCCCTGATTCCTGTCTTGTTATTGACTGGCTGTTATGTCGACCCCTATACCCATGCCCCAACGCCCGCCCCCACCGACTGGTACCAGGCTGGCTGGGATGATGCGATGTCGGGACAACCCATAAGAAGCAATCCTGTCATTGCGCATTTGCATAACGATGAAAATGTTGACCGTGAAGAATGGTTAAAAGGTTACGCCGGTGGCCAGCAGCGGATTTGTGATCCTAAATTTTTAGAGATCCTGGGAGAAAGTGGAAAGTCGTTCCCAGCCAGCTGCGAAACACTGCCAGATGTAGCCGAACGGCAAGCACAATGGGAAAAAGCGAGTCGGAAAGGTTTTCAGGACTCCTTCATGCATTAAGCAAAAAAAAGGGCTGCCAAATGGCAGCCCTTTATATGGATGTCGCGTTAGCGAATCTTACTTAGTCAGACGCTCTTTAATACGAGCAGACTTACCAGTGCGCTCACGCAGGTAGTACAGTTTAGCTTTACGAACGGCACCACGACGTTTAACAGTAATGCTATCGATTACTGGGGAGTGAGTCTGGAATACACGCTCAACACCTTCGCCGTTGGAAATTTTACGAACAGTGAATGCAGAGTGCAGACCGCGGTTACGGATTGCAATAACCACGCCCTCAAATGCCTGCAGACGTTTTTTAGAACCTTCAACGACCCATACTTTCACTTCCACGGAATCACCCGGACGGAATGAAGGTACATCCTGTTTCATCTGTTCTTGTTCAATTTGCTTAATAATGTTGCTCATAATTTTGTCTCTTATCCTGGGTAAACTGATAATCGGGGGCTTACGCCATCCCATCATGTTTATGTTGCTGTATTTGCGTGTTCACGTTGGAACTCCGCCAGCAACCTTGCTTGCTCTTCAGTCAGAGCCAGGTTTTCCAGAAGTTCAGGTCTTCTAAGCCAGGTACGGCCCAGCGACTGTTTCAGGCGCCAACGGCGAATATCTGCATGGTTTCCCGACAGCAAAACTGGCGGAACCTCCATGCCTTCTAACACTTCAGGACGAGTATAGTGTGGGCAGTCCAGCAATCCATCGGCAAACGAATCTTCGATTGCTGATGCCTGATGACCCAGAACTCCCGGAATAAACCGTGAAACTGAGTCAATCAATACCATTGCTGGTAACTCACCACCGCTGAGAACGTAATCGCCGATTGACCATTCTTCATCAATTTCGGTTTGGATTACGCGCTCATCTATCCCTTCGTAACGGCCACAAACCAGAATTAACTTCTCATTTGTTGCCAGTTCACAGACGCCTTCTTGATCAAGCTTGCGTCCCTGAGGTGACAGATAGATAACCTTAGCACCTTCCCCCGCCGCTGCTTTCGCTGCGTGGATGGCTTCCCGCAAAGGATTTACCATCATGAGCATACCCGGTCCGCCGCCGTAAGGACGCTCGTCCACGGTACGGTGTCGGTCATAAGTGAAGTCACGTGGACTCCAGCTCTGGATGCTCAGCAGGCCATTTTTTACTGCCCGGCCAGTTACCCCGAAATCGGTAATTGCACGAAACATCTCTGGAAACAGGCTAACTACACCAATAAACACAAGCCAATCCCCATAACGCCGTCTTTTACCGTTTATCCGGAGGTTTTAAAAACCAGGATCCCAATCTACTTCAATGGTTTGAGTAGAGAGATCGACTTTCTTGATAACCTGCCCATCGAGGAACGGAACCAGCCGCTCCTTGATACCGAACGCATCTTTCAGGTTTGCCTTAATGACGAGAACGTCATTTGAGCCGGTTTCCATCATGTCGATGACTTTACCGAGCTGATATCCCTGAGTCGTTACCACCTGGCAACCCATAAGGTCTTTCCAGTAGTAATCGCCCTCTTCGAGACCTGGCAATTGCGCTGAATCAATCATAATTTCGCAATTAGTGAGTAGATTCGCCGCATCCCGATCGTCAACGCCTTTCAGCTTGATGATCAGATCCTGATTGTGGTGCTTCCAGCTTTCCAGCTGTACTTGCTGCCACTGACCCGCCTTCTGGATAAACCAGGGCTGATAGTCAAAAATGCTATCGGCGTCTTCGGTGGAGGAAAACACTCTGAGCCAACCTCGAATACCGTAGCAGGATCCCATCTTACCCAATACGATTGGGTTAACAGGTGCCTTTGCGGAGATTTGATTGCTCATCATGACCACCGTGACAGATTAAGCTGCTTTTTTTGCTGCTTTGATCAGCGCAGATACGCGATCAGAAACGGTTGCGCCTTGGCCAACCCAATGCTCGATGCGATCCAGATCCAGGCGAGTTGCCTCGTCTTTTTCGCCAGCGATAGGGTTGAAGAAACCAACGCGCTCAATGAAGCGACCGTTACGTGCATTACGGCTGTCAGTAACAACAACCTGGTAGAACGGACGCTTTTTAGCGCCGTGACGTGCTAAACGAATAGTTACCATAACATCCTCTTTAGTGAATAAAACACCAGGCCCCATCGAGGGATGGAGCCTGGTGTCATATTAAAAGCCCGAAAATTGTACTCATTCCTGAGCGGAAATCAATTTTTGTTTTACAAGCAAAACAAAAATTACAGAAATTAGCGGCCTGGGAAACCTGGCGGCATCATACCTTTCATGCCGCGCATCATTTTCGCCATTCCACCTTTCTTCATCTTTTTCATCATGCGTTGCATGTCGTCGAACTGCTTAAGCAGACGGTTGACGTCTTGCACCTGCATACCCGCACCCATCGCGATACGACGTTTACGTGAACCTTTGATAATCTCTGGCTGCGCACGCTCTTTAAGCGTCATGGAATTAATAATCGCTTCCATACGCACCAGGACTTTGTCATCCATTTGCGACTTAACGTTATCCGGCAACTGCCCCATACCTGGCAGTTTGCTCATCATACTCGCCATGCCGCCCATGTTTTTCATTTGCTTGAGCTGGTCAAGGAAGTCGTTGAGATCAAACCCATCGCCCTTCTTAAGTTTGGTGGCAAGTTTTTCCGCCTGAGCACGGTCAACTTTGCTCTCAATATCTTCGATAAGCGACAGAACATCGCCCATCCCCAGAATACGAGAAGCGATACGATCCGGGTGGAAAGGCTCCAGCGCTTCGGTCTTTTCACCCACACCGAGGAATTTAATCGGCTTGCCGGTGATATGACGAATGGAAAGAGCCGCACCACCACGTGCGTCACCGTCGACTTTGGTCAGTACGACACCCGTCAATGGCAACGCTTCGTTGAAAGCTTTTGCGGTATTTGCCGCATCCTGGCCGGTCATGGCGTCAACAACAAACAGAGTTTCAACTGGGTTAATCGCAGCATGAACCTGTTTGATTTCGTCCATCATCGCTTCATCAACGTGCAAACGACCGGCGGTATCCACCAGCAACACATCAAAGAATTTCAGCTTCGCTTCTTTCAGCGCCGCATTAACGATATCGACCGGTTTTTGACCGACATCAGACGGGAAGAAATCGACACCGACCTGTTCAGCCAGCGTTTCCAACTGTTTGATCGCCGCAGGGCGATAAACGTCAGCAGACACCACCAGCACTTTTTTCTTGTGCTTCTCACGCAGGAATTTACCTAACTTACCTACGCTTGTGGTTTTACCCGCACCTTGCAGACCCGCCATCAGCACAACGGCTGGCGGCTGTGCTGCAAGATTCAGGCTGGCATTTTCTTCGCCCATCGCCGCAACCAGTTCGGCGCGCACGATTTTGACGAACTCCTGACCCGGAGTCAGGCTTTTGTTAACTTCATGGCCAACCGCTTTTTCTTTTACGCGGCTGATAAAGTCACGCACCACCGGCAGCGCAACGTCCGCTTCCAGCAATGCCATGCGCACTTCGCGCAGAGTTTCTTTTACATTCTCTTCAGTCAGCCGCCCGCGGCCGCTGATATTGCGCAGTGTGCGCGACAGACGGTCAGTTAAATTATCAAACATTGTCTTTTGCCTAACGTGGTAACTTAGGGCCGCAGCTTGCGACACAAAACAGAATTTAGCGGATTATACCCTAAATAGTTCAAGTTGTGGGTAGGCGGCAAGGGAGCTTATCCCCAAGAGCTTACTAAAGTAAGTGACTGGGGTAAGTGAGTGCAGCCAACACCCCCATAACTTGAAGTATGACGGGTATATAACATGAAGCCGCCTTCGGTGTGATGTACGGTTAGAGTTGGAGCAGGCGGCAGGTAACGTTATACTGGTTTTTTTCATCTCTGGCTAATTGACCGACACTTTATATGCCTGTTTTCGCAATCCTTGCGCTTGTAGCCTATTCCAGCAGCCTCGCGCTGATTATCCCAAGTCTGCTGACAAAAAACAGCGGATGGCGGCGTTTCGCTATCATCTCTGCTGTTATCGCGCTGGTAAGTCACGGCCTGGCGCTTGAAGCACGTATTTTTAACGCCGACGGGGGGCAGAACCTCAGCTTGCTTAACGTCGGCTCACTCGTCAGTTTGATGATTTGCACGGTGATGACCATCGTTGCGTCACGCAATCGTGGTTGGCTACTGTTGCCAATTGTTTACGCATTCGCGCTCATCAACCTGGCGCTTGCCACCTTTATGCCCAATGAATTCATCACCCATCTGGAAACAACACCGGGTATGATGGTGCATATTGGTCTGTCACTCTTTGCCTACGCCACGCTCATTATTGCGGCACTTTACGCGCTACAGCTGGCATGGATTGACTACCAGCTCAAAAATAAAAAACTCGCCTTCCGTGCTGAAATGCCGCCGTTGATGAGCATTGAGCGCAAAATGTTTCATATCACCCAAGTCGGTGTGGTCCTGCTGACGTTAACTCTGTGCACCGGCCTGTTTTATCTGAAAAATCTTTTCAGCCTCGAAAACGTCGATAAAGCGGTGTTGTCGATTCTCGCATGGTTTGTCTACATCGTTTTACTTTGGGGACACTATCATGAAGGTTGGCGTGGCCGCCGTGTGGTGTGGTTTAACGTCGCGGGTGCAGCGATCCTGACTCTCGCCTATTTTGGTAGCCGCGTCCTGCAACAATTCGTCGGCTAATGTTGTCTTTATAAAGGAAATCCTTTTGGAACAGATCTCAACGACTACGTTGATTGTCACACTGATCATCATGGTAGTCGTTTCAGCGTACTTCTCCGGCTCTGAAACCGGCATGATGACGCTTAACCGTTACAAGCTTCGCCACCTCGCCAAACAGGGCAACCGCGCCGCTAAACGGGTCGAAAAACTGCTTCGCAAACCAGACCGCCTGATTAGCCTTGTGCTCATCGGTAATAACCTGGTCAACATTCTGGCCTCAGCCATTGGCACAATCGTCGGCATGCGTTTATACGGCGATGCTGGCGTTGCTATCGCCACCGGTATCCTCACCTTCGTGGTCCTGGTCTTTGCTGAGGTGCTGCCAAAAACTATCGCCGCGCTGTATCCAGAAAAAGTCGCCTTCCCGAGCAGTTTCCTGCTCGGCCCGCTACAAATCCTGATGATGCCCCTGGTGTGGTTACTGAACATCATCACGCGTATGTTGATGCGCCTTATGGGTATCAAAAACGTCAGCACCGTCAGTAGTGCGCTAAACAAAGACGAATTACGTACCCTGGTGCATGAGTCACACACAAAAATCTCCCGTCGCAACCAGGATATGCTGCTCTCGGTTCTGGATCTTGAAAAAATGAGCGTCGACGACATCATGGTGCCGCGAAATGAAATCGTCGGTATCAATATCAACGACGACTGGAAATCTATCGTTCGCCAACTAACGCACTCCCCTCACGGGCGCATTGTGCTTTATCGCGACACGCTGGATGACGCCATCAGCATGCTGCGTGTGCGTGAAGCCTACCGTTTGATGACGGAAAAACAGGAGTTCACCAAGGAAACCTTGCTGCGTGCATCCGATGAAATTTACTTTGTCCCGGAAGGCACGCCGCTCAGCGTGCAACTGGTAAAATTCCAGCGCAATAAGAAGAAAGTCGGCCTGGTGGTTGATGAATACGGCGACATTCAGGGGTTAGTTACGGTCGAAGATATTCTTGAAGAGATTGTCGGCGACTTCACCACGTCAATGTCCCCAACACTCGCCGAAGAAGTGATGCCGCAAAACGATGGCTCCGTGATTATCGAAGGCAGTGCGAACGTGCGTGAAATCAACAAAGCGTTCAACTGGACGCTACCGGAAGACGAAGCACGCACCATCAACGGTATGTTGCTCGAAGAGCTGCAAGAGATTCCGGCTGTTGAAACGCGTGTGCGCTTAAGCCACTACGATATTGATATTCTCGACGTGCAGGACAACATGATTAAGCAAGTCCGCGTGACCCCAGTTACGCCGCTTCGAGAGAGTGTTCAAGAGTAAATCGCTTTTGTAGCAGACACAAAAAAGCCAGCCGCGAAGGCTGGCTTTTTATTTAAAGCAATAGTGCGAATTACGCTTTGGCTTTAGCCACAGAAACCATTGCTGCGCGCAGTGTGCGGCCATTCAGGGTGTAACCCTTTTGCATCACCATCAGCACATGGTTTGGTGCAACATCTTCGGACTCAACCATTGCAATCGCCTGATGGACATCCGGATTAAACGGAACATTAGTCTCGCCAACCACTTCCACACCAAATTTACGCACCACATCCAGCATTGATTTCTGAGTTAATTCAATGCCTTCAATCATAGCGGCTAAATCGGTGTTGGATTTATCTGCCACTTCCAGAGCGCGGTCCAGGCTGTCGATAACCGGCAGCAGCTCGTTGACAAATTTGTCCAGAGCGAACTTGTGCGCCTTCTCAATATCGAGTTCGGTACGGCGACGGAGGTTTTCCATTTCCGCTTTGTTGCGTAACACGCTGTCACGCTCGCGCTGCTGAACTTCTTCCAGTTGCGCTGTTAAATCGGCAATTTGTTCATCGCGCGGATCAACCACTTCGGCACCCTCTACGGCCTCGACTTCTTCGTGGCTTTCCATTGCAATTTCGTCCGAGACTTGCTCGTCTGGTGTTTTCTGATCTTTACTACTCATGAATTTCTCCGCGTTTTTAGCATTCATCTCGCTGGTTCGCTTATTATGGGGATCAGTTTCCGGGATTCAAGGGAACGTGACATATTGTCATAATAAGACGGCATATCTGCGCATAAGGACCTTCAGCATAATGAACAAACATTTCAACTGCATTGGTATTGTCGGGCATCCACGTCACCCTACGGCCCTCACCACGCATGAAATGCTGTATCGCTGGCTATGTAAAAAAGGCTACGACGTGATTGTCGAGCAGCAAATCGCCCAGGAACTTAACCTCCAGAATGTGAAAACTGGCACGCTGGCGGAAATCGGGCAACAGGCGGATCTTGCGGTCGTGGTCGGCGGCGACGGCAATATGTTAGGTGCCGCACGTGTACTTGCCCGTTACGATATCAAAGTCATCGGCATCAACCGTGGCAATCTCGGTTTTCTGACCGACCTTGACCCAGACAACGCGCAACAACAACTGGCCGATGTGCTCGAAGGGCATTACATCGCCGAGCGCCGCTTCTTACTCGAAGCACAGGTGTGCCAGCAGGACACGCCGACGCGCCTGAGCACCGCTATCAACGAAGTGGTTCTGCATCCGGGCAAAGTCGCCCATATGATTGAATTCGAAGTCTATATCGATGAAGTCTTCGCATTCTCACAACGTTCTGATGGGCTAATAATTTCGACCCCCACTGGCTCAACGGCCTACTCGCTCTCGGCAGGCGGGCCTATTCTTACCCCGTCACTGGATGCCATCACACTGGTTCCGATGTTCCCGCACACGCTTTCTGCTCGCCCGTTGGTCATTAACAGCAGCAGTACCATCCGTCTGCGTTTCTCGCATATGCGCAGTGACCTTGAAATCAGTTGCGATAGCCAGATTGCCCTGCCAATTCAGGAAGGGGAAGATGTTTTAATTCGCCGCTGCGACTATCACCTCAATCTCATCCACCCTAAAGATTACAGTTATTTCAATACGTTAAGCTCAAAGCTTGGCTGGTCGAAAAAATTATTCTAAAAAGTGCCACTAGCTCTTTACTGTATATAAAACCAGTTTATACTGTATGAAAACACAGTCATGTCTTTTCATACAGGAAAGCTATTATGCTGGCACAACTCACCATCAGTAACTTCGCAATCGTTCGTGAACTGGAAATCGATTTTCATCACGGCATGACCGCCATTACCGGTGAAACGGGTGCCGGTAAATCTATTGCTATTGATGCCTTAGGATTGTGTCTTGGCGGTCGTGCTGAAGCTGATATGGTGCGTCAGGGTGCCAGCCGCGCTGATCTTTGCGCCCGCTTCTCTTTGAAAGACACGCCTGCCGCCCTGCGTTGGCTAGAAGAAAATCAACTTGATGATGGCCGTGAATGCTTGCTGCGCCGCGTTATCAGTAGCGATGGTCGCTCACGTGGCTTTATTAATGGCACTGCCGTTCCTCTTTCTCAACTGCGCGACCTCGGTCAGATGCTGATCCAAATTCATGGTCAACATGCGCACCAGCTTTTGTTAAAACCAGAGCATCAAAAAAATCTGCTGGATGGTTATGCGGGTGAATCCGCACTGCTTTTGAAAATGGCAGAGAATTATCGCGACTGGCATCAAAGCTGCCGCACTCTGGCACAACACCAGCAACTTGCTCAGGAACGCGCATCCCGCAGCGAGTTACTGAATTATCAATTGAAAGAACTCAATGAGTTCTCACCGATTGCAGGTGAATTTGAGCAAATCGACGAAGAGTACAAACGTCTGGCGAACAGCGGGCAATTGATCTCTGTCAGCCAGCAAGCGCTAGCGATCCTTGCTGATGGCGAAGACAATAACCTGCAAAGCCAGCTGTATACCGTTCGTCATTTGATGGAAGAACTGGCGGGAATGGATGGCAAACTCTCCGGCGTATTAAATATGCTCGAAGAAGCTAACATTCAGATTTCGGAAGCCAGTGACGAGCTGCGCCACTATTGCGACCGCCTCGATCTTGACCCGAACCGTTTGTACGAACTGGAACAGCGTATCTCGCGGCAAATCTCGCTGGCACGCAAACACCATATTTCTCCGGAAGAGCTGCCCACTTTTCATCAACAATTGCTCGAAGAACTTCAACAGTTGGACGATCAGGCCAGCTCTCAGGATGAACTGATGCAGGCGGTAGCCATCCATCATCAGCAAGCGCTTAGCACCGCACGCGAATTACACCAGCGTCGCGCGCACTACGCGGCGGAACTTTGTGAGCTGATCACCGAAAGCATGCATTCTTTGTCTATGCCGCACGGCAAACTCGCCATTGACGTTGAATTCAATGAAAACCACCTGACGGCAGAAGGTGCGGACCGCATTGATTTCCGCGTCAGCACCAACCCTGGTCAGCCGTTGCAACCGCTGGCGAAAGTGGCCTCGGGTGGCGAGCTTTCACGTATTGCGCTGGCAATTCAGGTGATCACCGCACGTAAAATGGAAACACCAGCGTTGATTTTCGATGAAGTGGATGTCGGTATCAGCGGCCCAACAGCGGCAGTGGTGGGTAAATTATTGCGCCAGCTCGGCGAATCAACCCAGGTTATGTGCGTCACGCATCTGCCGCAAGTTGCAGGCTGTGGCCATCATCACTTCTTTGTCAGTAAAGAAACCGACGGTGAAATGACAGAAACTCACATGCAGCCGCTCGATAAGCGCTCACGCTTGCAAGAATTGGCTCGTCTACTTGGTGGCAGCGAAGTCACTCGTAATACTCTGGCTAACGCAAAAGAGTTGTTGGCGGCATAACCTCATCGTTCAAAAAAACACCAATCAGCTAGCATATTGTTAATTGAGCAGGTTTTAAGCCAACTTTTTTGCCGTACCAGGGTCAGAGTTAAGCGCCTTAATGTTTTAAACTGCGTAAAGGTTTATTATCATCGGCATATTATGAATGAGCCATGTGCTGCTCGGGCCCGAAAAGGAATCAAATCACTATGCGCTGTAAAACGCTGACTGCTGCCGCAGCGGTTCTTCTTATGCTGACCGCAGGCTGTTCCACTCTGGAGCGAGTGGTTTACCGCCCCGACATTAACCAGGGGAACTACCTGACACAGAACGATGTGTCAAAGATTCGTACTGGCATGACTCAACAACAAGTTGCGTATGCTCTGGGTACGCCAATGATGACCGATCCATTCGGTACAAGTACCTGGTTCTATGTCTTCCGCCAGCAACCAGGGCATGAAGGCGTAACTCAGCAAACACTCACTCTGAGTTTCAACAGCAGCGGTGTGTTGACCAACATCGACAACAAGCCGAAGCTGGAAAAAGAATAACCAACAAAAAAGGTGCCAATCGGCACCTTTGTTTTTGCTACTGTTTCGACTACTTTTTTGTCTACTTCTGAGCAGCCTTTTCAGCGCGCTGGCGTCTTAACTCTTTCGGGTCAGCAATGAGCGGTCGATAAATCTCCACCCGATCTCCGTCGTTAAGCGTGTCGGTCAGTTTTACCGGTCGGCTAAAAATCCCAACCTTATTCTTCGTCAAATCAATATCGGTACGCAATTCAAGGATGCCCGATGCGGCAATCGCCTGCTCAACGGTACTTCCATGCGCCAGCCAGACTTTAAGCAAGTACTGCTTTTCAGGCAGCGCATAAACCACTTCGACCTTAATTTCAGGCGACACTGTAGACCTCTTTCGCACGCACGGTAAACGCCTGAACCATGTTACCCGCAAGCTCTTTGAAGATACGCCCAAATGCCAACTCGATAAGTTTGTTGGTAAATTCAAAATCAAGTTGGAACTCAATACGGCATGCTTCAGCGCTTAATGGCGTGAACTTCCAGCCCCCCATTAATGACTTAAACGGCCCATCAACAAGATGCATCAAAATGCTTTGATTGCTGGTCAGGGTGTTACGCGTCGTGAAAGTTTTGCTGATCCCAGCTTTGGAAACATCGACCGCCGCCGTCATCTGTTCGGCCGACGCGTTAAGCACCCGGCTGCCTGTGCAACCCGGTAAAAAATCTGGATAGGATTTCACGTCGTTCACTAATTGATACATCTGCTCCGCGCTGTAAGGCACTAGCGCAGTACGGGTAATCTGAGGCATAGCATTTCCTGAGAGTCACAAAACGGGCAAATAATAACATTTATCATCACGCAAAGAAAAACTCTTAGCCTGGAGCCGTGCTAAGATATGCCTTCATCCTCGCAGCGAAGCGGGGTGTATTTGAACTCCTGGATTACATATACTGAGCAGCACTATGACAAAGAAAAAAGCATTCAAACCAGGTTCAGCCACCATTGCGCAAAACAAACGCGCCCGCCATGAATACTTTATCGAAGATGAGTATGAAGCGGGGCTAGTGCTACAAGGCTGGGAAGTAAAATCTCTACGTGCCGGGAAGGCCAACATAGGTGATAGCTACGTCATTTTGAAAGACGGCGAAGCATACTTGTTCGGCGCCAACTTTACCCCGTTAAATGTGGCTTCAAGCCATGTGGTCTGCGACCCTACACGCACGCGTAAACTCCTGCTTAACCAGCGCGAACTGGACAATCTTTACGGGCGCATTAATCGTGATGGTTATACCGTCGTGGCTCTGTCGATGTACTGGAAAAATGCCTGGTGTAAAGTCAAAATCGGCGTAGCAAAAGGTAAGAAACAACACGACAAGCGTAACGATTTGAAAGATAAAGAGTGGGCGGTAGACAAAGCACGCATTATGAAACACGCAGGTCGATAACCCTTATTCTATAACCTATAGATATCATTACCGGCTCTTATTACTAAGAATCGGTAATGTATTTTATATTCCTGCTTTATAAATAAGTTAAATATAAAATTGTCATTCTGAATAATTAGTTTCGGTGAGTTATTTATGGAAAATATATTCCGCACATTTATTAGTTGTGTGCTACCTCTCATAAACCCATTCAGTATTATCCGCAACAACCCGCTTCGTTGGATAAACCCTGCTTAATAAAAGCAAAATTTTTCTCCTCTATTTCAACTCAAACAGATAAATGAACAGCTTTCTCTCCGGAAAAATAACCTTATAAAAACAGCGCCTTCAATTGATTAAAGCCGTCATAGCCCAACACAAATAAATCATGCAATACATTGAATAAAAACAAATTTAATCGAGAAAAACCGTATAGCCACCCTTCAGGTAAATCCCAGGAATCTTGCCCTGATAACTCATGTTTCGGCAAAATGATAGTTCATCGATACTAAAGATTTTCTTTAGCAATCCTTAATTTGCGCTTTCATGCTTTCCTGTCTATATTTTCAATAACCCTGAAATAAAATGATAAGAAAGTATGAAGTTTCCATTTATATAAATATGTGACCCGGAAGAAAACCTAATTTATCAATAACGCTAGTCGTCATCATTCTGATGTCCGGATTCGTTCGCTTCAAATTTATAGATCAATGGAATCATTTTAATACTTTGTTCAGGGGAAGTTATTTGCGTGCATCAGCTGTGTCAAAGCCCCTACGTTCACATTGAATGGAGTGATAATAATGCGTTCAATATCAATCATCTCAAAACTGACTGGCGTAACGAATAATGTTGAAAGCTCAGAAATCACGCTGAATGCTCCTTCAATTGTAGAACTCAGGGCCGAGCGTGCTGATATCGCCAGTATTGCTCGCACTAATCAGGATATGGTTATCACTCTGCGAGATGGCGAAGTAATTACCGTTAAAAATTTCTATGCGTTTGCCGATCAGGGCGGCAACCAATTAGTTCTTGAAGATAGCAAAGGTGCGCTGTGGTGGGTGCAGGATACCGACTCTGCTTTTCACTTCGAACACATCGCCAATATTGATGAGCTGATGGCCGCCACAGGTGCCGAATCTCACGGCGGCGGAGCGATTTGGCCCTGGGTGCTGGGCGGAGTCGCCGTTGCTGGGGGGATTGCCCTTGCTGCTGGCGGAGGCGGCGGCGGCGGTGGGAGCGACAACTCTAACGGCAACGGTGGCCCTGGCTCTCCAAACCCTGCGCCACCAGCGGCTGATACCACCCCACCCGCAGCACCGACAAATCTGAACGTCTCGGCTGACGGTAAAACTATTACCGGCAGCGCTGAACCTGGCAGTACCGTGACCATTACCGATAGCGCAGGCCAGGTTATCGGAACAGGCACCGCTGATGGTAATGGCAATTTTTCAATCCCACTGACCAATCCGCAAATTAACGGCGAAGATCTCACAGCGCACGCCACCGATCCCGCAGGAAATACTGGCCCTGATGCCACAGTCACCGCGCCGCTGATTCCCGATCCTGTCGAACCCGTTGTAACCGCTGTAAATGATGACGCGGAACCGACCACCGGCCTGGTTTTGGACGGACAATCGACGAACGATAATACCCCGACCATAGAAGGCGTTGCACTGGCAAACTCCACGGTGCGTATCTTCGACAACGGTCAGCAAATTGGCACCGTCGTCGCTGATGCCAACGGCAACTGGAGCTTTACACCAGGCACTCCCCTTGCAGATGGAACACATAACTTCACCGCCACCGCCACCAATGAAAAAGGTGAAAGTGATCCATCCGGCAGCTATACCGTCACTATTGATAGCCAGGGGCCTGCCGCCCCCGAAAATCTTGATGTTTCGCAAGATGGTGCAACGGTAACGGGCACCGCCGAAGCGGGCAGTACGGTGATAATTACCGACGCCGATGGCAACAAAATTGGCGAAGGAATGGCAGATGCCACGACAGGTATATTCACCATCACCCTTTCTCCAGCACAAACAGCGGGTGAAACACTCTTCGCCGTTGCTGTCGATGTTGTTGGGAATACGGGCGCAGAAGCTGAATTCACCGCTTTCGACGCCCTCCCACCATCCACGCCGGTGATTACCAGCGTAGTGGATGATGTCACGCCGGTAACTGGCAACCTGACTAGCGGCCAACTGAGTAACGATCCTCGTCCAACTCTTAATGGCACTGGCGAAGCCGGTAGTACCGTGGCGATTTTCGATAATGGAACAACATTGCTGGGCACCACTCAGGTCCAGGCCGATGGAACCTGGAACTTCACGCCAGACACAAACCTGGGCGATGGAAGCCACGTTTTCACCACCAGCGCGACGGATGCTGCGGGTAATCTAAGCGGAACATCGCCAGGATTTGCAGTGACTATTGATGCGACAGCGCCAGCGCTACCGTCAATCACAGGCGTATACAGCGAGAACGGTTCGCTGGAGATACCTATTCTTGCCAACCGCGATACCAACGAAAATCACCCTTCTCTCAAAGGATTAGGCGAAGCTAACACCACCCTCACCCTCAAAGACAATGGTGTGGTTATTGGAACTATCACCGTTGATGGAACAGGGAACTGGAGCTACACCCCAACCGCACCGCTGGGAAATGGCAGCCATAATCTGACCCTTACCGCCACAGATGAAGCAGGCAACGTCAGCCAGCCTTCTACGGGCTTCGCCTTTACGGTCGATACCACCGCACCCGACGCGCCAGTCATTTTGAATGCCGACGATAATGTCGGTGATCTCCAGCAACCAGTGCTCAACGGCGGTATTACTGACGACACGACCCCCACCTTCCACGGAACGGGTGTCGATGGCGATATCATCAAGCTCTACAACGGCAGCACATTGCTTGGCATCACAACCGTTTCAGGCGGAGTCTGGAGCATCACCCCAACCGTGGCGCTGGCAGGTGGCCCATTAAATCTGACCGCAACCGCGACCGATGCAGTCGGTAACGTCAGCGATCCTTCGGCCAATTTTGCCTTGACCCTTTACACCACCCCGCTCGCCGAGCCTGTGGTAACGGGCATTGTGGATGACGTAGGGGCGATTCAAACCCCACTGACCGATGGCAGTTTCACGGACGACAAAACGCCAACCTTTAACGGCACAGGCACCGCGGGTAGCACGATTAATATTTATGATAACGGTGGAACCACGCCGATTGGCACCACCGTCGTCGCCCCGGATGGTAGCTGGTCAATTACGCTACCGGAACTTAGCGAAACGCAGCATTCTCTGACTATCGGTGCGACCGATCCTGCGGGTAATTCCGTCGGGCCATCCGCACCGATTGTCATTACTGTCGATAACACACCGCCGCCTGCGCCAGGAATCACTCTGCCCGTTGAAACCACCGGGACGCAGGTTAGCGGCACTGCCGAAGCAGGCAGCACCGTCATTATTAAAGATGCAGGTGGGACTGAAATCGGCAGAGGGACGGCTGACAGTAGCACCGGCGCATTCAATATCAATATTTCCCCGGCGCAAACCGCAGGGGGAACGCTGACGGCTATTGCCCAGGATCTTGCCGGAAATACCAGCGATTCAACCAGCTTTACTGCCAGCAACTCCGGCCTGCCGCAGCCACCTGTCATCACGCTGCTTGTTGATGACGTGAACCCAGTGAGCGGGAATGTCACCAACGGGCAATCTACCAATGACACGCAGCCAGAAGTTCGCGGTACGGCAGCTCCTGGTGCGACCGTGAATCTCTACATTGATAACAACCCACTCCCGATAATTATCTCAGTGGACGGCAGTGGAAACTGGAGCTACCAGCCCCTTATACCATTGCTACAGGGCCAACATACCTTCACGGCAACTCAAACAACCGTCGCGGGAACCAGCGGATTTACCGTCGACTTTACCGTCACGATTGATACAACGGCACCTGGCGCGCCTGCGATCACTGGCGTGGTTGATGACGTCACGCCGGGAACGGGTGAGCTAACAAACAATCAGGCGACCAACGATCCGCGTCCAACCATTCACGGCACCGGTGAAGCGGGTACAACAGTGACCATTTTCGACAATGGTGTCCTGCTGGACACCGCTGTCGTCAATACCGACGGAACCTGGACATTCACACCTGGCTCTAATCTGCTTGATGGACCGCATATCTTTACCGCCCAGGCGACGGACTTGGCCGGTAACGTCGGTGGCATATCGACAAGTTTTACGATTGATATTGATGCGACCGCACCTGCTGCGCCAGTTATCACGGGTGCCGTTGATAATAATGACACCCTGCAAGTACCGGTGCTCTCCGGGCAATCGACCAACGACACCACCCCGATTCTCAGCGGAACAAGAGAAGCTAACTCCACCATTACCATCAGCGATAACGGCACCGTCATTGGCACAATTCTTGTCGATGGAACAGGGACCTGGAGCTACACGCCGACGGCTCTGGGTGAAGGCAGCCACAGTTTCACCGTCACCGCCACGGACGCCGTGGGCAACGTCAGCACAGTATCAAATACCTACACCGTGATTGTTGATACCACTCCACCCGCTGCCCCAACCGGATTGCTGGTCACAACGGATGGTCTGCATGTCACCGGCACGGCGGAAGCCGGCAGCATTATTACCGTCACCGACGGGAATGGTCTGGTGCTGGGAACGGGTACTGCGGATATCAATGGCGCATTCGATGTCACTCCGCTGACGACGGCGCAAACTAACGGCGAAGCGCTGTTGGTCAGCGCCACAGATGCGGCAGGTAACAAAGGCCCGAATACCGGCGTACTCGCCCAGGACACCACCGACCCTGGCGCCCCGACCAATCTGGCGGTTAACGACGAAGGAACCGTGGTCACGGGTAACGCCGAACCCGGCAGTACCGTGACGGTTAGCGACAGCAACGGCAACCCGCTGGGTGATGGAAAAGCCGGGGATGACGGCAGCTTTAGCGTCACCATAACGCCTGCACAAACCAACGGCGAAACGCTGGAAGTCACCGCCACGGATAAAGCCGGTAACACCGGGCCGGAAGCGCCGGTTGAGGCCCCCGACTCCACGCCACCAGCGGTTCCGGTGATCGGCGCTGTGATTGACGATGTTGCCAATATCACGGGCAATCTGAACAACGGCGATACCACCAACGACAACAAACCGACACTGCAAGGCACCGCCGAACCAGGTGCAACAATCAACATCTATGACAACGGCGGGACCACGCCAATCGGCACTGTTATCGCCGACCCTGGCGGCATCTGGAGTTTCACGCCAACGACTGCGCTGGGGCAAGGGCTGCACAACCTGACCTTCACCGCGACCGATGCCGATAACAACACCAGCCCAGCCGCATCGTTTAGCCTGACTGTCGACTCCATCGCCCCGCTCGCTCCGGCAATCACTTTAGTGAGCGATGATTTTGGAACAATTACCGGTTCCGTGCCGAATAATGGCGTCACCAACGACACGACGCCGACAATCCAGGGCACTGGTGAACCTGGCTCAACGGTCATTCTGACGCTCGATGGCACAACGACGCTGACGACGTTTACTGTCGATGCCTCCGGCACCTGGAGTTACACGCTGACCACCGCGCTTAGCGAAAGCGAGCACCGCTTTACGGTCACGGCTTCTGACTCCGCGGGTAACGTCATTGCTCCGTCTGCAGAGTTTGTGATTACGGTAGACACCACGCCGCCAGCAACCCCGGTCATTACTGGCGCGGCGGATGATATCGGCAGCGTAACCGCCCCGCTTGGCAACAACGCTTCCACCGATGATACCCGTCCGCAATTCAACGGCACCGGGGCACCAGGCTCAACCATCACGCTTTACGATGGCGCAACAGCCATCGGCTCATTCACCATCGGAATCGATGGCCAATGGAATATCACGCCAACGCAACCTCTGACGGAGGGAGCGCACGCACTTACCGCGGTGGCGACCGATGCGGCGGGCAACGCCAGCCCTGCGGCCAACTTTACTCTGACGATAGACACCACGCCTCCGGCTGCACCGTTGATTGTTAACGCCGTGGGTGAAGTCGGCGGTGCCAGCGCCACACTGGTCAGCGGCGGCAGCATACAAAACGGGACTCCAACGCTTTCAGGAACCGGGGAAGTGGGGGCCACCATCAGGATTTACGATAATGGCGGCACCACGCCTATTGGCACGATTACCGTTCCGGCTGGCGGAAACTGGACATTTACCCCAACGACGGCGTTGACTGAAGGCGCTCATACGCTCACCGCCGTGGCAACCGATCCGGTAGGTAACGTCGGCCTACCATCGGCGGGCTTTACGTTAACCGTGGACTCCTCGATCCCTGCCACACCGGGCATTCCAACCGTGACTGACGATGTGTCGCCAGGGCTTGGAACCATCGCCAATAACGGCAGCACCAACGACACCACTCCAACCTTCTCCGGCACGGGAACGGCGGGCGATACCATCACGATCCTCGATAATGGCGATCCTATTGGCACCACGACCGTCCGGGCAGATGGCAGCTGGAGCTTTACCCCGGATACGCCATTCACCACGCCAGACCATTCAATCAGCGTGACCGAAAGCGATGCGGCGGGTAACAAAAGTCCGGCATCAGGCGCCATTAACTTCACCCTCGATACCGAGCCGCCTGCTGCGCCAACCATTGATTCAGCGGACGATAACGTCGGTGCGGTGCAACAAACATTGCTGACCAATGGCGTCACCGATGACAATACGCCGACCTTCCACGGCACCGGCATCAATGGCGATACCATCACGCTGTACAACGGCAGCACCGTGCTAGGCACCGCTGTCGTGGCTGGCGGTGTGTGGACAATTACGCCTGCTACCGCATTGCCGAACGGCACGCTGAATCTGACCGCCACCGGAACCGATCCGGCGGGGAACGTCGGCAGCCCGTCGGCAAACTTTACGTTGACCGTTGATAACACGCCGCTCACCGCTCCGGTGGTGACAGAAATTGTTGATAACGAAGGCGTCATTCAAACTCCGCTGACAAGCGGCAGCGTTACCGACGACAAAACCCCGACCTTCAACGGCACGGGCACCGTTGGCAGCACGATTAATATTTATGACAACGGCGGAATCGTGCCGATTGCGACAACAACCGTTGGCGCGAATGGCACCTGGAGCGTGACGTTGCCTGAGCTGGCCGAAAACGGGCATTCGCTGACGATTGGCGCAACCGATCCGGCGGGTAACTCGGTTGGGCCATCCGCACCCATTTTGATTACGGTAGATACGGCTCCGCCAGCCATGCCGACTATCACAACGCCGCTGGAAGAGACGGGGACATTAATCAGCGGGACGGCTGAAGCGGGCAGTACGGTGATCATCCGTGACGCAAACGGCGACGAAATTGGTAGAGGATTAGCCGATGGCACGACCGGGGCATTTACCGTCACCATCTCGCCTGCACAAACGACCGGCGAAGCATTAACCGCAATTGCGCAGGATCCGGCGGGCAACCAGAGTACGGCGGCGGATATTATCGCCGTCACTTCCGGCATCCCTCACCCGCCAACTATAGAGGTGCTGGATGATGTCGCGCCTAACATTAGCGATCTGACTAGCGGGCAAAGCACCAACGATAACTTGCCAACGCTCAGCGGCCAGGCTGCCGACAACGCTACCGTCACACTCTATATTGACGGCGTCGCCCAGACACCGATTACGGCCGATATAAACGGCGCGTGGAGTTTCCAGTTCACCACGCCACTGGATGACGGCCTGCATACCTTCGCGGTAAGTCAGACCGTCGGCGGCGTCACCAGCGGCATATCACCGAACTTTGTTGTCACTGTTGATACCGCTTTACCAGCGCAACCGACCATCACCACCGTCACCGATGACGTCACACCAGTCACAGGTGACATCGCCAGCGGGCAGGCGACCAACGATCCGCGCCCAACCCTTACCGGCAGCGGGGAAACAGGCTCGACAATCACCATCCTGGATAACGGCTCGCCAATTGGCACCGCCGTAGTAGGCGCTGGGGGCACCTGGACCTTTACGCCGACGGTGGATTTGGGCAACGGTTCGCATCCAATAACCGTCACCTCAACCGATGCCGCCGGGAACGTCAGCGTACCGTCTGCAGGTTTCTCATTAAACGTGGATACCACCGCGCCGCTTGCACCAGTGATTAGCAGCGTGACAGACGATGGCGCCACCCCAGGAGCGGTGGTTTCTGGTCAACCAACCAACGACAACACGCCAACCTTTAGCGGAACCGTTGAACCCAATACCACGCTGATTATTAGCGATAACGGTACGGTGGTTGCGACGATTCCTGTTGATGCAACGGGGAATTGGACATGGACACCAAATCCAGCGCTGACCGAAGGCAGCCACCCGCTCACGCTCACCACCACCGACGCGGCGGGGAACGTGAGCCCGGCGACCACCTTTAACTCAGTGATAGACACATCCGCACCTGTCGTCCCGGCGATAACGTTGGTGGTGGACGACCAGACCCAGGCTGGTGATGTGACATTAACCAGTGGGCAAGCCACGAAAGACACATTGCCGACGGTAAGTGGCACCAGTGAAGCAAATGCCATTATTACCCTAAGAGATGGCAATACCATTATTGGCACTACGACCGCGAATGGCGCGGGGGTATGGTCACTGGATCCGACCTCCGCGCTCGGTCAGGGAAACCACAACCTGACCGTCACCGCCACGGACGCCGCTGGCAACGTCAGCAATCCTTCCGGCGTATTTTCTGTCGTCGTTGACTCGGTGGCACCTACTGCACCGTTGATTGTGACCGTCACCGACAACACTGCGCCAAACCTTGGGCCAATCACCAGCGGCGTGCCAACCAATGAAACTCGACCTGTGATTACCGGCTCCGGGGAAGTGGGTGCGACCATTACGGTGTCTGACGGCAACCAGGTGCTGGGCACGACCACCGTGGGTGCAGGCGGAACCTGGAGCTTTACACCAGGCACGCCGCTCACCAGCGGGTCGCATAATTTGACCGTTACCGCCACCGATGCCACCGGGAACGTCAGTGCGCCATCAGCAGGTTTTAACGTCGTGGTTGATGTCGCGGCTCCCACCGCGCCAGCGATTACTAATATTGTTGACGATATCGGTTCAGCCACCGGTGATTTGGTCAACAACCAGGTCACGGACGACACCCGTCCGGCGCTGAGAGGCACGGCGGAAGCGGGTTCAACCGTAAATATCTACGATAACGGCACCTTGATTGGCACCACTACCGCAGTGGGTGGCGTGTGGAATTTCACCCCACCAGCAAACGCCGCGTTGGGCAACGGTAATCATGCGTTTACGGTTACAGCGACCGATACGGCGGGCAACGTCAGCCCTCCATCAGTCGCGTTTAATATCGTGGTCGATACCGCGGCGCCAACTTCCCCAATCGTGATTCAGGCATTCGATGATGTCGGCCCGGTTACGGGACCGTTAGTCAGCGGGCAAACCACCAACGACAAACAGCCGTTACTCAGTGGTACGGCTGAAGCCAACTCCACGGTGAATATTTACGACAACGGTGGCACCACACCTATCGGCACCGTCACTGCTTTGCCGAACGGCACCTGGAGCTTCACTCCTTCTGGCGATTTGAGCGAAGGGACGCATGTGTTCACCGCCACCTCTACCGATGCGGCAGGCAACCTGGGGGCAGTATCAGGCACCTTTACGCTCAACATCGACAGCTTTGCACCGGCCACGCCAACGCTCACCACGGTAGTGGACGATGTGGCTGGCGGCGCAGTAGGTTCGCTGGGCAACGGGCAAGTCACCAACGATGCGCGGCCTACGCTTAATGGCACCGGAGAAGCAGGCAGCACGCTTGCCATCTTTGATGGCGCGACACAAATTGGCACCGTGACGGTTCCTGCTGGCGGCAACTGGTCATTCACCCCGACCACACCACTGACAACAGGTCTGCATACCTTTACGCTCACCTCAACGGATGCGGCGGGTAACATCAGCCCCACCAGCGCGGGCTTTGCCATTGTGGTTGATACCACCGCGCCGACTGCCCCGATTATCACCTCGATTGTCGATGATGTAGCGGGTGGCGTGTTTAACGGTTCGATCGCGAATAACCAGGCGACCAACGACCGATTGCCAACGCTTAACGGCACGGCGGAAGCCAATGCCACAGTGAACATTTATGACAACGGCGTGCTGTACACCACCGTTACCGCCAATGGCAGCGGCGTCTGGACGTATACGCCGCCTGCCGGGCAGCTACTTTCTGAAGGGGTGCATTCCTTCACCGTCACCGCTACCGATTTAGCGGGTAACATCAGCGCCCTTTCGCAGCCTGCGGCGATTGTAGTCGATGTCACACCGCCAGCGTTGCCAACCGGGCTGGCGGTTAACGCAACCGGCACCAGCGTAACGGGCACTGCCGAAGCGGGCAGCACCGTGACGATTACCACCAGCGGCGGAACGGTGCTCGGGACCGCAACGGCGGACGGTACAGGCGCGTTCACAATCGCCATTTCTCCGGCGCAAACCAATGCGCAAGTCCTACAAGCCTTTGCTCAGGATGCGGCGGGCAACACAGGTAACGCCGCCAGCGTGACCGCACCTTCAACGGCGTTGCCTGGCGTGCCGGTCATCACCAGCGTGGTGGATGACTTCGCCGCAGTCACCGGGAATGTCGCCAACGGGCAAAGCACTAACGATGCCACACCAACCATCAACGGCATCGCGGATGTCGGAGCGACCGTCAACGTCTACAACAATGGTGTGCTGATGGGCACCACTGTTGCGGGAGTCGGCGGGGTCTGGAGCTATACGCCAACAGGCGCGTTAAGTGAAGGCTCCCATGCCTTTACCGCGACGGCCACCAACGTCAACGGCACCGGTGGCGCATCCACTCCGGCAACGGTCGTTGTGGATACCGTCGCACCGCTGGCACCAACAGCGACGATCAGCGGCGACGGCACAACCATCAGCGGCACCGCCGAAGCCAACAGCACCGTGACCATCACATTGCCTGGCGGCACAACCGTCACCACCACCGCCAACGCCGGGGGCAGTTATAGCCTGACGCTGCCGACGCGTGAAATTGGCGGGGAAGTGCTTTCCGTCAAAGCCACCGATGCGGCGGGGAACACCTCGCCTTCCATTACGGCGACTGCGCCGGTTCTGCCACTGGCGGCAGACGACAACGTGGTGAACCTGGCGTTAACCACCAATGCGCAAGTGACAACTTCGCACGCCAGCGACTACGGCGTATTGCTGGTGGGCGCGCTGGGTAATGTGGCGTCAGTTCTCGGCAATGACACCGCGCAGGTTGGCTTTAACATCGCCGCGGGTGGCAGCGGCAATATCACCATTGATGCCTCCGCCACGGGAGTTGTGCTTTCGCTGCTTAATACGTTGGAAGTCGCGGTTCAGAAATACGACTCAGTGACCGGGACATGGAGCACCATTATCGACTCGTCGATGCCACAGTTTGCCAACCTGCTAACGTTGGGTGCCAGCGGCGTGACGATGAATATCACCGGGCTGCCGGAGGGTTCGTACCGTGTTCTGAGTTACAACACCAGTCTGCTGGCGACGGGTTCGCTGACCAACCTCGACGTTTCCGTGGTGCAAACCAGTGCGGGGACGATCACCAGCGGCACCACACATCCGGGCAACGTGATCATCGACGCAGGCCCGACGGGCAGTTCAGACACCGCTCCGGCAGGAACGGTGGTGAGTTCCGTCACCAATGCGCAGGGCGTCACCACCCAGATTGGTGCAGGCGGGGCTGATATTCAGGGCCAGTATGGCGTGCTGCATATCAACCAGGACGGCAGCTACACCTACACCCTGACCAACACGTCCGCCACCGTTCTTGGGCATACGGAAAACTTCACCTACACCATCACCTTCAACGGCGTGAGCAATTCGGCGCAGCTGGTCGTGACGCTGGGTAATGGCGCTCCGGCGAACACCGTTACCGCAACGGATAACACCGCGTCGCTGACCTACAACACCGACGTCGAAGCGGTCAACCACGGGCCGTCATCGCAGGGAGGTTTCTCGGTGGTCGGCGTGGGTCTTGGGAATGTCCTGAGCCTCAACGTGCTGGCGAACATGACGAACCCGATAATCTTTGATGTTGATGACGGTTCGACGCGCACCATGACGTTGCAGGCAAGCGTAGGCGGCGTGGCATTGCTGTCAACCTTCGACCTGTACATCTACAAGTTCAACGATGTCACCCAGCAGTTTGAGCAATATAAAGTGGTGAATACCTGGCTGACCGCGCCGTTGCTGGGCGGAACTTCGGGGCAATTAACGTTGACCCTGCCGGGTGGCGAGTACCTGTTCCTGCTCAATAATGCCAGCGGCGTCACCGTGCTGACGGGCTACACGCTGAACATTTTGCAGGATCATACTTATGCGGTGGAAAGCGTTACCGCCTCGACGACGGGTAACGTGCTGGCAGACGATGTGGCTCCGGTGAATAGCCATATCACACAGGTCAACGGCGTTGCTGTTGCAGCCAGCGGAACCACCACCATTGTTGGCGAATACGGCACGCTAACGATTGATGCCAACGGCAACTACACCTACAAACTGAATGCGGGTGTGGGCGCTGACAGCATCAAAACGCCGGATAGTTTCATCTATACCGTGACTGCGCCAAATGGCGACACCGATACCGCGTCGTTAAATGTCACAGCTACACCGACCCCGGTGAATGCGATTGACGATATCAGTACGGCAATGGCGGTTAGCACCGCGCAAACAACCGCGAATTACTCCGATACCACGGTGGGTTCGGCGGTCTGGAACGCAGCATTGCTTTCGTCAACCAGCAAAAGCGGCAGTGGGACATTTGTCGTCGGCGCGAATGACGTTTTGCACAATCCAGTTCTGCATTTCAACGTAGCGTCGTTGCTGTCTCTGGGCGGATTAAACGTGACCTGGAATATCACTGATGGCTCGGGCGCGGTGGTCAGAAACGGTTCGTTTAGCGGCGGTATTTTGCTCGGTGGCGTAGCAGATATTAACTTAACCGGGCTGGATCTTCAGGCTGGCACCTACACCCTGAACTACACCGGGAGCATGGGGCCGCTGGCATTAGGCCAGGTAAGCATCACCCCAACCGTCACCGGCACCACCATTGATCTGGATAATTATTTAACGCAAGGCGGCAGCACCGTTCACGGCAACTTGTACGATGGAACGGACTCCTCAGGCGCGATTGATCAGTTGGGAACGGTTCATACGCTTCTGAGTATTACCGGTTTTAACGGCAGCACCGCAACGCTTGATCCACTCACTAACAGCAGCGCCTCCGCCACCATTCAGGGGCATTACGGCACGCTGCAAATTGGCATCGACGGGGCGTATACCTACACGCTCAATAGCGGGATTAACCCGGCGTCGATCACCACCAGGGAGACATTCACCTACACGCTGAACGACCAGAACGGTCATTCCGACAGTGCAACATTAACCATCAATATGAACCCGCAATTCGTCAGCACCGCATTAAGCGATGTGATAACCGGCTCGGCTTATGGCGACACGCTGGTTTATCACCTGCTGACCAGTGCCAGCGCAACGGGGGGGAACGGGGCTGACACCTGGCACAACTTCTCACTCGCGCAGGGCGACAAAATAGATATCCACGATTTGTTAGTGGGCTGGAACCCTGCAAGCTCCAACATCGCCAACTACCTGAACGTCACCACCAGCGGCAATAACACGGTGATTTCCATCGACCGTGACGGCACAGGCACAACCTACACCGCACCCACCACGCTCGTGACACTGGAGAACACGCACACCACGCTCGATGAGTTGGTACAGCAACACCATATTATTACCTGAACGGCGTAAATGGTGGATGACGCTAACGCTTATCCCTCCCTACAAAATCAAAAATGTAGGTCGGAAAAGCGCAGCGTCATCCGACAAAAGCAGGTAAGCCATACCAATTAGAACGTAGTGACTTTTAAAAGGGACTGACTATGGGAAAATTACAGCCGTTTGCACTGTGGCTGGCATGCAGCCTGTGTGTAGCCCAGGCGCATGCCGATGACACGCCACAATTTATCAGCACTCAGGAACTCTCTGAGCAACAACTGCCGGCACTGGATGGCTCCTCCAGCCTACCGTTGGACGCCCCTGCGCCGGGAACGCTGACCCTCAATGATGCGGTCAACCGCGCCGTTACCTGGCATCCGAGCATTCACGAAGCCATCGGCAAACTGGCCGGGCAATCTGAACAGGTCAACGTCGCAAAATCAAAATACTATCCGCAAGTCACGGCGGGCATGAATAACGGCTACAGCAACGGTTACACCGACAGCGGTTTTAGCCCATCGCTGGTGTTGTCCGTTTCGCAGATGCTGTATGACTTCGGCAAAGTCTCAAGCCAGGTACGGGCCGAAAGCGCAGGCGTGGCACAAGAGCAAGCGAACGTGCTGGTGAGCATCGACAATGTCGGCCACGACACCGCTAACGCCATGATTCAGGTGCAGATGTGGCAACAAATGGTTGATATCGCCAAAGATCAATTAGATGCCCTGAGCGCGATTGGGAAGTTAACCGAGAAGCGCAACGATGAAGGGGCCACGTCGATGTCGGACGTGGTGCAAACCAACGCGCGTATTGAATCTGCTCGTTCACAACTCATTCAATATCAGTCCAATCTCGACAGCGCCCAGGCCACATTAACGAGCTGGCTGGGCTGGAACAACCTCAACGGTATCAGCAACGAGTTCCCTGATAAGCTGGCAAAAAGCTGTGACATCGCCAAACCGGATGACCGCTTAGTCCCTGCCGTTCTCGCCTCGTGGGCGCAGGCCAGTGTCGCGCAAGCCAATCTTGATTACGCCAACGCGCAGATGACGCCAACCATCTCGCTCGAGCCGCAGGTTCAGCACTATCTGAACGACAAATACGCCAGCCACGAAGTGCTGGATCGCACCCAATATTCCGCGTTTATCAAAGTCGAAATGCCGCTTTACCAGGGCGGCGGCTTAACGGCGCGTCGCAATGCGGCCAGCCACGCGGTGGAAGCGGCACAATCTGGAGTACAACGCACCCGCCTCGACATTCGCCAGAAACTGATGGAATCGCGCAGCCAGGCGCTCGGGCTGATGGGCGCGGTTCAGGTGCTGCAACGCCAGGAACAATTAAGTGCGCGTACCCGCGAACTCTATCAACAGCAATATCTGGATTTAGGTTCGCGCCCATTGCTCGACGTCCTCAACGCGGAACAGGAAGTTTTTCAGGCCCGTTTCGCGCAGCTACAAATCCTAAGCCAACTTCATCAATTGCAGCTCAACTGTTTGTATAACTCTGGCCGCTTACGCAACGCATTTGGCCTGGAGCACCGCACCATCCAGTCACTGGAGATCCAGCCATGAGCCAAACACTGCCTCCTGTTGATGAACACCTGACTGAACATGCGCTAAGCCACTGGGCGCAGTTGATTAGCCACGTCGCCGCGCATTATCGCGTCGCCTGCTCGCCCGGCACCCTCCAGGCAAACGCGCCGTGGTTTAAAGACAAAAACATGCTCTCGGCACTCACACAGTTGTCGCGCCAGGCGGGGCTTTCATTTCATATGATGAGCGCCCCGGAACTGGCGATTGGCAAATGGCGGTTGCCTCTCGCGGCGAGCCTGAACAACGGGCAACTGGCGGTCATCGAACATTTCGACGGCGAGGATACGGTTGAAATTTGCGTTATTGACGGCGAACGCCAGACCAACCGGGTATCGCTCGCAACGCTGCTGCCGGAAATCCGTTTTGTGGCCGCCCTTCGCCCGCTGTCGGCGCTCAAAGACAGCCGCGTTGATGCGTATATTTCACGCTTTAGCCCGGACTGGCTAAAAGAGCTGGTGATGCAGGATCTGCGCCCTTATGGGCCGGTGATGCTGGCGGCATTCCTCATCAATGTGCTGTCGCTTTCCGGCATCCTTTTCTCGATGCAGGTTTATGACCGCGTGATCCCCGCACAGTCGTACCCCACGCTGTATGTGCTGGCTTCCGGCGTGTTGCTGGCGGTGATATTTGGTTTTGTGCTGCGCGTGGCGCGTGGCCATATTATGGATGTGCTCGGCAAACGGGCGGATATGCGCGTTTCCGATCGCGTATTCAGTCACGCGCTGCGCCTGCGCAACAGCGCCATCCCCCGCTCCACCGGCAGCTTTATTTCCCAGCTTCGCGAACTCGAACAGATCCGCGAAATGATCACCTCATCAACGATCTCGACGATCGTCGATTTGCCGTTCTTCTTTATGTTCATCATCGTACTGGCGATTATTGCCCCGCAACTGGCGTGGATTGCGCCGGTCGCCGCCGTACTGATGGTGCTGCCGGGCATCCTGCTACAGAAAAAACTGGCGATGCTCGCCAACCAGTCGGCCCATGAAGCGACGCTGCGTAATGCGGTATTAGTGGAGAGTGTTCAAGGGCTGGAAGACATCAAACTGATGCAGGCGGAGAACCGTTTCCTGCAACAATGGAACAGCTACATCCGCATTACGGCGGAGTCTGGTCTGCGCACCCGCCAGCTTTCGCAAGGGCTGATTAGTTGGGGAATGACGGTACAAAGCCTGGTGTATGCGGCGGTAATTCTCTTCGGCGCACCGCTGGTCATCGAAGGCGATATGACCACCGGTGCGATGGTTGCCGCCTCAATGTTAGCCTCAAGAATGATTGCCCCGATGGCAAACCTGTGCGGCGTGCTGGCTCGCTGGCAGCAGGTCAAAGCCGCGAAACAGGGACTGGACAGCATTATGCAGTTGCCGGTGGAAACCCAGCGCGACGAAAGCCTGGTGCATCAGGATATTTTCCACGGCCATTATCTGTTTGAAAACGCGCAGTTTCGTTACCACAACGAAGACCAGCGCATCCCTTTACGCATTACTCGCCTCGAGATCCAGCAAGGCGAGCGCGTGGCAGTTTTAGGGCGCAACGGCGCGGGGAAATCCACGCTATTGCAGGCGTTAGCGGGCGGCGTCGATTTAATCAGCGGTGATGCGCGGCTCGACAACCTGAGCATGACGCAAATTGATATGGCGGATTTACGCCGCAACATCGGCTTTATGAGCCAGAACGCCCGTCTGTTTTACGGCACGCTGCGCGAAAACCTCACGCTTGGCGCACCGAATGCCAGCGACGAAAATATCTTCGAGGTGCTGGAAATCAGCGGTGCAGGCAACTTTGTTAAGAGCCTGCCAAAAGGACTCGACCACGCCATTATGGAAGGCGGAACCGGTTTATCCGGCGGACAGCGGCAGTCGATTTTGCTCGCTAGAATGCTGTTACGCTCGCCCAACATTGTGCTGCTCGATGAACCGACGGCCTCGCTCGACGACCACACCGAACGCGAGTTCATTCAGCGCCTGGGTCTTTGGCTTGGGCATCGCACATTGATTGTCGCCACTCACCGCGTGCCGATGCTTGAACTGGTCGAGCGCGTGCTGGTTCTCAAGGAAGGCCAACTGGTGATGGATGCACCGAAAGCTCAGGCGCTCAGTAACAGTAACAACAGCCGCGCCACCGTACAGCCAAATGGGCGGGAGTGGAAAAATGAAAACCAATCAGCGTGACGTCGCCATGGACGACCCGGATATTCAGCGCGAGCGCGAGTTTTCCGGTGCCAGCCGTATCATCATCATCAGCGTGCTGCTGTTTATTTTGCTCGGCGTGTGGGCGTGGTTTGGCACACTCGATGAAGTCTCGACCGGCACCGGTAAAGTGGTGCCGAGTTCGCGTGAACAGGTACTTCAGTCGATGGATGGCGGCATCGTCACCGAAGTATTGGTCCACGAAGGCGACAAAGTTGAAGCCGGGCAAATCGTCGCCCGCCTCGACCCGACCCGCTCGGAATCAAACGTGGGCGAAAGTGCTGCGCGCTACCGCGCTTCCCTGGCCTCCAGCGTGCGGCTTAACGCGGAAGTGAACGATTTGCCGCTGGTTTTCCCCGATTCGCTCAAAGCCTGGCCGGAACTTATCGCATCCGAAACGCGCCTGTATAAAAGCCGCCGCGCACAGCTCAACGACTCCGCATCCGACATCCAGGATGCGCTGGTTTCGGTGAACAAGGAACTGGCGATTACGCAACGGCTGGCGAAAAGCGGCGCGGCGAGTAACGTCGAAGTGCTGCGTTTACAGCGGCAAAAAAGCGATCTGCAACTCAAAATCACCGACCTGCGCTCGCAATATTACGTCCAGGCTCGCGAGGCACTTTCCAAAGCGAACGCTGAAGTCGATATGTTATCGGCCATTATCAAAGGCCGTGAAGACTCCGTGAGCCGCATGACCGTGCGCTCGCCGATGCGTGGCATCGTGAAAAACATCCAGGTCACTACAATCGGCGGCGTTATCCCACCCAACGGTGAAATGATGGAGATCGTGCCGGTAGATGATCATTTGCTGATTGAAGCTCGTCTCTCCCCGCGCGATATTGCGTTTATCCACCCCGGCCAGCGTGCGCTGGTGAAAGTCACCGCCTACGATTACGCCATTTACGGTGGGCTGGAGGGCGAAGTTGAAACCATTTCACCGGACACCATTCAGGACAAAGTTAAGCCAGAAATCGTTTATTACCGGGTATTTATCCGCACCCATCAGGATTATCTGGTGAACAAAGCCGGGCATCATTTTTCAATATCGCCGGGGATGGTCGCCACCGTGGACATCAAAACCGGGCAAAAAACCATCGTCGATTACCTGATAAAACCGTTTAACCGCGCCCGCGAAGCGCTGCGTGAACGTTAGCGCACATGAGGGGTGGTAAGTGGCGCTACAACTCTGTTATACTTACAAAACACTTGTGGGGCTGATTCTGGATTCGACGGGATTCGCGAAACCCAAGGTGCATGCCGAGGGGCGGTTTGCCTCGTAAAAAGCCGCAAAAAAATAGTCGCAAACGACGAAAACTACGCCCTAGCAGCTTAATAACCTGCTAAGAGCCTTCTCTCCCTAGCTTCCGCTCTTAAGACGGGGATCAAAGAGAAGTCAAACCCAAAAGAGATCGTGTGGATACCTTGCCTGGGGTTGAAGCATTAAAACTAATCAGGATAGTTTGGTAATGGCGTGTCTACCCGCAGTTGCCCGGCGAATGTAAAGATAGACTAAGCATGTAGTACCGACGGCGTAGTAATTTCGGACGGGGGTTCAACTCCCCCCAGCTCCACCAAAATTCTCCCTCAACGATTACCAGAGTCGTCCGAGGAAGTCCTGAAAGCCCGCACAGCGTAAGCCTTGCGGGCTTTTTTGTATCTGTTATATGTCCGCAACCATCCGAGAAGATCCGCCTGAATCCAGTGATAATTGGTATACGTTTAGGTATACGGTAAGATGTAGGCCTAAAAACGTATACCAATTCACGAAGGAGCGGCCATATGGCACGGACAACGCGCCCCCTCACTAACACCGAAGTTCTACGAGCTAAAGCAGGCGAGAAAGAGCTGACGCTTCATGACGGCGAAGGTTTATTCCTTATCGTTAAGACGAGCGGAAAAAAGCTATGGCGTTTTCGGTATCAAAGACCGACCACCAAAAAAAGAACGATGGTTGGTTTAGGTTCCTTCCCTGCCCTTTCGCTTGCGGATGCCCGAGCATTACGAGCTGAATATCTTTCATTGTTAGCCAAAGGCATCGACCCACAGGTTCAAGCAGAGGTCACAGAGGAACAGCAGCAAATAGCCCTCGACAGTATTTTCTCCACCGTGGCCGCTAACTGGTTCCAGCTCAAAAGCAAAAGCGTCACAGCAGATTACGCGAAGGATATTTGGCGTTCTCTGGATAAAGACGTGTTCCCAGCCATTGGTGAGATCCCTGTTCAGGAAATCAAAGCCAGAACGTTAGTTGAAGCACTTGAACCCATCAAAGCGCGTGGAGCACTTGAGACAGTTCGCCGTTTGGTACAGCGCATTAATGAAATAATGATATATGCGGTTAACACCGGTTTGATTGATTCAAACCCGGCATCCGGTGTTGGTATGGCTTTTGAGCGGCCTAAAAAGCAAAACATGCCAACCTTACGACCGGAAGAACTTCCAAAGCTGATGCGCTCACTAGTGATGTCTAACCTTTCGGTTTCGACTCGTTGTTTGATTGAATGGCAGCTCCTGACACTTGTGCGCCCTGCGGAGGCTTCCGGTACTAGATGGGAGGAAATCGATCTCGATACCAAGCTGTGGACTATTCCAGCAGAACGAATGAAGGGCAAACGCGAGCACGTTGTTCCTTTATCTCCTCAGACATTAGAGATTCTGGAGGTAATGAGGCCTATTAGCTCTCACCGAGAACATGTATTCCCAAGTAGAAATGATCCAAAACAAGCGATGAATAGCCAGACGGCTAATGCTGCTATTAAGCGCATTGGATATGGTGGAAAGCTAGTTGCTCATGGATTACGATCTATTGCTAGTACCGCAATGAATGAGGCTGGCTTTAATGCGGATGTAATCGAGGCTGCTCTGGCACATAGCGATAAAAATGAAGTCAGACGAGCTTACAATCGCTCCACCTATCTAAATAAAAGAATCGAGTTAATGAACTGGTGGGGAAGCTTCGTTAGGTAAAATGAAAAAAAAGTGACTATTATTCATAGTCACTTTCTCTAATTAGTGTTTCATGCCATATTTAATTTCTCTTTCTTTAAAAGCGGTTACACCCCCCTCAAGAATATGACACACATGATCTTTAATTGTGCTTTCAAAAAGAATTCCTTTCCGATGCTTATTTATTGCATTATTTTCCAAAGCACCGAAACAGTATTCGAATTGATATTTCTCATTCTCATTCCCAGCTTGCTGACCGGCTTGATTAGCTACAATGATACATTCAGAATCAGTCGAGACGACTAGATTTGCATTATGTGTAACCATAATTATTTGCCTGTCATTTTTTTTACTTCTAATATAATTTTTAAGCTGATCATAAATAGTCCTGTTATCTAGATTATCTTCAGGCTGATCTATTAAAATAGGATGTTTAGAGTTACTTAAATGCAACAAAATACTCATAAGAACCAAACCCCTTTTGCCAGGTGACATTTGGAGTATTTCATCATTCTTATAGAAAACGAAATAATCAATTCTAAAACAATCAGAATACAATTTATTCAAAAGATCTTGCGTCGTCACGCCGCTTTTTAGATTAGGTAAATCTTTTCCTAATCTAATCTTATCATAAATTGTCGTTATTTTTTGAGCATGCTTTTCATGATTATATTGAATATTTCCTTTTACATCTAATAGCCCTTCCATGAAATCAACTAAATTAGCCCTACGGTCAAATAAATCTACGAAAGCATTAAACTGCTCATTATCATAAGTAACCTCGGCTCGAACTGTAATTTCATTGTCGAATGAATTAACAGGATCATTTACTAGAGTAACAATAGAACCATAACATTCCATTACTGATTGATAACTAGCCTGAAGAGACGTCTTTACATCTATTCCAATTTGAGTTTGCTTATTGATTTCAGAATCTTTTTCACTTATACGCTTCAACTTAGCATTTTCAGCGGTAACTTTTTCTGTTATATCTTTTAGCTTAGACTGCTCCTTTATTTTCGCGGTAAAAGGAAGCAATTTTTCCTCTAGCTTGGCATTTTCAGTTGTAATTTTATCTAGCCAGTAAGGGATTTTAATAATTTTATTTTTGAGTTTTGCCTGTATAATTGTGTATACAGAGTCTAAGGAGGAATTCACAAACTCAAAATAACTATCCATTGCTTTAGAGCTAGTGTCATAAGCAATATCTTTCTTAATAGATGACATCAAATTTGAAAATGAAATTGAAGAATTCTTTTCGTACGATGCAATAAATTCATTTGTAATTTTATCAAAATCTATTAAAAAGTCTTTGCGATTCGATATGTTTAATTTACGAACAATCAGCTTGGAATATATTTCCTGCTCGTGATCTGTAAAGCCTGATTTTTTTCTAAGATCCTCTACCTGTCTATTTAACTCCTTAATTTCTTTTTCTATATCAGCCTTAACACCTATTTCAAGAGATTCTTTTTTCAATTTATTATATTGTTCTATACATGAAAAAAGCTCACTTAATCTAGTCGAAATATTAATATTATGTTCATAAATTGTATTGTGAATTAAATCCGACTCTGATTTAAAGGCTTCTCTCTGACATAAAACCTTGCTAATTAATTCATTTAAATCATTTTTCCCTTCTCTTTCTGCAAGCTGATTGATATATAATTGTGGTATATAAGTTATGGGTTTTGTTATCTCATCAGATAATTTACATACATCACCGTTGTTCCATTCAACTTCAAAATCATAATGATGGGATTGCGAGTAAGGTTGCATCTTAGCAAGTGCCAGTTTTTCACGAACTTCATTTTTATTGTTAGCTTTTGCTAGATTATATAACAACAGGGACTTGCCAGATGATTTACCTCCAATTATGGTAGTCAAATCAGCATTGAAATTAATCCATTCATCAGTAAAAATCTTATTTGATGTTCTCTCAACAAATCTAGCCCGTTTTATAATTTGATAATCACTTTTCTGCTGTGGGTTGTTTTCTTGAATTTTTACTCTAGACTCAGGATCATAAACAACTTGTTTCAATCCCGAAAAACTAAGATCAGCCTTAATCCAAGTATATCTATTTAAATCTGGCTTAAAGAGTTGCTCCAGAGAATGTGCATCTGACCCCCATAGGCATGGCTTAATTGCACCAAATTCATTTAAATGTTGTTCTTTATTGTACTCTCCTAGCATAAAACTAATTGTTTTAGCATTTGAGCTAAAAATAAAATGACATTGCTTAATTAGATTTTTTCTTATGCTGTGACCTTGAGAGTTCCAGCTAACTTCACTAAGATCTTCATCGCTGGGAATTCCTAACATATATTTATTATTAAATCGACTATTGTTCTTTAATATACATGCCAAATCAGACTCATTAATTGAAGCATTGCATGCCCCAATAAAAAAATCACTCCCTTTGAATCCAGAATGCTCAGCTTTCAGACGCCGACCAAACTCTTCTATATTTCTTTTAGTCAAAGGTCTTTTTTCTGTTCCTTCGCCTATATTCGCATTATATTCAATGCTGAGCTGAGATATTATATCACTTTCTATATCATCAATATCTAAATCCCCACATAACAAAAGATGGTAGTTAAATTTATTGCCCCAATCTTTAACTTTATTATCATTTGTAAGTAACTTACTTATCCGGAATTCAATGTTTGGGAATAAATAAATTTTACTTATAGCTTCTATTTCAGAGGCTGTAAATAACTCTTTTAATTTACTCTCATTTTGAAGGTAATCTTTTTTTAATTTTCTATATCCTTCAGGTATATAATAGTCTGTTATACCTATTGCTTGTATATCCTCCCTAATGGCTGCTTTAAACAATTCTTTTACATATGAATCCCAATCTCCAAATTGGTTATTTAACACTGATGCTGGCGTATGCACATGAAGATCCCATTTCCGCCATTCAGACCCTCTTGATAATTCCATAATGAATTCCCAAAAAAAGATGAATTTGATGCATCAGAATTGCTCTACTTCTCTTTTAGATGCACATCCCAATGCACTGTTTATATAAACAGTATTCAGTACACACTGAATAGGAATAACCTTACATCCTCATGTACAAGAATGCGATTTATTTCTTCATCAGTGTAATAGCTAATTTTTTTGAAATCATTCGAATAAGCAAAGACTTAAATCATTAGAATCAACTTGAAAAGAGGGTGAGACTACTATTCTGTACGTGTCCACAACCTAAGAGTATCCCCGACCCAGAGACTAGCCCTAGGTGCTGAGATTTGTACTTTAGGATGGCTATTAAACTGCGACCTCAAAACGTTTAAAATGAAAATAGATTTTACTATTCGCGCGCAATGCTCTCCCCGCCACGCCTGCCCGCTTCATGGGTCGGTTTTAATGCAGGTGCCTGACCACCCCGGAGCCACGCCAGCTCTGGGGTCGTCGCGTGTGAAAAATACGGGATTTTGCATGCAAACCCATGCACAGAAATGCAGACAAATAATCAGAAAATAGTGTGTTTTTTGCAGGGATGGATGACGTTAAATGGCGGTGTTAATGCAGGGATTTTAATGCGATAAAACGCCGCATTTAGAGCCAGTAAAACAACACTAAACACGGCGGTTTTTATTATTCAAGTCGCATGGTGTGACTCACCGTTTTTTCCGGTGCAGGCCGTGTGACTGGCTGCTCTGGTGCCTGCTCAATGCTGTCGGATGGAACAGGTCTGCAAATAAACCGGGTAAATACATGAAACGTTTTAAACACAAATCCGCATGCAGCTTCCTGACAGATGTAATAACGAACGACTGTCTCGCTGGATTCAATTTTCGACGTTCTTATATAAGAGTTTCCCTGACAGCGGGGGCATTTAAACCCAATTTTCACTTTAGCCATTATTGCTCCCTTGCTCAGCTCCCGCATCAGCCTGCACCAGACGAGATTTGTAGTCTGCTTTCAGAGGGGAATTTTCCAGGGCCATATAAAAGCACTCATGAGTTATGAAGGTCGCGGAACAGTAAACATTCTGGCACTGCACTATTGTCTCCTTGCTGCCATCCTCCAGATACGTGGCTTCCCGCGTATGCCCGACGGTGCTGCACAGAGGACAGCGCATCATCAGAGCGCCCCTTTTTCTTTAAGCAGGCTCTCCTTACGCTTAATTTCGTTAAAGGCAACTTGGCGTTTCGCCGGTGAGGCCAGTGCCTCATCCATGTATTTGCTCAGCGCTGGCGAAAGGCCGATAACTGACAACTCCGGCTCACTGGCCATATCAAAGGCATACTTCGTCACACGTGGCTCCAGGTACGCCCGGATCTCCGCATAAACACTTTTATCAATATCGATTTCGTACTCGCTGAAACGGCCATTGTGCGTCGTACGGGCTTGTTCTGCCGACAGCGCCATGCGTTTTAATTTTACGGCACGCACGACGCCATCCAGTGCGCTAAGTGACTGACTCATTTCCTTGTCTGCCAGTGCGACAAGCGCATTGGTATGCGCACCGCGCAAAGAAGCACCGTAACCACTGCACATAATTTTATGTTTCTCTTCATCCAGTTCCAGCTCCTGAATCAGAGAATCCAGTTCGGTGATCATTTCACGGTTAGCAATACGCTCGATGTGTTGCTGTTTAAGCTCGCCGGTCATCACTCCACGCGCCTTACGGAACAGCTCGCGCCAGCCGGTATCATCCTGCTGACTTTGCGCCTCGGCAGTCTGTTTTTGCTCCCGGCAACTGGTAATGGAGGCGACAATATTTTCCATCTCAGTCACAACTTTGGTGTGTTCTTTTTTGGCCGTATCGTAATGCTCAATGGCCTGTTGTACGCGCTGCTGGCGGGTTGTTTTATTTTGCATAATGCTCTGCTCTCGTTGTCAGGAAGTGATTTCGATTATGCGAGCGCTCAGACAACAAGAGGAGCGATTGAGGATGTACCAGCCGCGACACAGAAAGACCCTAAAGCGGCTTGCCAGAGGAAAGGTCGCAGGAACATACCCCCCCTCTTTTATTATTTTTTTACTATTAACTATTCACTCTGTTCACCTTTAAAAAAAAGATAAGTAATACAGTATATTAGAGGGTGAACAATCGAAGTCTGACTGTTCACCGTCTGTTCACCACTGTTCACCCTTTGATAAATGTTCCCTGCTAATTCATTCTCTTTTTGAATGTTTATTCCTTTTAATAATCCTGTAATCAATTGATAAAAGTAGTTTTACTTTCTCAAAACACAGTCAGCTCCCCAATATTGACTCATATTCAACAGTATTCAGCAGGTGGTGTTTTTTTCATCAATGTTGTGTGGTGGCATGACACAAAAGCCCTTGTTGCATTGAGGGAAAATATTCACAAAATAGAGAGCTACCCGAAACCGGACGGACACGACCGGATCTCTATGGACTGTTATGAGGTAGCTTTATGCACACCGCTTTTTCCGCACCATCTTCCGCGCCAACCGCGCATCTGCCACCTGTTTTTGCCCCGACTCAGGAGCGTTTTTTACGCCTCCCGGAAGTCATTCACCAGTGCGGTCTGTCCCGCTCCACCCTCTACGATTTAATCGCCCGCAATGCGTTCCCGGCGCAGGTCTCCCTCGGCGGTAAAAATGTCGCCTGGCTTCAGTCAGAAGTCACCGTGTGGATGTCAGAACGTATCGCAGAACGTAACCGGGGATGTGACGCATGAATCAGCCCCGTTTTCAAAAAGCCCCTTTCCCTGGCTTGCATCCCTTCCAGGTTTGCGGTTATAGTTTTCTCGCTGTCGCAAAATCGACAGTCGGGCGTAGGAACCCGTGTTACTTATTGGCGACACCAGACGCGCCATGCGTCTTTTTTTACGTCGTTGCTCAGGCATACCCATTTTTTGAACTGTGGTGTTTACACCCTGGTTCAGGTCAAATAATGGTGGCCCGGGCGGGGCAGCCTTCGGGCTGGCCGGTTTCCAATAAGGCCGGTATTCCTACCCCCGTCCGGGCTACCACCCATGAGTGTAGGAACTCCGGTGGTGGCAATAACCGCTACTTATTGGAGGTTGCCCTTATGGCTTCGACCCTCGCCCCGACTCACCCACAGTTCGTCTTTGTCTTTGCCGCCGTTCGTCGTACCGAGCGCAAGCCCCGTGTTTCCATGCTCCGCACTGTCGCCGGTGATGAGCAAGCCGCCCGTCTTTCCCTTGTCCGTGATTACATTCTTTCCTTTGCCGCCCGTCTGCCTGTTGCGGAGGTGGCGCATGCATAACGCAACCCCCATTAAAAATGTCTCTGCCTGTCGTGATAACGAAAAAAAAGTCATGGCTCATCTGAGTATCGAGGCGTACCACAAACTCAACCGCGCCAGTGCCGTATCGCAGTTTGTCGGCGGTGATTTACAGCGTCGGGAAATGAATGGCTTACACCAGCTCTATATTCCGCAGATATTCAGCTATCTGCACGAGGACATCAGTTTTGTGCTGGAGGAATTAAAAGCGAAAGGGTTGTGCCAGGAATTTCTGTCGCAAAGCGGTTTAACTGAAATACACGGCGGGGAATAAACATGTTTGATTTTCCTCAGCCGGGCGAAAGATACCGCACGGATATTTATGCCGCTGTGACGGTGGTGGGCATTCTGGCCGATGGCATTCCGTGGGATTTGCCTTACCGCTGCCCGGATATGGTCTGGAACCCGTTCCGCAAGCCTTACACCATCCTTATCCGTATTGAGTCTGACGGGCAGGTGATTGAAATACCGCTCGGGCGTTTTTTGCGGGAATTTACCTGTATTCGTCCTGACGTGTTTAAGCGAAACCCTGAGAACCGTTATACCGTGCTGAAAATAATAACGAATGACACGGTATTACAAATCTGGCGTAAACGGAATATTGATATTTATCCGGAAGAGAACAGACCGGTTATTAAAAATAAACCGGTGGCGTATTCGTGGCGTGATATTCCCCGCCCGGAACCGGATACCAGCTACCGCCATTATCTGTAATTAAATCACTCATTCAATTTATGTGCGTATCTGCACAGGGCTTCGCACCCCCTCAGGAGACCGAATCATGGATATCACGCAGCCGGTAACACCATCAGGAATTAACGCCACCATTACGCATGATGACCTGCGTTGCCTTGAGCATTTATTACGTGTCGGCCAGTTCGCCGGTGATTTGCTGGAGCATCAGGAATGCACCGTGTTGAAACAACCACCCGCACAGCAGACGCAACTCGCTTCCCTGCTGTTTCTGATGACTACCCAGCTCGACGGTGTGGTTGAACGCTGCAATATGAGCTGGATGGCTCCGGAGAAAAACCAATGAAAAGAATGCCACTGTCACCCGTTCTGCGTGCAGCGCTTTACCGTCGCGCCGTGGCCTGTGCCTGGCTGACCGTCTGCCAGTGTCAGAAACGCTTTCCACAGCTCACGCTCGGCGTGGTGGAGGATGCCATTGCCGGTGAACTGGAGGGGTTTTATCTGCGCCAGCACGGACTGGAGAAAGGCCGGGAAATTGCCTGTGCGTTACTGGAGGACTTACTGGAAAGCGGCGCACTGAAAACCACACCGGCGCTGTCGTTTCTCGGGCTGGCCGTCATGGATGAACTCTGCACCCGCCACTTAACGCAACCGGCGCAGCCGTAAGGAAAAAACAATGAACATGAAAGTTACCGAAGCCGTGAACGCCGCTAAAGGTCAGTGGCCGCACATCCTCCCGGCGCTGGGCGTGAATGTGGTGCTTAACCGCCATCAGCCCTGTCCGGTGTGTCAGGGTAAAGACCGTTTTCGCTTTGACGACAAAGACGGGCGCGGCACCTGGTACTGTAACCAGTGCGGAGCCGGTGACGGCCTGAGTCTGGTCTCAAAAGCGCTGGCCGTGTCGGTTGCGGAAGCGGCAAGCCAGGTCAACAGCGTGACCGGCAATCTGCCGCCGGTGCCAGCGGATGAAGTCGCCAGTGCCCCGGACAGCGAGAAAGCGATGAAAGAGGCCGCCGCGCTGGCCGCCCGTTTACTGGAAGCGAGCCGCACGACCACCGGCAATGCCTATCTCACCCGCAAGGGGTTAGCACAGCGAGCCTGTCAGGTGCTGACCACCACGCATAAAGTGGCGACCATCACTTACCGCGCCGGTGATGTGCTTGTGCCGCTGCACACCCCGGAGGGGGAACTGGTTAACCTCCAGCTCATCAACGCCGGTGGCACCAAACGCACGCTCAAAGGCGGTCAGGTGAAAGGCACCTGCCACACCATCGAGGGGAAAAACACCGCCTCAAAACGGCTCTGGTTAGTGGAGGGTTACGCCACCGGCCTGACGGTGAACCAGCTCACCGGCGATACCGTTCTGGTGGCGCTTTCGTCCGTGAACCTTCTTTCTCTGGCAAGCCTTGTCCGGGAGCGCCACCCGGCGCAGCAGCTCATCATTGCCGCCGACCGTGACCTCAACGGCGACGGACAGACCAAAGCCGCAGCCGCCGCCAGTGCCTGTCAGGGAATTGTCGCGCTGCCGCCGGTATTTGGTGACTGGAATGATGCATTTATGCAGCACGGGGAAGAAGCTACCCGCAGCGCATTGCAGGAAACCGTAAAAGCACCGGCGGTCAGCCCGTTCGAGCAAATGAGCGAGGCCGAATTTACCGCCATGAGTACCAGTGAAAAGGCGATGCGGGTATCAGAGCATTACGGCCACGCGCTGGCGGTTGATCCGAATGGCGAGATTATTTCCCGCTATGACGCCGGGGCATGGAAAGTGCTGCCGTCCACGCAGTTTGCCCGCGATGTGGCGGCACTGTTCCAGCGTATCGGCGCCGGTTTCTCATCGGGGAAAATCTCGGCGGTGGTCGATACGCTGAAACTGATTCTCGCCCAGCACGAAGCCCCGGCACGGCGTTTAATCGGTTTTCGTAATGGCGTACTCGATACGACCAGCGGCATCTTTAATCCGCACAGCAAAACGCACTGGCTGCGCACCCTGTGTGATGTGGATTTCACCCCGCCGGTGGCCGGTGAAACGCTGGAGCGCGATGCACCCCATTTCTGGCAGTGGCTCGACCGTGCCGCAGGACGGAACGCACAGAAGCGCGACATTATTCTCGCCGCCCTGTTTATGGTGCTGGCGAACCGCTACGACTGGCAACTATTTCTCGAAGTGACCGGACCAGGGGGCAGCGGGAAAAGTATCATGGCCGAAATTGCCACTATGCTCGCCGGGAAGGACAACACCACCTCAGCCACCATCGAGACGCTGGAATCATCCCGCGAACGTGCGGCGGTCATTGGCTACTCGTTGATTATTCTTCCTGACCAGGAGAAATGGAGCGGTGACGGTGCCGGGATTAAAGCCATCACCGGCGGGGATGCGGTCTCAGTCGACCCGAAATACCGCGACGCCTATTCGACGCATATCCCGGCGGTGATACTGGCCGTGAACAACAACCCGATGCGTTTTACCGACCGCAGCGGCGGTGTTTCCCGTCGTCGTGTCATTCTGCATTTCCCGGAGCAGATTGCCCCGGAAGAACGCGACCCGCAACTCAGGGATAAAATCTCGCGGGAGCTGGCTGTTATCGTGCGCCAGCTTATGCAGCAGTTCAGCCAACCGGCGACGGCGCGCAACTTGCTCCAGGCACAGCAGAACTCTGACGAGGCGATTAACATCAAGCGCGATGCTGATCCGGTATTTGATTTTTGCGGCTACCTCGAAGCACTGGAACAGCCGAACGGCATGTATATGGGTAACGCCAATATCGTCCCGCGACAGCCCCGTAACTATCTTTACCATGCCTACCTGACTTATATGGAGGCGAACGGCTACAAGAATGTGCTGAGCCTGAAAATGTTCGGGCTGGGACTGCCGATGATGCTCAAAGAGTACGGGGTGAACTACGAGAAACGCCATACCCGACAGGGGACACAAACTAACATCACGCTGACGGATGAAAGTAACTCCGACTGGCTACCCAAGTGCGATGACACACTCGCGATTTAACCTGACAAACCGGCACAAGCCGGTTTTTTTAGGATCGTATTTTGTGCTTTACAGAGGTAACATATTAAAATAACTACATTTTTAAAACGTCGGGAATTATTAAATGGATAGTATTCAAACAGGCGGTTTGATAGTTAATTTATTGATGATGCTAGTTGCAATAATTTCTTCATTTATCAGTTACTTAATATATAAAGACAATTCAAGCCCTGACATAATCGTTTATCTTGAACAAGATAAAGATGCTAAAACTGTTATCAATCTTGTTATTAAAAATATTGGTAAAAGTCCAGCTAAGGACGTCAAGTTTAGTACAGACAAAAAACTTCCTCAGAGAGCATATGCTGGCGAGTTACCTCCAGAAATGACTGAGGGAGCCTTAATCACTGGAATTCCTTTCCTGGCCCCCGGCGCATCAAGAGTATCCATGCTAGGAAATTATCAAGGATTGAAAGATTGGCTTAAGGGTGAAGTCGTCAGTGTTAAGACAACCTTTTACAAAGCAAATAGTAGGTCTTTCCGCAAATCCGCCATTGTAAATACTAGTTATCTTGAAGTTCATTCTTTCGCAAGAAATTCAGCGGGAGATAATAGCTCAGGAAGCAAGATTGTTTCCGAGCTAAAAAACATAAATAAATCAATAACAAAAATCACAAAACAGACTTAACCTAGCATTAAATATTTTGATTGAACTAAGCTCAGAACGCATTTTAGCTAGAGAATACCTTCTGATCGGGTGAAGAATGGATTATTCACCCTTCACCGTCTAATCATCACCTAACAATATGATTTTAAAACATAAATACTCATGGTGAACAGAGTGAGTAGTTAAACCAAAAAAAAGTTTTTTTCTGAAATTCAAAATGTATGAACAACGTAAACTGGTTGAAAAACAAACATCAGACTCACTGGGATACGCCATTGGTATACGCTTAGGTATACCATTGAAAGTTGAATTAATAAAAATTCAATATAAACAAGAAATTAAGAGAATTATTCAGATTCCCCCAGCCCACCAAAATCTCCGTCAGTGGTTACCAGAGCCATATGATGAAGTCGAAAGCCCGCTTAACGAAAGTTAAGCGGGCTTTTTTGTGTCTGCGATAAAAGGAAATCTAATCCGCCGAACCTAAAATACTATTCATTTTTTTCTAACAATGAATGTGTGATTTCCTGCGATTTCTTGAAAAATAGTGCCTTTATCCATAATGAGGATGCGATCAGCAGAAGCCAGTGTTTCTGGTCGGTGGGCAATGAGCAGCACCGATATGCCGGACTGTCTCAGTGTCTGGCTGATGATGATTTCGCTTTCCACATCCAGATGACTGGTGGCTTCATCCAGCAATAAAAAACCGGGTTGCTTATACAATGCCCGGGCCAGCAGGATCCGTTGCTTTTGTCCTCCTGAAAGCCCACCACCGGTTTCACCAATTAATGTCTGGTAACCCATTGGCATGGCCATAATATCGCTGTCAATCAGTGCAAGCCGGGCACACTGCATCATGCGTTCCTGACAGCGCTCTTCACTGAAGAAAATGATGTTGTCCGCGACAGAGCCCCGGAAGAGGTGATCATCCTGCAGTACCGTTCCGATCCGTTGGCGAACCTGAAAATAATCCGGATGGTTGTGAGGAATACCGAAAGTCCGGATCACACCTTCGTCAGGGGTATGAATACCCAGGATAAGTTTGACCAGTGTCGATTTCCCACAACCGGACTTCCCCGTGATGGCCACGACCTCACCCGGATTCAGAGTCAGTGATATATCACTGATAATCTGAGTATTACTGCCTTTATGGCTGAAAATAATGTGTTCCAGCGACAACGGGGGAAGTGTCTCATCTGAGACAACCCTCTGAACTTTCGGTGTTATGTCATGCATGTTGTTATCAAGCGACTCGTCATGTGGCTGATGCCCTTCCGCAGGGCTCATCACAATATCGGCCAGCCGTTCATTATAGATATCCAGCATGCGCCACGAAAAAAATTTGTCTGTCAGGCTGCTGATGCTGGCAGAAAAACGCCCCTGATAGGATAAATAAGCAACGAGCATGCCGACCGTAAATGTCCCGTTAAGGACTTCACCGGCCCCTTTACACAGAATAATCGCGGATACCAGACTGGCTGTCAGCGTATGTGCAATGTCATAGCACATGGTCAGTCTGTTCTGACGTAGCTGCGTGTTCCTGCGTGTGACATTGAGGTTAAGCCAGGCGGCTTCACGCTGGGCAATCACACCGTTGATCCTCAGGCTCAGGATCCCGTTCAGGGTTTCCAGAAAATGGCCGGACTCCCGGGCACCGGCATCCCAGGTATCTTCTGCGGACTGTCGCAGAGACGGATACCAGAGCGCTCGCAGCAGGGCATAGATAACAGACACCACAGCGGCTATCAGTGTCATTTCCGGGCTGTACAGCAACATCATGCCGAGGGATGTCACAACAAGAAGCACATCCAGAATCCCCTCGAGAATCTGTGTGGTTAAAGCCTGCTGTATGGTATCTACAGCGTCAAAGCGGGCACTGATACTCCCTTTGCTTCTGGCATCGAACCAGGTCAGGGGAAGGCGTATCAGATGATGAAACACCCGGGCGGTCCACTGCATATTAAAATTGACGGATAAGGTGATACTGGCCCACTGGCGGGCCAGTGATAACAGCAGCTGTGTCAGGGACAGCAGCAGCAGGGCGATAATGATAATGGTCAGCAGACTCTGGTCGGCCGCAACCAGCACTTCATCAATCACCATCTGGTTAAGTAAAGGGGTACCAAGCGCTAATATTTCCAGCGCCAGGGCAAAAACGATGATCCGTAACATTGCCGGAAATAAACCGGGGGTTTTCCCGGTGAGCTGGCGGAGGCGGATTTTTTTCTTTTCATTACGTGGCGAAAAATCGCCAGCTGGCGTCATCTCCACGGCGATCCCGGTAAAGTATTTACCCACTTCTCGGAGGGAAAGTGTGAGTTTTCCCCGGTCAGGATCGTGTATTACCAGCTTGTTTCCCCGAACCTGGCTAAGCACGACAAAATGGTTCATGTTCCAGTGGAGAATGCAGGGCAGCGTCAGGGATTTCAGATCGTCAGGCTCAAGCCTGACAGCGCGGGGAGACAGGCGAATACCGGAAGCACACTCTATGAGACGCTGAAGGGTCATTCCCTGCGTACTAATGCTGAAACGTTCACGTAGTGTGGGTAAATCGGTTTGCAGACCGTGCCAGCAGGCCAGCATCGCCAGACAGGCTAAACCACACTCGGCCGATTCCGTCTGGCGGATCACCGGAAGATGCTTTCTTCCCGTCCATTTCAGTACATCCATTACAGTTTTCCTTTAAGGCTCCAGAGTGGCTCGGTCAGCCATTCCCACAGGTGGCGGGTATCAAGGCTGACATCCCCTTCAAGGGTCATGCCGGGTCTCAGCGGTTCGTTTCGCCCGTAAGCCAGGATAAACGTATGTTCAGGCACCACAATCACACGATAGTGGCCTTCGTTTTCCTTCCAGGTTACCGGGGATACGGAGAGTAAATCGGAGGCGGTCAGCGTCGTCCGGCTGATTTCGCGGATAGTTCCATACTGAACACCGAACTTCTGGTAAGGGAAAGCCGCAAACCGGAGGGCCACGCGCTGCCCCGGCTGGATAAAGCCGGCATGCTGGCTGGATGCATAGAGTTCTATCTGCAGGCGGGCATTATCCGGTATCAGAGTCATGACCGGCTCTGCCGCTTTGGCTGACTGCCCCTGTCTGACGAGTATGGCGGCCACGGTGCCGGATACTGGTGAGGTCAGTGTGAAATTTGCCTGGCCCGCCAGCTCAAGCTGTTGTTGTCGGATCCCCTGAAGTTGTCTGTCGAGCTCTGCCTGCCGGCTTTCGCCCTGTGTGATGAGGTGCTTCAGATCGTCTTCGGCCGTATCCAGCGTGGTGTGTAGCTGTAGAAGCTGCTGACGCTGGTTTTCGACGTTTTCCTGTGCTGCAGAGACCTCGATTTGTTTCTGTTGATACTCGATATCTGAAACGTAATGGGTGGCGACGAGTTTCTGATAGCGACTCATAACGGAAGCGGATAACTGCACCTGATGTTCAGCATGAGTGAGACGTTCTTCTGCACTTTTTAGCTGTGGCTGCTGGGAGGAAATGCGTTGCCGGGTGGCCTGCTGTTGCTGACTGTTATCACGCTGCTCGAGTGTCTGCTGTGAAGTCAGCATCGAATACTGTGTTTTCAGTGACAGGCTCATGGCTGCCAGCGTTCCAGCTCCTTGCCCGTTATAGCGTTCACCACTGATGTGATAAAGAGGGGCGCTGGCAGCTACGTGCTGACCTTCCGAAACCGTTAAGTCCGTGATGTATCCGGGATATTGAGGTGTTATTTTTATCAGCCCGGTTGAGGGCATTACAATGCCGGACAGGTGTGCTTTACGGGTATACTGACCCCAATAAAGGAAAGTAAAAATTAAAGCTATCAGTCCGATCGTTGCTGTTGCGCTGAACGATATACCAAACGATGTCGGAATAATGATATCTCCATGTCCTGCATCGTTTTGATGGTCTACAGCTTCCTTTCGAAACAGACTCATTTTCATTTATAATTTTCTTGTTTTCTTTAAAGGAAAACTATGACTGCAAAATAACTAACTCTTGTGATTATCTTGAAGGCTAGGCATGAAACCACTGTAAATAGTTAGTGAGACAAACTCACTAACTATTTATTTTTAATTAATTAAAAGGTTTTGAAACTGGCGATTTAGTTAACCATTTCAAAAGAGAAAGTGACCAATCATATATTTCTTTTGCTAGCTTAATTGAGCCATAAGTAACAAATAATGACAAAGCTAGTTTGTTAACGAAGTTATTCACATGGTTATATCCAGTAATTTCAAATAAATATGATATAAGCACGCACCCTATAATAACCTTCACTGAAAATCTTATGCAATTGCTAATATTCATTATACTTCCCATTTTAACATTCAATACATTTAATGAAACGGAGGCCCACTGCGTGAATTATTATCGTTACAGGTTTTACCAATATCATTTAGTGCTGATGCAGCTGCGGTGCCAAAACCAGTAATGCTACGGCTTGCACCTGCGGCAACTACATTTGCAGTACCAATAGCCATAGAAGTTAAACAGTCACGGGATACACCATCGAGTAAGCCATGTCCGCTTGCTGCATAGTTAGGCTGAAAACCGTTAGCCTGACCGCCGTAGCTAGTTCGGGCATTATTATTCCCGTAGTTGCTGCGTTCACCCGCATCCTGACCATTCGCGCTACCACCGCTTACTAATGCAATCTCATCAAAACTTAATTCTCTGATTCCAGACATAAAATCCCTCTCAATTAAATTGTGCAAAAAGTGCTATCTGAATATCACACACAAAAAATGTAAGGGAAAGTATATTTTTTGTATTTTTTTACGCATTAAATGTAAAGTTATGTAATTTAGCATTATTAATAATTAAATGAACAAGCATCACAGATTTTCAAATGAAATATCTTATTTATTGATTTTCTCGAAGCAGGAACAATCTCAGCAGTGAGCTTTTTCCAGGGTAAATATCTTTAAAATGCGCATCGGATCACGACATTCAATTATAACCATGACAGATTTCTAGTTAAGATTGTGATCGGAATAGATTCCCTCCCATAAAAAAGCCACCAGCAAATGCCAGTGGCCATCAATAAACTCAGGCAATTAACGATAACTGATCTTAACTCCCCCGGTAAGTTGAGTAACCGTATTGACTCAACAGCAAAGGGATATGGAGCTTTTGATTCGTCTTTGTGACGTTAAAAATCACAGGAACTGACGGGAAGAATGTTTCCTGATTATTTGCTTTGAAATAATCCCCCACCTTAAAGGTCACTTTATAGATGCCAGGTTCCATATCACCAGCGTCCGGGAAAAGTGATTTGATTCTGCCGCCGGTATCCGTTTTCGAAGTCGCAAGGTGCTTCCAGGAAGAACTCTCTTGTTTGTCCAACTCGACGACTACGCCTTGCGAAGGTAAACCAGTCTGTTGGTTGAGAATATGAACACTAAGCGTTCCTTCGGGTGCTGCAAGTACGCTGAAGCTGATCAAGGAGAGGATAGAAGCCGCTAAAATTTTCATCGCGTTAACCTGTTGTGAATTTGTTAACGGATTATATGAACCTATCCATATAATAAAATTAAACTTTTTGTTATATGTCTGCGGCTTGCAGCCTGCGACTGGCGCGACTCCCTTGCAATTCCTGCAACGCAGAAAAATTCTTTGGAAAACAACTCGCATTCCGTCTATTAGCGGGTTGGTTAACATCTTTGATTTACGATATAGTCGCCACCGCTGCGGCAAAATCCGCAGCCGGGTTTCGCAGCCCGGTCAAACCTACAAGGATCACTTAATGTTCTACATTGAGTGTGAATGTCTCCGCACACCTGTTGGATGCACAGTTCAAAAACTGTACTCACAACTTCAATGGTGGCTCAGGCAGGGCAGCCTTCGGGCTGGCCGGTGTCCTTGTAGGCCGGTACTGCGAACCTTGTCTGAGCTACCACCAAAAGAGTTTCGCAGCTCCGGTGGTAGTCGTTATCACTACAAGGAGATGTAAATGACACTTTCACACAGCCCCACTTTCCTGCCCTTTCAGGACTGGCACCCAGCCGACATCATCGCCGCACTGCGTAAAAAAGGCACCTCACTGGCAGCCGAATCCCGCGCCGCGGGTTTAAGTTCATCGACGCTCGCCAACGCACTGACACGCCCGTGGGCAAAAGGGGAACTGCTAATAAGCAAAGCGATTGGCGTGCCCGCCGAAACCATCTGGCCGAGCCGCTATTTTGATCCGCAGACCCACGCGCCTGTCACAAGGCTAATGCGCGCACGTCATCCGAAATAAACGATTGGCGCCATTCACCAGTCTATTGCGAGTGGCGCAACGCTCCATACAAAAAACGTCCCTCAAACCGTTTTCCCCCTCTCTCAATTCAGTTACAATCAATCATTGACTGTATAAATAAACAGGTTAATTGCAATGAATCTGGCTTTGAATGGCGAAAAAGTGGGTCGTAATCAGTTTACCGGTGCGAAAATTGAGAACAGCACTTTCTTTAATTGTGACTTTTCAGGCTCGGACCTGACCGGTACCGAGTTTATTGGCTGCCAGTTTTATGACAGAGAAAGCCAGCAAGGTGGCAATTTTAACCGGGCAATCCTGAAAGATGCGGCCTTCAAAAGCTGTGATTTATCAATGGCAGATTTCAGAAACGCCAGCGCACTGGGTATTGAAATCCGCGAGTGTCGGGCGCAGGGCGCGGACTTTCGCGGCGCAAGTTTTATGAATATGATCACAACTCGCAGCTGGTTTTGCAGTGCCTATATCACCAAAACCAACTTGAGCTACGCCAACTTTTCAAAGGTGGTGCTTGAGAAGTGCGAGCTATGGGAAAACCGCTGGAATGGCGCTCAGATACTCGGCGCGACATTTAGCGGTTCCGATCTCTCCGGCGGTGAATTTTCTTCATTTGACTGGCGCGCAGCCAATTTTACCCATTGCGATTTGACCAATTCAGAACTGGGTGACCTGGACGTGCGAGGCACCGATTTACAAGGCGTTAAGCTGGATAATTATCAGGTAATACAGATAATGGATCGCTTGGGGATCACAATTATCGGCTAGGTTCATTTCATGGCACCTGTTCAATTAAATGCTCACCTGCGGACAAGCAATAAAATACATATAGTTACGGTATTCCTACCGATGCGGCCTGAAAATCTCCCACATTTTCTCGTATCCTCAACGGTGCTATTGGTACGAAAAGCGTCAGAAATAAGGTATAAAGCGGCATGAAAATCCCAAATAGAATCCAACCGCTGGTTGATGACGGGCTGATAGACGATGTTCTTCAGCGCCTGAAAAGCGGTAAAGAAGCTGACGTTTACACTGTTTTATGCGGTGACAAAATCCAATGCGCCAAAGTGTACAAAGAAGCGACGCAACGTAGCTTTAAGCAGGCGGTGCAATACCAGGAAGGGCGTAAAGTCCGGAATAGCCGTAATGCTCGTGCTATGCAAAAAGGCTCGAAGTTCGGGCGCAAGCAACAGGAAGAAACCTGGCAAACGGCAGAGGTCGAGGCGTTGTTCCGTCTGGCAAACGCGGGGGTTCGCGTGCCGCAGCCCTACCTGTGTATCGACGGTGTGTTGTTGATGGAGTTGGTCACCGATGCTGACGGCGCAGTCGCACCACGTCTGAGCGACGTCACCCTCGACGAAGAAAGCGCGATTGCGGATTTCAACACCATGATCGGCAATATCGTACGCATGTTGTGCGCAGGTTTGGTGCATGGTGATTTATCGGAATTTAACGTGCTGCTCGATGCCCACGGCCCGGTCATTATCGACTTGCCACAAGCCGTTGACGCCGCCGCCAATAACCACGCCGAGTCCATGTTTGAACGCGATGTGAATAACATCACCGAATACTATGGCCAGTTCGCCCCGCAATTATTGAAAACGCGATATGCGAAAGAAATTTGGGCGTTGTATGAAGATGGAAAGCTCACGCCAGAAACCGTGTTAACCGGTCTCTTCGTTGAAGAACAGCATGACGTGGATATGGATTCTCTGATGGATGAGATCATCACAGCAGAAGATGAATATTACGACCGTCAGCGAGCAGCCAAAGAGCGCGATCAGCAATACGAATAATGAAATTGAAAGCCCGCCAGGTGTAAATCAGGCGGGCTTTTTTGTGTCTGATAGGCGCTTAATTTACAGCGCAGTGCTTATGCTTTGCCGGTGATCGTATTAATATTTTTGATATACATGATCAGAACCATTCCCGCAGCCAGAAGATGCCAGAGATATTCACCATCGCTTGCGCCGGACAGTGTCTGGCTAAACAACATCACGCTGGTAACAAATAATGAAGCTACAGCACTCTTCATCAACCATGGACGGGCTTTGGCATCTGTCAAAAACTCCAGTTTCAAAATAGAAACAATAATGAAGATGAAAGGAAGGCACTGAAGAATAATTAAGACCGGGAAAAGTGCATCAAACAGCGGGCTTAATACAATATGACCCACCTGGCTCTTGTCCCAGGTACCAACGATATACTCCTTCCAGCCTGCCCAGGTATCCCCATGGTAAGCCGTTTCTGGCGACATCAGTCCATTGAAAATACCGCAAACCTTATCAATGAATCCGTTTTTAAACCAAAAGATACCAAGAAAAATTTGTATCGGGATAATGTGAAAAGAGATTTTTTTAAACATATTGATGACATCCTCGCAATACAGTTAGATAGCCGTTAAAGTAACCACGGGATACATTTATAAAATAAAAATGCATCAACTTAGGGATTTATTCTGAATATTAATCATACGCCCACTAAAATATTAAATACATTCCCTGAAATAGACAAAAATGGACATAGCGTTAAAAGCGCAATAGACAAAAAAGTGCACAATGTTGTCGTCAGTAAAGCATTAGCTATGCGTGCAGGCTGACCAGTGCAAATTAATACTCCACATAATGAAAGGTGCTACTGCTGTTGATTAAATAAACGCTCACCTTCCAGTTATATTTTGTTGCACTTCGCCTTAAAATAATACACCTGTCTTAATGTTGTTTCTTTTGTGCAGCACATTGTTTCAGATAAATTCTTTGAGAATTATAGTTGTTAGTTTTTTGTTTTTATTATTCTCAACCATTTCAGTATTGCGAAAAGCATATAACCTATTTGAATAAGCTATTCGAGGAGTCATTTAGCTCACTTGCATCAAAAAATAATTAGGAATATACCTCCCGGCAATGTTCACCAGTCAGCCATTAAACCAAGTGAGAGTAAAATGCGATACACCCATCTTTCCGGGCAATCCCTGCTAAGTAACACGACCTTTAATAAGTGAAGCGCATTTAGTGATAGTGAACGTAATGAATTTAATTTACATGGGCTTATCCCGACCATTGTAGAAACTATAGGCGAGCAAAGCGATCGGATACGTTTCCAGCTAAATAACTTCATTACTGATGAAGACAAACATGTTTTTTTGCGTAACCTGCAAGATACAAATGAGGTTCTTTTTTATCATTACATCACATCTAACATTGAGGCTTCGCTGCCGTTAATTTATACCCCGACGGTGGGCTATGCCTGCCAACACTTTTCAGAGATATGGCGTAAAAACCGAGGCGTCTTTATCGCCTGGGAGGACCGCAACAATATTGAAAGCATCCTGCGAAATGTCCTGAGTGATGATATTAAGATCATTGTCGTGACCGATGGTGAGCGCATTCTTGGGCTGGGTGACCAGGGAATCGGTGGGATGGGCATTCCTATCGGAAAATTGTCTCTGTACACCGCATGCGGCGGCATCGCGCCACACCAGTGTCTCCCTATCATGTTAGATGTGGGCACCAATAATAAAGAGTTATTAAACAATCCATTGTATATGGGTGCTCGCCACTCGCGCGTTTCAGAAGCAGAATATTTTGAGTTTATTGATATTGTGGTTTCTGCAATTGAACGCCGTTGGCCTGGCGTTTTGTTGCAGTTTGAAGATTTTGCACTGCAACACGCCACACCATTGCTCAAAGAATATCAGGATAAATTATGTTGTTTTAATGATGATATCCAGGGAACAGCGGCCGTCGCATTAGGCTCTATTCTCGCGGCTTGCCTGCATAATAAGACATCACTTTCTGATCAACGTATTATGTTCGTGGGAGCAGGATCCGCAGGTTGCGGTATTGCCGAACTCATTGTTTCTGCGCTTAAAGCTGATGGAGTCGATGAGGACGTTGCCAGAAGCCATATATTCCTTGTCGACAAAGATGGCCTGGTATTAAAAGATACACCTGCATTAACTGATTTCCAGTATCGACTCGCTCATGCAAGAGAAACCTTGCCGTTTTCGCCTGATGGCAAAAATATCGCGGCGCTGATTAATTGCATTCAACCATCGATATTAATTGGGGTATCCGGTGTACCTGGTCTGTTTACGGAGGAAGTGGTTAAATCGATGCATTCTTGCGCTTCCACGCCGATTATTTTCCCCCTATCGAACCCAACATCCCGCGTGGAAGCGTTACCTGAGGATATTATTGAGTGGACCGAAGGTAATGTAATCATTGCTACGGGAAGCCCATTCGCGCCGGTCATGTACAAAGGCCATCGTCACATTATTTCCCAGTGCAATAACTCTTATATCTTCCCAGGCCTTGGATTGGGAGTTTTGCTGTCAAATGCTAAACGTGTGACCGAAAATATGTTCCTGGCCGCCAGTAAAGTCCTTGCGCTCTCATCACCTTTACTCAAAGACCCACATGGCGCGCTGTTACCTGAACTGACCAATATCCATGAAATATCTAAGAAAATTGCCATTGCCGTTGCACTTGCCGGGGCAGAAGATGGTGTGGCAACAAGAATGATGGAATCTGAATTAGAAGATAAGCTAGAGGATATGTTCTGGAAACCCGAATATCAGAATTACAGACGTATTTCGTTCTGATAGATTAGAAAAAACTAAAACCGGAAATGTTCTCTGATTTCCGGTTTTTTATTATCCGTAGTTTTAATCATATAAAATCGCATCCGGTGGTGGAGGTGCGGCTTCATAGCGTGAAGGTGAAACACCAAATAACTGGCGGAATGCGTAGGTATAAGCTGATGTACTGCCATATCCCAGCATTAATGCAATTTCGGTCACGCTGCGCGACTGGCGTAATAAAATAATGGAATGCAGCAAACGATGCCGTTGTTTCCAGTTACTAAACGTTATGCCCGTTTCTTTGATGAAATGTCGTGAAAAGGTGCGTGGCGACATACCCACTTTCTCAGCCCAGTCTTCCATTAAATGCGGTAAATCTGGTGATTCACTGATTATCTGACACATTTCCAGCAGTGCCGGTGCCGTAGGCCAGGTCATGGCAAAGCCTGCGGCCGGGAGATCGTTTAGCACATCGATCAATGTGGAAACCAGCCGCCCTTCTTTGCCATCGGCATCATAAAATTCAGGGATAGTATGCGTAGCATGGTGGATGAAGCTGCGGGCAAAATCAGAGACTGTCACTAACTTCAGTTCGGCTTTAAATCCCGTGGACGCGTAATAGTCAGGGTCAATATCCAGGTTTTCCAGCATCACTTCACTGGCGGTTTGCACCCTATGAGGCATAAAAGCCGGTATCCACAAACCGTAGCAGGCCGGAATGATGTACGAATTATTCTCCACGGAAATGTATAAGGAGCCTTCACGCGCATAGTGGAACTGAATGAAAGGGTGAGAATGAAGCTCGGATTGCACATTCTCAGCTAGCATAAACGAACGGAAGAAAACGGGACGAGCGAGTTTAGCCCCTTCAGCATCGCCTTCGTAGCGGAACGAGTGCAGTATCTTTTTTGCTTTAACCATCTATCCCACCTAAATTGACGCTTGATCGACACAACTTGGCATCCCTTCATGATACACAAACCGTGTTTGCTGCGATAATTAATTCATAAGCCCAGCAGATTAATGACCCTATTTAAATAACGATTAACCCAATCAACACTCGGATATATTTAAATCGAGCGGGATAGCTATTTTTAAAATAAAAGAACAAATTGAAATACCTGTATTTTCTTAACAATGAATTGTGAATTAATAACAACCCGGGACCCCCGTTAATGAGCCGTCCTTTTTATCGCATATCACTACATCATTTGCGTTTCGCTTTCAAACTGACTTTTGCCATTGCGCTTTCTTTGGCTATTGGTTTTGGATTGGATTTGATTTGGATATGCCGCGCTGGGCGGTAGTGACTGCAATTATTATTACCACCGCTCCGGCGTTTATTGCAGGCGGCGAACCCTTAACTGGAGCGCTGCGCCATCGTGGATTATTACGTTTTGCAGGAACAATAATCGGCTGCTCATCCGCGCTGATTATCGTCTGGGTGTTTATCTGGTCTCCGCTCACAATGTTAATAATAGGCGCGGTATGGACTGGAGTTTGCTGTTATGCCGCCACCGTAATACGCATCGAAAACTCTTACGCGTTGGGGCTTGCAGGCATCACCGCACTAACCATTGTCAGCGCCATTTATCTGCGCCCGGAAATGGGGGCAATTCTGGCATGGTTCCGCGTCTCAGAAGTCTTGAGTGCGAATTACCCCAGGACGAAGATTTATCTCTGATTCATGAGCGCCTGCGTGAAGCCGCGCAGCTCATATTGAAGGCGGAAGATGAACCGGCGCGGCGTCTGCATATCGAGCGCCTGAAAAAGGATATTTGTATTTACCGCGACAAACTTTATGTCCATGGCGTCGCCACCGAAATTGTGGAAAACGTGGAACGCCTGGCCGCCCTTTTAACGAAATATAAACGAGTTCTGATAGTCGAGTAGAAAACTGACTTAGGCTTTTACTGAGGATGAGATATGAGTGTTGAAGTTGAAAATGCACCTGTTGTACACAAAGACAACTGGTATCGGATTGCAGAAGATCTTGTAAATCAGGCTGATGTCCGTTTTAACGGCAGCCGCCGCTGGGATATTCAAGTCAACAATCCTGACTTTTATAAACGAGTTTTGCAGGAAGGTTCTATTGGCCTGGGTGAATCCTACATGGAAGGTTGGTGGGACTGCGCTGCACTGGAAGTGTTATTCGAGAAAATCCTTCGTGCAAAACTCGATGAGAAAGCACCAAAAAACTTCAGGGATTTAGCTCGCATCGCCGGGATGCGTTTGTTTAATTTACAGACACGTAAACGTGCCTGGATTGTCGGCAAAGAGCATTACGATATCGGCAACGATCTGTTCGCTAAAATGCTCGATCCGTATATGCAGTATTCCTGCGGTTACTGGAAAGAAGCCGCTAACTTACGCCAGGCTCAAGAAGCAAAATTAAAAATGTTATGCGAAAAATTGCAGCTTCAACCCGGTATGAAACTGCTGGATATTGGCTGCGGTTGGGGCGGTCTGGCGGAGTACGCCGCCGAACATTACAACGTCCATGTGACTGGCGTGACCATCTCGGAAGAACAGCAGAAAATGGCGCAGGACCGTTGCACCTGGCTGGATGTCTCCATCAAGCTGATGGATTATCGCGACCTCGACAGTCATTTTGACCGCATCGTTTCCGTCGGCATGTTCGAGCATGTCGGGCCAAAAAATTACGATACCTATTTTGAAGTGGTGAACCGTTGCCTTAAACCGGACGGAATGTTCCTACTGCATACCATCGGAGCAAATAAATCAAATACCAATGTCGATCCGTGGATTAACAAATATATTTTCCCTAACGGATGTCTGCCTTCGGTAAAACAAATCGCCAGCGCATCTGAGCCATATTTTGTCGTCGAAGACTGGCACAATATCGGCTCGGATTACGACCTGACATTAATGGCGTGGCACCAGCGTTTTAATAGTTTCTGGCCAGAGATTCAGGATAATTATTCCGAGTCGTTTAAACGCATGTTCAATTATTACCTGATGACATGCGCGGGTGCTTTCCGTGCGCGTGATATTCAGCTCTGGCAAGTCTTATTTAGCCGCGGCGTCGAAGGCGGCATGTACGTTTATCGCTGAAATTTTCATTATCCCGACTGAATCACTACGTTATTAATTTAAGGATCTTCGTATGTCACAACAATTATTCACTTCAGAATCTGTTTCTGAAGGGCATCCCGACAAAATAGCCGACCAAATTTCTGATGCCATTCTCGATGCGATTATTGAACAAGACCCCAAAGCACGCGTGGCCTGTGAAACGCTGGTAAAAACGGGCATGGTTTTAGTTGGTGGGGAAATTACCACCGACACGTGGGTGGATATAGAAGAGATTGTGCGTCGCACGATTCACGACATCGGCTATAACAGCTCAGAAATGGGTTTTGATGCCAACACGTGTGCGGTTTTAAGTGCGATTGGCAAACAGTCTCCTGATATTAATCGTGGCGTAGATCGTGACAATGAAGCGAATCAAGGCGCGGGTGATCAAGGACTTATGTTTGGATATGCGTCCAACGAAACCGATGCGTTAATGCCCGCACCTATCACCTTTGCTCACCGTTTAATGGCACGTCAGGCGCAAGTGCGCAAAAACGGTTTATTGCCATGGTTACGCCCTGATGCGAAAAGCCAGGTCACCTTTGCTTATGAGAACGGCAAAATAATCGGTATTGATACCGTGGTTATTTCCACGCAACACAGTGAAGCCGTCACTCAGCAAATTCTGCGTGAAGGCGTGATGGAAGAGATCATCAAGCCTGTTTTGCCGCCTGAGTGGCTAACGCGTAATACCAAATATTTTATCAATCCAACCGGTCGATTTGTCATTGGTGGGCCAATGGGTGACTGCGGGCTGACGGGTCGCAAAATTATTGTTGATACTTACGGTGGTATGGCGCGCCACGGCGGCGGTGCATTTTCCGGTAAAGATCCTTCAAAAGTGGATCGTTCAGCCGCGTATGTTGCCCGCTACGTCGCCAAAAATATTGTTGCCGCAGGCTTAGCTGACCGCTGTGAAATTCAGATTTCTTATGCCATTGGTGTTGCAGAGCCGACTTCTATCATGGTGGAAACATTCGGTACCGGGAAACTGGATAATGAAAAACTCATTATGCTTATTCGCGAGTTTTTCGATCTTCGCCCACATGGGTTAATTCGCTCGTTGAATTTGCTGCAACCGATATATCAGCAAACCGCGGCCTACGGCCATTTTGGACGCGATATTTTTAGCTGGGAACAGACCGATAAAGCGGACCTGCTGTGCCGTTTCCTTTGAATATTCCAGCGCTATACGATCAGAATTTTCGCTAGTTTATTTGCTGCCACGTCAAAATCGGGGGATTATCTGCGCGTGTAAGGTTACTGAGTGGCAGCAAGGAGCAGCATGACTATTGAGAGTATTTCCCCGGCACAAGCCAGGATTCTGGTCGCGCAAGGTGCCGCGCTGATTGATATCCGTGAACGTGATGAATATGCCCGCGAGAATATTGCGCAGGCCCATTTACTGTCGCTTTCCGCTATTGAAAATGGCGACCGCCTCGGCCCGTTCGATCCCTTCGATACCGTGATTTTTCATTGCCAGTCTGGTGCGCGAACTGCGCAAAATGCGCAGAAGCTGGTTGATGCCGTAGCACCGGCAAAAGTCTTTCTGCTCGAGGGCGGTCTTAATGCCTGGAAAAAAGACGGGCAGGAAATACATGCGGATAAATCACAACCCCTGCCGTTAATGCGCCAGGTGCAAATCGCCGCAGGGTCACTGGTGCTGGCCGGTGTGGTACTCGGCTTTAGCATTCATCAGGGGTTCTTTTTACTGTCCGGTTTTGTCGGTGCGGGCTTGCTGTTTGCAGGGATCAGTGGCTTTTGCGGTATGGCTCGCTTACTGGAAAAAATGCCCTGGAATCAGCGTTAACTCGACTGCTTTCGACTATGGTTAACCTTATAGATGTTCATCATAACGAGGTTGGCTATGTCTAAAACAAGCGTGTTTAAAGCAGGCGATTTGGTGCAACCGAAAAAAGGCGGCCCGAAATACGAAGTTCTGGATGTCCAGGGAGATATGTTGTTCTGCACGCCCAGAAGTATTTTGACCGGTGAAACCGTCACACTAAAAGCTGAAGACGTTGCGCTATATAAAGAAGACGGTGATTTCGGTGTTTGCTAGAGGCCATTTATTCAGGCGGGTACTTTTTTCCGCCTGAATACGCCGAAAAATCAGTAACCCCTTTCATATCCTGCGAAGAAGCATTTCACCGCAGTGTCCGCATTCACTTCTTTAAAAAAGTCAGCCACCAGCTCTTTATCGAGATTGTAGCGGCGCGTCAAAACGCCCGCTTCCCATGCCGCACGCTGGCGGTCGCCGGTCTGCTCTGAGATGCGATGGGTGAATCCAAGCACAAACCCGCGCTTATAGTCGGGGCAGAAGCGAGCCACAATGGTGACACTGCCAGCTTCACGGGCTTTAAGCCCTGCCATCAATCCCTTACCAAAATGGTTTTCCACTTAAATGCTCCTGTTTTCCACATCGCTATATAAATAATTATATAACGTTTTTTCTGGCCAGAGAAAGCCAAAAACATCGGCAACAAATGAATTTTTAACCCTATGATTTAAAATAAAAAAACAATAGTGGAGCGACAAAATCAGGAAACACTGCCTGTTATGTCTCATTTAGCGCATTTTATCGACCAAATGCGATTAAATAAAAATTTATCGCTAATTGCCTGTTTACTTGCAGAGATATAACCTACTCACGATCAACAACCTGACCATTCACACTGTAATTAACATGTTAATTCAGTGTTTATCGCTACTTTCCGTTCGGAGCCAGAATAATGTTTTCTCCTGAGTCACGCTTGCGCCATGCCGTCGCTGATACTTTCGCGATGGTAGTGTATTGCTCGGTTGTGAACATGGTGATTGAGATATTTCTCTCAGGCATGAGCTTTGAACAGTCACTCTCTTCGCGTCTGGTCGCTATTCCGGTCAATATTTTGATTGCCTGGCCGTATGGCTTTTATCGTGATGCATTTATGCGTTTCACCAAACGCTACAGCAACGCAAGCTGGGCGAAGAATCTCGCCGATGTGTTGGCTTACATTACGTTTCAGTCACCCGTTTATGTCGTCATTCTGTGGTCGGTGGGTGCGGACTGGAACCAAATCGTCGCAGCGGTCAGCTCGAATATTGTGGTTTCAATGCTGATGGGCGCGGCTTACGGCTATTTTCTCGATTATTGCCGCCGCTTATTCCGCATCAGTGGTTATCGGAATGCAAAAGCGGGAGTTTGATATTTAGCAGTATGGAGGCGTGGCTCACCACAACGCCTCTTCCAATTAGTGCTCGCCAAACAAGCCTGAAAGATAACGCTCCAGCGCAATGCGTGAGCTAAAACCATGTGGAATGCCGTAATGTTGGTGCGTTTCACCCGCCAGATAGAGCGGAAATTGCTGGTAATGGTCGCAGGTTTTCACGTCGGTCGCAGGATCTGCAAGGGTCTGGCTTCGTTCTTTTAATGTTGGGTGAATAATCAGAGCGGTGCGCCCCATGCGCGCTTCGCGATTGACGTAAACGTAGTTTTCGCCACGGCGATAGCCGTAGGTTTTTGGTGTCACGATATCCATGGTAAAACCGGCTTTTTCAAGAACGCGGGCCACCTCATCAGGTCGTAAATACATAATTTTTCCTCGTCATCTTCTATTGCAGCGCAACCTTACAATAACCAGCATTAGCAACGCTTTCAGATTAGTCCATAAAGACCAGGTAAGAGCGTGAACTCAGTCATTACTAAAAATTATGGTCTACACTGAAAAGTACATCGCAAAAAGGAGAAAACAATGTTTAACCGAGTAAATCGAAATGATGTAGATGAAGGTGTTGACGATATCAACCATGACGTGAACCAACTGGCCGATACGCTGGAAGAGGTTCTTAAATCATTCGGTAGCGATGTTAAAGAGGAAGGGGAAGCCGCCCGCAAAAAAGCGGAGTCTCTATTGAAAGAGACGCGCGCTCGCCTTCAGGGTCGCACTCGAGTCAAACAGGCCGCCTGCGACGCGGTCGGTTGCGCCGACACCTATGTCCGCGATAAACCGTGGCAGAGCGTGGGTATTAGCGCCGCTGTCGGTATTTTCATCGGCGCTCTGTTAGCGTCGCGTCGATAGTCAGTTTGACTGTTACAGAGTCACTTCGGCTTTCATAAAGTGTAGTGATAATAAATATGCGTCTGACCCCGGGTGATATCAGCCCGGGGTTTTTAGTTTCTGGGGTCACGCTATCGCGTCACGTAACTGTTTTGCGGCTTTCAGCGCCATGGCCTGCGATGTCAGATTAGTAAAACTCATCAATATTCCCCCTTCCCCGTTTGAAACTATGCGCCAGTCACTTAACGCCTGCACCGCAAGCCCCGATGCCCTCGCTTTTGCAACTAACGCACGGTCATCACCGTTTACACGCATCACCATCTGAATACCTCCCGCCTGGGGAACGACATCAAACCCCTGCTGTTGCAGTGCGTGTTCGAGCCATAACCGCCGCTCGCTGTAGCACGACCGCATCTTTTTCAGATGCCGCCAGAAGTGGCCTTCGCGAAGGAAATCGGCAATGGTCTGCTGAACAAGTAACGGCGCGGTGCAGGGCAAGAAATGCGTGTGTTGCGAGAATGCCTCGACCTGTTGCTGCGGCACCACCAGCCAGGCAACGCGTAGCGCGGGAAAGAGCGATTTGCTGAATGTTCCTGCATAAATAACGCGCTGCGGCCCATCCAGACTTTTTATCGGTGGCAGCGGTTTGCCGTGGTAGCGAAACTCACTGTCATAATCGTCTTCTATCACCCAACTTTGATTTTCCGCTGCCCAGTCGAGCAACTGGTGACGGCGATTAAGCGACAGCGCAACCCCCAATGGGCTTTGATGCGCGGGCGTCAGCAATGCAAAACGAGCATCCGGGAAATGGTTAATGCCGTAGTCAATGTGCATCCCTTCGCTATCGACCGGAACCGGATGCAACGACATTCCCGCTTCAGCAAAAACCGGGCGCACATAGCGGTAGCCGGGATCTTCCAGCCAGATGCCATCTCCGGGTTTTGCCAGCGTATGGGCCACCAGACGCATGGCGGCCTGAAATCCTGACGTGATGAAAACCTGTTCTGGCTGGCAGTCGATACTGCGCGAAAAACGCAGGTAATCTGCAATCGCCTGGCGCAATGTCGATTCGCCATTCGCTTCCGGCAAGAGCAAATCGAAACGCGTTTGCAGGCGCAGTCGTCGCCCCATAACGCGCGACCAGAGTGCGCGAGGAAAAGCGTCCAGAGCCGGTAATCCCATCTGGAATGGGCGCGGTGCGCCTTGTGGTTGGCTGGCTGGCGTCGCGAGATTATTGGCTCCACTGGTGGCGGACGGGCTAACGAATGTTCCCGCCTGGCCACGTCTTTCCAGCCAACCTTGCGCGACTAATTCACCATAAGCATTTTCGACGGTTGCCCGCGCGACACCAAGTTCAAGCGCCATTGTCCGGCTGGAAGGCAGGCGGCTACCGGCGGCGAGTTCCCCATCACTAATGGCTTGTTTTAGTTGCCGTGCTATTTGCTGGTAACGCGGGATTGCGTGGTGAGCGCTTACTATCGGTTCGATCGACTTTGCCATTATGGCCTGCTTTATTAGTTAATTTATGGCTCTCTTTAGTAGTCCATCATAGTGCTAAATTATCGGCATACCAACACGAGGAATAAAACCATGATTGAATTACGCCAACCTTACTACGACCTTTCTCCTGCCGTGTTTAAGCCAATGCTTCAGGCACTGAAAGGTCTGGAATCCAGCTCGCTCGGCTCAACTCTGATTGAACTGGTTTTCCTGCGCGTCTCGCAAATTAACGGCTGCGCCTATTGCCTGGAAATGCATTCTAAAGCCTTGCGCAAAGATGGCGTGGAGCAGACCAAACTGGATGCCCTTGCAGGCTGGAAGGTGAGTAATCACTTCAGCGACAAAGAGCGTGCAGCGCTGGCCTGGGCCGAAGCGGTGACGCTGATTACCGAAGGGGCGGAAGATGCGGTGTATCAGCCGCTGCTGCAATTCTTTACGGCACAAGAGATCAGTGATTTGACGTTTACGGCGAGCCTGATGAATGCGTTTAACCGTTTAGCGATCGGTATGCGTATGTAGTTTATCGCCCTCACCCCGGCCTTCTCCCTCGGGGCTGTCTCTTAGTCACAACTCGCCCTGGTAATTTTGTCAGGGTGAGATCTTTAAGCCTCGCTGATTTTCCGTTCACCCGTGTGTTCAGTTATCTCTTTATTTCCCGAAAACGGTGAACGTATCAAGGAGAGAACGCCCTCTCCTTGATAATCCAGGCGCCCGGCCATTAAATTGCCGCTGCGCGGTAAACCCCAGCTTATCCCCAACATCAGGGTCGTTCGCGATTCGTTCCCGACGATCGCTCTCTTTCGCTGCTCCCGGCAGCTCAACCCTGACTTATGGGGAACACTGGGGCAATTTATACCGGGAACAAGGTCAAAACCGGCTCGGTGTGATCTTTCGGTTTTGACGTTGACCTCTGGTTCCGGCTTCAATCGCCTCCATTTTGACTCCAGGTGGCCGGGTCCAGCCGTCGGGAACGGCTGGAGGGCGCGATCGCCCGGAGCGAATCGCAACCGACCTGGACACGGAGGCAAAATGGAGGTTTACCGCTTGCGGCGATTGATTTGCCGGGAGTCCGGGTTCTTAGGGTGGCGACGGTGGCCACCCTAAGTCGTTCACCGGTTCAGTGGCTATATAAAACACTGAACACCGGGTGAACGGAACTGTCCCGCGACTCACAGAGATGTGACTAAGAGACAGCTCCCTGGGGAGGGATACGCGCTCGGTTTTCTCCCTCTCAGGGGGAGAAAGCTGTGGTGAGAGCCAATTCCTCCCTTATCTAAAAATACTATATCTTGTATGGTTGATAATTTTCTCGCCCACATCTAGTATTCATATTCTCAACCACAGAGAGAATAAGAATCATGCGCATTACCATATACACTCGAAATGACTGTGTTCAGTGCCATGCTACCAGGCGTGCTATCGAAAGCCGTGGGTTCACGTTTGAGATGATTAATCTCGACGTAAACCCGGAGGCGGCCGACGATTTGCGTGCTTTGGGTTATCGCCAGTTGCCGGTTGTGATCACCGAGCAGGAAAGCTGGAGCGGATTTCGCCCGGATATGATTAACCGCCTGCAAACCCGAGCCACAGCATGAGTCATCTCGTCTACTTCTCCAGCACCTCGGAAAATACTCTGCGTTTTATCGAACGCCTGGGATTGCCCGCGTTGCGCATTCCGTTGGATTTCAAACAACGGTTGGAAGTGACGGAGCCTTACATCCTGATTGTGCCGAGTTATGGCGGTGGCGGAATTGCCGGGGCCGTACCCGCGCAGGTGATCCGATTTTTAAATAACCCCAACAATCGGGCATTACTGCGCGGCGTCATCGCCAGCGGTAATCGAAACTTCGGCGAAGGGTTTTGCCGGGCGGGCGATGTGATAGCCCAAAAATGCCAGGTGCCGTATCTCTATCGTTTTGAGTTACTCGGCACCGACCAGGACATTGAAAACGTGCGTAAGGGAGTCAACGAATTTTGGCAACGACAGAAGCTATCCGCCTGACGGCGAACGAAAGCGCGGATTATCACGCGCTCAACGCCATGCTGAATCTTTATGATTCCCAGGGGCGCATTCAGTTCGAGAAAGACCACCTGGCGGTGGAGCAATTCCATCAGCAATATGTGCTGCCCCGCTCGCGCCAGTTTGCCAATCCGCAGGCGCGCCTGGAGTGTCTGGTGGCTGAGGGCTATTACGACAATGCGGTACTGCAACGCTACCCGAGAAGTTTTGTGGTCGGCCTGTTTGAGAAAGCACACCACAGTGGGTTCCGGTTCCAGACTTTCCTCGGCGCGTGGAAGTATTACACCAGCTACACGCTGAAATCTTACGATGGCAAAGAGTATCTGGAACACTTCCCCGACCGTGTGTGTATGGTGGCGTTAACGCTGGCTCAGGGTGACGAAAAGCTGGCTGTGCAATTAATGGATGAAATGCTCAGCGGACGCTTTCAGCCTGCGACACCGACATTTCTTAACTGCGGAAAGATGCAGCGTGGTGAGCTGGTTTCCTGTTTCTTGCTGCGTATTGAAGACAATATGGAGTCCATTGGGCGTGCGGTAAATTCTGCGTTGCAGCTTTCAAAACGCGGTGGAGGCGTAGCGTTTTTACTCTCAAATTTACGCGAAGTGGGCGCGCCGATTAAACGCATCGAAAACCAGTCATCCGGCGTGATCCCGGTGATGAAAATGCTAGAAGATGCATTTTCTTATGCTAATCAACTGGGTGCTCGCCAGGGCGCGGGGGCGGTTTATCTCCACGCCCATCACCCGGATATTTTGCGTTTCCTCGATACCAAGCGCGAAAACGCTGACGAAAAAATCCGGATTAAATCGCTTTCGCTAGGTGTTGTGATCCCAGATATCACTTTCCAGTTGGCTAAAGATAATCAGCCGATGGCGCTGTTTTCGCCTTACGATGTCGAGCGGATTTACGGCAAGCCCTATAGCGATATTTCGATTAGCGAATGCTATGAAGAAATGCTGGCGGATGAGCGCATCCGCAAAACCTTTATTAATGCCCGCGAATTCTTTCAGCGCCTGGCGGAAATTCAGTTTGAATCTGGCTATCCGTACATCATGTTTGAAGATACGGTAAACCGTGCAAACCCGATTGCTGGCCGCATCAACATGAGCAATTTATGCTCGGAAATTCTCCAGGTTAATAGCGCATCGACGTACGACGAAAATCTCGATTATGCGCAAGTTGGGAAGGATATTTCCTGTAACCTCGGCTCGCTGAATATCGCTCACACCATGGACTCGCCTGATTTTGCCAGGACCATCGAAACCGCGATTCGCGGCCTGACGGCGGTTTCTGATATGAGCCACATTCGCTCGGTGCCGTCGATTGAAGCCGGAAATGCCGCGTCCCACGCCATCGGCCTTGGGCAGATGAATTTGCATGGTTATCTGGCCCGGGAAGGCATTGCTTATGGCTCGACGGAAGGGCTGGATTTCACTAACTTCTATTTCTACACCGTCACATGGCACGCCGTCCGCGCCTCGAATTTGCTGGCTCGCGAACGTAAACAGCGCTTCGCAGGCTTCGAGCAATCGCGTTATGCCAGTGGTGAATATTTCCACCAATATCTGCAAGAAAACTGGCAGCCAAAAACCGAGAAAGTGCGCGCTTTATTTGCCAGGGCCGGAGTCGCCATTCCCACCCGCGAGCAGTGGCAGCAGTTGCGTGATGATGTGATGGAGTTCGGGCTGTATAACCAGAATTTGCAAGCCATTCCGCCGACCGGTTCTATCTCTTATATCAACCACGCGACCTCGAGCATTCACCCGATTGTCTCGCGTATTGAGATCCGCAAAGAAGGCAAAACCGGGCGTGTTTACTACCCCGCCCCGTTTATGACCAATGACAATCTGGAGTTTTATCAGGATGCGTATGACATCGGCCCGGAAAAAATCATCGATACCTACGCCGAGGCCACGCGCCATGTCGACCAGGGCTTGTCGCTGACGCTGTTTTTCCGTGATACCGCCACCACCCGCGATATTAATAAGGCGCAGATTTACGCCTGGAAAAAAGGCATTAAAACACTGTATTACATTCGCTTACGCCAGATGGCGCTGGAAGGAACAGAGGTCCAGGGCTGCGTGTCCTGCGCTTTATAAGGAGAGAAGATGAATCAGTTAACCCGCGTGCGCGCCATCAACTGGAACATTATTGAGGATGAAAAAGACCTCGAAGTCTGGAATCGCCTGACCAGTAATTTTTGGCTGCCAGAGAAAGTGCCGTTGTCGAATGACATTCCGGCCTGGCAATCATTAAGTCACGATGAGCAGCAGCTCACTATTCGCGTGTTTACCGGCCTGACGTTACTCGACACGATTCAGAATACGGTTGGCGCGCCGGTACTGATGAGTGATGCGATTACGCCACATGAAGAAGCGGTATTGTCGAACATCAGCTTTATGGAGGCGGTGCACGCGCGTTCTTATAGTTCGATTTTCTCGACACTTTGCCAGAGCAAAGATGTGGATGCGGCTTATGCGTGGAGTGAAGAGAACGAACCCTTGCAGCGCAAAGCACAAATTATCCTCGCCCATTATCATGCCGATGACCCATTGAAGAAGAAAATCGCCAGTGTATTTCTGGAGTCATTCCTCTTTTATTCAGGCTTTTATTTGCCGATGTATTGGTCGAGTCGCGGCAAGCTGACCAACACCGCAGATCTCATTCGCTTAATTATTCGCGACGAAGCGGTGCATGGTTATTATATCGGCTATAAATTCCAGAAAGTGCTGACCCAACAAAGCGCTGAACGCCAGACTGAGTTACAGAATTTCGCCCTCGATTTGCTGATGGATCTTTACGATAACGAAGTGGCGTATACCGATGCGCTATATGGTGGCGTGGGCTGGCAAGAAGAGGTGAAAGCATTCCTGTGCTACAACGCCAATAAAGCATTGATGAACCTGGGCTATCACGCGCTGTTCCCACCAGAAATGGCAGAGGTTAACCCGGCGATACTGGCCGCTCTTTCGCCTAATGCAGATGAAAACCATGACTTTTTCTCAGGTTCAGGTTCGTCGTATGTGATGGGGAAAGCGGTGGAAACCGCTGATGAGGATTGGGATTTTTAAATAAGCATATAACCTTAATGTAGGTCGGATAAGCATCGCGTCATCCGACATTAATAAATGTAAAAATTGGTGGATGACGCTGTCGCTTATCCACCCTACATATTATTGATGATCGCCTCTCATTCAACCGAATTCCCCATCCGCTTACAAAAAATATCATCTTTCTCTGATTTGCCCTCAGCCCTTTACTCATGGGAAATTCTGCCCACTCAAGCCACATGGATATTGGATATATCGGAAATCGAGGGTTGTCTCAGATTCTGAGTATGTTAGGGTATATGCAGTGAATATTTCCATCAGGAATTGTGTATAAATATATAAATACAGGAATAACTTTATTGCATGGCAATTAAACTTGAAGTAAAGAATTTATATAAGGTATTTGGCGAGCATCCACAGCGTGCATTCAAATATATAGAGAAAGGTATTTCAAAGTCTGAATTATTGGAGAAAACAGGGCTGTCGCTTGGCGTAAAAGACGCCAGTCTGGCCATTGAAGAAGGCGAGATTTTTGTCATCATGGGGTTATCGGGTTCCGGTAAATCCACCATGGTTCGCCTTCTCAATCGCCTGATTGAACCAACCCGTGGGCAGGTACTCATTGACGGCGTTGATATTGCTAAAATATCCGACGCAGAACTTCGTGAAGTCCGCAAAAATAAAATCTCTATGGTATTCCAGTCATTTGCTCTGATGCCCCATATGACGGTGTTAAATAACGCCGCATTCGGCATGGAATTAGCTGGCATCCCGGTTAAAGAACGTCAGGAAAAAGCGCTTGATGCGTTACGTCAGGTGGGGCTTGAAAATTATTCCCATGCTTACCCTGATGAGCTTTCTGGTGGTATGCGTCAACGTGTGGGTTTGGCCCGTGCTTTGGCTATTAATCCGGATATATTATTGATGGATGAAGCCTTCTCCGCACTTGATCCTTTAATTCGTACTGAAATGCAGGACGAGTTAATTAAATTGCAGGCGAAACATCAGCGTACCATTGTATTTATTTCTCACGATCTGGATGAAGCGATGCGTATTGGCGACCGAATTGCCATTATGCAGGGCGGCGAAGTGGTGCAGGTCGGGACACCGGATGAAATTCTGAATAACCCGGCGAACGATTATGTGCGCACCTTCTTCCGTGGTGTGGATATTAGCCAGGTATTTAGTGCCAAAGATATTGCCCGTCGTAGCCCGGCAGGGCTGTTGCGTAAAACCGCAGGTTTTGGTCCTCGTTCTGCACTTAAACTGCTCCAGGATGAAGACCGTGAATATGGTTATGTCATCGAGCGCGGGCAAAAATTCCTCGGCATTGTCTCAACCGATTCTCTGAAAGCCGCACTCGCTAAGGGTGAAGGTCTGGATGGAGCTTACCTCGAATCTCCTGCGGCCGTTTCCGCAGAAACGTCACTGAGTGACTTACTTACCCATGTCGGCCAGGCTCCGTGCGCGGTTCCGGTTATTGGGGAAGAGAGTCAGTACGTGGGCATCATCTCAAAAGGGGTGCTGCTACAGGCGTTAGATCGTGAAGGGGTAAGTCAATGAGTGCATCAAATCCGTGGGATACCGGCAGCGCAGCGGCTGCCGACGCAACAACACAACAAGCGGCTTCAACTGCCGATGCGTGGGGAAGCCAGGCCGCTTCAACACCCGCAGCAAGCAGCAGCGCAGACTGGCTGAATTCAGCGCCTGCTCCGCAAGCCGAGCATTTTAATATTCTCGATCCCTTTCATAAGACGCTTATTCCGCTCGATAGCTGGGTGACAAGCGGCATCGATTGGGTCGTTATGCATTTCCGCCCGGTGTTCCAGGGGATCCGCGTCCCGGTGGATTACATCCTGAGCGGTTTCCAGCACTTCTTGCTGGGCATGCCGGCCCCCGTCGCCATCATTTTGTTCGCGCTGATTGCGTGGCAGATGTCGAGCCTCGGGATGGGTATCGCAACACTGGTTTCGCTGGTGGCGATTGGCGCGATTGGTGCCTGGTCGCAAGCCATGGTGACGCTGGCGCTGGTGCTCACCGCCCTGCTGTTCTGCATGATAATCGGCCTGCCGCTTGGGATTTGGCTTGCCCGCAGCGAACGTGCCGCGAAGATCATTCGTCCATTGCTTGATGCGATGCAAACCACTCCGGCGTTTGTTTATCTGGTGCCGATTGTGATGTTGTTCGGTATCGGTAATGTGCCGGGCGTGGTGGTCACGATTATCTTTGCCCTGCCGCCAATCGTGCGTCTGACGATCCTGGGCATTAAGCAGGTGCCGGAAGATTTGATTGAAGCTTCACGCTCGTTTGGCGCAAGCCCGCGCCAGATGCTGTTCAAGGTTCAGCTTCCGCTGGCAATGCCAACCATTATGGCCGGTGTGAACCAGACGCTGATGCTCGCACTTTCAATGGTCGTTATCGCCTCGATGATTGCCGTTGGCGGTCTGGGTCAGATGGTACTGCGCGGGATTGGCCGTCTCGATATGGGTCTTGCGACCGTCGGCGGCGTCGGTATTGTCATACTTGCCATTATTCTCGACCGCTTAACTCAGTCCATTGGCCGCGATTCACGCAGCCGTGGCAACCGCCGTTGGTACAACTCAGGTCCAATTGGTTTAGTGACCCGTCCCTTCATTAAATAAGCCTGGCGGCGGCATTCGTGCCGCCCCTCGCCCCATCACCACAATCAGGAATAACGACGATGCGACACACAACTCTATTAGCTACAGCTCTTGCCACACTCGTTACTACCACCACTTTTGCTGCTGATTTGCCGGGTAAAGGCATTACCGTTCAGCCCATTCAAAGCACCATTTCTGAAGAAACGTTCCAGACTGAACTGGTCAGCCGGGCGCTGGAAAAAATGGGTTACACCGTCAATAAGCCAAGTGAAGTCGATTACAACGTCGGTTACACCTCAATTGCCTCTGGCGATGCTACATTTACCGCAGTGAACTGGCAGCCTTTGCATGACGATATGTATGCCGCGGCGGGTGGCGATAAGAAATTCTATCGTGAAGGTGTGTATGTTACCGGCGCTGCACAGGGTTATTTGATTGATAAAAAAACCGCTGACCAGTATCACATTACCAATGTTGAGCAGCTAAAAGATCCCAAAATCGCCAAACTGTTCGACAGCAACGGCGACGGCAAAGCCGACATGATGGGCTGCACACCGGGTTGGGGTTGTGAAGCGGTCATTAATCACCAGAACGAAGCGTATAAACTGGCTGATACCGTCACGGTGAATCACGGTAACTATTCCGCCATGATGGCTGACACGATTGCGCGCTTCAAAGAAGGCAAGCCGGTGCTGTATTACACCTGGACGCCATATTGGGTAAGCGATGTGCTCAAGCCGGGGAAAGATGTGGTGTGGTTGCAAGTACCGTTCTCTTCTTTGCCGGGTGAGCAAAAAGACATTGATACCAAACTGCCGAATGGCGCGAACTACGGTTTCCCGGTGAATACCATGCACATTGTGGCGAACAAAGCCTGGGCTGCGAAAAACCCGCAGGCCGCGAAATTGTTCAGCCTGATGAAATTACCGCTGGCGGATATTAATGCTCAGAATGCGATGATGCACAGCGGTCATGCTTCAGAAGCTGATATTCAGGGTCACGTTGATGGCTGGATTAAAGCTCACCAGGCCGAGTTCGATGGCTGGGTGAATGAGGCACTGGCAGTTAAGTAAGTCTTTGCCGAAGCAGAGAAGGTTCCGTTCACTAAACGTTCAGTGATCCCTGTTATCACCGAAACGGTGAACGACTTAGGGTGACCACCGTCGTCACCCTAAGAACCCTGACTCCCGGCGTTTAAATCGCCGCTTCGCGGTAAACCTCCATTTTTCTTTTCACTCCCTGGGTCGGTTGCGACGCGCTCCCTGCGCTCACAACCTCTCGCCGTTCCTGACGACGAGACCCGCTCGTTACTGTCAAAATGGAAGCGATTTATGCCGGACTCAAAGGTCAACTTCAAAAGCTAAAGTCAAAAGCCAAACCGGTTTTGACCTTGATCCCGGCCTCAATCGCGCCGGTTTTTACTCATCAGTCGGGGTCACGTGGTCTGGAACCACGTGAGTGAGCGATCGCCGGGAGCGAGTCGCGAACGACCGCGAATGTTGGGTGAAAAACGGTGTTTACCGCGCAGCGGCGATTGACTTGCCGGACGCCAGGATTATCAAGGAGATGGCGTTATCTCCTTGATACGTTCACCGTTTTCTGGAATTAAAGAGATAACTGCACGCGCGGGTGAACGGAAATTCAGCGATACTCACAGATCTCCCTGCGCGATAAGGAAAGTGGCAAGTCATTCCAATCAAATCAAACCGCACAATCCGTCCCCTAATCCCATTAATTTTCGCTATTATTCCCGTCCTGTCATTTCCAACCGAAGAATAAGAATGAATAAAACCTCCCAGGGACTTAGCCCAGCGCTCATCGTCCTGATGTCTATCGCCACGGGTCTGGCCGTTGCAAGCAACTACTACGCACAACCCCTGCTCGACACTATCGCGAATGCGTTTTCGCTCTCCATCAATCAGGCCGGATTTATTGTGACCGCCGCACAGCTTGGCTATGCCGCAGGTTTACTGCTGCTGGTGCCGCTGGGTGATATGTTTGAGCGCCGCGGGCTGATTGTGTTTATGACGTTGCTGGCGGCTGGCGGTATGGTCATCACGGCACTAAGCCAAACGCTGTGGGTGATGATCCTCGGCACTGCACTGACCGGGTTGTTCTCGGTGGTGGCGCAAATTCTCGTGCCCCTGGCGGCTACGCTTGCCGAGCCAGAAAAGCGCGGCAAGGTCGTCGGCACGATTATGAGCGGGCTGTTGCTCGGCATCTTACTGGCACGTACTGTTGCCGGATTACTGGCAAGTCTCGGTGGCTGGCGGACGGTGTACTGGGTGGCGAGTGTACTCATGATCTTTATGGCTATAGCGCTGTGGCGCGGACTGCCGAAAGTGAAGTCTGAAACGCACCTGAATTACCCGCAATTGCTCTCTTCGGTATTCGGCCTGTTTATCAAAAACCCGCTATTGCGTACCCGTGCATTGTTGGGCTGCCTGACGTTTGCGAACTTCAGCATTCTCTGGACATCAATGGCATTTCTGCTGGCATCACCGCCGTTTAACTTCTCGGACGGGATGATTGGCCTGTTTGGCCTGGCTGGTGCGGCGGGTGCTTTGGGTGCGCGTCCGGCGGGCGGTTTTGCCGATAAAGGCAAAGCACATCTTACGACGACCATCGGGCTTGTGCTGTTGTTGCTGTCGTGGATTGCTATCGCGATGGGGCAGTATTCAATCATCGCACTTATCATTGGCATTCTGGTTCTGGACTTAACGGTGCAGGGCGTGCACATCACCAACCAAACCGTTATCTACCGCATGATGCCGGACGCGCGAAATCGCCTGACCGCCGGTTATATGACCAGCTACTTTATTGGCGGGGCCGCAGGTTCGATTATTTCTGCCAGCGCCTATCAACATGCTGGATGGAATGGCGTGTGCGCGGCGGGTGCCATCATTGCCCTACTAAATTTGGTAGTGTGGTGGCGCGGTTATCACCGTCAGCCGTGATGCCACTAATCCTTTACAAACCCTGCGGATAATTTGGGGTATTAAGGGTCGTACCAGTCTGTTAAGGTTATCCCTGTTTGTTCATTCGAGTGACATTAACGTCAGAAATAGATAAATAGTTAATATGGATAGTCCTGCAACAGTTCCACTAAATAACAAACAAAACGATGCTACCTGGGTTGAAGGGCTGAAAGACAGTTTACCGATTGTCATCAGCTATATTCCGGTAGCATTCGCATTTGGATTGAATGCGACCAAGCTGGGATTCACGCCATTTGAAAGCCTGTTTTTCTCCTGCATTATTTATGCTGGTGCCAGCCAGTTTGTGATTACCGCATTATTGGCTGCTGGCAGTTCTTTGTGGGTGGCCGCATTAACAGTAATGGCAATGGATGTGCGCCACGTCTTATACGGCCCTTCCCTGCGCCAACGAATTCCCCGTCAGTTGAGCAAACCTAAAACCGCGATTTGGGCTTTTGGCCTGACCGACGAAGTTTTTGCCGCAGCCACTGCGAAACTGGTGCGCGATAACCGCCGCTGGAGCGAAAACTGGATGATCGGCATCGCATTCAGCTCCTGGTTTTCGTGGATACTGGGCACCGCGCTAGGTTCATGGTCCGGGAATGGTTTGCTGGATAACTTCCCTGCTGTGGAAGCGGCGTTAACCTTTATGTTACCCGCCCTTTTTATGAGCTTCTTACTGGCATCGTTCCAGCGTAAGCAGTCATGGACGGTGACCGCTTCGCTTGCGGGCGCATTACTGGGCGTCACGCTGATTTCTATTCCTGCGGCGATTTTTGCGGGCATTGCGTGTGGATGCCTGGCGGCATTAGTGCAGGCGTTTTATCAGGGAGAACCAGAATGAGTACACAAGTGCTTTTGCTGGGTCTGCTGGTCGGCTTTGCCAACTATATGTTTCGCTATTTGCCTCTGCGCATCCGGGCAAATTCGACACGCCCGGCAAAACGTGGGGCGACAGGTGTTCTGCTCGATAGCATTGGCATTGCGTCAATTTGCGCTTTGCTGGTGGTTTCCAGCGTGCCTGAAATCATGCATGACGCGCAGCGTCTGGTCCCGACGTTAATGGGATTTATCATTCTCGGGCTGAGCTTTTACAAAACTCGCAGCATTATTATCCCGACGTTATTAAGTGCTCTGGGTTATGGATTAACCTGGAAACTCATGATGGTGATCACCGTCTGACGATGAAAAACGTATAAACAATACATTTACTTTATTTGTCACCATCGTTATTATATCGACCGCAACTAATGAGGTTATGCCAAAATGGATAGTTCGTTTACGCCCATTGAACAAATGCTAAAATTTCGCGCCAAACGCTACGAGGAATTCCCATACCAGGAAGTTCTTCTGACCCGCCTGTGCATGCATATGCAGGGCAAGCTTTTGGAAAACCGCAATAAAATGCTGAAAGCTCAAGGGATTAACGAGACGCTATTTATGGCGTTGATCACTCTTGAGTCGCAGGAAAGCCATAGCATTCAGCCTTCAGAATTGAGCTGTGCTCTGGGTTCTTCCCGTACCAACGCGACCCGTATTGCTGATGAACTGGAAAAGCGTGGCTGGATTGAACGCCGTGAAAGCGATAACGATCGCCGCTGCCTGCATCTGCATTTGACCGAAAAAGGTCACGAATTCTTACGTCAGGTGTTACCGCCGCAACACCGCTGCTTGCATGAGCTGTGGTCTTCACTGAGCGGTACAGAGAAAGAGCAGTTGGAAAATATTACCCGCAAACTGCTGACCCGCCTGGATGAAATGGATGAGAACCAGACCGTACTTGAAGCCGTGCGCTAAGTGCCGTCATCGCGTGAAATCGTAGTGCCCCAAAAAAGATGAATACCGACAGGCCAGCAACTCACCTTGCTGGCCTGTTGGGTCTAACAGGTCGGCTCAGCCGATCACTATAATAAAAAAGTGTGGAGATAAGCATGAGCGCACATGCGGAGACTCAAACCCCGCAGCAGCCGGGTAACAAGAAAGGCAAACGTAAAGGTGCCTTACTCCTGTTGACCCTGCTGTTTGTCATTATTGCTGTGGCATATGGGATTTACTGGTTTTTAGTATTACGTCACTACGAAAATACGGATGATGCGTATGTGGCCGGTAATCAGGTACAGATAATGTCCCAGGTTTCCGGAAGCGTAACCAAGGTTTGGGCTGATAATACCGACTTCGTTAAACAAGGCGATGTGCTGGTGACGCTGGACCAGGCTGATGCAGAGCAAGCCTTTGAGCAAGCACAAACCGTGTTGGCTTCAAGTGTTCGTCAGACACGTCAGTTAATGATTAACAGCAAGCAATATCAGGCCAATATTGAGCTGCAAAAGACTTCTCTTGCACAAGCTCAAAGCGACCTGAATCGCCGCGTACCGTTGGGGAATGCCAACCTGATTGGTCGTGAGGAATTGCAACACGCCCGTGATGCCGTCGCATCGGCTCAAGCGCAACTGGATGTTGCCGTTCAGCAATATAATGCCAATCAGGCGATGATCCTGGGCACAAAACTCGAAGAGCAGCCAAGCGTTAAGCAGGCCGCAGCCGAGTTGCGTAATGCCTGGATGGCGCTGCAACGTACCAAAATCGTCAGCCCAATGACCGGCTATGTTTCACGCCGTGTCGTGCAAGTTGGCGCGCAAATTAGCCCAACGACTCCGTTGATGGCCATCGTGCCTGCGAGCGGTTTGTGGGTGGATGCAAACTTCAAAGAGACCCAACTTGCGCATATGCGTATCGGCCAACCGGCGACTGTCGTCAGTGATATTTACGGCGATAAAGTTGAGTACACCGGTAAAGTTGTCGGCCTGGATATGGGCACCGGCAGCGCGTTCTCTTTGCTCCCGGCACAAAATGCGACGGGTAACTGGATCAAAGTCGTTCAGCGTTTGCCTGTGCGTATTGAACTGGATGCCAGGCAGCTTGAGCAACATCCGCTGCGTATCGGTTTGTCGACGCTGGTGACTGTGGATACCAGTAATCGCGAAGGCAGTATGCTGGCAAACACAACTCGTCACTCTCCGGTGTATGAAAGCAATGCGCGCGAGCTGAATCTTGCGCCTGCCAACGAGCTTATCAATAACATCATCCAGGCCAATGCGGGTTAACAAAGCGGAGCTTGTATGAAACAGCAGAAACCGCTGGAAGGTGCTCCACTGGTCATTATGACCATCGCCTTGTCATTGGCGACCTTTATGCAGGTGCTGGACTCTACCATCGCCAACGTGGCAATTCCGACTATCGCCGGGAACCTTGGCTCATCATTGAGCCAGGGAACCTGGGTTATTACCTCGTTTGGGGTAGCGAACGCCATCTCCATTCCAATAACCGGGTGGCTCGCCAAGCGCCTTGGTGAAGTGAAGCTGTTCATGTGGTCAACGATTCTGTTCGTGTTGGCATCATGGGCATGCGGCGTGTCCAAAAGCCTGGAGATGCTGATTTTCTTCCGCGTTATCCAGGGGATTGTTGCCGGGCCGTTGATTCCGCTCTCACAAAGTCTGCTGCTGAACAACTATCCGCCTGCTAAGCGAAGTATCGCTCTGGCGCTGTGGTCGATGACGGTTATCGTAGCGCCAATTTGTGGGCCAATTCTCGGTGGTTATATCAGTGATAACTACCACTGGGGTTGGATCTTCTTTATCAACGTGCCGATCGGTGCGGTGGTGGTTCTGCTGACGCTGCAAACGCTTCGTGGGCGCGAAACTAAAACCGAGCATCGTCGCATTGATGCCATCGGCCTTGCGCTGTTGGTTGTGGGCATTGGTAGCCTGCAAATCATGCTCGACCGTGGTAAAGAGCTGGATTGGTTTAACTCAACCGAAGTGGTGGTTCTGACTGTCGTCGCGGTGGTGGCGATAAGCTTCTTGATTGTCTGGGAGCTGACGGACGACAATCCGATCGTTGATTTGTCGCTGTTTAAATCGCGAAACTTTACCATCGGGTGTCTGTGTATCAGTCTCGCCTATATGCTCTACTTCGGCGCAATTGTTTTGCTGCCGCAGCTATTGCAGGAGGTATATGGCTACACGGCAACCTGGGCGGGTCTGGCGTCGGCACCGGTCGGGATCATTCCGGTTCTGCTATCGCCGATTATCGGGCGCTTTGCTCACAAGCTCGATATGCGGCGGCTGGTGACGTTCAGCTTTATTATGTACGCCGTCTGTTTCTACTGGCGTGCTTATACCTTTGAACCGGGAATGGATTTTGGCGGGTCAGCCTGGCCGCAATTCATTCAGGGCTTCGCTGTGGCCTGTTTCTTTATGCCCTTGACGACGATTACCCTTTCCGGTTTACCGCCTGAGCGCATGGCGGCAGCATCAAGTTTGTCGAACTTTACCCGAACCCTTGCCGGTTCGATTGGTACGTCGATAACCACGACGCTTTGGACTAACCGCGAAGCGTTGCACCACGCGCAGTTAACGGAGTCGGTCACGCCATTTAACCCGAATGCGCAGCAGATGTATTCGCAGCTCGAAAATCTCGGTATGTCGCCGCAACAAGCCTCTGGCTATATTGCGCAGCAGATTACCAACCAGGGGCTGATTATTTCGGCCAATGAGATTTTCTGGTTCTCAGCGGGAGTCTTTATTCTGCTGTTGGGGTTGGTGTGGTTTGCCAAACCACCGTTTGGTGCCGGTGGCGGCGGCGGTGGAGCGCACTAAGTCAGACAGAATGTCAGAAATACAAAAGGGGCCGATTGGCCCCTTTTTGCATTTACTCATTATTGTCAGATGACGCGTTGCTTATCCGACCTACAGGTGCAGCTCTTTGAGTGTCTCTTTCGGCAGAGCCAGCTCTTCGTTGCTGTTTACGCTCACGCCATGCTCAAGGATATGACGCGCGATATCCTGCGCCTCTTGCAGCGAGTGCATGTGGTAAGTACCACACTGGTAAACGTTCAGCTCAGGGATCTGGTTTTGCTCTTTCACCTTCAGTACATCTTCCATTGCCGCTTTCCATGCATCAGCAACGCGAGTCTCTTCAGGCACACCAATCAGGCTCATGTAGAAGCCTGTACGGCAGCCCATTGGTGAAATATCTATAATCTCTACGCCATTCCCGTTCAGGTGGTCACGCATAAATCCAGCAAAAAGGTGCTCAAGAGTATGAATCCCTTTTTCTGGCATCACTTCCTTGTTCGGGATACAAAAGCGCAGATCAAATACAGTGATAGTATCGCCATGAGGCGTATGCATCGTTTTGGCCACACGCACTGCTGGTGCGCCCATGCGGGTATGGTCAACGGTGAAGCTATCCAACAACGGCATCTGACAACCTCCGATAAGTGATTTTTTTTAAAAATAAAATGAACCATTCTTTCCTACGCTACTCTGAGTATATGAAAGACGCGCATTTGTTATCATCATCCCTGATTCAGAGATGAATATTTTGGCCACACTCATTGTGGCCTTTTTCTTTTGTATCAAGAGTGACTTTCAAGCCAGACATCAAACGGCTCAGTATCACTGGCCTCGATATCGCGCTGGCGCTGCCATGAAGCATCACACTCTTTCTGTAATACTTCTTCAGTCAAAATCTCCAGCGGCTCTTGTACCAGAACCTGACGGTACTGCTCTGCTAACGCAAGCCCTGTACCACCAATACCATTATCAATCATAGACCGCAGAATACGTGCTGAGTACGTTAATTCTGGATCGTCAAAACAAGCAACCAGTTGGTCGCACACATCCTGATATTCTGTATTTCCGGCAATGCCATCGAGCGTTTCGGCAACGCGGCGTAAATCTGCAAACAGATCTTTACCCACTTTTGGCAGCGGATGTTGCGCAGTTTCACAACCCATACCCAGCGTCAGGCCCGGTTTGCGGCCTTCAAGAATCACACGATTCCAGTTTTTGCGGGTACATAACAATTCGTCGCTGCTCATTTCAGGTGCGTCAGCCAACACACACCAAATCATAAACAGATCAAGGAAACGAACCTGCTGCTCGTCAACGCCAATTGGCGAGAATGGGTTGATATCGAGGGAACGCACTTCGATATATTCAATCCCGCCACGCATCAGCGCATCAGAAGGCGACTCACCCGGCCCTGTGACGCGTTTCGGGCGAATCGGTGCATAGAGTTCATTTTCAATTTGCAGCACGTTGGTGTTGATTTGAAGACGCTTGCCGTCCTTCTCTAACCCCATCTGCTCGTATTCTTCCGATGGCGTCTTAATGGCACGTTTCAATCCGGCGACATAAGTCTCCAAATCGTTAAACGTGATGCCAAGATTGCTCTGGGATTTATTGGTGTAACCCAAATCGCTCAGGCGCAATGAAGTCGCATACGGTAAGTAATTCATGCCGCATTCGGTTTTTTCAAACGGCAATGCGCTTTCCTTCCCTTGCAGGAAGGATGAACAGATTGCAGGCGATGCACCGAATAAATAAGGAATGACCCAACCAAAACGGTAGTAGTTACGAATCAGGCGGAAGTATCCGGCAGAAATCGCTTCTTTACCGCTCTGCGCATCTTCTACGCCCAGACGTGCCTGCCAGAACTCCAGCGGCAACGAGAAGTTGTAGTGAACGCCAGAGATGGTCTGCATCAACGCACCGTAACGGTTTTTCAAACCTTCACGATATAACGTTTTTAAACGACCGTTGTTGGATGAGCCATACTGCGCAAGCTCAATGTTCTGACCATCGTTGATGTAACACGGCATGCTCAACGGCCACATGCGCTCGTCACCCAGTTCACGGGCCGTATGGCGATGGAGATCGCGCATAAACGTCAGCATATGGTCGATGTCGCCATCAACTGGAGTGATAAACTCCAGCAGTGCTTCGGCGAAATCGGTGGTTATCCATTTGTGTGTCAGCGCTGAACCAAGGCTTTCCGGGTGTCCGGTTGTTGCCAACTGGCCATCTGGGGTGACTCGTAGCGTTTCACGCTCAAGACCACGATGAATACCTTTTACTGCCTGAGGATGCTTTTCCAGCCAGGCCAGCGCCTGTGATACGTTCGGGATCAAATTGACCTCCCGCCTGTCGAATTCATTTTTATTAAGCATAATTGTTTTAGGTGGGGGTGATAATTATCATTCCACTCAATTAGTGCCACCACGCCATGCCTTGAACCGTTGCAGCCGCTACAACGATATAACGAAGCGCTTTACCAAGGCATAAAAAAAAGATTACCGGTCCCCAGCTCATTCTTAATAAGCCAGCTAACAGGCACAGCAGATCGCCGACTACAGGCATCCAACTGAGTAATAATGTTACCGGGCCAAAACGCTCCAGCCACGCACTTGCCTTTCCGTGCCAGCGCGACGTTTCCCGTAACGGGAAAAACCGCCCCAGAATAACGTTAGTCAGGCCTCCAAGGCTATTACCCATTGTTGCTATCACGATGAGTAACCAGGTCGGCCCTGAGCCTGAAACTAATAGCGCAATCAGCACCGCCTCTGAACTTCCTGGCAATAAAGTAGCGCTAAGAAAACTGCTGGTAAATAACGAAAAAAGCGAAAGCGCCTCACTCACAGCAAACGGACGTCCACACCATCCATTCCAGCCGCTCGCGCAGCATCGAGGCCGAAATCGGCATCTTCAAACACCACACATTTTTGCGGCGCAACGCCCATTAATTCAGCGCATAGCAAAAAAGTATCAGGAGCGGGTTTGTGATTTTTAACATGATCGGCCGCGACAACTGCGGAGAAATACTGACGTAAACCTAAGTGGTTTAGCAGCGCCTCGGCAATATCGCTTTCGCTGCCTGTTCCCACGGCCATTGGCCGACGACCATGCCAGGATTTAACGACATCAATGAGGGGAAGTGGGCGTACCGTATCAAGAAGCATAGCTCTTACGGCCTGCGTTTTTTCCTGCGCAAGACGGTGGGGATCAAGATCTGCACGATTGAGTTCGATAATCGCCTGCGCAATACGCCAGGTTGGGGAGCCATTCAACGCAACCATTGCCTGTTCGTCGAACTGCATACCATAACCCGCTAGCGTTTCACGCCACGCCTTACGATGTGTTGGCTCGGTATCGAGGATGGTTCCGTCCATATCGAAAATCAGACCGTCGTAACGTTCGTACATCTCATCCCTCACATCACACAATATTGAGGCGTTACTTTAGCGTAAACCAATAATATTGTCGCTTATTTGTAATTGAGATAGTTCAGAAGGTAACTAATGGTTTTGTGTGGTGTTACTGGGGATTTTGTTTTTGAAACTCAGGAGGTAAAACTTGGGGGGAATATGGTGCACCCAGGAGGATTACTCGCCGAAGGCTCGCCCTTCGGGCCGTTGCTGAAGCAACGTTATCTTCCCTTGTGCTTGCTGAGAAATTGAATTTCTCTGAAGCGCTACCATTGCTGGTATTTGGGGGGAATATGGTGCACCCAGGAAGATTCGAACTTCCGACCGCTCGGTTCGTAGCCGAGTACTCTATCCAGCTGAGCTATGGGTGCATCAGGTTACTGCTTTGACTTCTGAATCAATGCCACTGAACTTGCCGTAACATCGAAAAAGAATGGTGCACCCAGGAAGATTCGAACTTCCGACCGCTCGGTTCGTAGCCGAGTACTCTATCCAGCTGAGCTATGGGTGCATCGGGTTACTGCTTTGACTTCTGAATCAATGTCACTGAACTTGCCGTAACATCGAAGAAGATGGTGCACCCAGGAAGATTCGAACTTCCGACCGCTCGGTTCGTAGCCGAGTACTCTATCCAGCTGAGCTATGGGTGCACAGGATTACTTCTTTTACTGCTGACTTAATGCTGTTTGTTGTTCTAAACAACATCAACAAGATGGTGCATCCGGAGCGTTACTCGCGGTGCTTGCCCTGACGGGCCGTTGCGTGAGCAACGTTTTTCTCCCTGCTGCTCGCTAAGAAATTACCTTTCTTTGGAACACTACCAGTGCTACGTGGTAGGAGGAAGAATGGTGCACCCAGGAAGATTCGAACTTCCGACCGCTCGGTTCGTAGCCGAGTACTCTATCCAGCTGAGCTATGGGTGCAAAATGGCGGTGAGGCGGGGATTCGAACCCCGGATGCAGCTTTTGACCGCATACTCCCTTAGCAGGGGAGCGCCTTCAGCCTCTCGGCCACCTCACCACACGCCTCTTTCGAGGTGTACCGTTGAACTTGTTTCTGCTCATCGGCACTGCGTGGCGCACATATTACTTTCCCGCACTTATAAGTCAAACAATTTTTCCCAACTAATTTTTAATTGCACACTTCACACACAATTCGGGCGAATTCACGGCAAAAAGAGTGTTTTATCAACAAGCAAGATAGGGGTAATGGCGAAAAGAAAGCGATTAGGGCAAGTGAGAATTTATGATGATGACAGGAAACATGGGAGGTATTGCGAGGTAATGCGAAGAAAATAAGCCTGTAAAACGAAGCGTCTCGCTAGTGGTTAGCGAGACGCAGTAACTTTAGTAACTCGTTTGTTGCGATTTTTCAGCCTGGATACGTTGGTAGATCTCTTCACGGTGAACAGAAACTTCCTTAGGGGCGTTAACACCAATACGAACCTGGTTACCTTTTACCCCAAGTACTGTCACGGTCACCTCATCCCCAATCATGAGGGTCTCACCAACTCGACGAGTTAGAATCAGCATTCTTTGCTCCTTGAAAGATTAAAAGAGTCGGGTCTCTCTGTATCCCGGCATTCTCCATCATATACGCCAAAAAGTAAGTAGTGACAAACACATAAAGTGTGAACGGCCACGACACTACATTCTGTTATGACTAAGTCTAGCCGATATACGGGACTTTAACCTGACTTTATCATTATTGAGTGTGTGCAAATTAGTAAGACGCCATAACCTGAATGAGCTATGGCGTCTGTCTGCACTTTATTTTTTTACTTAGAGCTTCGCCGAGACCCAGGCTTCCACACCGGCCAGAGCGCCTGGCAATGCTGCCGCGTCTGTACCACCTGCTTGAGCCATATCTGGACGACCGCCCCCTTTGCCTCCAACTTGCTGGGCAATGACTCCAATCAGTTCCCCCGCCTTGACGCGGTCGGTCACATCTTTAGATACACCAGCAATCAAAGAAACTTTGCCTTCTGATACCGTCGCCAGAACAATAATTGCCGAGCCAAGCTGATTTTTGAGGTCATCAACCATGGTACGCAACATCTTCGGTTCAACGTTGGCAAGCTCACTCACAAGGAGTTTAACGCCTTTCACATCGACAGCTTTGCTGGAAAGGTTTGCACTCTCCTGCACCGCCTGCTGTTCTTTCAACTGCTGCAATTCTTTTTCAAGCTGACGGGTACGCTCCAGTACTGAACGCACTTTCTCATTCAGATTCTGGCTGTCACCTTTAAGCAACTGCGCAATATCCTGCAACTGTTCGCTCTGCGCATGAAGATTTGCCAGCGCGCCCTCACCCGTAACAGCTTCAATACGACGAACACCCGCAGCAGTACCTGATTCAGCAACGATACGGAACAGGCCAATATCGCCAGTACGTCTGGCGTGAATACCGCCACAGAGTTCGGTTGAGAAATCACCCATGCTCAGAACACGCACGTGATCATCATATTTCTCACCAAACAGGGCCATCGCACCTTTCGCTTTAGCCGACTCCAGGTCCATGACGTTGGTTTCGATTGGCAAGTTGCGGCGAATCTGGGCGTTCACGATATCTTCTACTGCACGCACTTCAGCTGGTTTCATCCCTTCAAAATGAGAGAAGTCAAAACGCAGGCCTTTGTCGTTTACCAGTGAACCTTTCTGCGCAACGTGAGTGCCCAGAACCTGGCGCAATGCCGCATGCAGCAAGTGAGTCGCAGAGTGATTCAGACGAATGCGAGAACGACGCTCTTCATCAACTTCAGCTTTTACGCTATCGCCGACTTTCACAACGCCCGCAATTAACTTGCCCAGATGGCCGATAGCCTGGCCATACTTCTGCGTATCGCTGACAGCAAAATCTACGCCGTTCGCTTTAATCGCACCTTTGTCGCCAACCTGGCCGCCAGATTCTGCATAGAATGGCGTCTCGTTGAGTACGATAACCGCTTCTTGTCCGGCAGTAATTTGCTCTACCGCTTTACCGTCAACAAACAGCGCGGTGACTTTCGCAGTCAAATCGGTGTGATCGTAGCCTTTGAACTCAGAAGCAGAATCCACGCGAATCATGCTGTTGTAGTCAGCGCCAAAACCGCTGGACTCACGTGCACGACGGCGTTGCTCTTCCATAGCAGCTTCAAAGCCTGCTTCGTCTACCTTGAGGTTACGTTCACGGCAAACATCTGCTGTCAGGTCAACCGGGAAACCGTAGGTGTCGTACAGGCGGAAAGCGGTTTCGCCATCCAGAGTGTCGCCGGTCAGTTTTGCCAGTTCTTCATCCAGCAGCGCCAGGCCACGCTCAAGTGTACGAGCAAATTGCTCTTCTTCAGTTTTCAGAACTTGCTCAACCAGCGCTTGCTGGCGTTGCAGTTCTTCGCCCGCCGCACCCATTACTTCAACCAATGGGCCAACCAGTTTGTAGAAGAAGGTTTCTTTCGCACCCAACATGTTGCCATGACGAATCGCACGACGAATGATGCGGCGCAGCACATAGCCACGGCCTTCGTTCGACGGAGTAACGCCATCAGCAACCAGGAATGCGCAAGAACGAATATGGTCAGCGATAACACGCAGCGACTTGCTGGTCAGATCGGTTGCGCCAGTGACTTTGGCAACAGACTGAATCAGCTTGCTGAACAAGTCGATTTCGTAGTTGGAATTAACGTGTTGCAGCACAGCGGCAATACGCTCCAGACCCATACCGGTATCAACAGACGGCTTCGGCAGTGGCAGCATAGTGCCATCCTGCTGACGGTTGAACTGCATGAACACGAGGTTCCAGATTTCGATATAGCGGTCACCATCTTCTTCAGGGCTGCCCGGAGGGCCGCCCCAAATGTGGTCGCCATGGTCAAAGAAGATTTCGGTACATGGGCCGCACGGACCGGTGTCACCCATCTGCCAGAAGTTGTCAGATGCGTAAGCGCCGCCTTTATTATCGCCAATGCGGATAATGCGCTCGCGCGGAACACCGACTTCTTTTTCCCAGATTTCAAACGCTTCGTCGTCAGTCTCGTATACCGTGACCCACAAACGGTCTTTTGGCAGGTTAAACCACTGCTCGCCGGTCAATAATTCCCATGCGAAATTGATGGCGTCATGCTTGAAGTAATCGCCGAAGCTGAAGTTACCCAGCATCTCAAAGAAAGTGTGGTGACGGGCAGTGTAACCGACGTTTTCCAGATCGTTGTGTTTACCACCTGCGCGGACACAACGTTGGGACGTTGTTGCACGGGAATAATTACGTTTGTCGAGACCAAGGAATACATCCTTGAACTGGTTCATCCCGGCATTGGTAAACAGCAAAGTAGGATCGTTATTCGGAACCAGGGAGCTACTCGCTACAACCTGGTGACCTTTACTATGGAAAAAATCGAGAAACGCCTGACGGATCTCAGCGGTGCTCTTGCTCATAATTATCCTGAAATCAAGCTAACGAGGAGTTAGCAAACCGGTCATAGCCAATTTTGGTGCTTTGGTCTTGACCTGTTTGCCTGGAAAAAGTGGGAATAAGATAAGTTTTCTTATCGGGGAAGTAAAATCCCGCGTGGCCCTAATCGGCAAAATTTAGATATTTACCGTGAATAAACGCCCTGGATATCTTCCATGAAGAATCCGCGGTATAGAAGAAAGCGCTGCACCCTGGCTCGTTCTTTCCATTCTGTTGGAAGCGGCTCACCAAATTTTCGCTCAGCAATTTCTTGTGCCATCACCTGCCAGTCTATTTCGCAATTCAGCATAGCGGCTTCCCCCGTCTCTCGCGAAATACCTTTGCTTTGTAATTCCTGGCGAATACGCTGCGGGCCATAACCTTTGCGGCCACGACTGGCGATAAAGCGTGTTGCGAAAAGTTCGTCATCCAGCCAGCGATGTTCATAACACCAGGCAATTACCTTTTCGATATCTTCTGGCGTAAAAGGATCTTCGTCTGTTTTTGGTTTTCCGGGAAAAGTCGGCTGGGCCGTCAGTTTGCGACGAAGTTCTTGTTCGCTGTGATCGCGCATCGCCAAAATGCGAGTGGCTTTGTCTAATAATCGGGAATATGGGCTGCGGCGGGAAGTAGATTCAGCAGGCATAGCGGATAACCTGTTTAAAAGAAAATGTTGTTACGCAGAAACAAACAAGGGCTGCCGTAGCAGCCCTTATGGGATTTAGAAGTCTTCTTTGGTTTCGGCAACGTCTTTGTCGTGGTCATCAACGACGAAGTCTGGTGTGCCATCCTGGTTATTGAGCAGCATGTCACGCAGTTTCTTCTCGATTTCGACAGCCATTGGCTTGTTCTCTTTCAGGAAGTTACTGGAATTTGATTTGCCCTGCCCAATCTTCTCACCATTATAGCTGTACCATGCACCCGCTTTTTCAATCAGCTTGTGCTTCACGCCCAGATCAACCAGTTCGCCGTAGAAGTTAATACCTTCGCCGTACATGATCTGGAATTCAGCTTGTTTAAACGGTGCAGCAATTTTGTTTTTAACGACTTTGACGCGGGTTTCACTACCTACCACGTTATCACCATCTTTCACCGCGCCAATGCGACGGATATCCAGACGGACAGAAGCGTAGAACTTCAGCGCGTTACCACCCGTAGTGGTTTCTGGGTTACCAAACATCACACCAATTTTCATACGAATCTGGTTGATGAAGATAAGCAGGGTGTTGGATTGCTTAAGGTTGCCTGCCAGTTTACGCATGGCCTGGCTCATCATACGTGCCGCAAGACCCATGTGAGAGTCACCGATTTCGCCTTCAATTTCAGCTTTCGGCGTCAGTGCAGCAACGGAGTCAACAACCAGTACGTCTACAGCACCAGAACGTGCCAGGGCATCACAGATTTCCAACGCTTGCTCACCAGTATCTGGCTGGGAGCACAGCAGGTTGTCGATATCTACGCCCAGTTTTTTAGCGTAAACCGGGTCCAGAGCGTGCTCGGCATCGATAAACGCACACGTTTTACCTTCACGTTGAGCGGCGGCGATAACTTGCAAAGTCAGCGTCGTTTTACCAGAAGACTCTGGCCCGTAGATTTCAACGATACGACCCATTGGCAGGCCACCGGCCCCCAGAGCGATATCCAGTGAAAGTGAACCGGTAGAGATCGTTTCCACGTCCATGGTACGGTCTTCACCCAGACGCATGATGGAGCCTTTACCAAATTGTTTTTCAATTTGGCCAAGTGCTGCCGCTAACGCCTTCTGTTTGTTTTCGTCGATAGCCATTTTTACTCCTGTCATGCAGGGTGATACACGGATGTGCCACACTGCTTACTATGCTGTTTTGTTGTGCCAATTATACTGTATGGTCATACAGTATCAAGCTTATTTTTGAGAAATTCTTCCCACAGAGTTTGCAGTGCGTATTCCGTGGCCTGGCGGCGAACTGAGTCACGGTCGCCATCAAAACATTGATGGTGTGCAACCGTTCCATCTTTCTTTGAAGCAAAACCAAACCACACCGTACCGACTGGTTTTTCAGCACTGCCGCCATTTGGCCCGGCAATTCCGCTGACGGCAACCGCGAAGTCAGCTGCGGCCGCGTATAACGCCCCTTGCGCCATTTCGCGCACTACGGCTTCACTCACTGCGCCGTGAGTTTCCAGGGTGCCGCTGTCAACACCAATCATCTGATGTTTTGCTTCATTACTGTAGGTAACAAAGCCGCGTTCAAACCAGGCGGAACTGCCCGAAACATCAGTAATCACTTTCGCAATCCAGCCACCAGTACAAGATTCAGCAGTGGTAAGAGTGGCACCGAGCTGACCCAGTGCTTCACCGACCTGGTGACTTAATTGACGCAATGTTTTCTCTGTCATGTTGGCTCCGATTGTAGACATATCGCAGGCTTACACGATAGCACTTAACGACGCTTTCAGAGGATTACATTAGATAATACGAGGCGGTTCCAGAAAAAACAGAACGGCCAGCGATTGCTGGCCGATTAAATCACTTCATGCTGTTAGCGATGGCGTCCACATTGTGTTTAAACGCCATTTCATAGGTGCTGGCTGGGCCGCCTGCGGGTGAAAGTGCTTCAGGATAAAGCTCGCCACCCGGCTGCGCGCCACTGGCCGCAGCAATTTGTTTTACCAGGCGAGGGTCGGTCTGATTCTCAATAAAGTAAGTTTTGATGTGCTGGTTTTTAAGCTGCTTAATGAGTGTCGCAACATCGCTGGCGCTCGCTTCAGCTTCTGTTGAAAAACCCACTGGCGCCAGGAAAGTGACGCCATACTCCTGGCCAAAATACCCGAATGCATCGTGGCTGGTGAGCACTTTGCGGTGTGATTTTGGAATAGACTCAAAACACGTTTTCGCCCAACTATCCAGCAGCTTCAAGCGGGTGACATACTCGGTGCCGCTCTCGCTAATTGTTGCCGCATCTTCAGGGTCGGCAGCCATCAGCGCTTTAGTAATATTTTGTGCGTAGATAGCTCCGTTTTCGGCACTGTTCCAGGCGTGCGGGTCGGTAACTTGCTTACCCTCCTCCTCCATTTTACGAGTGGAAACGCCTTCGGAAGCGACAATCACTTTGCCTTTATATCCTGACGCACTCACCAGGCGGTCCATCCACCCTTCCATACCCAGCCCGCTCACAATAACCACGTCAGCTTTGCTTAACGCGACGCTGTCTTGTGGTGAAGGTTCAAAGCTATGGGGATCACCATCTGGCCCCACCAGACTTTTCACCGTCACATGCTCACCGCCAACCTGTTTTGCCATATCAGCCAGCACCGTAAAACTGGCAACCACATTGAGGTTTTTAGCGAGTGTCGCCTGGCTGGAGCAAGCCAGCACCAATGCAATCATCATCCCAAAACGTTTCATTTAATCCCCTTGCTTGTTGTTATCCAGCCTCTACCAAGGCTCCGAACCAGTCCGCTACGCGAACCAAAAAGTATTGAGATAAAGAAGCCTATGCTCGCCGTTAATACGATAGCCGGGCCTGCGGGAAGTGCTGCAGCAAAAGACCACGCCAGCCCAAGCCAGGCAGATAACAGGCCGCAAATCACGGCAATCAGCATCGCGCCTGGTAACGTTTTCGCCCAGCAACGCGCAGAAACAGCGGGCAGCATCATCAATCCGACAGACATCAGCGTGCCGAGAATTTGAAATCCCGCGACCAGATTAAGCACCAGCAACGCGAGAAAAACACCGTGTATAAGATGGGGAGCAAAGCGGTTATTAACCTGCAAAAAGCTGCGGTCAAAGGTTTCCATCACCAGCCCTCGATACAACCCGGCCAGAATAAGCAACGTCACGCTCGCAATCACGCCAACAAAGAGAGTGGCCTGACTATCCACCGCCAGAATGGAACCGAACAATAGATGCAGTAAATCGACACTGGAACCCCGTAGCGATATCAGCGTGACGCCCAGCGCCAGCGAGCCGAGATAGAACCCGGCAAAACTGGCATCTTCTTTTAGATTGGTTCGTGAACTCACCAGGCCTGAGATTAACGCCACCAGCACGCCCGCCACAAAACCACCAATACCCATGGCGATCAACGACATACCTGCCAATAAATACCCCACGGCAACACCGGGTAGAATCGCGTGCGACAGCGCATCGCCCACCAGGCTCATGCGTCGTAGTAAGAGGAAAATCCCCAACGGCGCGGTACTAATAGATAACGCCAGGCACGCCACCAGCGCCCGGCGCATAAAGCCGTAGTCGATAAATGGTTCGATTAAAAAGTGATAAATCATGCGGATAACGCCAGAGGTGTGCCTGTTTGCGAGTAACGAGGCAACACTTGAGCAGCATCCCCCCAATGGAAATTTTCTTGCTCAAGCAGTAAAACTTGCGGGAAATGCCTGCTGACACGTTCGTTATCGTGCAATACCGCCATTACCGTTTGCCCTGCCTGGTGCATCTGGCAGATTAACGTCATCAAAAAATCACTGGTCTGTGAATCAACGCCGGTAAAGGGTTCATCCAGCAATACCAGCGGCGCGTTTTGCACCAACAGCCGCGCGAATAACATTCTTTGAAACTGACCGCCGGACAGCATTTCGATAGGTTTTTTGCTGTAAGCGCCTAAACCAACACGCTCAATAGCATCGGTTACTTGCAGACGATTTTTGCGATTCAACGCAGAAAACAGACCACGCGCAGGCCATGCCCCCATGCAAACCACATCGTAAACGGTGGTAGGGAACTGCCGTTCCATCTCGGCGAGCTGCGGCAACCACGCAATGCGGGGGGCGCATCCATCCGTAAATAATAATTGCCCGGAGACCGGTGGCTGAAGCTTCAGCAGCGTTTTGAGTAAGGTCGATTTCCCAGTGCCGTTCGCACCGATGATGGCAGTCATGCTGCCTTGCGTAATATGGCCGGTTAATGGCGCTGTTACGCCCTGTCCCTGGTAGCCCAGCACTAATTGATTTAGCGAGATCATGGCAGTGCTATCGCCCATAAAATTGCCAGCCATAAACCAGCAAGCAAAATTAAGACGGCACAAAATCGTACCGGAGCAGCCATGGTAAAGAGTGTCCGTGAAGGAAGCATTGCGGGATAAACCATTCAATCTTGATTTGTTATAACATAACATAAATCAAATTGAATGCGATGTAAATTCCTGATCGACGATCAGGAAAAACCTACACGATATAAACGAGGGGAAAACCCCGCCTCAGAATAAGGCGGGGAAAAGCTTACTGAACGCGAGCCAGCGCTACTGCCTGACCGAGCTGCCAGACCGCCATCGCATAATGCGTGCTGTGGTTGTAGCGCGTGATGGTGTAGAAGTTCGGCATGCCGTACCAGTACTGGTATCTGTCACCCATATCCAGGCGCAACAAACTGGCTTCCTGATGATTCCCCAGGGAACTTTGTGGGGTAAGTCCGGACTGCTGCAACGCAGAAACCGAATATTTGGTTTTGAAACCGTTCGCCAGCCCAGGGACCTGGCCGTTGGCCGGAACCGCAACTAAATCGCCCTTCACCCAACCGTGACCTTTAAAGTAATTCGCGACGCTGCCGATGGCGTCTTCCGGATCCCATAAATTCACATGGCCGTCGCCGTTGAAATCAACCGCGTATTCTTTAAAGGAGGATGGCATAAACTGACCGTAGCCCATCGCCCCGGCAAACGAACCTTTCAATGCCAGCGGATCATCGCCTTCATTACGTGCCATCAGCAGGAAGGTTTCCAGTTCGCCCGAGAAGTATTGCGCACGACGCGGATAAGCAAATGACAACGTCGCCAGTGCATCAATGATGCGCGTTTTACCCATCACGCGGCCCCAGCGGGTTTCCACACCGATAATTCCGACGATAATTTCCGGTGGCACGCCGTAAACCTGGAAAGCACGTTTCAGCGCGTCATCATATTGATTCCAGAACGCGACGCCATTTTGCACGTTATCTGGCGTAATGAACTTAGCGCGATAACGTAACCATGCGCCATTTGGACCCGGAGGCGGCGCGGTGGTTGGCGCTTGTTGATCCATCAAACGCAGCACGTAATCTAATCTTTTCGCCTGAGAAAGCACTTCATGCAATTGCTGGCGGTCAAAGCCATGCTCGCTCACCATTTTATTGATGAACTTCTCGGCTTCAGGATTATTGGCAAAATCCCCCGTCTGCATAAAGACATCATGCTGCGGCTGCAACAGGAAACCACCCGAAGGCGTGCCGGCTTGCTGCTGCGGAGTTTCAGTTTTCGGTTTGCTGCTACATGCGGCCAGCAAAACAATAAGCGGAAGTAACGCGACGGAGTAACGCATGTGTTGAGATATCCATATGACTAACGACGAATGTGTATTCCTTATGGTAAATCAAAATCACAGCGGGAGTAACAGACTCTGCGAGCCGACGCGAAGTTTTCCTGCGGTTTGGCGATATGTCATCGAGTGGTTCTATGGTGTAATAGCGAAGCTTTTCACGGTGAATCAGCTTCATGCGATAATGTGACCCCTAACAATAATAAAAAATCGCAATTAACTTTTAATTCAATGGATTAAAAAGAAAAACATTATGAGTACAACGGAAAACTTCGACGCCCATACCCCAATGATGCAGCAGTACCTGCGCCTCAAAGCAGAACATCGCGACATCTTGTTGTTCTATCGCATGGGTGACTTTTACGAGTTGTTTTATGACGATGCAAAACGTGCGTCTCAACTGCTTGATATTTCCCTGACCAAACGCGGCGCATCCGCCGGGGAACCGATTCCTATGGCTGGCGTGCCACATCACGCCATCGAAAACTATTTAGCTAAGCTTGTGAATCTGGGTGAATCTGCCGCCATTTGCGAACAGATTGGCGATCCGGCCACCAGCAAAGGGCCTGTCGAGCGCAAAGTCGTGCGCATCGTTACGCCAGGCACTATCAGCGATGAAGCCCTGCTGCAAGAGCGCCAGGACAACCTGCTAGCCGCCATCTGGCAAGACGGCAAAGGCTTCGGGTATGCCACGCTCGATATCAGCTCCGGGCGTTTTCGCCTGTCCGAGCCAGAAGATATCGAAACCATGGCCGCCGAACTTCAGCGAACCAATCCTGCTGAACTGCTGTACGCAGAGGATTTTGCCGAAACGCGTTTGATTGAAGGCCGCCGCGGTTTACGTCGCCGCCCGCTGTGGGAATTTGAAATCTCTACAGCCCGTCAGCAGATGAATATGCAATTCGGCACCCGCGACCTCACCGGTTTTGGCGTCGAAAATGCCCATCACGCGTTATGTGCTGCTGGTTGCCTGTTGCAATACGTCAAAGACACGCAGCGTACTTCACTGCCGCACATCCGTTCAGTGACCATGGATCGCCAGCAAGACAGCATTATTATGGATGCCGCCACGCGCCGTAATCTGGAGATTACCCAGAACCTGTCTGGCGGCTTTGAAAACACGCTCGCCTCAGTGCTGGATTGCACCGTCACGCCGATGGGCAGCCGTATGCTGAAACGCTGGCTGCATATGCCGATTCGTAATGTTGATGTGCTGCAAAAACGCCAGCAGACCATCGCCGCTCTGCAAGACCGTAGCGCTGAAATTCAGCCGGTATTGCGTCAGGTCGGCGATCTCGAACGTATTCTGGCGCGCCTGGCGTTACGCACCGCGCGTCCGCGTGATTTAGCGCGTATGCGCCACGCATTCCAACAGTTACCGGAACTGCGTCAGTTACTGGCCGACGTCCCGACTGATTATGTACAAACGCTGCGTGAAAACATGGGCGAATTCACCGAATTGCGTGAATTGCTCGAGCGCGCGGTGGTGGAGTCGCCTCCTGTGCTGGTGCGCGATGGCGGCGTGATTGCGCCGGGTTATCACGAAGAGTTAGACGAGTGGCGTGCGCTGGCGGATGGCGCGACAGATTATCTCGATAAACTGGAAATCCGCGAGCGTGAAAAACTCGGTCTGGATACGTTGAAGGTCGGTTTCAACGGCGTGCACGGTTATTACATTCAGATTAGCCGCAGCCAGAGTCACCACGCGCCGATTCACTACGTGCGCCGCCAGACGCTGAAAAATGCCGAACGCTATATCATTCCTGAACTGAAAGAGTACGAAGACAAAGTTCTGACTTCCAAAGGGAAAGCATTAGCGCTCGAAAAACAACTCTACGATCAACTGTTCGACGCGTTGTTGCCTCATCTTGAAGCGTTGCAACAAAGTGCGACCGCTCTCGCGGAACTCGATGTGCTGGTGAACCTTGCTGAACGTGCCTACAGCCTGAACTACACCTGTCCGCAATTAAGCGATAAGCCTGGTATTAAAGTCGTCGGGGGCCGCCATCCGGTAGTTGAACAAGTGCTGAGCGAACCGTTTATCGCTAATCCGCTGAGCCTTGCTCCGCAACGCCGTATGCTGATTATTACTGGCCCGAACATGGGCGGTAAAAGTACCTATATGCGCCAGTCTGCGCTGATTGTGTTGCTGGCTTACATCGGCAGTTTTGTTCCCGCACAGCAGGCGGAAATTGGCCCAATCGACCGTATCTTCACCCGTGTCGGTGCCGCAGATGACCTGGCATCCGGGCGTTCGACCTTTATGGTGGAAATGACCGAAACCGCCAATATTCTGCATAACGCCACCGAACATAGTCTGGTGCTGATGGATGAAATTGGCCGTGGAACGTCCACGTATGATGGCTTGTCGCTCGCCTGGGCGTGCGCAGAAAGCCTGGCTAATCGCATCAAAGCCATGACGCTGTTCGCCACGCACTATTTTGAGCTGACAACGCTGCCTGAAAAAATGGAAGGTGTAGCGAACGTTCACCTTGATGCGATTGAACATGGCGACACCATTGCGTTTATGCACAGCGTGCAAGACGGTGCAGCGAGCAAAAGTTATGGCCTGGCCGTTGCCGCGCTGGCAGGTGTGCCAAAAGAAGTGATCAAACGTGCGCGTCAAAAACTGCGCGAGCTGGAAACGCTTTCTAACAACACCGCCGCGACACAGGTCGATGGAACACAGATGTCGCTGTTGTCTGTCGCAGAGGAAACCTCGCCTGCGGTTGAGGCGCTGGAAGCATTAGATCCGGACTCGCTGTCACCGCGTAAGGCGCTGGAGTGGATTTATCGCTTGAAGAGTCTGGTGTAGAAAACGCCGGATGGCGCTGCGCTTACCCGGCCTACAAAAAACATAAAAAAAGCGGTGACCTGGGTCACCGCTTCTTTATTTGAACAGTCGATTATTCGCGGAACATTTACTCGCGGAACAATGCTTCGATATTCAGACCTTGCGTCTGCAAAATTTCACGCAGACGACGCAGACCTTCAACCTGAATCTGACGAACACGTTCACGAGTCAGGCCGATTTCACGGCCCACATCTTCCAGTGTTGCAGCTTCATAGCCTAGCAGTCCAAAACGACGAGCCAGCACTTCACGCTGTTTGGCGTTCAGTTCAAACAACCACTTAACGATACTTTGTTTCATATCGTCGTCTTGTGTGGTGTCTTCCGGGCCGTTGTCTTTTTCGTCAGCCAGAATATCCAGCAGCGCTTTTTCAGAATCGCCACCCAACGGGGTGTCGACTGAAGTAATGCGCTCGTTGAGACGCAGCATACGGCTAACATCATCAACCGGTTTATCCAGTTGCTCGGCAATCTCTTCCGCACTCGGCTCATGGTCAAGCTTGTGAGAGAGTTCGCGAGCAGTACGCAGATAAACGTTCAGCTCTTTCACGATATGAATCGGCAAACGAATCGTACGGGTTTGGTTCATGATTGCCCGTTCGATGGTCTGACGAATCCACCATGTTGCATACGTTGAAAAACGGAACCCACGTTCTGGGTCAAATTTCTCAACGGCACGAATCAGCCCCAGATTACCCTCTTCAATCAAGTCCAGCAGAGCCAGACCGCGATTGCTATAACGACGGGCAATCTTAACCACCAGACGCAAGTTACTTTCAATCATGCGACGGCGGGAAGCGATATCACCACGCAGAGCGCGGCGGGCAAAATACACCTCTTCTTCGGCTGTCAATAATGGGGAATAACCAATCTCCCCAAGATAAAGCTGAGTCGCGTCAAGCACACGCTGAGTGGCCCCCTGTGACAACAACTCCTCTTCGGCAATGTCGTTATCACTGGGTTCCTCTTCTACGAGGACTTTTTCGTCAAAGACCTCAACTCCATTCTCATCATATTCCGCGTCTTCATTTAACTCGTTAACTTTCAGCGTATTCTGACTCATAAGGTGGCTCCTACCCGTGATCCCTGGGCAAAATACTTATGTGCATAAATACAGATCTGCAGTTAAGTACTTCGCCGGCTTATCGCTGCGGCAAGTAACGCAGCGGGTTGACGGATTTCCCCTTGTAACGAATTTCAAAATGTAAACGTGTTGAACTGGTTCCGGTGCTACCCATGGTAGCTATCTTCTGCCCCGCCGTGATTTCTTGTTGTTCCCGGACCAGCATTGTATCGTTATGGGCGTAGGCACTCAGGTAATCATCGTTATGTTTAATGATGATTAGATTACCGTAACCACGCAGCGCGTTACCGGCATAAACCACACGCCCGGAGGCGGTAGCAACAACAGCCTGGCCTTTGCTGCCTGCGATATCGATCCCTTTATTGCCACCTTCGGTAGCAGAGAAGTTCTCAATAACCTTGCCTTCAGTCGGCCAACGCCAGGTCGAAATTGGCGCGCTATCGGACGTGCTGCTGGCAGTTGGTACAGTAGTCGTAGAGCTAACCACAGGTGCCGTAACCGGTGCTGTGACAGTTGTCGCAGTCCCTTTATTATTCGGCAACATTTTGTTAGCACTCTGTTCACCTGAATCCTCAGAATACGTAATTACAGGTTTAGAAGCAACCACTGTGGTGCTATTTTGCACAGGCGTAGGCGCAACGCCTTGTGCGCTGGCATCTGCCGTAGTCACGGCATTGCCACCGGTGATTGGCGTACCCGAAGCGTTCCCGATTTGTAGCGTTTGACCCACGTTCAGGCCATACGGTGCCGGTATACTGTTGCGCTGGGCTAAATCACGGAAATCGTTCCCGGTAATCCACGCGATGTAGAAAAGCGTGTCGCCACGTTTAACGGTATAAGTGCTGCCGCCGGTATAGCTACCTTTAGGGATATCGCCATATTTGCGGTTATAAACGATGTGGCCGTTTTGAGTTTGCACTGGCGTTGAAACCACCGGCTGCGGCTGCGTTTGCATCGGCTGGATCGTCGGTTGCTGCTGCACCGGCTGAATTTGTGGAGTCTGGCTTTGGGTGGACATTTTCGGTGGCTGGGTTACCAGCATGCCACCGGAAGAACTGCTGCTGGCATTGCTGTTGCCGCCTACAGAACTGATAGGCGCCTGGCTGTTATTGCTGGTACATCCAGCTAGCCACAGGCTCACCAGCGATAACGCTGCAATACGGCGTAAAGTAAAAGTTGGGCTTCCCGCGCTCATTAATCCCCCAAAAACAATCATATGCTTATGTATGAAAATACGGCAGAACCGGCGCTTACGGCCAGTTATCAAAATCTCGCTGCGCGTAACGTTACGCCAAAAACCTTAGAAAAAAAGCAAGATATTTCCGGGTTATGCCAGTTCACCCTTCACTAAGGGTACAAAACGAACGGCTTCTACCGTATCAATGACAAATTCCCCACCAAGTCGGCGAACGCGCTTCAGATACTGTCTGTCTTCGCCAACCGGGAGAACTAAAACACCACCTTCGTCCAGCTGAGACAATAACTCAGCAGGGATCTCTGGCGGTGCAGCCGTAACAATAATAGCGTCAAATGGGCTTCGCGCATGCCAGCCCTGCCAGCCATCACCATGACGGGTCGAGATATTGTGCAGATCGAGCTGCTTTAAACGTCGCCTTGCGTGCCATTGCAGGCCTTTGATGCGTTCAACTGAACAAACATGATGCACCAGATGCGCCAGAATAGCCGTTTGATACCCGGAACCAGTGCCGATTTCCAGCACACGCGACTCAGGAGTTAACTCCAGCAACTCGGTCATTCTTGCAACCATGTAGGGTTGTGAGATGGTTTGGCCTGAACCAATCGGTAATGCCGTATTTTCCCAGGCTTTGTGTTCAAACGCTTCATCGACAAATTTTTCTCGCGGCACCGACGCAATCGCATTCAGAACTTTTTCATCCGTTATGCCTTGATTACGCAGCTGTGCGAGAAGGGCTTGTACGCGTTTGCTTACCATTGCTCATCCACTCCTGATTTGTTCAACCAGTGGCTGACGACCTCGCGAGCGCTATGGGCAGTCAGGTCAACATGCAATGGCGTTACCGAAACATAGCCTTCATCAACAGCGGCAAAATCGGTATCCGGGCCTGCATCGAATTTATCGCCCGGAGGCCCAATCCAATACAGCGTATTTCCACGAGGATCTTCTTGCGGAATGACTTTATCTGAAGGGTGACGGCTGCCACAGCGAGTCACACGAATGCCCTTGATTTGATCAAGCGGCAAGTCCGGCACATTAATATTTAAAATGCGCCCGGTACGCAGCGGCTCACGCATTAGCGCACGCAAAATTGTGCATGTCACGGCAGCGGCCGTTTCATAGTGCTCATGGCCATTAAGCGAAACAGCCAGCGCCGGAATGCCCAAATGTCGCCCTTCCATCGCCGCCGCAACGGTGCCGGAATAGATAACGTCATCGCCCAGGTTTGGCCCCGCGTTAATACCGGAAACCACCACTTCAGGTGCGGGACGCATCAAAGCATTCACGCCGAGATAGACACAGTCAGTCGGCGTGCCCATTTGCACAGAAATATCACCGTTTGCCAGCGTGAAAGTTCGTAATGAAGATTCGAGCGTCAGTGAGTTTGAAGCCCCACTGCGATTACGGTCAGGGGCAACAACCTGCACTTGAGCAAATTCCCTTAGTCGGGCAGCCAGAACTTGAATGCCCGGCGCGTTGACCCCGTCATCGTTACTCAAAAGTATTCTCATAGTGAATTTACAAAGCTTCTTATTGTTTTATCCCAGTTAGCTGATTTTAGTGCAGCCGTCATGAAATTGTTGCTGTTTTTGTAACATTCACAACAAAGAACTGTCCAGGATTACTATTCGGCAATATCAGCATAACCGCCCGGCGCGTTCATTAGTTCACGCACTACGCTTGTCGCGAAACTCCCGGCTGGCAGCCAGAATTTCAGCTCAACGGTGATATCATCCCACCAGTCCCAGCTTAACTCTTTCGGCATGACCAACATGGCGCGACGCGCCGCTTCTACACGCTCACGTACCAACAGTGACTGTAAATCAGTTTCCTGTGCCACACACTCTTGCTCAAAAGCAAGTGCTGCGTTTTGCGAACCCCAGGCTCCGTCACCTGGCAGTGGCGCGGTAATCAGCAATTCACCCGCATCAACACGGCTTTGCAGCTCTGGCATCTCTTCAGGCGTTGCGACAAACCAGCTCCCACGCCCGGCGAGTTGCAAAGCGTCGCCATCGATAACCTGGTTGAAGTCCGGTTTTTTCAGCCTTTCGCTAACAATCTGGTTAAACATGGCGCTGCGAGCTGCTGAAAGATAAAAGCTGCGTTTATTGCGGTCACGGATTGGCGCATTGCTTTGCGCCCAACGCAGGGCCTGATGCAGGTTATTACCTGCAATACCAAAACGCTGGCTGCCAAAGTAGTTCGGCACGCCCTGGTGCAGAATCTTATTCAGGCGCTGTTCAAGCTCCGCGCGGTCACTCACGTCGCGCAGCACCAGCGTGAAGTTGTTACCTTTCAAAGCACCGAGGCGCAGTTTACGGCGATGGCGGGCAAATTCCAGCACCTTGCAGCCTTCAAGCTCAAACCCGCTCATAACCGGCATTTCTTTACCCGGCAGACGTACGCAGAACCATTGCTCGGTTACTGCATGCTTGTCTTTCTGCCCGGCAAAGCTCACTTCACGGGCGGGAACCTTCAGATATTTCGCCAGCGCATCAGCAACAAAGCGTGTGTTACAGCCATTTTTCAGGATGCGTAACAGTAGTTGCTCGCCGTCGCCATCCGGCCCAAAACCCAGGTCTTCGATAACCACGAAGTCCTCTGGACTGGCTTTGATTAACCCGGTGCCTTGTGGCTTGCCGTGCAGCCAGGTCAGATTCTGCATATCCATTATTTACGCGCCTTATGCAGCAGAGCGACCGCTTCACACGCAATACCTTCGCCACGACCGGTAAAGCCCAGCTTTTCGGTGGTGGTGGCTTTCACGTTCACATCATCCATATGGCAACCGAGATCTTCGGCAATAAACACGCGCATCTGGGGGATATGTGGTGCCATTTTTGGCGCCTGCGCAATGATGGTCACATCGACGTTACCCAGGGTGAAACCTTTAGCCTGAATGCGACGCCACGCTTCACGCAGCAACTCGCGGCTATCAGCGCCTTTAAACGCCGGGTCAGTATCCGGGAATAATTTACCGATATCCCCTAAAGCCGCCGCCCCCAACAAAGCATCTGTTAATGCGTGCAGCGCGACATCACCATCAGAGTGAGCGAGCAGCCCCTTTTCGAACGGTACACGTACGCCACCAATGATAATCGGGCCTTCTCCACCAAAGGCGTGTACATCAAAACCATGTCCAATACGCATTATTCAGTCTCCGTTTGGGTTAACCGCGTGAGGTAAAACTCCGCCAACGCCAGGTCTTCAGGACGAGTCACTTTTATATTATCGGCGCGGGCGCTAATTAATTCGGGATGGAAGCCACAATACTCAAGCGCTGAGGCTTCATCTGTAATCGAGGCATGTTCATCGAGTGCGCGCTGCAAGCAGGTTCGCAGCAATTCCAGCGGGAACAGTTGTGGCGTTAAAGCATGCCAGAGGTCTTCGCGATCGACGGTATGGGCTATCAGGTTTTTACCCGGCTCGCCGCGTTTCATGGTGTCGCGCACGGGTGCAGCCAGAATACCGCCAATTTTGCTGGTTTCCGTTATCGCTAATAAACGCGCTAAATCATCCTGATGCAAGCATGGGCGCGCCGCATCATGTACCAGCACCCATTGTGCGCCCTGCACCACGTTTAGCCCGGCAAGCACGGAATCAGCACGTTGCGCTCCGCCCTCAATGACCGTCACATCTGGGTGTGAAGCAAGAGGCAAAGAGGCAAACCAGTTGTCGGTTGGGCTAATGGCGATAATGACATGAGCCACGCGTGGATGGGCCATCAGGCTTGCCACCGCGTGTTCAAGAATAGTTTTATTGCCGATTTTTAAATATTGCTTAGGACATTCCGTTTGCATGCGGCTGCCGATACCTGCTGCCGGCACCACGGCAATTACGTCCGGGGAGGAGTCTGCCATGTAGATTCACTTACGCTTGATTATCGATTGTTCTGCCCGGCAGTGTTGCCTAAGCGCTTAGAGCTATCGGGTACCAGGCGGTAGAAAGTTTCACCCGGTTTGGTCATGCTGAGTTCGTTACGCGCACGCTCTTCAATGGCTTCCTGGCCGCCATTAAGATCGTCAATTTCAGCGAACAGCTGATCGTTACGCGCCTTGAGCTTGGCGTTCGTCGCCTGCTGAGCGGTAACATCGTCGTTCACACGCGTGTAATCATGTACGCCGTTTTTTCCAAACCACAGCGAATACTGCAACCAGACCAACAAAGCCAGTAACAGCAACGTTAGTTTACCCATCCTGCCCCCTGAAAAACGGCACAATCATCGCACAAAATTTTATCGAGCTTCGCTCTGGGCCCAAAATGGCCCCTCGTATTTGCGGCAGAATTTATCACAGATAGCGGCAACATGCGCGTTTGGAGGCGAGTTAGCGAACTTGCGGTCATAAATAGTCTGTTACGGTTTGGTAAATATTTACGGCTAACCCATCAGCCACAAGAATAGAATGCCGAACATGAGTGCCACGGCCAGCACCGTCGCCGCGCAGCTATATACCACGCGTCCGCGCAACAAAGAGTACAAGGCAATCCCTACCACCACCGCAACAGGGAGGAGCGCAAGGAAGAATGGCCAAGTATAGAGGAAGAAAAACAGGGTGTTAGGGCCGTAAACCAGGAACGGAATGCCCAGCGCCAATAGCCACGACAAAAAACCGATAAACGCCCCGGCCAATGACCAGGTCGTCTCTTCGGTGCCAGGGCTTGCTTCAGCCGATGTAATAGCGATATTGGTACTATTGCGCATAACGAATCCATAAACCCTGCAAGCCAGGTACGAAACAATCCTGGCAATGTCTTAGGTTTTGATAATAACGTCACGCCGCAACAGGTCTAATAATTGCGCAATCAAATTTGTTACTAATTGTTCGCCGCCTAAGTGTATTTCCGGGTTCTCTGGAGCCTCGTAAACCGAGTCAATTCCAGTAAAATTACGCAACTCATCAGCACGGGCTTTTTTGTACAAACCTTTCGGGTCACGCGCTTCGCAAATAGAAAGTGGTGTATCAACAAACACTTCAATAAACCGCCCTTCCCCGACAAGCTCGCGCACCATCTGGCGTTCTGCTCGATGAGGTGAAATAAACGCGGTCAGCACCACCAGCCCCGCATCGGCCATTAGCCTGGCAACTTCACCCACGCGGCGGATGTTTTCTTTACGATCTGCATCACTAAAGCCCAGATCGCTGCACAGACCGTGGCGCACATTATCGCCATCCAGCAAATAAGTGCTGACGCCAAGTTTGTGTAACGCCTCTTCCAGCGCACCTGCAATGGTCGATTTACCCGAGCCGGAAAGCCCGGTAAACCACAGCACCGCGCCCCGGTGCTGATGAAGTTTCTCACGCTGCTCAACCGTTACCGGATGCGCATGCCAGACGACGTTTTCGTCGTGCTCAGCCATTATTTGCCTCCCAGCAAATCACGTGCGCCCCAGTGTGGGAAATGACGACGAACCAGCGCATTCAGTTCCAGCTCAAACGCGCTAAACGCAGAAGGTTCCTGATACACCTCTTCTTGCGGCTCACGCACCATTCCGGCACCCACCGTCACGTTGGTCAATCGGTCGATGAAAATCAGCCCGCCAGTCACCGGGTTTTCCTGGTATTTATCCAGTACCAACGGTTCGTCAAAGGTCAAATCCACCAGACCGATACCGTTGAGCGGCAGGGTATCCACCACGCGCTGGGTCAGGCTGTTAATTTCAACCTGATAATGAATGTTATCCACGCGAGCGCGGGTTTTCTTCCCGGCCACTTTGATGTCATAGCTTTGGCCCGGCACCAGCGGTTGCTCCGCCATCCACACCACATCGACTTTCGCTGTCTGTACTGCAGGCTGTGCGTCGGCAGCATCCACCAGCAAATCCCCGCGGCTGATGTCGATTTCATCTTTCAGCACCAGCGTAATCGCTTCGCCCGCAGCGGCTTGTTGCAAATCTCCATCAAAAGTGACGATTCGCGCAATGGTTGACTCAACGCCCGATGGCAGAACTTTTACCCGCTGCCCGACGTTAACAATGCCTGAAGCCAGCGTCCCGGCATAACCACGGAAATCGAGATTCGGGCGGTTCACATACTGAACCGGGAAACGCATTGGCTGTTGCTCCACGATACGTTTCACTTCTACCGTTTCGAGCAGCTCAAGCAGAGTAGGACCGGTATACCACGGCATGCTGGCACTTTGGGTCGCCACGTTGTCGCCTTCGAGGGCCGAAAGCGGTACAAAACGAATATCCAGATCCGCCGGAAGCTGTTCAGCAAAAGTCAGATAATCCTGTTTGATCTGCTCAAATCTTTCTTCGCTGTAATCCACCAGATCCATTTTGTTCACCGCGACCACCAGATGTTTGATCCCCAGCAGCGTGGAGATAAAACTGTGGCGACGCGTTTGATCCAGCACGCTTTTGCGTGCATCGATCAACAGGATCGCCAGCTCACAGGTGGATGCTCCGGTCGCCATATTACGGGTGTACTGCTCATGCCCCGGCGTATCGGCAATAATAAACTTACGTTTTTCCGTCGAGAAATAACGGTATGCCACGTCGATAGTAATGCCCTGCTCGCGCTCGGCTTGCAGACCATCCACCAACAAGGCCAGATCCAGTTTTTCACCCTGCGTACCGTGACGTTTGCTGTCGGTATGCAGGGAAGAAAGTTGATCTTCATAAATCTGGCGAGTGTCATGCAGCAGGCGGCCAATCAGGGTACTTTTGCCGTCATCGACGCTGCCGCAGGTCAGGAAACGCAGCAGGCTTTTATGTTGTTGCGCGTGCAGATAGGCTTCAACGCCGCCTTCATCCGCAATTTGTTGTGCAATAGTGGTGTTCATCTGGCGGCTCCTTAGAAATAACCCTGGCGTTTTTTAAGCTCCATGGAGCCTGCCTGGTCGCGGTCAATTGCCCGCCCTTGACGTTCACTGGTGGTCGAAACCAGCATCTCTTCGATGATTTCCGGCAGCGTCTGCGCTTCGGACTCAACGGCACCGGTCAGCGGCCAGCAGCCCAGGGTACGGAAGCGCACCATTTTCTGCTCAATCACTTCGCCAGGTTGTAAATCGATGCGGTCATCATCCACCATCAACAGCATGCCATCACGCTCAAGCACAGGGCGCGGTGCGGCCAGATACAGCGGAACGATTTCGATATTTTCCAGGAAGATGTACTGCCAGATATCCAGCTCGGTCCAGTTAGAAAGTGGGAACACGCGAATGCTCTCGCCTTTGTTAATCTGGCCGTTGTAGTTGTGCCATAGTTCAGGACGCTGGTTTTTAGGATCCCAGCGGTGGAAACGGTCACGGAAAGAATAGATACGTTCTTTCGCACGAGATTTCTCTTCATCACGACGCGCGCCGCCAAAGGCGGCATCAAACCCGTACTTACTCAGCGCCTGTTTCAGCCCTTCGGTTTTCATGATGTCGGTATGTTTAGCGCTACCGTGCACGAACGGGTTAATCCCCATCGCCACGCCTTCCGGATTTTTATGCACCAGCAGCTCAAAACCGTAGTTCTTCGCGGTGCGGTCACGGAAATCGTACATCTCGCGGAATTTCCAGCCGGTATCAACATGCAGCAGCGGGAATGGAAGCGTGCCTGGGTAGAAGGCTTTACGGGCCAAATGCAACATCACCGAGGAGTCTTTGCCGATGGAATACATCATCACCGGATTAGCAAATTCGGCGGCGACCTCACGGATGATATGGATGCTTTCCGCCTCCAGTTGCCGTAAGTGAGTAAGTCGTTTCTGGTCCATAACCTTCCCTTAACCGAGGTTTAGTACGGAGGGTCATGGCCCACCGTTTAAAAATTCATTAGGGGACTATACGGCTGAGGTTTATTTGTTATGAAATTACGAATTGGAATGAGTAGTTCCACAAAGGAATAACGCCGTGGAAATGCAAATCACAAAATGTGCTTTACCCACGAGATAATGCGGCTTTCAGAGCAATTGAAATTGTGTAACGCCCATCACAGTTTCATACTACGCGGGCAAAAATTTTTCTCTTTGAAAGGGACCCACTATGTTTTCCGCATTGCGCCACTCGCTGACCAGCCTGGCGCTAAGCATTTGCTGTACTTTGCCAGCATTAGCAAGTCACTCGCCAATTGGCGAAATGGCCAGTCAACAAACACGCCACATTGCGACGGTATTCCCAGGGCGCATGACGGGCAGTCCTTCGGAAATGTTAGCGGCGGATTACCTCAAGCAGCAATTTAGCCAGCTTGGCTACCAAAGCGATATTCGCCGCTTTAATACCCGCTATCTTTACACCACCAAAGACGGTCATCAGAGTTGGCATAACGTGAGCGCCAGTTCGGTCATTGCTGCCCGCGAGGGTGTTGATCCGCAGCAAATCATCATTATGGCGCATCTCGATACCTATTCTCCGCTCAGCGATAACGATGTGAATAACAATCTTGGCGGATTAACACTTCAAGGTGTGGATGACAACGCGTCTGGTTTAGGTGTGATGCTCGAACTTGCTGCCCGCATGAAAGAGATCCCAACCCGTTATGGCATTCGTTTTATCGCCACCAGCGGTGAAGAAATTGGCACGCTGGGCGCGGAAGATATACTCAAACGCATGACGGCCCGTGAGAAGAAAAACACGCTGCTGGTGATCAATCTCGATAACTTAATTGTCGGCGACAAACTCTACTTCAATAGCGGGAAATCAACGCCGACTGCGGTCAGCAAATTAACGCGCGATCGGGCGTTAAAACTGGCACATAAGTTTGGCGTTCAGGCCACTACGAATCCGGGGCTGAATGCTGCTTATCCAAAAGGCACCGGCTGTTGCAGCGATACCAACGTCTTTGACGAGGCTGGAATTCCGGTGCTTTATGTTGAAGCAACGAACTGGTCGCTGGGCAAAAAAGATGGTTATCAGCAACGCCCGAAGAGCAAAGCCTTCCCGGATGGAACCAGTTGGCATAACGCCCTGATTGATAACCAACAGTACCTGGATAAATGGCTCCCGCATCGTATCGAAAAACGCAGTCATGATGTGGTACGCGTGCTGTTGCCGCTGGTAAAAGAGTTGGCGAAAGCGAAGCAATAACCCTGCAAATTTAAAAGGGCCGGAGCCACGAACCCCGGCCATTTAGTATGACTAATAAAAACACAATTTTGTGACCCGCCCGACTCATTTCGCCTTTCATTCTGGACATAACCCGGTATCCGAAACTTAAATAGTCATACTAATAAGTGTCAGAGAGAAGGCTATGTCCACCTGGTCCCCGCTATTTATTGATAACGACGATGCCGCAGCGCTACGCGCCCATTTGACGCGTAATACTCTGCTGGGTGAAACCCTGCGTCTCCAGCAACAGCAAGTTGAACAATGGCTGAATGCGCCGCTGTCGGTTCCCGGGCATGGGGAAGGTGGCGGGCCGGAACACACTCAGCACAAACTGAATTACCAGATGATGAATCTGGCGGGGCGTTTGTGGCTCATTACTCAGGATGCGCGTTACAAAGAACGGGTGATTCAGATTCTCTGCGTCTATGCCGATCGCTACCCGCAGTTGGGTGATGCCATCAGCCACGACACCAATCCGCCGGGGCGTTTATTCCACCAGACACTTAACGAACATATGTTTTTGCTGTATGCCGCTGAAGCCTGGCACTGTGTAAAAACTGAATCGACCCCAGAGCAAATCCAACATATTGAAAGCAATTTGCTACGTTTGATGGCGCACGACGCCACACATACTCATGCTGCAACCTTCGATATTGTGCATAACCATGGGATGTGGTCGGTCGCGGCCGTCGCGATTTGCGGGTATGTGCTAGGTGATGACGAATGGGTGCTGGATTCGCTGTATGGCCTGGCGCGAGATAGCGAAACTGGGGGTTTCTTCGCGCAGCTTAACCAACTCTTTTCATGCGACGGTTACTATATAGAAGGACTTTATTACCAGCGCTTTGCTCTGCGCCCTCTCCTCCTGCTCGCCGAAGCCATCTCTCGTCGCCAGCCGGAACTGAATATCTGGGAATATAACCAGCGTATTATTCAGCGCGCTTGCTACACCTTGTTTGCGCTGGCCTTCCCCGACGGTACGCTACCGGCTTTAAATGACGCCTCAAAAGCCATGGACTTGCGCGATGAAGGAGCCGTTATCGCCGTCAGCTTGTGCTGGCAGCATTATGGGGAGGATGCCCGTCTGGCTGAGTTGGCCCGTTGGCAATCCTGCGTTTGGCCGGGGCTTGGGGCTTTATCGCTTTGCGAGCACCTGGAAAACTCGCCAGCCCAGCCGTCACCCTGGCCAAGCCAGTTAGTTCGTGATGGCAAGCACGGTGAGCGTGGAGCCATCGGCGTGTTGCGTGTGCGAGATAATCAGCAAGATGACAATATGGCGCAGCTGTACTGGGGCGGTCACGGCAATATTGCCGGAATGCATTCGGCGTTAAACCACGGCCATTTCGACGGCTTGCACCTGAGCCTGTTTAATCGAGGTCGCGAGTTTTTACGTGATTACGGTTTCGGTCGCTGGGTCAATATCGAACCGAAATTTGGCGGGCGCTACATTCCCGAAAACAACAGCTACTGCAAACAAACCGTGGCCCACAACACGGTGGTGGTTGATGAAGGCTGCCAGCATAATTTCGATAAAAACCAGGCCGCCTTGCACCATGGCGAAACGCACTTCTTTAATACCGATAACCCGCATGGCCAGGGGATGAGTGCGCGCTATGACGACGGCTGGCCCGGCGTCAGTCAGCAGCGCACGGTGTTATTACTCAATGTGCCGCAGTGCGAAAAACCATTGGTGCTCGACCTATTCAGTCTAAGCAGCAGCGATAACCATCAGTATGATTATTGCCTGCACGGGCGCGGGCAGCTGATCAACACCTCTATGCCACTGAATTACGCTACAAAATGGCAGCCATTAGGCGAGCAACACGGCTATCAGCATTTATGGGATTGCGCTCGCGGAGTGATTCCGGCAGGTGAAAATGGGCAACTGACCTGGCTTGATGGCGAGTCTTTTTACAGCGCAACGGGCGCGTTACCCCAGGGCGGCGAGCTGATTATTGCTCAGACCGGTGCTGGCGATCCGCAGTTTAATTTACGTGTTGAACCAGCGTGGTTGTGGCGTACTCATGGCGACAACATGCTATTTGCCACCGCCATTGAAAGCCACGGCTATTTTGATGAAGCCAGCGAAACCTCGCGCAATGCGCGCGGGCAGGTAAAACGTATTGAAGTGCTGGAGCACGAGATTGCCGCCCAGACTAAAGTGGCGGTTTATTTTGTGGAAGGTGAAGCGCTGGAAATCTGCGTTGATAACCGCCCAGGATGTGGGCAGTTCTCGGTGCAGCCTTTATAAGCGATGTTTACTTGCCATCATCAACGCTAAAGAGGCTTCAAAGGCGGCGTCACCGTCGCCAATCATAATCGCGCGATAGATGCGGTGATGGTCTTCCAGACACATGCCGCCCTCTTTTGACGAATGGCTAATAAACCACTTAAACACGGTGGTTAGCACATTACCAAACGGGGCATAAAAGCAGTTTCCGGACGCCAGGAAAATCGCACGGTGGAAGCGCGTGTCCACATCGACCCAACGATCGGGATCGAAGTCCTTCGCCACGGCGCACATTTCTTCATGTACTCGAGAAAGCTCAATACGCTGCTCGCTGGTGGCATTCAAAGCGGCAAGGCGTGTCGCATGCGGCTCAATAACGCGGCGGAACTCGAGAAACTGGTGATACATCTCCAGCGTGCCTTCCATGCCGTTCATCCATTCGAGCAACTGAACATCCAGGATGTTCCAGTTATTACGCGGACGAACACGAGTTCCCACTTTCGGGCGAGACTCAAGCATCCCTTTCGATGACACTAGTTTGAGCGCCTCACGCAATGCCGTGCGGCTCACACCGAGCTGCTCGCAAAGCTCCACTTCGCTGGGCAAAATATCCCCCGGCAAAAGTTGCCCGGAAAGAATCTTGCGGGCGATGTCGCTGGCAATAAGTCCATCCAGACCGCGTTGCGTAGTAGCAATGGTTGTGAATTGCATGCTTTTGTCATACCTGAAAAAGGGAAGGAAATGAGTGTATCACTAAACCGTGTAGCCAAAATAATTCGAGTTGCAGCCAGTACCGCTACAACCCGAAGTATGGCGGATACCTTTAAGGGGCCATCTGGCCGCCATTTACATCTAAAATCTGGCCGGTAATGTAGCCGCTCATTTTATGAGATGCAAAGAACAGGAAGCTCGGAGCCACCTCTTCACTGCGCCCAAAGCGCCCCATCGCAATCGACCCGGCAATCTTGTCACGCAACTCCTGCGGTTTATCCTCATGGAACGCGGTATCAATGGTGCCCGGCGAGACAATATTGAAGCGGATATGATCTTTGGTGAACTCTTTCACCCAGTTGCGATGAATATCGTGCAACCAGGCTTTTGACGCTGCGTAAATTCCTGCACCAATGCCGCCGCCTTCGCGCCCTGCAATCGAACCGGTGCTGATGACCGAGGCGGTTTCACCGCTGATTTTTGCCGATTCGCGCAGGTGGGGAATCGCATATTTGGTCATCATTAATGCCGAGCGCGCGTTCAAGTCCATGATGCGGTCATAGAATTCATCGTCGATGCTCTCAAGGCCTGCGCGCCCGCCTAAACCCCCGGCGTTATTGATAAGCACATCGAGGCCACCAAATTGTTCGACAAAAGCGCTAACCAGTTGCTGACAGGCACCTGACTGGGATAAGTCCGCCGGGAAATAGCAAACTTCGCCACCTAAAGTGCGAAGCCTGGCAAGCTGCGGTTCCATCTCCTGCGCTGAACGGCGGCCATTAATACCCACTTTTGCGCCGCAGCGTAAAAATGCCTCTGCCGCAGCCAAACCCACGCCTGCCGAAGCGCCAGTCACTAATACACGTTTATTCCGTAAATCAGAAAACATCGGATCACCTCTATTTGTCATTTAGTATTACAAATACTACCAACCCATCCGGGCTATGCAAAAGAAAAGCGCCCGGTAAAAGGCGCTTTTGCGAGTCAGAGCGTATGTTTCGCTTGTTGCGGGGATTCCTGCACAACCCGGCAACTCAGGCGCAGCAAATACCCCACGAGGAATATCGCCGCCGCACAACCCAGGAACAGCAATCGTCCCCACAACGGGTTTGGAATCAACACCATCAGCACCATACCGCCGCTCATCAACATCGTGATAAAGCCGATCTTTTCACGTTGCAGGCGATCAAACTCACTCTGCTGAGAGTCTTCCACCACTTCGGTTTCGATGTTCTTGAAGAAGGTTTCAATCTGCTGCTGCTCTTTCGCGGAATATGACGTTTCACGATAGAACAATTTGGTGCAGATAAAGAACCCTCCTGTGAGCACCAAATGCGCAACGATGTTAATGATGACGTTGATTTCGCTCAGTTCGCGTTTGGTAAACTCAATTCCCAGCAACTGGCCGAGCGCTTTCGAGGTCAGTACATCCATACACAGCCACGATACGAAGATACCGAATACCACCGTTCCCCACGCCGCCCAGCTCGGCGTGCGCTTGATAAACATGCCGAAGAACAGCGGCACCAGCAGCGGAGCCTGAGCAAGTGTTGAAACCGACATCATCAGGTCAAACAAACTCATGCCTTCAAGATGACTGAAGAACAGCGAAACAATAATCACCAGCAAGCCATTCACAATACAGAACATTTTCCCGGCAAACAGCTCCGCACGGTCACTGATCTTTTTATTACGGCAAACCACCGGCACCCAGAAGCTGCGCACGAAAATACCGCTGTTACGGTTCAAAGCCGGGTCCATGGTTGACATGGTTGCGGCAAATAAACCCGCGACCAGCAAACCAACGGTTCCCGCAGGCATCGCTCGTTCAACAAAGCTCAAATAAATAGTGTCCGAGGCTTTGTTGCCGAGTGCGGCATATTGCGCAGTGGCATCTGGATAAAGGCTTGCAGAAACCCACGGCGGAATAAACCAAATCAGCGTCCCCACGGCCATTAATATCATGGCAAAGAAAGCCGCCTTTTGGGCATTCTTTGAGTCTTTGGCATTCAGGAAACGGTAAGAGTCCTGCATGTTATTTATATTCTGAAGCTGTTTTACAATAAAGAAGATAACCGAGCCTAATATCACCACTCCATAGTTCATATTCGGCCCCATAATAAAGCCCGAAGGGAAGTGAGTGACCATATTTACCGGCCCACCAACATTAACCAATGCGACAATGGCACAGGCAACAGAAATAACCGCAACAATTAATGTTTGCACAAAGTCAGAAGCAACAACGCCCCAGGCTCCGCTTAATAATGAGATCATTAATACCACAATACCGGTTACCCAAATCGTGACCGAAAGATCCCAGTTAAAAACGGTGCTAACAAATATCGCCAGCGCGTTCATCATTACCGCGCCGCTCAGAATACTCAGTGGGATGATCACCCATGTGAAGAAGTGTTCATTCTGCGAACCAAAGCGATGACGAATCACTTCAGTAGCCGTATCAACGCGCACCTGGCGGAAACGTTTAGCAAACCATAGCCAGGAAATTCCGTATGCGATGGTATTTCCAAGGAATATGGCTGCCACCATAAAGCCATCACTAAACGCTTTCCCGGCGGCTCCGGTAAATGTCCAGGCGCTAAACTGCGTCATAAACGCCGTCGCCCCCACCATCCACCACAACATGCGACCGCCTCCACGGAAATAATCACTGGAGGATTTACTGGCCATTTTTTTAAATATAAAACTGATCAACACCATTAAGATGAAATAACCACAGATTACAGCGGTATCATAGATCATAATCGTACCCTTAGGTCAGAGAATTACCAGTTCCAGAGCGTTCCGTCTTCGAGGCGGCTAACAGGAAGATAAGATCTGACATAGGGGTAATTCCCCATGGCGGCTTCATCTATATCTATTCCCAAACCTGGTTTATCAGAAACTAATAGCATTCCATCCTTGAGGGGCAGTTCGTATTTAAAGATGCTGTTTAATTCTGGAGTGCCAAAACCAACAAATTCCTGGATACCAAAATTAGGTGCCCAACTATTAAGGTGCAAATGAGCCATTGTGGATATAGGTGATAAATCCGGTGCACCGTGCGGTGCCATGCGCACGTGATAAAGGTCAGCAAAAGCACTGAGTTTACGCATCGGTGTTATTCCGCCACCATGAGAAACTGCGGTGCGGATATAATCTATCGATTGCGTTTCGATTAACTCTTTTGCATCCCAGATAGTATTAAATATTTCACCCACTGCCAGCGGCGTCGTGGTGTGCTGGCGAATAATTTGATAGCCCGCCGGGTTTTCTGCCGTGACGGTATCTTCTAAAAACAGTAAGTCATATGGCTCGAGCAGTTTCCCGAGGCGCGCCGCTTCTATTGGCGTCAGACGGCTATGAACGTCATGCAACAGATCAATGCCATAGCCGAAACGCTCGCGAGCTGCTTTAAACAACTCGGGTATAAAATTCATATATTTGCGCGTAGACCACGGCTGCTCCGGCGGTAACGGGCGATTACCCTGCAACTCGTAGTAATTTTTCTTCCCTTCCAGCGTGCCATAAGTGCCTTTAGTGGAAGGAATGGCGCATTGCAGACGAATAGCTTTATAGCCTTGTTCAATAAAATTCGCTGTGTTATCCAGCACTTCATCGATGCTTTCGCCGTTGGCATGAACATACACCGTCACACCCTGGCGGCTTTTCCCACCCAGCAGTTGCCAGACCGGCAGCCCCGCGTGTTTGCCCAGAATATCCCACAACGCCATATCGACTGCGCCGATCGCCGTCATCGTCACAGGCCCCTTGCGCCAGTACGCCCCGCGATAAAGGTACTGCCAGATATCTTCAATATTGCGCGGATCTTTGCCGATAAGACACGGAGCAATATGCTCTTCCAGATACGCTGCGACGGCCATTTCCCTGCCATTCAATGTGGCATCACCCACACCATAAATCCCTTCGTCCGTTTCAATTTTTACCGTAACAAAATTTCGTCCAGGCCGACTCACCAGCACTTTTATACGTTCGATCTTCATAGCAACTCTCGTAGGGTTGAGAAAAGGCAGGGGAATAAATCGCTCTATTTGTCGTACTATAGTATTTATAAACTGACTATTGTGTGAACAATGTCGTAGTTTTTAAGTTACCAAATGAGTGGTTATTTGTTGCCAGATGGTAAATATTAGCGCTATTTATGAATAAATCTGAAGTGGACTTCACTAACATATTGATTGTTATGGCTGATATTTGAACCAGTAAGAATGCTGAATTTGTCGTTGCGAGGGGATTAGTGAAGTGTCCTGAATCTATTAGTATGACTAATAAAAATAATAATGTGCTCTGATCATAAAAAAGCCCTTCTGCATTATGCGAAGGGCTTCTGGATTATTGTGCTTTCGGTGGGTTACTCGTGCAAGCCGCACTCACGTTTCAGACCGAAGAAGCGAGTTTCCTCTTCTGCCATACCTTCTTCCCATTTCCGCGTAGTGTGGGTGTCGCCTACTGAAAGATAGCCTTGATCCCACAACGGGTGATATTTCAAACCGTTGGCGGTGAGGTACTGGTAAACCTGGCGGTTATCCCAGTCGATAATCGGCAGAATTTTAAATACTTCGCGTTGAATCGCCAGCACCGGTAAGTTTGCACGACTGCCCGATTGCTCGCGGCGCAGGCCAGCAAACCAGGTTTGCCCGTTTAGCTCACGCAGCGCACGGTTCATCGGCTCCACTTTGTTGATGTCATTGTATTTCTCAATGCCTTCAACGCCCTGCTCCCACAATTTGCCGTAACGCGCTTCTTGCCACGCCGCACTTTCCTTCGCGCTGTAGACTTTCAGGTTCAGCTTCAGCTTGTCGGTCAGCTCATCAATAAACTGGTAAGTTTCCGGGAACAGATAGCCGGTATCGGTGAGGATAACCGGAATATCCGGAAACTGCTGAGTGACCAGATGCAGACTCACCGCCGCCTGAATACCAAAGCTAGAGGAGAGCACAAACTCGCCCGGCAGATTCTCCAGCGACCAGGTAACACGCTGCTGCGCCGTGAGTTTTTCTAGCTGGCTGTTGACCTCGGCCAGCGCCATCACACGCTCAACTTTTGGCAATTCATTCAGCGCTTTTAAATCGAGTGCGGCCATAAGTTCCTCGCTTGTTGCTTGAATCATGGTGGATGGCGCCTGCGGCTTATCCACCCTACAAGAGCCTTTCGTCGGTCGGATAAGCATGAGCGTCATCCGACATTAAAATGGCTAGTCCCACAAGTCCCGAGCCGGATCTAACACCGGGCGAATAATCCCCGCACGGATGGTGAAATCGCCAAAGCCTTCGTCAGCTTCGCGCTCTTTCGACCAGCGCCCCACCAGTTCATCAATAGAGGCCAGAATTTCCGGTTCGGTGATATTTTCGCGGTACATGCGCGGGATACGTGTGCCGATACGGTTGCCACCGATATGCAGGTTGTAACGCCCTGGCGCTTTCCCTACCAGGCCGATTTCAGCCAGTAACGCGCGGCCACAGCCGTTCGGGCAGCCGGTAACACGCGTGACGATGTGTTCATCCGGCACGTGGTGTTTCTCCAGCACTTCTTCTACTTTAGTCACAAACTGCGGCAGGAAGCGTTCAGCTTCTGCCATCGCCAGCGGACAAGTCGGGAAGGATACGCAGGCCATCGAGTTTTCACGCTGTGGTTTCACCGCGTTCATCAGGCCACTTTCTTTGGCAATTTTCTCGATTGCCGCTTTCTCGCTTGCCGGAACGCCCGCCACGATCAGGTTCTGGTTGGCGGTCAGGCGGAAATCGCCTTTGTGGATCTTCGCGATCTCCATCAAGCCGGTTTTCAATGGGCGACCCGGATAATCCAGGATGCGGCCATTTTCGATAAACAGCGTCAGGTGCCATTTGTCGTCGATACCTTTTACCCAGCCAATACGATCGCCACGCCCGGTAAATTCATACGGGCGAATCGGCTCGAACGTAATGCCTGCGCGACGTTCAACTTCGGCTTTAAACACGTCAACGCCGACGCGTTCAAGAGTGTATTTGGTTTTGGCATTTTTACGGTCGGTACGGTTGCCCCAGTCGCGTTGTGTAGTGACAACGGCTTCGGCAACGGCCAGCGTGTGCTCAAGCGGAATGTAACCAAACTCGCTCGCAGTACGTGCATAAGTCGCTTTATTACCGTGTTCAATTGACAAGCCACCGCCCACCAGCAGGTTGAAGCCCACCAGTTTGCCGTCTTTGGCGATCGCGATGAAGTTCATGTCGTTGGCATGAAGATCGACATCGTTCTGCGGCGGCACCACGACCGTGGTTTTGAACTTACGCGGCAGGTACGTTTCACCGAGGATCGGCTCTTCGTCAGTGGTCGCGACTTTCTCTTGATCCCACCAGATCTCAGCGTAAGCACGAGTGCGTGGCAGCAAATGCTCAGAGAGTTTTTTCGCCCATTCGTACGCTTCCTGGTGCAGTTCAGACTCCACCGGGTTAGACGTACAGAGCACGTTACGGTTGACGTCGTTGGCGGTAGCCAGCGCGTCCAGCCCGACTTCATGCAGCATTTCGTGAGCCGGTTTCACGTTCTTTTTCAGAATGCCGTGAAACTGGAAAGTCTGACGGTTGGTCAGACGAATGCTGCCGTAAATGGTTTTATCTTCGGCAAATTTATCAATCGCACGCCACTGTTCGGTGGTAATAATCCCGCCCGGCAGACGGCAGCGCAGCATCATGGCGTGGCGTGGCTCAAGCTTTTGCTCCGCACGTTCTGCACGAATATCGCGGTCATCTTGCTGATACATACCGTGGAAGCGAATGAGCAGGAAGTTGTCGCCTCTGAAGCCGCCGGTCAGCCCGTCCTGCAAATCTTCTTTAATGGTGCCGCGCAGGTAATTGCTTTCGCGTTTCAGGCGCTCGGCATCGCTCAATTTGCCTTCGACCACTAATGGTCCTGGGTGTTTTTCGCTCATTAGTAGACATCTCGCTGATAACGGCGCTCAACGCGCAGCTCACTTAAAAATTCATCTGCCGTTTCGAGGTCCATGCCACCGAACTCGGCTACCACTTCCAGTAATGCAAGCTCCACGTCTTTTGCCATGCGATTTGCATCGCCGCAGACGTAAATGTGGGCACCTTCGTTAATCCAGTTCCACAGTTCCGCGCCTTTTTCGCGCAGTTTATCTTGTACGTATATTTTATGTTCCTGGTCGCGCGACCAGGCGAGACTGATATTGGTTAGCAGGCCGTCTTTGACGTAGCGCTGCCATTCAACCTGATACAGGAAATCATCAGTAAAGTGCGGGTTGCCGAAGAACAGCCAGTTCTTACCGCTTGCCCCGTCGTTTTCACGCTGCTGCATGAAGGCGCGGAACGGTGCGATACCGGTGCCTGGGCCAATCATAATCACCGGGGTTTCCGGGTTGGCTGGCAGGCGGAAGTTGTCGTTATGTTCGATGAACACACGCACTTCACCGTCTTCTTCCAGTCGGTCAGCCAGGAAGCCAGAAGCACCACCAGTGCGCGCACGGCCTTCGATGTCATAACGCACCACGCCAACCGTAATGTGCACTTCGCTTTCCGCTTCTGCCTGAGAAGAAGCAATGGAGTACAGACGCGGCGTCAGCGGGCGCAATAAATCAATCAGTTGCTCGGCGGTTAATTCAGCCGGAGCGTAACGCACCATATCCGCGATTGGCGTGTTCTGAGCAAAGTGTTGCAGCTTGGTTTTATCGCCAACCAAATCCAGCAATGCGGCATTGCGCGTAACCTGCGCATATTTCTCAACGATATTGACGGTGTTAATCGTCAACTCGAAATGCCATTCCAGCGCTTCACTCAGCGGCAGCGTTTTGCCATCGATGGTGACGCTTTCATCGCCTTTGAGCCATAACAGTTCGACCAGCTCTTTCACCAGGGCTGGATCGTTTTGATACCAGACACCCAGCGCATCGCCCGGCTGGTAACGCAGACCGGAATCACCCAAATCAATTTCGAAATGGCGCACGTCTTTTTCAGAATCGCGGCCGGTGATTTTCTGGTTAACCGTAAGCGATGCAGCCAGTGGCGCTTCTTTAGTGTAAGGGCTTGAGAAAACTTCGTTGACCACGCCCGTTGCTGTCACTGCTGCTTGCGCCGGAGTTTCCGCCGGGACACGGGATTTCAGCACTTCAACAATTTTTGCCCGCCACTGCGCGGCTGCTGGCTGGAATTCGACATCGGTATCGACACGGTCAAGCAGGCGTTCGCCGCCCAGTTCCGCCAGTTTGGTATCAAAGTCTTTACCGGACTGGCAGAAGAATTCATAAGAGGTGTCACCCAGACTAAAGACGGCAAATGCCGTATCCGGGAGTTTTGGTGCTTTTTTCGAGAACAGGAATTTATGCAACGCCACCGCTTCTTCAGGCGGCTCACCTTCACCCTGGGTTGAGGTAACAACAATCAGCAGTTTTTCCTGGGCAATTTGTTTGAATTTGTAGTCGCCCGCGTTAACCAGATTGACGTTCAGTTTTGCTGCCAGCAAATCGTCGCGTAATTGTTCGCTCACGCGACGTGCGTTACCGGTTTGGGATGCAGAAATCAACGTAATCACCGGAATTTGCGCCGCAGGTGCCTGAGCGGTGGTAACAGCACCCGGTTGTTGATTAATCATTCCCCAGAAATAGCCCGATAACCAGGCCAGTTGAGTCTGCGAAAAATCGGTTGTCGCCGCCTGGAGGCGTGCCAGTTGCTCCGGTGTCAGCGGCAGCAAAGCGGTCGGTGGGGCCTGAGTCGTCATGCGTATTGGGTTCCAGTAGCAAAGGTCCGTTTTCAAGAATAAACGGCAATAAGGTAAGGTTAACCAGAGCGATAGTAACAATTAAAGAAGGGATAGAAATAACAAATAACCAAAATGACTAACCGCTTTTATGGGTAATTCATAACGTTAAAAGTGGTTATCTAACCCCATGAAAAATAAAAGATAAAATAGAAAAGAAGCAGACATACAGGGATTTACGCCTGGGGCATGATTTAAATTAATGCGCAAAATAGTGGATTCCGGTACTATGCGGCGGTTTTTCGCCCTACAGAGAAAGTAATAATGACCACCACCCTGTTTAAAGATTTTACCTTCGAAGCCGCTCACCACCTGCCGCATGTGCCGGAAGGCCACAAATGCGGTCGCCTGCACGGCCATTCTTTTATGGTGCGTCTGGAAATCACCGGCGAGGTTGATCCTTATACCGGCTGGATTATGGATTTTTCAGAACTGAAAGCGGCGTTTAAACCGACTTATGATCGTCTGGATCATTACTATCTGAATGATATTCCCGGTCTTGAGAATCCGACCAGCGAAGTGCTGGCGAAATGGATTTGGGATGAGATGAAGCCAATCGTACCGCTGTTAAGCGCGGTGATGGTGAAAGAAACCTGTACCGCCGGGTGCGTGTATAAAGGTTAAAAGAAAGGCACCGAAGGGTGCCTTTTTAGTATTTATAGGGTGGATAAGCGCAAGCGTCATCCACCAATTTCTACGCAATATTCAAATACTTGTGCGTTTGCATCGAAAGCCGCCAGTTGCGGGCAATACATGTTTCAATGCACAGACGCGTGGCGTCTTCTTTCTGGCTGATAGGCTGAAGCGCAATCACCCGTTTTTTGTCATCCACCAGCGTTGCCAGCAATTCATCCAGCGCTTCAATATCGCGCATGCGCCCAACCGGATGCTTGATTTCGTCCGCGCGTTCTAGCGCCTGAGAAAGCACATCGTAACCGCCACGCATATTCACTTTCGGAGAGACCGTAACCCAGGTTCCCGCAGTACAACGCACTTCGTGCGTGCCGCTGGTTTCTATCTGGCAACTATAACCGTGGTGTTCAAACAGTGAGGTCAGCGGCGTGAGATCGTGAATGCACGGTTCGCCACCGGTAATCACCACGTGGCGTGCGGTGTAATCCTGACGCTGGAAAATAGCCAACAGATCTTCCGCAGTTGCGCTGCCCCATTTATCGCTTTCTTTGGTTTTAGCCAGAATGCTAAACAGAGAGACTTCACGATCCGCGAGTTTATCCCAGGTGTGTTTGGTATCGCACCACGCGCAACCCACCGGGCAGCCTTGCAGGCGAATAAAAATGGCGGGCACACCAGTAAAATAGCCCTCCCCTTGCAGGGTCTGGAACATCTCGTTAATCGGATACTGCATAGTCTTCTCAGAAATAGGTGTAAAGAGTAATTATCGCAGAAGTCACGGTTGAGGTCATGCGCAACGCGGCTGCTGCGGCATTTGTTCTGAAATAAGTCCCTAAGTCGACTCAATAACCTGTCAACCAACAAGGTTATTGTGCTTGTCATCACAACAATTACCCTTCTCTTCTCTCTATGCCTGACGGCTTGATCCCTGTCATATTCCGCTGCCCGCAACACACTTAGCATCGCCTGCGTATTGACCCCATCAATGACATAAGGAAATGATATATGGAAAGTTCGGTTCATTCAGGTGACCAACGCGTGGGGCCCGGCGCCTATATTGCGTTGCTGTTCGCAATGGTGTTCTTTTCTGGGCTGTTGGGTGGCAAGGAGTGGTACGGAGTCTTCGACTTCACCACACTAAACGGTGCGTTTGGCAAAGTCGTCACCGATGTCAATCTTTCGGGAGACGCGGTCGACGCGGCCAAAAGTGCTTTTCGCGGTAAGGGTGGGCATGGCGCAATGGACGGTTTCCTGTTCGCCTTTGGCCTGATTCCAGCGGTGATGTTTGCGCTGGGGATGATAAACGTACTTGAGCATTACGGTGCACTGAATGCTGCTCGTAAATTGCTGACACCTCTGTTACGCCCACTTCTCGGTATTCCAGGTTCCACCGGCCTTGCGCTGATTGGCAGTCTGCAAAGTACCGATGTAGGCGCCTCGCTCACTCGCGTGTTAGCCGATGAAGGGCAGATAACCGACAAAGAAAAAACGATCTTCACTATGTTCCAGTTTTCTGCGGGCGCCATGATAACCAACTTTTTCTCCTCCGGTGCCGTGCTGTTTACGCTGATTGCCATTGACGGAACGAGTGCTGTTCCAGCATCCATCGGCCTGTGCGTCGCGGTGATGTTCATCATGAAAATCGTTGGGGCGAATGTGATGCGCCTGATTCTTAACGTCACAGAGCGCAAACAGAGTGTGGAGGTGCAACATGGCTGATACCGCTAAGACGATGATCACCGATGTGTTCGTCGCGGGTGCCCGCAAAGGCTGGAATATCGCGACCACCAGCACCCTTCCTAACGTGCTGATGGCATTCATTATTATTTACGCTCTACAAATCACTGGTGCACTGAACGGCCTGGCCTGGATATTTGGCCCGTTGATGAAAGTTTTTGGCCTGCCTGGCGAAGCGGCTGCGGTTCTCATCGGTGGCTGGATGTCGATGGGTGGCGCAATCGGTGTTGCTATCACTTTGTTTGAAAAAGGCATTCTCACCGGTGCTCATCTTGCCATTCTCGCCCCTGCCATTTATCTGATGGGCTCTCAAGTGCAATATGCTGGCCGCATCCTTGGCGTGGTTGGCATTCCGGCAAAACGTATTCCCTTAATGATCGCAATTTCGGTGCTGAACGCATTTGGCGCCATGTTAATTATGCGACTGATGATTCTGGAGTAAGACATGGATTTGAAACAGTACCTTCAAGAACTGAAAAAACTGGTCAATATCGACTGTGGAACGGCAACGATTGATGGCGTTGAGGAAGTCAGCCGCATCATTCAACAGTGGTATCACAACGAAAACTGGCATTGCGACCGAATCGCTCTCGGCGAAAAAGTTGGCCCGGGTTTATTTGCCACCAATAAGCCAGACGCTGAACATTATGATGTGCTGCTGGTCGGGCATATGGACACCGTCTTCCCGGTTGGAACCGTGGCCGAGCGCCCATTCAGCATCGAAGGCAATCGTGCTTACGGTCCAGGCGTTTCAGATATGAAAAGCGGCCTGCTGAACATTCTCTGGGCATTACGTGAGATGGATAAAACAACGCTTGAGCGTTTGTCTATTGGCGTGGCAATGAACCCGGATGAAGAAACAGGATCGGCGCATTCGCATCACTGGATTGGTGAACTAGCAAAACACAGCCGCTGTGTGCTGGTGTGTGAAGCCGCAAGGGCAGACGGTTCGCTGGTTAAAGCGCGTAAAGGCATCGCGGGTTATAAGTTAACGTTTAAAGGTGTGGCAGCGCATGCGGGTAACGACCCGGAAGCGGGCCGCTCCGCGATCAAAGCGCTGGCACGCGCGGTGCTGGAAATCAGCGAACTGGCAGATATGGCTAAAGGCACGACCATCAATACCGGCGTGATTTCAGGTGGTGTGGGGGCAAACATCGTGCCGGATCATGCGGAGATGATTGTTGATGTCCGCTTCCAGGACAACGATGAATATGCGCGAGTCCATGCTGCAATCCAGGCTTATGGCCAGCGTGAATTTGAGCGTGATGTGAAAACGAGCGTTCACCAACAAGCGCACAAACCTGCGATGGCACCGACGGCTGATACCGAAGAGTTAATGCGAATTGTCGAGCAAGCGGGTGTTGCTGAAGGAGTCGAAGTGCGCTGGAAATCTGTTGGCGGCGGTTCTGATGCTAACCATACCGCAGCGCTGGGCATCCCTTCACTGGATGGTTTCGGCCCGATTGGCGCGGGGTTCCACAGCGCGTCAGAATACCTGGAGATAGACAGCATTGAGCCGAGAATTCGTCTGCTTAAGCGGGTAATTCAGTCGCTTTAAAATTACATGGCCGGGGGAAATCCCCGGCCAACCAGGACAACGCTTATTTCTTAGTTTTAAAATCAATAACCATACGGCCTTTGATTTTGCCCTCTTCCATTTCCTTGAAAATAGCATTGATATCTTCAAGCGGACGCATCGTCACTTTTGGCACAACTTTACCTTCGGCGGCAAACTGGAAGGCTTCAGTCAAATCCATGCGGGTTCCCACCAGAGAACCGACGACTTCAATACCATCAAGCACCAGTCGCGGAATATTCAGGCTCATGGACTCAGATGGCAGGCCGACCGCAACGATACGAGCACCAGCTCGAACCGCATCGACCGCCGAATTGAACGCTGCTTTTGCTACAGCGGTGACGACCGCCGCATGAGCACCGCCCACTTTCTCCTGAATAACTTTGGCCGCATCTTCGTTGCGCGAGTTGATGACTAAATCTGCTCCGCACTCTTTAGCAAAATCGAGCTGCGCGTCATTCACATCAATGGCAATGACTTTGGCATTAAAGACGTTCTTCGCATATTGCAGCGCGAGGTTGCCAAGGCCACCCAGGCCGTAAATCGCAATCCACTGACCGGGTTGAACATGGGAAACCTTCACCGCTTTGTAAGTAGTCACGCCCGCGCAGGTGACGCTACTGGCTGCGGCGGATTCGAGGCCGTCAGGGACTTTTACTGCGTAATCGGCAACTACAATGCACTCTTCAGCCATACCGCCGTCAGCGGTATATCCCGCATTCGTTACGCTACGGCACAGCGTTTCGTTACCGGTATTACAATATTCGCAATTGCCGCATCCACGGAAGAACCAGGCAACACTCGCACGATCTCCCACTTTCAGCGACGTGACGCCGGGGCCGATGGACTTCACCACCCCGATCCCTTCATGACCCAGCGTAATGCCGGTTACATCACCAAAGTCTCCGTTTTTCACATGCAAATCGGTGTGGCAAACACCGCAACACTCCATTGTCAGTAATGCCTCGCCGTGTTTCAGGGCACGAACGGGTTTATCTATGATGCCGACAGAGTGGTCTTTGTTAACAACTGCAGCTTTCATGGCGGTCTCCTGACCTGTGAGTGAAATAACCCACTAATCCTGGTCGAGAGCACTGGCAACCGCAAACTGCATTCCCGGTTTATGCGAGAGTGGCTCAGGTTTGGCGAAAAATCCGCACAAAAAAACCCGCCGAAGCGGGTTTTTTAATCAGAATTTAAAGCAGTAACGAATTACTGACCTTTAACTTCTTTCAAACCGTTGAACGGAGCTGGTGTGCCCGCAGCAGCCAGAGCTTCTTCGATACGAATCAGCTGGTTGTACTTAGCAACACGGTCAGAACGGCTCATAGAACCAGTTTTGATCTGGCCTGCAGCAGTACCAACAGCCAGGTCAGCGATGGTAGCGTCTTCAGTTTCGCCTGAACGGTGAGAGATAACTGCAGTGTAGCCAGCATCTTTCGCCATTTTGATCGCAGCCAGAGTTTCGGTCAGAGAACCGATCTGGTTGAATTTGATCAGAATGGAGTTAGCGATACCGTTGTCGATACCTCTTTTCAGGATTTTGGTGTTAGTAACGAACAGGTCATCACCAACCAGCTGAAGTTTGTCGCCCATTACTTTGGTCTGGTATGCGAAACCATCCCAATCAGACTCGTCCAGACCGTCTTCGATAGAAACGATTGGGTACTGTTTGGTCAGGTCTTCCAGGAAGTGGGTGAATTCTTCAGAGGTGAAAGCTTTGTTGCCTTCGCCAGCCAGAACGTATTTACCGTCTTTGTAGAATTCAGAAGCAGCACAGTCCATAGCCAGAGTAACGTCTTTACCCAGCTCGTAGCCTGCAGCTTTAACCGCTTCAGCGATTACAGCCAGTGCTTCAGCGTTGGAACCCAGGTTTGGCGCATAGCCACCTTCGTCACCAACAGCAGTACCCATACCTTTAGATTTCAGAACTTTAGCCAGGGTGTGGAAAACTTCAGAACCCATACGGATGGCTTCTTTCAGAGTTTTCGCGCCAACTGGTTGAATCATGAACTCTTGGATATCAACGTTGTTATCAGCGTGCTCGCCACCGTTGATGATGTTCATCATTGGCAGAGGCATAGAGAACTTGCCTGGGGTGCCGTTCAGTTCAGCGATGTGTGCGTACAGCGGCAGGCCTTTAGAGGCAGCAGCAGCTTTAGCAGCAGCAAGAGAAACAGCCAGGATTGCGTTAGCGCCGAAGTTGGATTTGTTTTCGGTACCGTCCAGGTCGATCATGATCTTATCGATGTTAGCCTGGTCTTTCGCATCTTTACCAATTACAGCCGCAGCGATCGGGCCGTTAACTGCAGCAACGGCTTTCAGAACGCCTTTGCCCAGGAAGCGAGATTTGTCGCCATCGCGCAGTTCCAGCGCTTCGCGGGAACCAGTTGAAGCACCTGATGGTGCAGCAGCCATACCTACGAAACCGCCTTCCAGATGAACTTCAGCTTCAACAGTCGGGTTACCACGGGAGTCGATGATTTCACGACCGATGACTTTAACGATTTTGGACATTAGATTTTCCTCAGTACAAGTTAAACTAAAACTCCAGACAAACAACGCGCGAAACATTCGCGCGTTGTCGTTCTAACTATCTCTTACTTCGCCTGACGCTTCTGGAACTCACCGGCAGCTTTAACAAAGCCTGCAAACAGTGGGTGCCCATCACGCGGAGTAGAAGTAAATTCCGGGTGGAACTGGCAAGCAACAAACCACGGATGATTTGGCACTTCGATGATTTCTACCAGTTGGTCATCACCGGAACGGCCCGCAACGCGCAGACCTGCTGCTTCAATTTGCTTCAACAACATGTTGTTGACTTCATAACGATGGCGATGGCGCTCAGTAATTGTCGGTTCACCGTACATCTGGCGCACCAGACTACCATCGGTCAACTGACACTGCTGGCCACCAAGACGCATGGTGCCGCCTAAGTCGCTCTTTTCAGTACGAACTTCAACGTTACCTTCTTCGTCGCGCCACTCGGTGATTAAGGCGACCACCGGGTATTTACAGTCTGGCACAAATTCAGTTGAGTTGGCGTTAGCCATACCTGCAACGTTCCGTGCGAACTCAATCAGCGCAACCTGCATACCTAAGCAAATACCCAGATATGGAATGTTTTGCTCACGAGCATAACGCGCGGTGGCGATTTTGCCTTCCACACCACGGTAACCGAAACCGCCAGGGATAAGGATAGCATCCAATCCCTTCAGCACTTCTTCAGCACCGCGAGTTTCAACATCCTGCGAGTCAATCAGCTTGATGTTAACGGTCAGACGATTTTTCAAACCACCGTGTTTCAATGCTTCAATCACAGATTTGTAGGCATCTGGCAGTTCAATGTACTTGCCGACCATACCAATTGTGACTTCGCTTGTCGGATTCGCTTCTTCATAAATAACTTGTTCCCATTCGGACAAGTTAGCTTCAGGAACGTTCAAGCTGAATCGTTTACAAATATAATCGTCCAGACCCTGTGATTTCAACAGACCTGGAATTTTATAGATGGAATCGACATCTTTTAGAGAAATAACCGCTTTCTCCGGGACGTTACAGAACAATGCAATTTTTGCACGTTCGTTAGCCGGAACAACGCGGTCAGAGCGGCAGATCAGCACATCTGGCTGAATACCGATAGAAAGCAGTTCTTTTACGGAGTGTTGAGTCGGTTTAGTTTTCACTTCACCGGCAGCAGCCATGTATGGCACCAGAGTCAGGTGCATATACAGAGTGTGCTCACGACCCACTTCAACCGCCATCTGACGAATCGCTTCGAGGAACGGCAGGGATTCGATATCGCCTACAGTACCGCCGATTTCAACCAGCACGACATCGTAGCCTTCGCCACCTTCAAGGATGCGTTCTTTGATTGCGTTCGTGATGTGTGGAATAACCTGAACAGTCGCGCCCAGATAGTCGCCACGGCGCTCTTTACGCAGAACTTCTGAGTAAATACGGCCAGTGGTGAAGTTGTTACGACGTGTCATTTTGTTGCGAATGAAACGCTCGTAGTGACCTAAATCAAGGTCGGTTTCAGCGCCGTCTTCTGTAACGAACACTTCCCCATGTTGAATAGGGCTCATGGTACCCGGATCGACGTTGATGTACGGATCGAGTTTCATGATGGATACGTTGAGGCCACGGGCTTCGAGAATAGCTGCGAGGGAGGCTGCGGCAATGCCTTTACCCAGAGAGGAAACGACCCCGCCGGTCACAAAAATATAGTTCGTTGTCATGCTGAACCTGAAGAGTTAGGTTTAAAGACGATGGAAGTACCAGGACGGGAAAGTAGTATACCCGAACAGTATCGGCGCCACAAACTTTCATTCTGTCTGCAAAGCCCTGACCTCGCGCTTTGTCAGGGCAATGAAAATAGCCCGTTTGGCATAAATGTTTTTGACGTAAATCAAGCGCTTGTTAAATTGGAATTGCCATAAAAAGCGCTTGACCACAAAAACGCGTTAAATTTCAGTTTCCTGGCGTTTAACCTGCTGCCAGACTTGTTCCATGATTTCCAGGTCAACTCCGGTCATTGTCAGGCCCCTGTCAGCAATAATCCTTTCCACTTCGCGGAAACGACGCTCAAACTTCAGGTTGGCTTTTTGTAATGCCGTCTCAGCTTTGGTGCCTAAATGGCGTGCTAAATTGACGGTGGCGAACAATAAATCACCGACTTCTTCTTCCAGTTTTGCTTCGTCAACGACGGCTTGTTTTGCCTCATGCATCACTTCATCGATTTCTTCATAGACTTTGTCTAAAACCGGGCCAAGCGTGGTCCAGTCAAAACCCACCGTCGAACAACGTTTCTGGATTTTATGCGCGCGCATCAATGCAGGTAACGCGTGAGGAATATCGTCTAACGCCGAATGCTGCGCTTTTTCCGCACGCTCATCACTTTTGATTTGTTCCCAACGCTCTAACACTTCGGCACTGTTTCCGGCGGTGCCGTCGGCAAAAATGTGCGGGTGGCGGCGTTCGAGTTTGTCGCTGATAGCTTTGCAGATATCGTCGAAATCAAAGCGTCCTTCTTCCTGGGCCATTTGCGCGTAAAACACGACCTGGAACAGCAAATCACCCAGCTCACCGCGTAAATCGTCAAAATCTTCGCGGTTGATGGCATCAAGCACTTCGTAGGTTTCTTCCAGCGTGTAAGGCGCGATGGTGGCGAAGGTTTGCTCACGGTCCCATGGGCAGCCTGTTTCTGGGTCACGCAGACGCTTCATAATGCCCAGAAGGCGGGTAATTTGATTCATTTTGGATCCTTGTGAATAAAACAACCCGCCCCTTTCCGTGAAGAAAGAGGCGGGTGAGGGGCAATAAATCAGCCGTGCAAGCGCTTCGCGTCGATAATATCAGGCACCTGATTCAGTTTGCCCAATACCCGGCCCAGCACTTGCAGGTTGTAGATTTCGATATTCATATCGATGGTCGCCAGTTGCTGTTTGGTGTCGCTGCGGCTCGCAACGCCCAATACGTTCACCTTTTCATTCGCCAGAATGGTTGTGATATCGCGCAACAAGCCGCTGCGGTCATTGGCGGTAACACGCACCACCAGCGAATAACCGCTGGAGTAGCTTTCGCCCCACACCGCATCAACGATACGTTCTGGCGCGTGTGATTGCAGTTCCGCAAGCTGGTCGCAGTCGGCACGGTGAATAGAAATTCCGCGCCCCTGAGTAATAAAACCAACAATCTCATCACCCGGAATCGGCTGGCAGCAACGCGCAATGTGGTGCATCAGGTTGCCAACGCCTTCCACCACCACACGCCCGTTATCTTTGCTGCGCGATTGTGGCGCGTAGGATTTCTTCTCGAGCTGGCGAAGGGCTTGCTCATCCTGTTCAGCCGCCGTTGGCTTATTAAACTGCGCTTGCAGGTAGTTACTCATCTGGTTAAGACGAATATCCCCGCCGCCAATGGCCGCCAGCAACTCTTCGATGTCATTGAAGTTGTAGCGCGGCAACAGTGACTTTTCGGCCTCTTTCAGGCTGATACCCAGATGTTCAATTTCATCATCAAGGATCTGACGCCCGGCCAGAATGTTTTTGTCGCGATCTTGTTTACGGAACCAGTTGTGGATTTTGGCACGCCCGCGGCTGGTGGTGATGTAACCGAGGTTCGGATTTAACCAGTCACGGCTTGGATTCGGCTGCTTCTGGGTGATGACTTCAATTTGATCGCCCATTTGCAACTGATAGGTAAACGGTACGATGCGCCCACCGATTTTCGCGCCAATACAACGATGCCCAACATCGCTATGAATATGGTAGGCAAAGTCCAGCGGCGTAGAACCCGCCGGTAAATCCACCACGTCGCCTTTCGGCGTAAACACATACACGCGATCGTCGAATACCTGACTGCGCACTTCGTCCAGCAACTCGCCGGAGTCCGCCATTTCTTCTTGCCAGGCGATCAGTTTACGCAGCCACGCGATGCGATCTTCATGACCTGAACTACCGCTCTTGGCATTGCCTTCTTTGTATTTCCAGTGCGCCGCCACACCCAGTTCCGACTCTTCATGCATCTGCTTAGTGCGGATCTGAATTTCAATGGTTTTGCCGTTTGGTCCCAATACTACGGTATGAATCGACTGATAACCGTTCGGTTTGGGGTTGGCAACATAGTCGTCAAACTCATCGGGCATATGGCGGTAATGCGTGTGCACGATACCGAGCGCTGCGTAGCAATCCTGCAAACGTTCAGCCACCACGCGCACCGCACGCACGTCAAACAACTCGTCAAAGGCGAGGGATTTCTTCTGCATCTTGCGCCAGATGCTGTAGATGTGTTTCGGGCGGCCATACACTTCAGCCTTAACACCCTCTTCTTTCATCGATTTACGCAGCGCACTAACGAATTCGTCGATGTAATGCTCACGGTCTATTCGACGCTCGTGCAGCAATTTAGCAATACGTTTGTATTCATCAGGATGCAGGTAACGGAAGCAGTAATCTTCCAGTTCCCACTTGAGTTGACCGATACCGAGGCGGTTGGCGAGAGGTGCATAAATATTGGTGCACTCTTTTGCCGCCAGTACGCGTTCGTCTTCCGGCGCGTCCTTCACTTCACGAAGGTGCGCGATGCGTTCGGCAAGTTTGATGACCACGCAGCGGAAATCATCGACCATCGCCAGCAACATGCGACGAACGTTATCGACTTGTTCAGCAGAAACGGAATCGGTGTGGGCCGCTTTCAGTTGGCGAATAGCCGCCATGTCGCGCACACCATGAATCAGCGTCACAACCTGGTTATCAATGCTTTCGCGCATCACTTCTTCGGTCACGACACCTGCATCTGCCAACGGGAACAGCAAAGCGGCACGTAGGGTGTCGTTGTCCATACTCAACATCGACAGAATTTCCACCATCTCGACGCCGCGCCACAACAGCAGCTCTGCGTTCGGGTGGCCTTTCGTCTGTTGCTCGCAATACCGCCAGGTTTCGGCTAAGCGTTCACATGACTGCTGGTTAGTGATCCCGAGGCTCGCAATCCATCTGTCGGGCGCAAATTCGCCAGCTTTATTGAGATGTGCACTTCTTACCGCAACCATTGTCCATCCTCTTCGGTGTATACCCTACGCCTTGAACTTTATCGGGTATGTATCAAATCACTCGACCTGATCTAACCGCTCAAACAGCGCCATTGATTCCAGGTGCCCTGTGTGCGGGAACATATCCAGCATTGCCAGTTGGCGCAGTTGGTAGCCTGCGGCCAGCAATGCCTCGCTATCGCGGGCAAGCGTGGTCGGATTACATGAAACATAGACCACTCGCGTTGGCGCAAGTGAAATCACATGCTGCATGACACCCGGCGCACCCGCGCGTGCGGGGTCGAGCAATATTTTGTCAAAACCCTGGGCAGCCCAGGGCTGACGAGTCACATCTTCTTCCAGATTTTCATGGAAGAATGTGACATTTTTCAGCGAATTACATTCTGCATTATATTCAGCTTTTGCTACCAGCGCAGCAACGCCTTCCACCCCAACGACACTTTCAGCGCGCGTGGCGAGCGGGAGCGTAAAGTTTCCCATTCCACAGAACAGATCCAGCACGCGGTCGGTTGGCTTAATATCCAGCCATTCAATAGCACGCGTCACCATTTGCTGATTCACGCCATCATTGACCTGAATGAAATCACGCGGGCTGAACGTTAAGCGTAGACCGTCTGAATGATAGCTGGGCTGAACGTCACCCAGGGCCGTGAGTGTCTCACTGTCGGGCGCGAAAAACAGATCGACGCCATGAGAATGCGAAAAGCGTTCCAGTTTTTGCCTGTCATCATCATTCAGAGCATCTAAATGACGCAGCACCATCAACGGGCCATTATCGGCATGAACCAATTCAACATGCCCTAAACGGCGAACGGCTTTTAAACTGGCTAAACATTCGTGCAACGGCACCAGCAGCGCTTCAAGCTGGGGCACCAAAACCGGGCAACGCTGGATATTCACCAGTTCGCTGTCCTGAGATTTACGAAACCCCATTTGCAACGTCTGTGTTTTCGCCAGGTAATTCAACCCCAAACGCGCACGACGGCGATAACCCCATGGTGTTCCAGAAATTATTTCGTCCACTACCGCAGGGTTTTCACGCTTGCCCATCATGCGGGCCAGCGCCCTGGATTTGGCTTGTTGTTGCAGCTCGATGCTGGCGTGTTGCTGCTGGCAGCCGCCACAGACACCAAAATGCGGGCAACGCGGTGTCGCGCGTTGCGGGCTATCATTTAAACGCCGCTTAACTTTAGCCTGAGCAAAGTTACGTTTATCTTCAGTAATGGTAATGTCGACCTGTTCACCAGGCAGTGCGCCCTGGATAAAAAGCGCCTTACCGTTGTGGCGTGCGACGCCTTGGCCAAACGGGTCAAGGTCGTTAACCGTCACGGTTATGATCTGACGAGTCGTAACCCGTCGCTTTGCAGAGTAGAATTGCGCCATGAGCCAGAATGCTCTCTCAAAATATTAACTATTGCTTCAATTGTCCCATATCGGAACCCCATGACCAACTACAGCCTGCGCGCACGCATGATGATCCTGATTCTGGCGCCGACATTAATGATCGGTTTATTGCTCAGCATCTTTTTTGTCGTCCATCGTTACAATGACTTGCAGCGTCAGTTAGAAGATTCCGGCGCCAATATCATCGAGCCGCTGGCGGTTGCGAGTGAATACGGTATGAGCTTCCACAGCCGCGAGTCGATTCGCCAGTTGGTCAGCGTTCTGCACCGCCGCCATTCTGATATTGTGCGGGCAATTTCGGTTTTCGATGAAAACAATAAACTGTTTGTCACCTCTAATTATCAGCTCAATGCGTCCGCACTCAAGTTGCCGAACAACGAAAAACCGCCGCACAGCTTGAGCATCACGCGCTATGGCGATTCCATTATCCTGCGCACGCCGATTATTTCTGAGAGCTATTCACCCGATGAATCAGAAGTCACTGACGCCAAGCCCGCAGGAAACACGCTTGGCTATGTCGCGATTGAACTTGATCTGAAATCCGTACGTTTGCAGCAATACCGGGAAATTTTTATCTCGACGCTGATGATGTTGTTCTGCGTCGGTATCGCCATGCTGTTTGCTTATCGCCTGATGCGCGATGTCACCGGCCCGATTCGCAATATGGTGAATACCGTTGACCGAATCAGGCGCGGGCAGCTCGACAGCCGGGTGGAAGGTTTTATGCTCGGCGAATTAGATATGCTGAAAAATGGTATCAATTCGATGGCGATGTCGCTAACCGCTTATCACGAAGAGATGCAGCACAATATTGACCAGGCGACATCTGACTTGCGCGAAACGCTGGAGCAGATGGAAATCCAGAACGTGGAGCTGGATTTGGCGAAGAAACGCGCCCAGGAAGCGGCACGTATTAAGTCTGAATTCCTCGCGAATATGTCTCACGAACTGCGCACCCCGTTAAATGGCGTGATTGGTTTTACCCGTCTGACGCTAAAAACCGATCTGAACGCCACGCAGCGCGATCACTTGCATACCATTGAACGTTCAGCGAATAACTTACTGACGATTATCAACGACGTGCTCGACTTCTCGAAGCTGGAAGCGGGCAAATTGATCCTCGAAAGTATTCCCTTCCCGCTGCGCAATACGCTCGACGAAGTGGTGACGTTGCTGGCGCATTCGGCACATGACAAAGGTCTGGAGCTGACACTCCACATTAAGAATGATGTACCGGATAACGTGATTGGCGACCCGCTGCGTTTGCAGCAGGTGGTGACGAATCTGGTGGGGAATGCGATTAAATTTACCGAAAGCGGGAATATCGATCTGGTGGTCGAAAAACGCTCGCAGGGCAACAATAAAGTCCAGGTAGAAATGCGTATTCACGACACCGGCATCGGTATCCCCGAGCAGGAACAGTCGCGTTTATTCCAGGCGTTTCGTCAGGCGGATGCGAGTATTTCACGTCGCCACGGCGGCACTGGCCTTGGGTTAGTGATTACGCAGAAACTAGTGAGCGAAATGGGTGGCGATATTTCATTCCATAGCCAGCCAAATCAAGGCTCTACCTTCTGGTTCTACATCAACCTGGATCTCAATTCCAACGCAGTTCTGGACGGTTACTCCACCGAAAACCTCGCAGGTAAGCGCATTGCGTATATCGAGCAAAATGCCACTGCCGCGCAAAGCACGCTCAATATTCTGGCGAATACGCCGCTTGAGGTGATTTACAGCCCGACGTTTATGACTCTCGCCGAAGCCCACTACGACATTATGTTGTTTGGTTTGCCGGTGGCGTTCCGCGATTCCCTTTCCATTGCCAATCCAAAACTGGCTAAAGCCGTCACCATGACCGACTGCCTGATTCTGGCGCTCCCAAGCCATTGCCAGGTCGATGCGGAATCGCTGAAAAAAGAAGGTGTTGCTGGTTGCTTGCTGAAACCTGTTACCTCGACACGTTTGCTGCCGTTACTGGCCGAGCACACTTTTAATGCGAATCCGGCACTCGTCGATAGCCTTGAGAATAAAAAATTACCGTTGACGGTAATGGCCGTGGATGACAACCCGGCAAACCTTAAGTTGATTGGTGCGTTGCTTGAAGATCATGTTCAGAGTGTCGAACTGTGTGGCAGCGGGGCGCAAGCAATTGAACGTGCGAAACAGATGCAGATAGACATTATTTTGATGGATATTCAGATGCCGGAAATGGACGGTATACGTGCCTGTGAACTGATTCGCCAAATGCCACACCACCAGCAAACCCCGGTTATCGCCGTCACCGCACACGCTATGGCAGGGCAAAAAGAGAAATTGTTAAGCGCCGGGATGAACGACTATCTCGCCAAACCTATCGAAGAGAAAAAATTGTATAGCCTGCTGATGCGCTATCAACCGGGTGCGATTACCGCTCCAGCCTCAGTGGCGAACGTTGAAACGACCGTGCCAAACAGCCCGCAAAACCAGACGCTGGACTGGGCGCTTGCGTTGCAACAGGCGGCGAATAAGCCGGATCTGGCGCGTGACATGCTGCAAATGCTGTTAGCTTTCCTGCCTGAAGTTCGTAACAAAGTTGAAGAGCAATTGGTAGGGGAAAACCCGGAAGGGTTAGTGGATATCATTCATAAGCTTCACGGCAGTTGCAGCTACAGCGGCGTACCAAAGTTGAAAAGCTTGTGCCGCCAGTTAGAGCATGAGTTGCGCTGTGGGGTGAAGCCCGAAGACCTGGAGCCGGAGCTTCTTGAGTTGCTTGATGAAATGAATAACGTTTCGAAAGAAGCCCAGCGGATGCTCAGCTAATTTAATGTCGGATGACGCTTCCGCTTATCCGACCAGGAAGCCTTTCGTAGGGCGGGCAAGCGCAGCGCCCCCGCCTTAACTTTTGAAGCGACATCCACCGCCTATAGCCAGGGTGGCGGCGATATTGCGTGAAGCCATTCGCAAGTTTTCCCCGGCATTTTTCAGCGCATCTTCCAGCGTGCAGATGCTATACAGCACACTAAATACCGCATCCAGACCATGTTCATGCACCACGCCGACATCCGCCGTTAAACTCCCGGCAATACCAATGACGGGAATGTTGTAGCGCCTGGCTATTTTCGCCACGCCAATCGGCACTTTTCCGTGGATTGACTGGCTGTCGATGCGCCCTTCTCCGGTAATCACCAGGTCTGCGTCACGCACTATTTCATCGAGTTTTAACGCTTCGGTGACTATCTCTATCCCCTGGCGCAACTGCGCATGACAGAACGCATAAAGTGCCGCGCCCATACCACCCGCAGCACCGCCGCCGGAAAGCTCCAGCACATCAACATTGAGGTCGCGGGCAATGATTTTTGCATAGTGTTCCAGCGCCAGATCAAGCTCGCGGACAATCGCAGGCGTCGCACCTTTTTGTGGGCCAAATACCGCCGAGGCCCCTTCTTTACCGGTGAGCAGATTAGTGACATCACACGCGACTTCAATGCGACAATCCTGCAACCGTTTATCCAGCCCGGAAATGTCGATGGACGCCAGTCGCGCAACTTCCCGGCCGCCCAGTCCTAGCGGCTCGCCGTCGCTGTCGAGCAAACGCGCCCCCAGCGCCTGCACCATACCAATGCCGCCGTCGTTGGTCGCACTGCCGCCTATCCCAATCAAAATGCTTTTTACACCGCTATCCAACGCGCAGCGTATTAGCTCGCCGGTTCCCCACGACGTGGTATTGAGCGGGTTGCGTAATTCGGTTGGCACTTGCTCCAGGCCACTCGCCGCCGCCATTTCGATAAAGGCTTGCTTCTGGTCGCCTGAAATTCCATAAAACGCCTGAATCGGGTCGCCCAACGGCCCGGTGACATTCACCTCAATGATTTCACCGTTTGTTGCAGCAACCATCGCTTCTACGGTGCCCTCACCTCCATCAGCGACGGGCAATTTCACATAATGGGCATTCGGGAACACCTCCCGAAACCCGGCTTCAATCTGTGTCGCCACCTCGAGAGCACTGAGGCTCTCTTTGTAAGAATCTGGTGCGATGACAATTTTCATATGCCGTCCATTTAATGTCGGATGTCGCAACGCGTATCCGACCAACGCGGTTTCAGAAGGTTTTGTATAGCCTAACGAACCATGCAAGGGCGCTTATTATTAAACGTCCATTCTGGAATTAAGTACTGCATCGCCGTGGCATCATCGCGCGCGCCAAGCCCATGTTGCTGGTAAAGCTCATGCGCTTTCATCACTTGATCCATATCCAGTTCAACGCCCAGGCCCGGTGTTTTCGGGACTTGCACCATGCCGCCTTTAATTTCAAACGGTTGTTTGGTCAGGCGCTGGTTGCCTTCCTGCCAGATCCAGTGAGTGTCGATTGCGGTGACGTTGCCCGGTGCTGCCGCTGCAACATGGGTGAACATCGCCAGTGAAATGTCGAAGTGGTTATTAGAATGCGAACCCCAGGTCAGGCCAAATTCATGGCACATTTGTGCGACGCGCACCGAGCCTTGCATGGTCCAGAAATGTGGGTCAGCCAGTGGGATATCGACCGATTGCAGAGAAAGCGTGTGGCCCATTTGACGCCAGTCGGTGGCAATCATATTGGTCGCCGTTGGCAAGCCTGTGGCACGACGGAATTCCGCCATAATTTCACGACCAGAATAGCCTTGTTCCGCGCCACACGGATCTTCCGCATAGGCCAGAACACCGCGCAGTTGCTTACCGATGCTAATCGCTTCATCCAGCGACCAGGCTCCGTTCGGGTCCAGCGTCACACGGGCTTGTGGGAAACGTTTTGCCAGCGCCGTCACCGCTTCGGCCTCTTCGCTCCCGGCTAATACGCCGCCTTTAAGTTTGAAATCGTTAAAGCCATATTTCTCGTATGCCGCTTCTGCCAGGCGCACGACCGCATCCGGTGTCATGGCTTCGTCATGGCGAATGCGATACCAGTCGCATTTCTCATCGGGCTGGCTCTGATAAGGCAACGGAGTCTGTTTGCGATTGCCCACGAAGAACAGATAACCCAGCATTTCGACTTCGCTGCGCTGCTGTCCGTCGCCCAGCAAAGAGGCCACGTTCACACCGAGATGCTGACCGAGCAAATCTAACATGGCCGATTCAATGCCGGTTACGACATGAATGGTGGTGCGCAAATCAAAGGTCTGCAAACCCCGGCCGCCGGAATCGCGATCGGCAAATTCAGCACGCACCAGGTTCAGGATATTTTTGTATTCACCGAGCGTTTTGCCAATCACCAGTTGCGATGCATCTTCCAGCGTCTGACGGATCTTTTCCCCACCCGGAATTTCACCCACGCCAGTGTGGCCGGAGTTATCTTTGATAATCACAATATTGCGGGTGAAGAATGGCGAGTGTGCGCCACTCAGGTTCATCAACATGCTGTCGTGGCCCGCAACCGGAATAACCTGCATCGCGGTGACTATCGGGGTAGAAGTTGTCATGTTATTCGTTCCTTTTCGTCAAGATGAGTTAATTGCGGCCAAATGCCGGACATTTGCGATCAAACTTCCAGCCCGGCACCAGATATTGCATGGCCGTTGCGTCATTGCGCGAGCCGCCCGGAAGGGATTTATACACCTCATGGGATTTTTGCACCTGTTCCCAGTCAAGTTCCACGCCAAGGCCAGGTGCTTCCGGCACCGCGATTTTACCGTTGACGATTTGCAGCGGTGATTGAGTCAGGCGCTGATCGCCTTCCTGCCAAATCCAGTGCGTGTCGATGGCGGTCGGTTTGCCCGGAGCCGCAGCGCCCACATGGGTGAACATCGCCAGTGATATGTCGAAATGATTATTAGAGTGGCAGCCCCACGTCAGACCCCAATCGTCGCACATCTGCGCCACGCGAACCGCACCGCTGAGCGTCCAGAAATGCGGGTCGGCAAGCGGTATATCCACTGCATTAAGCATGATGGCATGGCTCATTTCGCGCCAGTTGGTGGCAATCATATTGGTCGCCACCGGTAAGCCCGTCGCGCGGCGGAATTCCGCCATCACTTCGCGGCCGGAATAGCCTTGTTCCGCGCCGCAGGGGTCTTCGGCATACGTCAGCACATCACCCATGCCTTTGCACAACGCGATAGCTTCATCGAGCAGCCATGCGCCGTTCGGATCTACGGTTATTCGTGCGTCCGGGAAGCGTTTTTTCAGCTGGCGTGCGGCTTCAAGTTCCTGCTCGCCAGGTAACACGCCGCCTTTAAGTTTGAAGTCTTTGAAGCCATAACGGTCTTGCGCGGCTTCGGCGAGACGCACAATAGACTCGCTGTTCAGCGCCTGCTGGTGGCGTAGTTCATACCAGTCGTGACGCGCATTTTTGCCATCCAGATACGGCAAATCGGTTTTGTTACGATCGCCGATGTAAAACAAATAGCCTAAAACGGTGACTTCATCGCGCTGTTTGCCCGGCCCTAACAATTCGCAAACCGGGACGTTCAGCGCTTTGCCGAGCAAATCAAGCAATGCCGCCTCAAGAGCCGCCACCGCATTAACGCGCAGCTCGAAAGTCCACGCACCTTTGCCGAAGGTATCGAAATCCGCCGACTGATTACCTTTGTGGACGTTCTGCACCACGCGATTCATGCGTGCAATTTCCTGACCGACGACATGCGGGATCGCGTCGACCAGCGTCTGATAAATCACTTCTCCGCCGGGCGCTTCGCCCACTCCAGTATGCCCGGCGCTATCGGTAAGAACCACAATGTTGCGCGTGAAAAAGGCACCGTGCGCGCCGCCAATGTTGAGCAGCATGCTGTCATGGCCCGCCACCGGAATGACTTTCATATCCGTAATCAGCGGGCTTGCCTGAGTATTCATGATGATTGCCCCGCAGTGACAGGTTTGAGTTCGACACGTTTGATATCACCGACAATCACCAGGTAACTCAGCACCGCGACAATCGCGTGAACGCCAACGTAAATCAGCGCGCCGTTAAACGACCCGGATGTGCCGACGATGTAGCCGATAGCGATTGGCGTCACGATGCCGGAGACGTTGCCGAACATATTGAACAAGCCACCGCTCAAACCGCTGATCTCTTTCGGCGCGGTATCTGCCATCACCGCCCAACCCAGCGCACCGATACCTTTGCCGAAGAATGCCATCGCCATAAAGCCGATAACCATCATTTCGGACTCAACGTAGTTACAGAACACCATGCTGACTGAGAGCAACATCCCGAGCACAATTGGCGTTTTACGAGCGATGTTTAACGAACCGGTGCGGCGCATCAACCAGTCTGAAATCACACCCCCGAGCACGCCACCCACAAATCCACACACAGCGGGTACTGAGGCAACAAAACCGGCTTTCAGAATCGACATGCCCTTTTCCTGCACCAGATAAACCGGGAACCAGGTAATAAAGAAGTAGGTTAAAGCATTGATGCAGTACTGGCCGATATAGATCCCAACCATCATGCGTGATCCGATCAACTGTTTGATCTGACCCCACTTCTGTGCCATTGGGATATGTTCTTTGGGCTTCTTCTGATCCATGTTGATCAGCGCGCCGCCCGCTTCGATGTATTCCAGTTCTTTTTGGTTTACGCCAGGATGGTTGTTCGGCTCATGAATCACTTTGAGCCACACGAAGCTAATAATGATGCCCAGCCCGCCCATAAAGAAGAACACATGCGACCAGCCCACTTCGTGCGTCAGCCATCCCATGATTGGCGCGAAGATCACGGTGGCAAAGTACTGTGCGGAGTTAAATATAGAAACCGCCGTGCCGCGTTCCTGTGCCGGGAACCACGCAGCGACGATTCGGCTGTTGCCGGGGAAGGAAGGTGCTTCGGCCAGACCCACCAGGAAGCGCAAAGTAAACAGCGCAATGATGATGCCAAAACCATTGAAGATATCGACGAAACCTTGCAGCAAGGTAAACATCGACCAGATAAAGATGGACCAGAAGTAAACGCGTTTCGAGCCGAATTTATCAAGCAACCAGCCGCCAGGGATTTGCCCGATAACATAAGCCCAGGAGAATGCGGAAAACACATACCCCATGCCAATGGGGTCGAGGCCGATATCCTTTGCCATTTCCGAACCGGCAATCGATAACGTGGCGCGGTCACCATAGTTAAATGAGGTGACGATAAAGAGCATTACTACTATCCAATAGCGAGCGTTGGTTCGTTTCTCGGCCACGCTCGCCGTCTGGCTAATCGTATTCATATTGCACTCCTGAATCATAGCTTTTGGCTACAGTTCATTCTGCACTTGTAGGGCATCAGAATGAGGTATCGGCTATCCGCAGTATTTTATGTGACGCTGAATCTGCGGTTTATTATTTGCCGAGGGAAAGTATATGAAGCGAGTGCCAACGTCTCATCGTGCAAAGACACAGGTTTACCGCGCGTTTTGTGAGCAATTTATGGCGTCTGTCCAACGTTCTGGGGGATGGTTCACGATTTTTGAAACAAACCTGATAAATGTGGGGGATTTGTGAGGTGGAGGAGATTCAGTCAGGGTAAATAGTCATTTCTATTAAAATAAAAACAAGTCGGATATATGAGACTGTAATTAAAATTGTCTAATTTCCTATTTTTGTAAGTTTCGCTTCATTAACGGCAACTGGAAATTATGGGTAAAAAGAAACTTAAAAGTCTCAATGCGTGAAATCATTTATCTGGTGATCAAGGATATGCCGAAAAAAATTGAATCTGCTGATCCAGATCGGGCGACTGGTAATGAATCGTTTTATTATCGAGTTCGGTGATCGCCGGAGCGATCACCTTTAAAGACTGGAAGCTGCGGCCAGTTAGTTAAAGGGCTAAAACTGATCGCATCTTCAACCACTCTTCACAGAAATTTTTGCGTTTATTATTTTACTTCTTCTACAGATGATGAATTCAGAAGCCCAATGCCCTGATGATAATTTGTCGTTTTCAATTGGTAAGATACAACTTTATCTTGATCATCCAATGACACTGACAAAAGAGTCACTTTGGTATCCTTAGTGCCTGCTAATGCTTCTATAAAACCACCAACATTCGGTATCCAGCCATATTGACTTCTACTGGAATCAAAATAAACATACATCAGAATCTGATTCCCTTTATCATCAAAGGAGTTATCGTTCGGATAACCGAATTTTGATTCAACTTCCTTGCGAGTTGTTTTACCCTGTTCGATGAATAATTTTAATTCCGCATCCGTCAATTCACTTACGAAGCTATAGTCAGTTTTTGTTTTATATCGCAATACAACATGTTTAACTACAATATTCTTATCCGTTAACACACTCAGTACAGTTGAGTCTTGAGTAATTCCGGAACTCCAGGTTTTATACCAGTTCATGACTGCTTTACCCTGAGGCGTTTTTTCAACTGTTAGCTTATCACCATATACAGCGCGTAATTCTAAAACGGTTGTTTCACCATCTAAAATAGACTGATTTACTTCCGTAATATCTTTCCCTGCAAGAGGCCCTGCATTAGGAAACATACTGCAACCAGTAAGATTAATTGTAGCGGTGAGAAGAACGATAATTATTTTTTTCATATAACATCCTTTTAATAAGTCAAACAAATACAATATAAATTCTGTTTTTTGAGATAAAGTTATTATTTATCGGTAAGCATGCTATTACCTACCTTTGAAGTAAAAGCATTTCGTCTTTTGATGCAAAGCATCAGCAACCAGAAACGGTAACCTACACCAATATTAAATCCACTTGCAGAATGGTCGCTGCTGCTGTCATTTAAGTCAGAGCCTTCATAAGTAACCTCGATAACTATATTTTTTCACTGGATTTATCTGAATTCCAGAAATATACACTAGTGACGATGAATCATTCTTCACACTCTAACGAACCATATCTTTACATGGTATTTCCCCCTTCAAAATCCTTCCAGTTATAGTTGTATTTAACTTTACTGTAACCCAATCAACTTTTTCCACATCCTTCTTAATTACTCTTTTTGGGTTATTAGAAGAGGTATATTTAATCTACATGACGGTAACCAAACATATCCTTGCATATGTTTTTTATATTCCAGCCTTTAACTTGCTCTGGTTCTTTCTCCCCCCCATCAAAAGGGAGTTTAGAAATATCGCCAGACGATATTTTATAACGACTATTCAGATCCGGAATGAATGTGCGATAGTGGAAGGCACGGGGCTCTTGGTAACCGATGACATAGTATTTACCGGCCTGAACTTTATATTCATAAATATCAGTCCCTGAGCCTTTCATCATCATATTTCTTGTCAGCAGCCTTCTTTCTTTCTTTTCGAAACAATTATCTTCGGTTAACACAAAGATATATATTGAATAATTAAACCCATCATCTTTAACATACACTATCGCTGAATCAGATCCTGTGTAACTTGTAAACTTAGGATATAAATAATTGAGACCTGTACATGCAAAGAGTGTAAGAGACAATAAAAGCAGGCATAAGAGTTTAAAAAATGTATTGCTAGCACCCGGTCGCTGTAATGCGTGAGTTAATGAAATTATTTTCATGAGTTAAATTCAACCATAATATAATTTATTCAGCATATATTTAGGATGAGCGGGAGGGTAACCCGCTCAACTATTAAAGTGATATTAGAACCGATAACCCACACCAACATTAAAGCCATTCAGTGAATGATCGCTCGCGCCATCGTCCAGATTAGAACCTTCATAAGCGACATCTATAACGAAATTAGGCAGTGGATTTATCTGAACACCTGCACTATATACCAGGGACGTGGAATCATTTTTTCCACTATAGCGCCCCATATCTTCGTAAGTATTGCCACCTTCGTAATTCTTCCAGTTATAGTTGTATTTCACTTTGCTGTAGCTTGCGCCCAGAAGACCATAAACACTGAATAATTCATTAATACGCCAGGCTGGACCAGCAGCCAGAGAGTAATATTTCACATTGGCACTGTTATCAACAATATCTCGCCCTACGTTATATGCGTAATTATCCGAGCCAGTCATAAATGAGAACGAAGTCATGATACTTACTGGTGACGCCCACTCATAGCGATATTTTAAATTCATGCCATTGATATTTTTAAAATCCTGAGCTTTAGCCTGCGCATATCCCGCAGTGATACTTTGGGTATCTGCATGTGCAGCAGATATTGTCCCCAATGCAGATAAAATAACAGCAGTTAAAATTTTGTGTTTCATAGAGATAGATCATCCTTAATATTAATGATTAAAAACCCTCCGAGACCAGAGGGTCGGGTTACTACTTTATTTTCCCGTACCGGATCGAACGTATTTTGGAAATTGTTATTTCCTAAGCGCAGCACGGCTATAACTTGGGTGCACCAGCATCAAAATTCGGTACACGCAACGAAAATGCCCACCCGTTTCAGCCGCACACGCTGCACTTCCGGCATTTCCGTTACCACACGCATCAATGACTTTCTGGTCGCCGGCAATATCCTTCTCACGCAGATCATTGATAGTTTGCTGCGCTTTTTCACGTTCTGCTGGGTCTTTGCTGTTGAGTTCAAGCTTCGCCACCTCAAGCTCTGTCTTTTCAGACACACTCAGATAGTTATTCTCAACAACAACTTTATCCGTTGCGAAGTCACCCAGCGAACACCACTTTTCCCTTTATAGTTAGCTGGTTACAACCAATTTTTCCCAGTGCATTCTGATGTACGGATGACGAAGCCACGACGCGCACTTTTGCACCCCGTTACCCGCGCCGCCAGAGCCAGAGATCATGCAGACGTTGAAGGTCTGTAAGCTTTCAGGCCGTAAGCAGCAGTTCCCTGAATTTATTGCGATGATCTCCGCAATACGACCGCCTGTCGGGAAGTGGGAAAGTGGGGCTAAGAGCTGGCTGGTAGATAAAAAAATCCCAACCGCAAGGGTTGGGATTCATCATTTAGAAGCCACTTAAAACCACTTCACCATGATCATATTTATTTGTGTCATCCCCATTATTTTTAAAGATGCATTGATTAAATTTTTTAATTAACAGATTGCATCCCTCATCCTCGATCTTTGTGTTTCCAATAAAGTGAAGCATCAGGTTATCCGAAAGGAATATTTTAAAACCATCTGAAGTTTCTTCTATTCTTTCAACCAAATACTGATTATCAAAAGGTCTTCCATAGGGACCATCTGGCAGAAAGAAGTAAAATGAACTTCTCTTACTTACCCATTGTTCAACTATTTCATACGACTTCATTTTTTTATGATCCAGTCATTTTGCGGAGTAGGTAAAAATATTTGAGTACCACCGCCATGTAGTGTTGGATTTGTCCCTTGAGTACCCGTTTGGGCTGCTGCTGCACCTTCGTAGTACGTCGTACCTTTAGGTATTTTTATAACGGCTTGATTTTGGAACGTGTTTCCCCACTCAGGGAGAACCGCGCTATCTAGCTGAGATTGTAATGGTCCTTTGGATGGTTCTGGTGTCCAATAACGACCATCAACTTTTGCTGAACCACCATAATCCCGGTATAGATAAATATCTGTTTCTGCAACTTTCTCAGTATATGAACCACTTCTGAATGTCGAAGCTGGCGCACGTTGATCATTTGGGTTTCCCAACGGACCAGATTCATGCGGCCCATAAGACTTTATTATTTGTGCTGATTGAGATGCTTCAGCCGAAACAATTTTATTAGTCAAAGAACTTAGTTTATTTGCTGCTGCGGTTCCCAAAATAGGTGTTACTGACGCTGCAACGATCTTCATCCCATCGTAGGTTTCGATGTACGCCGTAGCAGTGGCTTTGTCAACCCCAAGTTGCGCCATTGCATAATTCACCATAGCATCTTTCACTTGCTGTTGGTTCTGCGCATCAACGCTAGTGACATCCAGCAGGTTCACGATCTGGCCGTAAGCATCCGCATATTGCTGGCTTATTTTTGAGTTATACGGCCCGGTTTCATATTCCTCTTTAGCAGCAATAACTTCCAGTCTTGCCGCGCCACAGGCTGCGCTTGCTGCCGCACCATTGCCACAGGACTCGATCACTTTCTGGTCGCTGGCAATATCCTTCTCACGCAACGCATTGATAGTTTGCTGCGCTTTTTCACGTTCTGCCGGGTCGTTGCTGTTAAGTTTCTGCTTCGCTATCTCAAGCTCTGTCTTCTCCGACACACTCAGATAGTTATTCTCAACCGTCGTCTTCCCGGCAATCGCCCCCGCCATCGCATCTGCCGAACTGTCTCCGGCAAGCCCCCCCGCCAGGCCTGAGGCAACCGTCGCCAGCGCTGAGACGGCCTGTTTTTCAGACTCGCTCAACTGGCTGACATCTTTGCCATACACACTGGTGGCGATTATCCCCGCCAGCTCAGCCGTTGCGGCTCCTGCCGCTCCCGCCGCGGCATTTTTCCCCTGAATCTCCGCCAGTGCGGCATTCACCACAGCATGAGCGATAACGCGTGAAGCATCGTCTGATGTGCTGTTTTTCACCAGTTCAGCAATATATGGCGCAGCACCTCCTGCCAGCGCTTTCGCCATATCGCCCCCCGCCAGTCCCTGAATAGCGGCGGTAGCAGCCTGGACTCCCTGCTGTATGGAGCCGCCCGTGCCGTAACCCGATTTACTGAACGCATCGTTGTAAGCGTTCTGGTAAACCTGATTATTGATGTCTTTATCTTCCGGGGTTTTACCTGGATTCGCTTTCATCCAGTCTTCTTTCGCAGCGGCACGTTCAGTGTCGCTAACGTTCTTCATCTTTTCGTTAGCCGCTTTGGTGGCTTCTATCTGCCCCTGCGTCCGCACCACATCGGCTACCTGGCTGCCTATCTCCCCTATCGCCTGGATTTCCTGCAAACGCCGCTGCTCTTTCTCTTTATCGAAGATAACGTCCAGCCCCGGATTGGCGTTGGCCACATCGCGGCTCAGGTCGTCCACATTCTGCGTCTGTTTATCCTGGTCGCGGATAACAATCGTGCCACCGGAGATAGCCGCATGCGTCGTGGAGTCTGCGCTGCCTTCGCTGTTCGCCCCCACCAGCAGGCCATTCGCCATATTGCCGAGGAACTGGCCTCCGATACTGCCGCTACTGCTGATACCCGCGCTCTGGTGCTCCACGTTAAACTCGGCGTGGTTGTCGATATTGCTGAAGCCCAGCGTGCCGGTGTCGAGGCGGTTTTTGTCTTCACTGGCGGTGCTGCTGATGACCGCGCCGTTAAGCTGGGTGTGCTCGCCCACGGTGATGTCGAACCCGTCGCTGCCCGCGAAGATGCCGGTCTGCTCCTGCACCGCGTTGTAATCGCTGTGCATTTTGTCTTTGCTGACGTTCACCGAGCCACTGCCGCCGGCCATGCTGACGCTGCCGCCCGCGCTGGCATTTTGTTGCTTCGAGTCGTATTTGTCAGAGTCCTGTTCGCTGGAAAGCGTCAGGTTACGGCCCACGTCCAGCGTGACTTTATCACCGCTCACCTGCGCACCGGTCAGCGTCGTGTCGCGCCCGCTGTTGATGGTCAGATGGTTGCCCGCATCAACCGTGGTTTCAGTGTGCGTGGTGCCGTTGCCGGTTTCGCTCCCTTTGCCTTTGTTGACGCTGGCGTTCACCGAGATACCGTTGGCACCGCTGCCAAAGTTAATCCCCACGCCTACCGAGCCGCCGTGGCTTTCGTTTTTGCCGTCAAGCTGATGAGTGTTTTCCGCAGACACCAGGTTCACATCACGTGCCGCATCGAGGGTAATGTCATTGCCCGCTTTTATCTGGCTGCCCTGCACGTTAATGTCCGTGCCGGTGGCGTTAATGCTCAGGTTGTTGCCCGCCTGAATGGTGCTGCCCTGGCTGTCGTGGTTAGTCTGCGTCTGTTCGGATTTCGACGACTGGCTGCCGTAAGAGAGGTTGACGCCAATCATGCTGCCTTCCGTGCCGTTCGCCTGCGCCAGTTCGCTGGCCTGATACGCCTGCGCACCGGAGAGCGCCGCTTTCATACCGTCGAGTGCAGCCATACGTCCGTTGCTGTCGCTTTCTTTATTCGCCGTGTTCGCGCTGGTCACTGCCTGGTTTATGGCACTCCCCACCGCGCCAGACAGCGCCAGGGTCAGGCCGCTGCTGCTTTGCTCGACGGTGTGTTTTGTACTGCTGTCGTTATCTGCCGCCAGGATATCGACCTGCTTACCCTGCAGCGCAATGTTGTTACCCGCCACCACATCCGAACCTTTGATGGTCAGCCCGTTGCCCGCCACCATGTTCACGTTGCCGTTGATACTGCCCACGGTGCTGCCTGCGCTGGTCAGGCTGGTGCTGGTGTCGGTCGTTTTCAGATCATTCGTGCCATAGCTGATGCCGATGCCACCGGTGCCACTTAAGCCCGATTTTTTCTCCTGATGCAGATGCAGTTCGTCGTGCTGTTCTGTCGCCGCCGTCACAGTCAGATTGTTACCGGCAATCAGGTTTACGTCCTGCGAGCCCGCCACGTTGCTGCCCTGAATCAGCATGTCGTGTCCGGCAGAAAGCGTCACGCTGTCGCCGTCAAGCTGGCTGCCCACTGCCGTCTGGTTGCTGTAGCTGTTGCGGTCCACGGTGGTTTTTTTAGACGCCATACTGCTGCTGCCCGTCTGCTTCGTGTACTGGTCGAAGCTATCGCTAGCCGTTCCGTTGACGATATTCAGATCGTTGCCGGCCTGCACGGTCAGTTGCTGGTCCGCTGAAATGTTGCCCGCCGTGATATTCACGTCGTGACCCGCACCCATCGCCACATTGCCTGCTCCCTGAATCGAAGTGCCCATTTCCGCACTTTGCGAACGGCTCAGAGTGTCGTTTTTACCCCAGCTCAGGTTGTCGTGGCTGCCCGCAGTGACGGTGTTCAGATTCAGATTATTGCCCGCCACTATCGTGGTCTGGCTATCGCTGCCGCTGTTCGTCACCTGTGCGCCAGTCAGATTGATATCGCGCCCGGCCTGCATGCCCAGGAAGCCGCCGTCATTGCTGACGGAAATGCTGCCGACACGGTCAATGCTGGTGCGGCCAAAGTCGCCATTCGCACTGGTGGCGCTGCGGGTGGTCGTGGTGACGTTGATATCGCGACCCGCAATCGCCAGCAGGCTATCGCCACCTTTGACGGTGCCACCGACGTTGTTGATATCGGTTCGCGCCTGGAGTGCCACATCATTACCGCTGATGATGCCGCCGAGGTTATTGATGTTGTTCGCCAGTATCTGCGTGCTGTCTTTCGCGCTGATACGCCCGCTATTGGTCAAATCGCCGCTCAGATTCAGGTTGACGTTTTTACCTGCAAGCAGCGCGCCGCTGCCGTCCAGATCGCCCGGTTTCACCTTCGCGTACACCTGCGGCACCAGCACCTGTTGCGTGCTGCCGTCTGGCATTTTGACAGTCTGCGTCACCATCCAGACGATATCGGTGGTCAGGGCGCTCATTTGCTCTGGCGTTAGCGCCACGCCTGGTTTCAGGCCCCATTTCTGGCCGAAGGCGATGCCGTTATCCATCAGCATTTTGTACTGCTCTTCGTCGCTTGAGGTGCCGCCCAGATAGCGCTGGCCGGTCAGCGCCACGACCTGTTCACGTATCAGCCGTTGCTCATAGAAACCGTCGCCCAGTCGCTTTTGGATATTGTTCGGATCGGTGATAAACGCCTTCATCATGTAATCAGAGCCCAGCCATTGCTTCTGATTCGTGAAGCGCGGGTCTGTTTCAACAAGATACGGGCTGTTGCTCTCAGGGTGCGATTTAAACAGGCTGTTATCCGGAATTCGGGTGTTTGGCCCGACGATGCGGATAACTTCATTGCTGCCTGTCTGGGCGACTTCAAAGGTTTTTCCTGGAGATAGGTTTCCTGCGGAAGGAATAGTCACCCCGCCCACCGGGCCGGTGGAGATAAAGCCTGCGCCATCAGGCCCGGCAATGTCGGTGATGCCGAGATTCCCAGCGCCCTGTATGCTGGCGATAACCGAGGTATCCTGATGGCCGTCAACCGTCAGGCCGCTGCCTGCGATCTGGCTGTGGTCAGCAACGGTGCTGGCATTAAGGCTAATTTCCTGGATGATCGCCGGTGGCACATAATCGGAAGTGCTGACTCTTGGTGAGTCGCCCCCCTTGTGCTGTTTGCGCGTGTAGCGTGTGGCCGTGCCTTCGTCGATGATTTTATGCTCACCGCTGACTTCCACATTATTGAGGTTAGCGGCGTTAATGCTCAGTCCACCACCCGCGACTATCTGACTCTTATCGTTAAGAACGTCACTGGCGTTAATAGTCAGATTACCGCCCGCAATAATCTGCCCGGGATCGCTTTCCAGAACCCGGTCTTCGGTGATGGTGCGGGTGTAGTCTAAATGGGTGAATTTATCGCCATGAGAACTATCGCCACAAAACACCCCTTCAATACAGATGATCCAGGTCTCATCCTTGTACATGCTGATGTTGTAGTCGTTATCGTTGAAGGTCTGGCCGCCAAGATAATCAACCAGATACTCGGAGATATGCTCTTGTGAAACCACAACATTTTCAGTCGTAAAATGGTCATTGATGTTGTTGAGCGTGGCAACGTTGAGGGTCATGTTGCCCGCGGATTCAATAGTCGCGCTGTGGTTGTTCACCACGCCCGCCATGCCTGTTGCAAGCCAGTCGCTGTTAAGACTTCCGCCAAGGAATAAATCCCCGTCGCTGTATATCAACGCATGGTCGCTGTTGTTCAACGTTCCGACGCCCAGATCCAGTTGCTGACGCGCCGCAATCGTGGCGGCGGTGCCATTTTCAGCTCTGTTGTTAAGCGTGCGAGCATCAATCGCCAGCCAGTCGCCGTAGATGCGCCCAGTGCCAGTGTTATAAAGTGTCTGAGCGCTCAGGTGAGTGTCGTAACCGTCCAGCAAGCCGCGGTTGTTGAGCGTACCTGCGACGCGTAAATCCAGCGTACCCGCGCTCATTTCCCCGTCAGCGGTGTTATTAAGCGATGCGGCATTCAGCGTGAAGGTGTCCCCCGCCTGCATTAAGTTCTGGTTGATGACGTTGCCGGTGGTGGTGAAATCCAGATTACCATTGGCCTGAATCGTGGCGGTGTTGGTGAAATCGCTGTCAAGATTCAGCGACATATCGCCCAGCGAGAGCAATTTGCCATCGCCCGTCAGGCTGTGACTGATGACACCCATTCCCTGACCCGCTTCGATATCCCCCAGGGTGTTGAGAACGGCTGCGGCGCGGATTTGTGCCTGCTCCATCGCCGTCATCAGGCCATGGCTGTTATCCAAATCTCCCGCGAGGTTCAGAGTCAAATCCTCGTTCGCCAACATGTCGCCGTATTGGTTATTGAGAGTGTCGGCATTGACGGTGATATTCCCGCCCTGAATACCCAGCGATTGGTCGCTGCTGTGGGTGTTCTGGTTCACTACCTGCGCGGCGTTCATCAGCACCTGTTGTGCGCTCTGGATTAGCCCTTCGGTGTTGTCGATAACCGCATGGGCCGCATTAAGTGCCATATCACCCAGCGCCTGAATCGCACCGTGCTGGTTTTCAATGCCGGTAGTGGTCAGCGCCAGATCATTTTTCCCGGCAATCTGCCCGTTGCGGTTATCCAGTTGGCCTGCTGCCAGAGTGAAGTCGCCACCCGATGTCAGTAGCCCTTGCTGGTTATTCACATCCCCTGCAAGCAGAGTGAAAACGTACTGCGCGCTGATTAGTCCATGGGAGTTATCAAGCGTGTTACCGTGAGTATTCCAGTTGAATCCGGCACCCGACTGGATGGCTCCGTTGTGGTTGTTGAGCTTGCGGGTTGATGCTTCAATCCCGTTTAACGTAACCAACAATCCCGATTCGTTATTCACATCGTCTGCATTCAATGCCAGATGTTGGTTGCTGATAATCGCACCAAGAGCGTTGTCCAGATTGCCGACGCGAAGCTGCATATTGCCCTGGCTGGTGATGCCGCCCGTGTCGCCGCTGTTAGTGTTACTGAGGACGGCACCGTGGGTATCCACAGCCAGATCGCCACCGCTTTGCACGGCACCGCTGTTATCGTTTAGCAGCGCATTGCCGCTAAAACTCAGCGAGCCGACGCCCGCCAGAAGCCCGGATGTGTTGTTCCAGCTTCCAGTAGAGAGCACGGCATTGCCTGCGCTATAAACCGAGCCTGACTGGTTATTCACATCACCTGAATTGATGCGCAAATCACCCTGGGCGGAAATAATGCCGTTTTGAGTGTTGCTGAATGCTGCACCGTGCGTGTCGAGCAGCATCTCTGAGCCGCTCTGAATAGTGCCGCCGCTATCATTGAGCAACGCCGCACCGCTATAACTCAGCGAACCAACGCCTGCCAGTTGCCCGGCCGTGTTATTCCAGCTCCCCGAGTTAACCAGGAGGTTACCGGCGCTGTAGACGGTGCCAGTCTGGTTGCTGACATCACCCGCGTTGATGTGCAAATCACCCTGGCTGATGATGCCTCCGGCATCGCCGCTTTGCGTGTTGCTCAGCGCCGCACCATGGGTGTCGAGGGTTATTTTCCCGCCGCTTTGAATCAAGCCGCCGTGGTCATTTAGCAGTTGGTTACCGCTGAAATTCAGTGAGCTGATACCCACCAGTTGCCCGGCTGTATTGTTCCAGTTTCCCGTGTTGAGTGTTGCCAGGCCTGCGCTGTAAACGGTCCCTTGCTGGTTATCGACGTTGCCGCTTTTTAACGACAAATCGCCCATACTGACAATACCGCCCTGCTCACCGCTATTCTGGTTGAGAAGCTCGCCACCATGGGTGTCCAATGTAAGCAGGCTGCCGCTCTGAATTAATCCGCTATTGTTGTTGAGCTGGCTACTGTTTAATTCCAGCGCACCGTCTGCGGCAATAAACCCGCTATGGTTATCGACTGCGCCCGCGCTAGTTAATGTCAGCGCGTGGCCTGCGGAAAGCAGTTGCCCTTGTTGATTAATGAGACTACCGGTTTTGAGCGCGAAATCACCGTTTGATGCGATGCTACCGCCCGTGTTATCAAGCCCACTCGCTACCGTCACCACCATATTGCCGCTGCCGGTTTGCGCCATATTTCCTGAGCGATGCGAAAGGGTGTCCGCAGTCAGCGTGATGTTATCGGCCTGAGTCGTCGCGCTATCGAGCACCACTTTTTTACCGGTTAGCGACAATGCACCATTGGTGGCAAGCGTGCCTGAAGTCGCCTCTAAATCAGCCGCGTTGAGCGTGAGCTTTCCGCTTCCCGCATGAATGATCACCCCTTCATTGTTAGTGAGTTTCGCGGTGTTCAACGTGAGGTTCGTGCCGTTGCTGGCAATGGTGCCGGAGGTATTGTTAATGGCGTCGCTTTGCCCCAGCGTCAAATCCTGCTCGCCAAGCTGATTGATAACCCCATTCTGGTTCGACAACGAACTGCCGCCGAGCAGTAAACGATCGGCTTCCAGCTTACCGCCGTCGTTGGTCAGCATGCCGTTAGTATTCAGCGTGAGTGTTTGCGCGGCCGCGATATTCCCCTGCGCAGTGCTGAGATTGCCGGTTGTCGCCGTCGCCATGATTTGGCTGCCCCAGGTCTGGCTTTGGCTTAAATCGACGGAGCTGCCTTGCGCATTAAGGTTGCTGGCAGCAAGGTTCTGACCATGAGCGCTGAGGGTGCCGGAGGTGCTTAACGTCAGGTTGCCAGAGCTACCGAGCTTGCCGTCGCTGTTCAAGCCTGCGGCTAAAACACCTGTGTTGGTGCTATTGAGGCTGCCTGCGATGAGTGTCGTTTCACCCGCCGCCGCCAGAGTGCCGCTGTTGGTGACATCGGCTTGTGTCGTCAGGCGAGTGTTGCCCGAGGCGTACTGAGTTCCGCTGTTCTGAATACCGCCTGATGAGCTTATCGTTAAGTCCTGAGCACTATTAATGGTTCCGCTGTTTTCGATACGCCCATCAGCAGTCATTATCACGCTGCCCGCCGAAGCCCCTATCGTGCCTGCGTTACGGACGCCGACACCCGTTTCGGTGCCGATAAGGCGAATTTTACCGGCGTACATGCCACCGAGTTGTGCCACGTCCACCGCCAGTTTCGGGCGTGCGCTTCCATCAGTGACTTTGGAATTGATGCTCTGGTGCGCCGCATCAATCAAATTGCGACCAGCGGTGACATTCAGCTCGTTAGCCCAGACCCCGGCGTTCACTTTCACAGCGCGGGCGATAATATCGGTGCTGTCCTGACCGGTACTATCCATGCCGCGCCCCTGAATCACGATCTCGCCCTGGTTGACGTCGTATCCGCTAATTTGCCCGTTATTAAATTGCGGCGTACCGGTGGTGAGCGTGGTGCGATTAGCATTGATAAAGCCGCAGCCGTCGCAGGTGATGCCCGCCGGGTTGGCAATAACGATTTGCGCCTTTTTACCGGCGACTTCAAGCACGCCGTTAAGCTGACTCGGGTTGCGGGAATTCACCTCGTTAAGGATGATTTTGGCTTCGCTTTTCGCCAGCCACGGATTGCCATTCACCATGCCGCCAAGCTGGGTCTGCGTCGCGTTGTGTGAGTTATTAAGGATGACGCCTTTTGAATCCACATCGAACTGGCTGTATTTATTGTGAGAAACGCCCTGATTATTTGGCGTCTGAATATTGACCTGCGGCGTACCATTGGCGCTGTTTATAATCGTCGGTTGCTGATTACCAGCAGCACTTCCGTCAGCAACAATACCCGCCTGGCTGGTAAAACTGACACACCCCAGCGCCAGTAACAGACTGAAATTAAGCAAAGAAATTTTGCTTATGCGCTGAGAAAGCGTGTGTCCAACACCAGAAGAAGGCGATGACGAAGCTCGGCCGGATTTCGCGATATCTGCCACCACCATCAACATGCCACGCGCTTTGTTAAAGACGATGCGATAAAGGTTCTTGTTCATGGTTGCATCCTTGCAGTGAGTTCTTTAACGGGAGCTGAAAGTGGGTGAGCGGCACGCCAGTCGTATGCCTGTTGCTGGCTGACTTTATCGCCGCGAAAATTTTTGACGCATTTACCCCGGGTAACACCACGGTGATAAAGCGCACGCATGCAGTTTTCCGGGAACAAATACTCAGTCACCAGGTTTTTCATCGCCTGGGTGTGACCAAAGGGTGCCACCCAGTCGCGCAGCCACAGTCGCGGGCCGCTAAACCAGTCGCGTTCTTGCGTCATGATGCCAGGCGCTTCCAGATAACGACGCTCGCCTTCTTCGTCCATCCACATCCAACTGAGGAAAAACACCGGCTTACCCTTTTCACTCACCAGCATGTACTGCTGCTTTTCGATGATGGGCAGCAAAACAGTAGGCAGGGTTTCCAGCGCGAGATCGCGATGAAACTCGGAGTGCATCCACAGCCATACCGCCGCACCCAGAATTTCCGCCGAACTGGCCTCGCCACCCAGCACGCCAGGCGCAATGACATCGAAACTATTTATTCGCATCGATCTTCCTCAGTACTGCCAGTTCAGGTTGAAGCCCACTGTCACCGGGTCGGTGGTAAAGCCGCTTGGTTTAGAAAGGGGAATACCTGCGAACATGTCGTAGCTCGCCCCGAGTAAACCGCCGCGCATGCCCAGCGCACCACCCGCCAGATGTTTACCCAGGTTGTAGTCGCTACCGTGACCACCGATTTCGCCGTAATCCACGCCGAGATAGAGTTGATGGTTTGGAATCGGTGTTTGCCAGGAGAGATCGTTGCGCACGGTCCAGCCGCGATCGGCGCTCAACGTGCGCTCGCCGTCAAACCCACGTACCGTCCAGCGCCCACCGATGGAGAATTGATCCTGCGGCGTCAGGCGGGTGTCGCTTATCTGGCGCAGGTACTGCACGTTGTAGCGGAAGTTCTGTGTGGCAAGAGTGAATGGCGCATCAAGCTGGGCGTTGATTTGCAGAATTTTGCTCAACGCGGTGGCTTCATCGAAATACTCTTCCGAGGCAGGAATTGCGCCAAACCAACGCGTTCCACGCTGGTAGCTGATACCCGCATCGAGCGTAGCAGCGGCGATGTAATGGCGATGCTGGAGACCGATTTTCCAGGCGGCCGTCTGGCGGCGTTGAACATCAACTTCAGTGCCATCAACATAGTTTTTTGAATCGCGGGCAATGACGTCGTAAGTGAACGAGGTTTTCTGGCTGGCATTGCGGTGCAACACGCGGCTAAGTTGCCAGTCGAGATTATTGCTTTCGCCGCTGTAACGATAATCACCATTCAAGCCTGCAACGGTCTGATGGTAGCTGTTGTTACTGGCAGTAAAGCTGGTTGCCCAGTAACCAAAAGGCAGAGAATATTGGCCGGTATAGTTGTGAGTGCCTTTGCCATCTGGTGCAAACAGGGAAGTCCCTGCGGAAAGATAAAGTGTGTCGCTCAGGCTAAGCAGATTGTCACCGTAAACCGTTGCCCCACCTTGATATCGCCCGGTACTGCGCGAACCTGAGTCATCAAGCGACAACCCAACACGCCACATTTTGCTTTGCTGCCAGCTCAGGGCAATATCGCTTTCGCCTGGGTTTTCCCCTGGCAAAATTTCCATGCTGGCCTGCACGGTCGGGACTCGCTGTAAATTTTCAAGCCCTTGTTCGATATCGCGCAAATCCAGGAGGTTACCTTCGTGAGCCGGGAATGCGCTATAAAGCGTGACGTATTGCCCACTTTGTGCAGTCAGCAATACATGGCGTAATTTCCCCGCAATAATGGCTAATTGTAGATTCCCACTTTTTAAATCCTGTTGCGGCGCAACAACTCGCGCAGTGATATATCCGCTATCAATCAGACGGTTTTGCACTGCGGTCATAATAAGATTAATTCCCGTGGAACCAATACAGTGCCCGATCGCCTGATTGGCTATTTTCTGCAAGGGCAGCCAATGGGGAAATTCATCACGGTTTTGCAATTCCACGCTATTGATGGGAAAACAAGGCGTTTCTTCAGGGAACTGAATACGGCTAAATGAAACCGAGGGGGCTGAAAGTCGAACCTCTGGTGTTGGAGTCGCTAATGCTGCCTCACGTGCGCGCTGCCTTTCTTGCTGAAGAATTAGCTCCTGATCTTTAGGTAATACCGCAGACAGAGCGGCTGCTGGCAAGAACAAAAAAATGAACACCGCAACAGACGGAGCAAAAAAAGCGCGCACAATAACATCCTGTTATATATCTAAGCTAAATAGGTTGTGACGGCATCTTAGAGAATACGAATATAAAAGAAGATTTATTTTAGAGAAAAATCCTAACATTCAGAATTCATCCCGACTTTTTAGATAAAATAGCGACAAAAACATAAATCCCGCGAATAAATAAGCGATATTAAATACAACAAACAAATACCACTCAGAATAATCACTTCAAACATTAACATTGTTAATGAATTATTAAGGGTAAACATTGTGATTGTTTATATCTTTAAGGTAAGGGTTTTATCTATTTTGTTGCGGAATGAGTAATACGAAGATATAAAGCCCGTCGCTCAGGCAGGAGCAAAGCACATAGATTTTGGCGGGTGACTTCTACCCGCCTTGTTTTTCAGTCCGTTACTTTAACAACGTCACCCACTGCTCAACCCAGGGATTAGAAACCGCTTCAGGTTCTGGATGATCGTTGGCATCAATGGCTAAAACATTACCGATGCGTTTCGCACCCTGCTCTTGCAGCAAGGCGTCAAATTGCTTTCCGCCCCCGCAAAAATGTTCGTAGTTGCTGTCACCTAACGCAATCAAACCGTAACGCAATTCAGGCTGGTATCCGATTTTGTCTTTTATCGCCTGAAACAGAGGAACGATGCTGTCTGGCAAATCGCCCTGGCCGGTTGTTGAAGTCACAATTAATACATACTGGTCGCTAAATTTTTGCCAGTCAGCAAGCTCAGGATCTTCAAAAACGGTGGCTTTATGACCATTCTTTTTTAAAATCGCTTCGGCTTCTTCTGCAACCAGCAGCGAGTTTCCATACATTGTTCCTACAAAAATCCCTACTTCGGCCATCAGTTAACTCCTTGCGTTACGGCGGTATTATTCATCCTGGCCGTTGCTTGCCACAAACTCAACCTTTTCGATGTCACTCAATAAGCCGCTCCAGCCAAACTGTGACATCATCTGCATCCAGGTGTCATCAAGGTTGGCGCGAAGGCACAGCGGTTCGCCTGTTACCGGGTGGTTTAACGAAAGCTGGCTTGCGTGCAGCATTAACCGCTGGCAGCCAAAATGTTCGGCCGCAGCGCGGTTCTGGCGCAGGTCGCCGTGTTTTGAATCGCCAATCATGGGGTGGCGTAAGTGCGACATATGGCGGCGTAACTGGTGCTTGCGCCCAGTTTTAGGCTCCAGCTCAACCAGGCTGTAGCGTGCGGTTGGATAGCGACCAACCGGGACCGGCATTTCTACGGTCGCCAACCCACGATAATGCGTTACGGCTGGCTGCGCTTCTTTATCCTGAGTCGCTTTTTTATCGGCGATTTTATCCAGCTCTTCCACCAACGGGTAATCCAGCACCGCTTCATCTTCAAGCCAGCCGCGAGTCACCGCGTGGTAGCGCTTTTGAATTTGGTGATTTTCAAACTGCTGAGATAACAAATGTGCGACTTCGCTGGAAAGGGCCATCAGCAATACGCCAGATGTTGGCCTGTCGAGGCGATGCACGGTAAACACATGCTTGCCAATTTGGTCACGCACGGTTTGCATCACAAAGACCGTTTCATGGCGGTCCAGCCAGCTTCGGTGAACTAACCAACCCGAGGGTTTGTTGACCGCAACCAGCCATTCATCCTGATAAATAATTTCCAGCATCAGGATTTGTCGCTCGCAAACAGCGCATCAAGTTCTTGCAGGGCTTTTAACAGCGGATCACGTCCACTATGCGCCGCATCGAGCGCCATTTCATAATAAGGAGCGAGGGCAAAATCAGCAGGCAATGGTTGTTTTGCGTCAATCAGCGCGTGCATGCGGGGAATCAGTACCCATTGCAGCCATTCATGCGGTTGCATGGTGTCTAAGCAAAACGGTTGGGTGCTTTCAAAGGCTTCAGAGCCTGGCGCACAACCCTGCCAAAGTTGGTGGTCACGCAAAACCTGTTCAATGATGTGTAGATGCTGGCGAACCAGCGCGTGGCGTTCCATGAAAACCTCAAGCATCAGTCAAAAGAAGCCGGCAAGCATATCACTTCTTGGGCTGAGCGAAAAAATGCATAAAAAAAGGGAGCACTGTATAAACAGTGCTCCCGGTTCGTTTCGCAGCTAATCCGGCTACTTTTGGTGCTCCCTGCTCGTCCGTGACAACTATGTCCAGCGGTCTCCTGACCTACAATCCGTCGTACTCGCGTCCTGCTACCATCATCCTGAGGTGTTCCGGCATCGTCCTGATGCATAATCCTTTGGTCTTCCAGACCCACCGAATGTTCCTGATTCGGCTCTCATTCTCCGTCCTGGAGGTGTCCCTTACTCTTCCTGAGTGATCCTTGCTTCGTCCAGAAGCCTTCCTTGCAACACCATCCTGGTGTGTTCCACTTCTTCAATGAAGTGACATCATCCTAATGTCTCCTTCACTTCCCGACGTCCTGTCGACGGACATAGAATCCTCTATTTCGTTCACTCTGACAACCCACTCACAACCAAAGCTTACGATAACTTTCATTCAAAAGCAGACGATAAACAACACAACCAATTGATATAAAAGAATTATTCAATTTATCGACATCAAAGCTCTGCATGAAAAGTTAGAGATCTCTTACAACTCGTGTAAGAGATCTCTCACAAGACTGATAGCAATTAACGCTTAAATGACCTGCGGTTGTAAGCCTTGCAGGAACACATTCAGTGAAGGGGCGAGGGTTATACGCTGTTTGGTGCCAATTTTTTCCAGTACGACTTCACCGGTAAGATTACACAGAGACACCACTTCCATTTCATCTGGTGTGGTGGCCAGAAACAGCGTCGGCGAAAGCTTCAGGCGTTTTTGAGTGACCAGATGACCAATCAAGTTTTCTTGTACGCGTTGGAAATCGTCTTCACTCCACGCCTGCAACAGCGTTAACGCCTGGTTGCCCGAAGTCGCAGGCATGTCGCCGGCAAATTGGGTGGTGTAAAACTGATGCGCGCCTGGCTGCAAGGCAATATCCATCGCCCGCTCTACCGCGCTGAGATCGTTTGCAGGAGTAAAAGGCTGTGGCTGCCAGCGCACATCGTTACCGGTTGTCGTCACGATACACGGCGATGGCACACCATATAATTCTTCACTTGCAGGCCAGCCATCAGCTTGTTCACGCCAGGCCTGGCAAAAGCGCTCAGTGAAATCTTCCAGCGCCTGACGTACTTCGTTATCCACCAATTTCTCACTCCCTCAAGGCTGCGGTACAATAGGAACCAATTGTACCTGCATTCTATCGGTGACACATGTCTTATGAAAACCACCAGGCACTGAGTGGCCTGACGCTGGGTAAGCCAACCGCTTACCAGGATCAATACCAACCGTCTTTACTCCAGGCCGTCCCCCGCAGCCTGAACCGCGACCCATTAGGCTTACATGCAGATAACCTGCCATTCAGCGGCGGTGATATCTGGACGCTGTACGAACTGTCGTGGCTGAACAGTAACGGTTTGCCGCAGGTCGCCGTAGGCCATGTCCAACTCAATGCGAACAGTGTGAATCTGGTTGAGTCCAAAAGCTTCAAACTCTATTTGAACAGCTTTAATCAGACCCAATTTGCAGACTGGGAAACGGTGCAGGAGACGCTAAAGCGTGATTTAAGCGCCTGCGCACAAGGGGATGTCAGCGTAGTGTTGTTCCGTCTGCATGAGCTCGAAGGGCAGGAAATCGCGGCATTCACTGGGGTTTGTATAGATGAGCAAAATATCACTATCGATAACTACGAATTCAACGCCAATTACCTGAGCGGTGCGGCGGGCGACGAAATCGTAGATGAAACCCTGGTGAGCCATCTGCTGAAATCCAACTGCCTGATAACCCACCAGCCGGATTGGGGTTCCGTTCAAATTCGTTATCGTGGCCCGCGCATCGACCGGGAAAAATTGCTGCGTTATCTGGTGTCATTCCGCCAGCACAACGAATTCCATGAGCAGTGCGTTGAGCGCATCTTTAATGATATTCAGCAATTCTGCCGCCCGGAGAGTCTCAGCGTCTATGCACGCTATACTCGTCGCGGCGGTCTGGACATTAACCCGTGGCGTACCAATACCGATTTCCATCCGGCATTTGGCCGCCTGGTTCGTCAATAAGTGCGAAACGCCTCGCAGCCTGCGGAAGGATTATTGTTTTCAGGTTGTTAAATTGAACATGCCAGGGCTATTGTAATCATTGGGAGCGGCACTTTACGCTTCGTAAGGAGTTAACTTGATTACACATATTAGCCCGTTAGGCTCAATGGATATGTTGTCGCAGCTGGAAGTCGATATGCTTAAACGCACGGCCAGCAGCGACCTCTATCAACTGTTTCGCAACTGTTCACTTGCCGTACTTAACTCAGGAAGCCAGACCGATAGCAGTAAAGAGCTGTTATCGCGTTACAAAAACTTCGATATCAACGTGCTGCGCCGCGAACGTGGCGTCAAACTTGAACTGATTAATCCACCTGATGATGCGTTTGTTGATGGTCGCATCATCCGGGCTTTGCAAGCCAACCTGTTTGCCGTGCTACGCGACATTTTGTTCGTGAACGGCCAGATTTCCACCGCTGGGCGCTTCCAAAACCTCGACCTGGCAGACCCCGAAAATATCACCAATATGGTGTTTTCTATTCTACGTAATGCTCGTGCATTGCATGTTGGCGAAGCGCCAAACCTGGTGGTTTGCTGGGGCGGGCACTCGATCAACGAAAACGAATACCTCTACGCACGTCGTGTCGGTACTCAACTCGGTCTGCGTGAACTCAATATTTGTACCGGCTGTGGCCCTGGAGCCATGGAAGCACCGATGAAAGGTGCAGCGGTGGGCCATGCCCAGCAACGTTATAGAGAAAGCCGCTTTATTGGTATGACGGAACCGTCAATCATTGCCGCAGAACCACCAAACCCGTTGGTAAATGAACTGATAATCATGCCGGATATCGAAAAGCGCCTCGAAGCGTTTGTGCGAATCGCGCATGGCATCATCATTTTCCCTGGTGGCGTGGGTACAGCAGAAGAACTGCTTTATCTGCTCGGCATTTTGATGAACCCGCATAACCACGATCAGATATTACCGCTGATTTTGACCGGGCCGAAAGAGAGCGCTGATTACTTCCGCGTGCTGGACGAGTTTATCGTCAACACGGTGGGTGAACAGGCGCGTCGTCATTACCAAATCATTATCGACGACCCGGCTGAAGTCGCACGTCAGATGAAAAAGGCCATGCCAAAAGTGAAAGAGAATCGCCGCGAAACGGGCGATGCTTATAGCTTCAACTGGTCGATTCGTATTGCCCCTGATCTACAAATGCCGTTTGAGCCAACCCATGAAAATATGGCCAATCTCAAGCTCTATCCGGATCAACCCGCAGAGCAACTGGCGGCCTCTTTGCGCCGGGCGTTTTCCGGTATTGTTGCGGGTAACGTAAAAGAGGGCGGGATACGTGCCATTGAACAATTTGGCCCGTACAAAATTCACGGCGACGCACAAATGATGCGACGCATGGATGACCTGCTTCAGGGCTTTGTTGCCCAGCACCGCATGAAATTACCAGGCAGCGCTTACATTCCTTGCTACGAGATTTGCACCTGAATCATCAGGGCGGAGCGACTCCGCCCTTTTTTATTTCCATATTTATTTCTCATTTTCCCCGTTAAAATCGCCCACTTCCATGTTACCCGTATCAGCATAAACATCTTCACGTAAACTAATGTCTCAGTTCAATTCCATGCTAAAAAACCCTGCACATACAGACAATTACCCTGTACACACAGACTGAAACAACGGTTTATTATCTATAATACCCGTAATTACAGGGTGTAAATATCAAACAAAATATCAGATGCAGAGTGAAAATCTGCCAAAAACCACACAAGCAGTGGATTCTTACATTTGAGATCTTGATCACTGATGAATTGACAACATGAATGTATCTTTCCGCCCGCTGATTATCACTGGCCAAAATTACTATAAAATCGCCCGCTACCAGCATTAAATTTCAACAGTCATTGGCAAGGCATCGCGATTGACTCAGTTTTCGAATCAATATGTTCCTTTGGAGAAGTAGTAGATGGAAACCACACAAACCGGCAGTATTGCCTCGGTTGAAAGCAAAAGTTCATGGCGCAAGTCCGATACCATGTGGATGCTGGGCTTGTACGGCACCGCAATTGGGGCTGGCGTTTTATTCCTGCCGATTAACGCCGGTGTTGGCGGCCTGATCCCGCTGTTCATCATGGCAATTCTTGCGTTCCCAATGACTTTCTTCGCTCACCGTGGTCTGACTCGCTTTGTGCTGTCAGGTAAAAACCCTGGTGAAGACATTACTGAAGTTGTAGAAGAGCACTTCGGTGTGGGCGCAGGTAAAGTCATTACCCTGCTCTACTTCTTTGCTATCTACCCAATTTTGCTGGTGTACAGCGTCGCTATCACTAACACCGTTGATAGCTTTATTACGCATCAGTTGGGTATGGTTTCTCCGCCGCGTGCGCTTTTGTCTCTGATCCTGATTGTGGGTCTGATGACCATCGTTCGTTTCGGTGAGCAGATGATCGTTAAAGCGATGAGCATCCTGGTGTTCCCGTTTGTTGCGGCTTTGATGGCTCTGGCGTTATACCTGATCCCTGAGTGGAGCAGCGCGGCGTTTGATTCCCTGTCATTTAGTGCAGCTGCATCTCCTGCAACCGGCAGCGGCTTGTGGATGACGCTGTGGCTGGCAATCCCAGTAATGGTGTTCTCCTTTAACCACTCGCCTATCATCTCTGCGTTTGCGGTTGCAAAACGTAACGAGTACGGCGACGAAGCTGAGAAGAAATGTTCCCGCATCCTGTCTTTTGCGCACATCATGATGGTCATTACCGTGATGTTCTTCGTATTCAGCTGCGTACTGAGCCTTTCCCCGGAAAACCTGGCCGAAGCGAAAGCACAGAACATCTCTATTCTGTCTTACCTGGCTAACCACTTTAACGCGCCAGTCATTGCCTGGATGGCACCGATTATCGCGATTGTTGCCATTACCAAATCCTTCCTCGGCCACTATCTGGGCGCTCGTGAAGGCTTCAACGGGATGGTTATCAAATCCCTGCGCGGTAAAGGCAAAACTATTGAAATCAGCAAACTGAACCGCATCACCGCTATCTTCATGCTGGTGACAACATGGATTGTTGCCACCCTAAACCCAAGCATTCTGGGGATGATTGAAACTCTGGGCGGCCCAATCATCGCGATGATTCTGTTCCTGATGCCGATGTACGCGATTCAGAAAGTCCCGGCAATGCGCAAATACAGCGGCCATATCAGCAATGTATTTGTGGTAATTATGGGTCTGGTCGCTATTTCCGCCATCTCTTACTCTCTATACTCGCTGTTCATCTAAAAGTTATAAACCGCCTGCCTCCTGCAGGCGGTTTTTTCTCTTAAAGTTACTCAGGCAACGGACGCAACATGATTAGCGTATTCGATATTTTCAAAATCGGTATTGGCCCATCCAGTTCCCATACCGTCGGCCCGATGAAAGCCGGTAAGCAATTCGCAGGCGATTTGATCGCGCAAGGGATTTTGCGCAACGTCACGCGAGTCGTCGTTGATGTATACGGTTCACTCTCTCTCACCGGTAAAGGTCACCATACCGATATCGCCATTATTATGGGTCTGGCGGGTAATATGCCGGACACTGTTGATATCGACGCCATCCCACATTTTATTCAGGACGTGAATACTCACGGTCGCCTGTTGCTGGCAAACGGCCAGCATGAAGTGGAATTCCCGGTCGATAGCTGCATGAACTTCCACGAAGATAATCTTTCCCTGCACGAAAACGGCATGCGTATTTCGGCGCTGGCAGGAAGTGAAGTGGTTTACAGCCAAACGTATTACTCCATCGGCGGCGGTTTTATCGTTGATGAAGCCCATTTTGGCGTGGAAGAGTCCCAGCAGGTTGTAGTGCCCTATCCTTATAAAAGTGCCGCTGATTTGCAGCGTCATTGCAAAGAAAGCGGGCTTTCGCTGTCTGGTTTGATGATGCTCAATGAGCGAGCTATACGTTCGCAGGCTGAAATTGACGCGCACTTTGCTGACGTCTGGAATGTCATGCGCAGCGGTATTGAACGTGGCATCACCACCGAAGGCGTGCTGCCAGGCAAAATGCGAGTGCCACGTCGTGCTGCGGCATTACGCAGAATGTTGGTCAGCAGTGATAAGAACAACTCGGACCCAATGGCCGTTGTCGACTGGATTAACATGTTCGCGCTGGCGGTAAACGAAGAAAATGCGGCAGGTGGTCGCGTTGTCACCGCCCCAACTAACGGTGCATGCGGTATTGTTCCGGCGGTACTGGCTTATTACGACAAATTCATTCGTGAAGTTAATACAAACTCCTGTGCGCGTTACTTCCTCGCGGCGGGCGCAATTGGTTCTCTGTATAAGATGAACGCATCGATTTCAGGCGCTGAAGTGGGTTGCCAGGGCGAAGTCGGTGTTGCCTGTTCCATGGCAGCTGCGGGTCTTGCGGAATTACTGGGCGGCAGCCCAAGCCAGGTTTGCATCGCGGCTGAGATTGGGATGGAACATAACCTCGGTCTGACGTGCGACCCGGTTGCCGGACAAGTTCAGGTTCCGTGCATTGAGCGTAATGCGATTGCAGCGGTAAAAGCGGTGAATGCGGCACGTATGGCTTTGCGTCGTACCAGCGAACCACGCGTTTGCCTCGATAAGGTTATCGACACCATGTACGAGACCGGCAAAGACATGAACGCCAAATACCGCGAAACATCACGCGGTGGCCTGGCGATGAAAGTGTCCTGCGATTAAAAACAAAAACCCGCTGCGAAGCGGGTTTTTTTATAGCGGCTTCTTATCTTAGATCGCCAACCTTCACATGATCCATATCGTCAAACACCTGATTCTCACCCACCATTCCCCAGATAAACGTATACGCGCGCGTACCCACGCCTGAGTGAATTGACCAGCTCGGGGAAATCACCGCTTGCTCGTTTTGCATCACGATGTGACGGGTTTCTTGCGGCTGGCCCATCATGTGGAATACGCAGCTATCCTGCTCCAGACCGAAGTAGAAATAGACCTCCATACGACGTTCGTGTGTATGGCAAGGCATGGTGTTCCACAGGTTACCTGGCGCCAGTTCAGTCAGACCCATACTCAACTGGCACGTTTCCAGCACATCTGGAACGAAGTACTTGTTGATAGTACGACGGTTGCTGGTAACGCTATCGCCCAGTGTGACTGGAGAAACGTCCGCAGGTGTCACGCGCTTGGTTGGGTAAGTGGTGTGTGCCGGAGCACAGTTGTAGTAGAAGCGTGCCGGGTTTGCAGGGTCGATGCTGGCGAACACCACTTCTTTAGCGCCCTTACCGACGTACAAACCGTCGCGAGTGCCGATTTCGTAGCAAGTACCGTCAACCGTAATTGTGCCCTGACCGCCGATATTGATGACACCCAACTCGCGGCGCTCGAGGAAATAGCTCACCCCCAACTGCTTACCGACTTCACCGCCAACACTCACCGTGCGCGTAACAGGCATGACGCCACCGACAATAATGCGGTCGATGTGGCTGTAGGTCATGGTGTACTCGTCAGCAGTAAAGATGGTTTCAATCAGAAACTCTTTACGTAAACCGGCAGTATCCAGGGTTTTTGCGTGATCGCTATGAATGCTTTGACGAATATCCATTACTTTTCCTTTCAAGGCTGAAAATACCAGGCGGAAACACAATCACGCCCGTTACTATTAATAATAATTTAGCAATTAAAATAGAGTTAATCACAAGTCATCTACATTTAACCGCACCACATAGACAGTTTATCACCTGATTATATAAATAATGTGATCCAAATTGAAATATCGTTTCAATTTGATTGAATTGCAGTTCCAGTAAGTGGATAGTTCATTCAGAGAAAGAAGCATGTGGGCCACAACCCGCGTCAATCCTGTCTCCAGGTCAATGCTATTTGCCGCAAAGAGCAAAAAAGCAAGTCGACCAAAGCATAACAAAACCTGGGAAAACAAAGTTTTTCAACCGCTTACTGTTACGTAATTCTTTCATTCACACGCAGTCCTGGATGAAAGGATGAAGAGGATTTACCATGAAGATCAAAGCTACTATTGAACGTATTCCCGGCGGGATGATGCTGGTTCCATTGATTCTTGGAGCCATACTAAATACCTTCGCTCCTGACACCGGTGCTTATTTTGGTTCGTTTACTAAAGGGATGATAAGCGGCACCGTTCCTATTCTGGCGGTTTGGTTCTTCTGTATTGGTGCCTCAATTGATCTGCGTGCAACGGGTACCGTTTTGCGCAAGTCCGGCACCCTGGTGCTGACCAAAATTGCTGTGGCCTGGGTCGTGGCTATGATTGCCGCGTCCTTTATCCCTGAAGGTGGGATTCAGACCGGCATGTTCGCTGGTTTATCCGTTCTGGCCCTCGTCTCTGCGATGGACATGACCAACGGCGGCCTGTACGCGAGTCTGATGAACCAGTACGGCACTAAAGAAGAATCAGGTGCATTCGTTCTGATGTCTCTGGAATCTGGCCCACTCATGACCATGGTGATCCTGGGTTCTGCGGGTCTGGCTTCCTTTGAACCACACCACTTTATCGGTGCCGTGCTGCCCTTCCTGATTGGTTTTGCATTAGGTAACCTGGACCACGATTTACGTGCATTCTTTAGCAAAGCAACGCCTGTGTTGATTCCGTTCTTTGGCTTTGCCCTGGGTAACACCATCAACCTGAATGTGATTATGCACACCGGCTTGCTGGGTATCATGCTGGGCGTGGGCGTTATCATCATCACCGGTATTCCGTTGATTCTGGCTGATAAATATATTGGTGGCGGCAACGGTACGGCGGGTATTGCAGCCTCTTCCGCAGCAGGCGCTGCGGTGGCTAACCCGGTTATCATTGCGCAAATCAACCCGGCATTTGAGCCAGTCGCCGCTTCAGCGACCGCGCTGGTTGCAGCAAGCGTGATTGTGACCGCGATTTTGGTGCCAATCATTACCGCACTGTATTCAAGACGTATGGGTGGGAAAGTCGCTCAAAAGAATGAAACTGATGATGTGGTGGAGATTTCACATTAATCGTTAAACAGTTAATACAAAAATGGAGCCTTGCGGCTCCATTTTTTCGTCTTACAGCGCCGCTTTTAAGCGTTGTACCGCATCATAGAGCTGCTCTTCTGTTGCCGTTGCATAAGAGAAACGTAACGTTTTCTTGTCGGCATTATCACTAAAGAAGAATTCACCAGGCACATACACCACACCTTTTTCCAGCGTCTGTTGCAACCAACGGGTGGTATCAAATTCGTAGCGGAAAGAGGCCCACAAGAACATCCCACCCTGCGGCTGATTAAAGCTGATGTGCTCGTTTAATTCCTGATGCAAATACTTCGACAAGCTCAGGCATTTCTTCTTATACGCTTCGCGAATCAGCTCAATCTGCGGGTCAAGCCTGTCGAGTGTGAGATAGGCAGATACCAGTGATTGCGTAAAAGAGTTGGCGTGTAAATCTGTGGCCTGCTTAATGATGGCGACTTTTTGCTTCATCCATTCCGGCAGAACAATCCAGCCTACGCGCAAACCCGGTGCCAGAATTTTAGAAAACGTCGAGGTATAAACTACGTTTTCCTGACTGCCGCGCTCTGTTGCCACTTGCAGAAGCGTTTTCTCGTGAGTGTCAGTGAAGCTAATCGCGCCGTACGGATCATCTTCAACAATCACGAAGTGATGTTCTTCAGCCAGTTTGACCAGTTGCTCACGGCGGCTGGCGCTCAATGTTGTGCCGCTTGGGTTGCCAAAAGTCGGAACAATATAAACGCCTTTAATACGCGTCGTTTTCAGCAACTCTTCCAGTTCTTCGACAATCATTCCGTGCTCATCGCTACCCACGGATTTCACATCGGCTTCGTTCAGGCTCAGAATTTGCAGCGTCGCCAGATAAGTTGGGCGCTCAACCACAAACACATCACCAGGGTTCACCAACGCACGCATCAGCAAATCCAGCGCCTGTTGAGAGCCAGAGGTGATCAGCAACTGTTCTGAAGTGGTGGTAATCCCACGTTGCTGGCACAGTTCAACCAATTGCTGACGCAGTTCAACATTGCCTTCGGTCAGGCCATACTGGAACGCGTCATTAAAATTCTCGGCGACCACTTTTTGCGTCGCAATTCCCAGCCCTTCTTTATCAAACAATTCGCTGGAAGGAATGCCGCCGGCAAGAGAAATCACGCCTGGCATTTTGCTGTGCTTCAATAATTCTCTGATGGCTGACGGTTGTAAGGCCTGGATGCGATGTGCGAGGTGTGAACTATTACTCATGTTGTTGTCTCTGATTTTTCTATTCGTTTAAAATATATATAGCAACCTAAGTACTTAGCAATGCTTTTCAGAACAATAATATTGCGAGCCGCTTTCCTGAATTTAATTCCCGCGTTCGCGGTCGTCTCGCAGAAATGTTACTGTGCATCAAGAGAATGTTGAATGCGAAATACCCATGATGATTCATTTACTTATCGTTGATGCCCTGAACTTAATACGCCGTATTCATGCGGTTCAAGGCTCACCCTGCGTTGATACCTGCCTGCACGCTCTTGATGCGCTGATTACCCATAGTCAGCCCACGCATGCTGTCGCCGTGTTTGACGACGATGACCGCCGTGAAGGCTGGCGGCATCAGGTGTTGCCTGACTATAAAGCGGGGCGCACACCAATGCCAGATACCTTGCATCAGGAAATGCCAGTATTGCGAGATGCGTTCGCTAAAAGAGGCGTTGCCTGCTGGCATTCTGCGGGGAACGAGGCTGATGATCTTGCCGCCACACTTGCGGTAAAAATTGCGGCAAGCGGGCACCGCGCGACTATTGTTTCCACCGACAAAGGTTTCTGCCAGTTGCTCGCACCGAACATTCAAATCCGCGACTACTTTCAGAAACGCTGGCTGGATGCACCATTTATTGCGCAGGAATACGGTGTGTTGCCTGCGCAACTGGGCGACTTCTGGGGGCTTGCGGGAATCAGCAGCAGTAAAATTTCTGGTGTTCCGGGTATCGGGCCGAAGAGCGCCACACAATTGATCAATCAGTTTTCAACGCTCGAAACGCTGTATGAACGATTAGAGGAAGTGCCCGAGAAATGGCGTAAGAAGTTAGAACAACATCGTGAAAGTGCGTTTATCAGCCGCCAGGTGGCGCAGTTGCAGACAGATTTACAGCTTGATGGGAATTTACAGCAGTTGAGATTGCCGGGCTGAACACCCTCTCCTTTAGGGAGAGGGTTGAATGAAGGTGATTATCGCTCGTCGCGACGACCGCCCACTGCGGCCCACATACGGCGCACGTGCACAGTCACTTCTTCACGGTCGTGGTACAACTGGCGCGCCTGAATTTCCGCGCTGATACCATGCTCTGCCAGTTTTTCATGAATCAATGCCAGGTTTTGTGACACTTCTTCATAGCGCTTCTTCATTGGCAACTTGAGGTTGAAAATGGTTTCGCGGCACCAGCCGTTCACTAACCACGTAGCCATCAGACTCGCCACTTTCGCTGGTTTCTCAACCATGTCGCAGACCATCCAGGAGATGTTGTTGCGGGTTGGCTTATATTTAAAACCATCTTCCTGCAACCAGGTCACTTGCCCGGTGTCCATCAGGCTCTGTGCCATTGGGCCGTTATCAACGGAGCAAACCCACATGTTGCGTTGCGTTAACTGGTAAGTCCAACCGCCTGGGCAGGCTCCAAGGTCAACGGCATGCATTCCGTTCGCCAGACGCTCATCCCACTCATCCGCCGGAATGAAAGTATGGAATGCTTCTTCCAGTTTCAGGGTTGAACGGCTTGGCGCTTCAGCAGGCAATTTCAGTCGCTGGATGCCCATATAGAAAGGCGAGTTATTCGTGGTGTAGGAATAACCGGTGTAGCAGCAGCCAGGTGCGATAAAGAACACATGCACCACCGGGCGTTTTGGCGTTTCGTAATTGGTGAGGATCCCGGCTTCGCGCAGGCTGGCACGCAGCGGTACCGTCAGCTTACGGCAAAACTTCATCAGCTCTTTGCTTTCATTGGTGTCAGCAACTTCAACACGCAGATCGCCGCCCTTCTCAACCACGCCCGTCAACATTCCGGTAATGGGTGTAATACGATCTTCCGGTGGAAGATCTTTTAGCAGTTCACCCGCAACGATCATCTGGCGAGCAAAGATCAGATCACGAAACGGCAATTCACGCGCCAGTTTGTCAGCGTCATCTTGCTGATAGCATTCGTAAATCACGTAACCGCTGTTTTCTTTCACGCGTGCAAAACCAAACACGCCGCGCTGGCCCGCTTTATCGGTAATCTCTGCCGCGCACTCTTTCTCAAAGCCTTGTCGGCAGTACAAAATAACTTTATTCATGGCTTACGCCCCTACGTTTCAGGCGCATTGCACCAATCAACATCAAGATCCAACCAGCGAGAAAACTAAACCCGCCGACCGGAGTAACAAACGCCCACAGGCGTAAGTGTGACAGCGCCAGACAATAAAGACTGCCGCTGAATAAAACAGTACCGAGCGCCATAAAAACGCTGCTCCAGTAAAACCAAATGCTGACCCGGCGTTGCATGGCAACGGCCAGACCAAATATGGCTAACGTGTGAAACGCTTGATACTCGAGGCCGGTTTGAATCCAGCCCATTTCCACAACACCAAGCGTTTTGCTCAATACATGCGCCCCAAAGGCCCCGAGAGCAACAAAGATGAAACCGCTGATTGCGGTAAAAATCAGCATGAAACGGCTGGTCATGGTGTAACCCTAAAGTGAAGGCGCAGCACAGTGCCTGCGCGAAGGTTGCTTATTGATCGTAACGAAAACGGAATTTTTCTTGTTCGCTCGCTGTTTTCGCCAGAATCCACTGCCTGAAGGCCGCTATTTTACCCAGTTCTGCCTGACTGTCATGACAAACAAGATAAAAGGCATTTTTACTCACCAGCACGTCATTAAACGGGCAAACTAAACGTCCCGCTTCAATTTCCGATTGCGCCATCACATTGTTTGCCAGCGCAATACCTTGCCCGTGAATAGCAGCCTGGAGCACCATCGCGCTGTGGCTAAAGATTGGACCTTGCTGCACATTAATATGGCTCACCCCCAACTGGCGCGTGTAGGTTTGCCAGTCACGACGAGACGCATCATGCAATAAAGTATGATGCGCTAAATCTTCAGGTGTTTTAATCGGTTTCTCGCCGGTCAACAGCATTGGTGAGCAGACCGGTAGCAAGTATTCTGCGTATAATTTTTCCACACGCAAGCCAGGCCAGTTTCCTCGCCCGTAAAAAATCGCAACGTCGACATCATCCGAAAGTTTATCTTCCTGACGGTCAACCGCCTGAATTCGGACATCGATTCCCGGATAAGCTGTATTAAAGCTAGTAAGACGAGGGACGAGCCAATGAATGGCAAAACTCGGCAACAGACTAACAGTTAAGGCGCCTTTTGCACTACGCGCCTGTAGCTTACGCGTGGCTTCGGTGAGCTGCGAAAAAATCTCTTTGATGTCCAGATAGTAACTCTGCCCCTCTTCAGTCAACAGCAAAGAGCGGTTCCGACGGCGGAACAATTTAAGGCCGAGGAAATCTTCCAGCGACTTAATCTGGTGGCTGACGGCGGCCTGAGTCACGAACAGTTCATCGGCCGCTTTAGTAAAACTCAGGTGACGAGCAGCGGCGTCAAATACCCGTAAGGCATTTAAAGGTGGCAAACGCTTGGACATAGTTGATTGGCTTAAATGTTAAAGTCTATTAACAAACAGGTGAACTTAGTTAACCTATTAGTTTTTTTTATCTGAGCCATTATAAATTGTCCGTTGAGGATGCACCAGCAAATACCTATAGTGGCGTCACTTCCTGAGCCGGAACGAAAAGTTATCTGAAATGCGTGTTTCGGAGGGCTTTTGGCTTACGGTTGTGATGTTGTGTTGTTGTGTTTGCAATTGGTCTGGCATTCCAGACCCCGGTAGCTTAGCTACCCCTTTTTCACTTCCTGTACATTTACCCTGTCTGTCCATAGTGATTAATGTAGCACCGCAAATTGCGGTGCTTTTTTTTGCTCTAAATTTACTTATCTAACTCAACCATCTCTTTCACGTCAGTACGGTTAATCTGCTGTTTATTCCCATTAGCGTCTTTGTACTGAATCATCCCTGTATCTTCATCGGTTTGCGGTTTGCCATCGGCTACGATAGTCCGACCATCGTTAGTGTGCATCACGTAATTAGGGCCTGAACATGCTGAAAGACCAAAAACCATAACACCTGCTAATACTGCTGCGGCTGCCTTGTTCATATTCTTCTCCTTAGTAGCGTTTAATGCTGATTTGTACTTCAAAATAAACACGGTGAAAGATTCACCTAACATTAATTAGCATAACCGTCTTTTCGGACTTTGCCAGATTAAGCAGACTATTCCGAAGGTTACGTATTCCTTGTGCGATTAAGACAAATGCGCGACGATCGGCGGCATTGGATACGAGGAAAATCATGAAATCATTTAATCCAGCCGAATTTCGCAGCCAGTTTCCGGCTCTGGCTGATGCCGGTGTCTATCTCGACAGCGCAGCAACCACACTTAAACCCCTCGCGGTGATTGAAGCCACCAGGCAGTTTTATAGCCTGAGCGCCGGGAATGTTCATCGCAGTCAATTTGCCGAAGCCCAACGCCTGACAGAACGATATGAAGCCGCTCGCGATAGCGTGGCTGGTTTGCTTAACGCGCCATGCGCTAAAGATATTGTCTGGACGCGTGGCACCACTGAAGCCATTAACCTCGTGGCGCAATGTTATGCCCGTCCGCGTCTACAACCCGGCGACGAAATTATCGTTAGCGAAGCAGAACATCACGCAAACTTTGTGCCGTGGTTAATGGTCGCAGAGCAGACTGGCGCGAAGATTGTAAAATTGCCGCTGGGCAAAGATTACCTCGCAGATTTAAGCAAACTCCCTGAGCTTCTTAACGCGCGCACAAAAATTCTGGCGTTAGGCCAAATGTCTAACGTCACAGGCGGCTGCCCGAATCTGGAAAAAGCGATTACGCTTGCTCATGCAGCGGGCGCGGTGGTTATGGTTGATGGTGCACAAGGTGTGGTCCATTGCCCACCGGATATACAAGCACTGGATATCGATTTTTACGCCTTCTCGGCACACAAACTTTACGGCCCGACCGGCATCGGTGCGCTGTACGGTAAAACTGAGTTGCTCGAAGAGATGTCGCCGTGGCTTGGCGGCGGCAAGATGATCACTCATGTCTCGTTTGAAGGATTCAAAACTCAGCCAGTGCCGTATCGTTTTGAAGCCGGTACGCCAAACGTCGCGGGTGTGATTGGCCTGAGTGCCGCTCTTGAGTGGCTGGACTCTGTTGATTTACAAGAAGCTGAGGCTTATAGCCGTGGGCTTGCAACACTTGCAGAAGCCGAGCTGGCGAAACGCCCTGGTTTTCGCAGTTTCCGCTGCCAGGACTCAAGCCTGTTAGCATTCGATTTCGCCGATATTCACCATAACGATATGGTGACGTTGCTGGCCGAAGCCGGAATATCGCTGCGCGCCGGGCAGCACTGTGCGCAACCGTTGCTCGCCGCGTTAGGTGTCAGCGGCACTTTGCGTGCTTCATTTGCGCCATACAATACACAAAGCGACGTCGATGCCCTGATTAAAGCCATCGACAATGCACTGGAAATTCTGGGGGATTAAATGACAAGTGGATTTTTAGCCGGTCACCCTTTTGGCACTTCAATTACCGCCGATAACCTGCGTTCTACGTTTGCGCCATTGCAGCAATGGGAAGATAAATACCGCCAGCTGATTCTTTTAGGGAAGCAGCTTCCGGCGCTGCCTGCTGATTTAAAGCAGGAAAATATCGAAATTGCCGGGTGTGAAAACCGCGTCTGGTTAGGGCATTCTCTTCAGGCGAATGGCACGCTGCATTTTTATGGTGACAGCGAAGGGCGAATCGTTCGGGGTTTGCTGGCGGTGTTGCTCACCGCCATTGAAGGGAAAACAGCTGAACAGTTGCTGAATGAAGACCCACTCGCACTGTTTGACGATTTAGGGCTGCGTAACCAATTAAGCGCGTCTCGCAGCAGCGGACTGGCAGCATTAGCGCAAGCCGTGCACGTTGCGGCTCAGGCAGTCTGAATTCGCGCCGCTTTCGCCATCATTTTCTTTAAAACATGGGATACCGCCACAAAACCAAAGCTGGCGGTGACCATGGTTGCCGCACCAAATCCAGAGGCGCAATCCATACGTTTCGGGCCATCAGCCGTACTTTTCATTGCGCAGACCGAACCATCAGCCTGCGGGTAAACCAGTGCTTCGGTGGAAAACACACAATCGATCCCCAGCTTGCCTTTACTGTTCTTCACCACGCCAAAATCGCTTTTTAATCTTTCACGCAGTTTTGCCGCCAGCGGATCCTGAATCGTTTTCGCCAGATCGGAAACCTGAATTTGCGTAGGATCGATCTGCCCGCCCGCCCCGCCGGTTGTCACTAATGGGATCTTATAACGACGGCAATACGCGATCAGTGCGGCTTTAGGGCGCACGCTGTCGATGGCGTCAATCACATAACTAAAACCCTGATTAAGCAACTGGGCGGTGTTTTCAGCAGTGATAAAATCATCCACCACCGTGACGCGGCATTCCGGGTTAATTTCACGAATGCGCGCCGCCATCACTTCGGTTTTGGCCTGGCCGACAGTGTCCCGCAAGGCATGAATCTGGCGGTTAGTGTTAGTGACACACACATCATCCATGTCGATAAGCGTAATCGCGCCGATACCGGTACGAGCCAGCGCCTCTGCGGCCCATGAGCCAACGCCCCCAATGCCAATTACGCAAACATGCGCATCAGCAAACAGTTGCAGAGCATCACGGCCATACAAACGGGCCGTGCCGCCAAAGCGTTGCAGCCAGGCATCGGTCAAAACTACAGACATTACGTTATCCTCGGAAAATCTTTGCGGGTGTTATTGCAGATATAGATGACGGGCTGATTATACAGCCCGTCTGCGGGAAGATTAACCCGTGAATACGCTGTTGGTCGTGCCCGGCGCATTTTTCAGCACCCAAACGCGACCATAGTGATTGTACCAACCTGCGCGATGCCCGGCGTCAGCCCCGATGCCCTGGTAAATATCAAAGTGCTGACCTTTAATCGCACCGCCAACATCCAGCGCCACCATCACGCGTAATTCATATTGCCCACTGAATTTACCGTTGTTATCAAGTAACGGCACTTCCGCAAGAATAGTGGTGCCCGCCGGAATAATTGAACGATCAGACGCAACCGACGCACGACCAACCAACGGCACCGCACTCGCTCCTTTCACCGGCGCGAAGCTTGCAGGTTTAAAGAAGACGAACGATGGATTCTGTTCGAGCAGCTCCTGCACTTCAGCCTGGCTGTGCGTTTCCCCCCAATGGCGAATCGCCTGCATCGACATATCTTCTTTCTTTACTTCGCCACGATCGATAAGCACTTTGCCGATACTGCGGTAAGCGTGGCCATTTTTGCCCGAATATCCGAAGAAGGTTAGTGGCTGCCCGTCGCCGAAATCGATATAGCCGCTGCCCTGCACATCCATAATGAAGTTATCCATTAAGGAGTTGCTGTAAGCAATAATGTAGCTGTCGCTCAACCCACCCCGGTAAATCTCCGCACGAGACGGCAGACGGCCGCGTTTTGGTGGCATACGGTAGATTGGATACTGGAACTCGCCCTGGCGGGTATAACGCGCCTGTACAACTGGCGTGTAGTAGCCGGTGAATTGCACGTTGCCGTAGTTGTCAGCACCTTCCATTTGCCAGGCATCAAGACCGTACTGACTTAGCTTGCTGGTATCGCCACCGGCATGCAGCCACTGTTGAACGGCACCGTAAACATCGCTCTTACTATTATAGAGGCGAGGAGAAGCAGAACGAATCTGGTTAACTTGCTCAGCAAAGTCACCACCGTTAATGGGTGCTCCCACCGCATCCGGTTGGTTTACGAGGGAGAAAGGCTGGGTAAACTTCCCGTCTTTATATTGCTGACCTTTATCTGTCGGTTTTGAGGAGCAGCCCGCCAGAATGGCAACCACTACCCCAGTTACAATGTACTTCGTCCAACGTCCTATCATTACTTCCTCGCCCGGTTACGCCGCTTTATCCCACGCGAAGATAGCAAACACGCTGCAAGATTTAAACGTGTTGCGCCTTGCGCAGCCCAGATGTGTTCGTTATTTGTACTTAAATTAAATTATTATCAGTTAGATGAGACAAATCGGGTATTTTTTAAAAAAAGGGTTGCATCAAAAGCCGAGCAGAGTATAGTGCGCTTCCACGGACGCGGGGTGGAGCAGCCTGGTAGCTCGTCGGGCTCATAACCCGAAGGTCGTCAGTTCAAATCTGGCCCCCGCAACCAATTAAAAAGTCGCTGAGTTTAGCGCGGTGATGAAAATCACTAGCAGTGAGTAGTAAATAGTTATACGGACGCGGGGTGGAGCAGCCTGGTAGCTCGTCGGGCTCATAACCCGAAGGTCGTCAGTTCAAATCTGGCCCCCGCAACCAACTAAGTCGCTGAGTATTCGCGCAATGATGAAAGTCATTTGGGTAACAAAGAAGTTTACGGACGCGGGGTGGAGCAGCCTGGTAGCTCGTCGGGCTCATAACCCGAAGGTCGTCAGTTCAAATCTGGCCCCCGCAACCAACATTTAAAGCACTCTCAGGAGTGCTTTTTTTGTATCTGAAATTTGGGTTATTTGGTGGATGACGCTTACGCTTATCCACTCTACGAAATGCCGTTGTAGGTCGGATAAGCGTAAGCGCCATCCGACAAAGTATTATCCGCGCCGCGCCAGCCGCGAGCTATCCGCAAAATACGCCTTGATGCCTGCCAGAATAGACTCCGCCACTTCCTGCTGGAACGTCGCAGTACGTAGCTTGCGCTCTTCCTCAACATTACTCAGAAACGCGGTCTCGACCAGAATAGAGGGAATATCCGGGGCTTTCAGTACCGCGAATCCAGCCTGATCGACGCTATTTTTATGCAGCTTGTTCACTTTGCCTAATCTGGCCAGCACTTCTTTACCAAATTTAAGACTGTCGTTAATCGTCAGCGACTGCACCATATCGAACATCGTATGGTCGAGATATCTGTCGCCACTCTTACTCACTCCACCAATTAAGTCGGCGGCGTTCTGCGTTTGGGCGAGGAATTTTGCTGCCGTACTGGTGGCACCTTTGGTTGAGAGTGCAAATACTGACGATCCGCGAGCGGCTCCGGACGTAAACGCATCCGCATGAATAGAAACAAAAAGATCCGCACGCTGCTTCTGCGCTTTTGCCACCCTGACTTTTAACGGGATAAACACATCCTCATTGCGCGTCATGTAGGCTTTCATATTCGCTTCTTTATCAATCAACGCTTTCAGGCGGCGTGCAATTTTGAGCACGATGTCTTTTTCACGCGTTTTATTTGGCCCAATGGCTCCGGGATCTTCCCCGCCGTGGCCGGGATCGAGCATGATAACAATTGGCCTGTCACGCCCTGCCTTGCCGGGCTGCGGCCCTTGCTCCGGAGACGGAGGCGTATCCTTATCCAGCTTGCCGTTATTGTAATCTTCGAGCAGCGCCAAAAGAGGATCCTGCTCGCTGTTCATATTGGCCGGATACAAATCCATGACCAGGCGTTCTTTAAATTCAGCAACCGGTGCCAGCGCAAAAAGATGCGGAGTCACATTCTGCTTGAGTTCAAAAACCATGCGCACCGTTTGTGGATCAAACTGCCCAACACGTGCTGACTTGATGAAAGGATCGTCGCCACGAATCTGGCCGCCAATTCCTTTCAAAACTGAATTTAAATTCACACCTTCTATGTCGACAACCACGCGATCGGGGTTGCTCAATGCAAACTGCTTATACTTTAGCTGCTTGTTCGATTCCAGCGTGACACGAGTGTATGACGAAGCGGGCCAGACGCGCACCGCAACCACCAGGCTTGAGGCAGCAAAGCCAACCTGGCTGACACTCAGTAGCCACATAGCGCCTGCGCCCTGCAATAAGCGGCGACGACTAATTAATGAACGGGAATCTGACATAGCTCTCCTGAGCGGTGTGTTTCCGTGAAACAAATAACCAATTTTATTTTTTGAGCCGAAAACTTTAGCGAAACACACTCGGGCTGTCACCCTTTAAAGGGTAAACATTCGCAATCAAGCACCTGGCTACGTGGATGCAGAAATTTCTGCTTTGTGGCAATTGCTGCTTGCGCCTGAGGCAATAAAAGAATAAAAATACAGAAATTACGAATAATCATGCAGTGAGGGCTTGCCGTGGTGAAGGAACGTAGAACCGAACTGGTACAGGGATTCCGCCATTCTGTCCCCTATATAAATGCCCATCGGGGAAAAACGTTTGTCATTATGCTTGGCGGCGAAGCCATTGAACACGAGAACTTTTCCAGTATCGTTAGCGATATTGGGCTGTTGCACAGCCTGGGAATTCGTCTGGTGGTGGTCTACGGCGCGCGTCCACAGATTGATGCCAATCTGGCTTCGCATAATCATGAGCCTATCTATCACAAACATACGCGCGTCACCGATGCCAAAACGCTGGAACTGGTCAAACAGGCCGCCGGTTTGTTGCAGTTAGATATCACAGCGCGTTTGTCCATGAGCCTCGGCAACACGCCGTTGCAAGGTGCACACATCAATGTCGTTAGCGGTAATTTTATTATCGCTCAGCCTCTTGGCGTGGACGACGGCGTGGATTATTGCCACAGCGGGCGCGTGCGTCGCATCGACGAAGAAGCCATTCATCGTCAGCTTGATAACGGTGCAATTGTATTGATGGGCCCGGTGGCGGTTTCCGTCACTGGCGAAAGCTTCAACCTCACGTCTGAAGAGATTGCCACGCAACTGGCGGTCAAACTAAAGGCCGAGAAGATGATCGGCTTCTGTTCTTCTCAGGGCGTTATCGACGACAACGGCAATATCGTTTCAGAACTGTTCCCCAATGATGCACAAAAACGCATTGAAGAGCTGGAAGAAGCGGGTGATTACCACTCTGGCACCGTGCGTTTTCTGCGTGGCGCGGTGAAAGCCTGCCGCAGCGGCGTGCGCCGTAGCCACTTAATTAGCTATCAGGAAGACGGGGCGCTGTTGCAAGAACTCTTCTCACGCGATGGTATCGGGACACAAATCGTGATGGAGAGTGCGGAACAAATTCGTCGCGCCACTATTAATGATATCGGCGGCATTCTGGAGTTGATTCGCCCGCTGGAGCAGCAAGGCATTCTGGTGCGCCGCTCGCGTGAACAACTGGAAATGGAGATCGACAAGTTCACCATCATCCAACGCGATAACCTGACTATCGCTTGTGCGGCGCTGTATCCATTCCAGGAAGAAGGGATTGGTGAAATGGCGTGTGTTGCGGTTCATCCGGATTACCGCAGTTCATCACGCGGTGAAGTATTGCTGCAACGCATTGCCACGCAAGCGCGGCAAATGGGGTTAAGCAAGTTGTTCGTGCTAACAACCCGCAGTATTCACTGGTTCCAGGAACGCGGGTTTATGCCAGTGGATGTCGAACTGCTGCCGGAAAGCAAAAAAGAGATGTACAACTATCAGCGCCGTTCAAAAGTGTTGATGGCAGATTTAGCATAGTTAAAAAGCTAGCCCTTCTGGGCTAGCTAAAACTTTCCATCAACCCGCTACGCCGTTCAGTTCTGGTCACAATTGCCTTTTCTAACACCCGATCATCGGCATACAGCGACAGCTTATTTCGAGCGCGAGTAATCGCCGTGTACACCAGTTCACGCGTCACCACAGCGGTGTACTGGTTTGGCAGCACCAGCGCGGCGTGGTCAAACTCAGAACCCTGCGATTTATGCACCGTCATGGCGTATGCCGTATCGTGTCCCGGTAAACGACTTGGCTGTACGGATTTAATGGTGCCATCCGGCATCGGGAACCAGACCCTTAACCCCTCGCCTCTATCCAGCGCAATACCAATATCCCCGTTAAACAGCCCCAACGAACTATCGTTACGAGAAACCATAATCGGCCTGCCGTTATACCAGCGCGATGTCGCCTGATTTGGCCGCTCAATTAACCGTTTTTGAATCAATGCCAGCTCGATGCGGCTATTCAAACCGCTGACGCCAAACGGACCTTCACGCAATGCACATAGCATTTGATAACGCCCGAAAGCTTCAAGAATAGAAGCTGGCTCTGCCTGATTGCGAATCAAGTCCAGGTATGGTCGATACCCTTCCACCGCATCGTCAATCATCGTGGCGTAGTCCGCCGTTTCACGCAGTGGTTGTTTAGTAATATCGCTAAAACCTTCGCTAAATACGGTTTTGACGCGCTTAATATCGCTGGCATTGACCGCAAATGCCAGTTGCCCGATGCCGGATTTACTGTCAAAGCGGTAGCTTTTTTGCAGTAAACACAAGCCATCACGCAACGCGCTCGCGCCGCTACCTTCTCCCGCTGAAAGCGTATAGCCAGTGAGCAGACTCAGCTCCGCCGCACGCTCAGGTGAATACCCATGCGTGACATAGTGGCAAATATCCCCGAGCACGGCCCCTGCTTCAACCGACGCCAACTGGTCGCGGTCGCCTAAGAAAATCACTCGCGCATGAGGAGGCATCGCATTGATCAGTTTTGCCATCATCGGCAAATCCACCATCGAGGCTTCATCCACCACCAGCACATCAAGGTGCAAAGGGTTTCCAGCATGGTAGCGCAAGCGTTGGCTGTTCGGTTGCGCACCTAACAAACGGTGCAATGTGCAGGCATCGTTGGGTAATGAGGCTTTTTGCGCTTCATCTAACGGCAAGCGGCGCAACGCCGAACCCAATGATTCCGTTAAGCGGGCTGCGGCTTTCCCCGTCGGCGCGGCGAGTTGAATCCGCAAAGACGGGGCATCCGAAAGCTGGACTAGCGCGGCGAGCAATTTCGCCACCGTGGTGGTTTTACCGGTCCCCGGCCCACCTGAAATCACCGATATACGACGGGTTAATGCCACGGCTGCGGCCACTTTTTGCCAGTCAGTCTCGGGTAGCGGATCAAAAAGCTGATTGAGTACGTTAATGACCTGCGATTCATTAAGCGCAATGGGTCGATTTTCCTGCACAAAAAACTGTGCAATGGACTGTTCGTTTTGCCACATTCGGTTGAGATATAAACGCTCGCTAATCAACTTTAGCGGGGTCGCCCCTTCGTATTCACTCACCGCATTGGAAGCCAGCAATGTCTCACGCCAGCCGCTTTTCAGGTCGGCAAGCGCAAAAAGTTGTGCTGCTAAATCTGGCTGACGCCCGGAAAAACAGAACTCCGGAACTAAACGTGAAAGCGGAATGCAGACATGCCCTTCACCCGCATCGTGGCTGACCAATGCCGCCGCCAGCATCACCGCGGGCTGATCATCACTGGCAATCATCATGGCAAACTGTGCATCCAGGGCACGCAATAACTTTTGCTCAACCGCCTGCTGTAAAAGCTCAGACATTTTCATGGCATCACCTCGTCCTTTTGCGCCGCGAATAGTGCATCCATCTTCGCAATCAGTTGCTCATCCGGGCACGTTGAAAATATACCTTGTGAGGAGCCGTTACTTTCGATGCCACGTAAGAAGAGGTAGATAACGCCGCCGAAGTGAGTCTGGTAGTCATAATCAGGAATTCTGTGCCGTAAATAACGGTGCAATGCCAGCGTATACAGTTGATATTGCAGATCATACCGATGAGATTGCATCGCCGCCGCCATCGCTTCCCCGGTGTAAGCGCTGCTGTCTTCGCCCAGCCAGTTCGATTTGTAATCCAGCAGGTAGTAGCGCCCCTTCCAGCGGAACACCAGGTCAATAAACCCTTTCAGCATGCCGCGCACTTGCTTGAAGTTTAACGGCGGACAACCTTTTGATAACGGGTCATATTCCCGTACGAGGGCATCTAAATGTGCTGCCTGCAAATCACTCTCTATCGGCAAATAGAATTCCATTTCGACCTGCCTGTCTCGCGGAGTTAACTGGCTAAGCGACACGCCCGTGTCATTCAATGGTGCCTGCAAAATAGTGTGCAACCACTCGGTGACAATTGGCTGCCACTGCTCACCAAACCCTTGCTCGCTTAACTGCTTTGCAATCCACGCTTCATCTATTGGCTGCGTAAAATCAATGCCTTCGAACAAGCTATGCAAAAATGTGCCCGGCCCCGCCCCACGTGGAAAGGTGTGCGGAGTAAGTAATGGCTCACTTTGTGTCGGCGCAGCGCCTGCGGCATCGACATCCAGGCGCGGCAATAAATCCAGAGCCTGGCTGCTACCATGCTGCTGTAAACCTGAATAACTGGTGACTCGCCAGTTATCAGCCACCTGCCTTGTCATCGTGCGTGCGCTAAGTTCGGGCAACGCTTCACTCACTGGCTGCCACGGAGTGTAATCATCTGACTTAGGCTCTTCGACGCTAATCGACTCGCTCGCCAGTTCCTGCAAGGAAATTTGTAATCCCGCAGCATCTTTCGCTTCGCCTTTTTGTAAAAGATAACCCAACGCCCCGAGGTGCAGATCGCTGTTCCCTTTTTTAGCGCGATTACCTTTAAACAACGGTGCGACGCCGAGACTGCAATGCCAGATGGAGCGCGTCAACGCGACGTACAACAGGCGTAAGTCTTCCGCCAGGCGCTCTTCTTCGGCCAGACTCAGGCTTTCCGCGTCATCACTTAAATCCAGCAAAGGCGAGAAGGTCGAGCGATCATGGTACAGGCCGCTGTTTTGCGCCCGATAGTTGGCGATGAACGGCAACCAAACCAGCGGGTACTCCAGCCCTTTTGATTTATGGATAGTGACCACCTGAACCAGGTGTCGGTCGCTTTCGAGACGCAGTTGCTGGCTATAGGCGTTACTGTCAGGTTCCGCAACCTGCTGAGCCAGCCAACGCACCAGCGCATGTTCACTGTCAGTTTGCGCGGCTTCTTCTTGCAACAGCTCGCTGATATGCAATATATCGGTCAGACGCCGCTCGCCACCCGGTGTTGCCAGTAAGTTTTCGGCAACCTGACGTCGTGCGATAAGTGCGCGTAACATCGGCATCACGCCACGACGCAGCCAAATTTGCCGATACTCAGAAAACTCTTCAACCAGGCTATCCCAGGCATTTTCGTCATTGTTTAGCGCTTCTATCATTCGGGCATCCAGCCCCAACATGCTCGTGGCGACGGCGCTGCGCAGCGCCGTTTCTATTTCTGGGGCCAGTACCGCCTGCAAAATCCACAGAATCTCTCGAGATTCCGGCGTTGCGAATACTGAGTCGCGGTTTGAAAGATAAACCGAAGGGATATTCAGGGCGCTCAACGCTTCACGCACAATCGATGCTTCACCGCGACTACGAACCAGAATGGTGATGTCAGACGACTGTACCGGGCGTGACTCTTCGCCTTTCCACAGCAATGCTTCGCCACGCTGCCCGGCACTCAACCATTCCCGAATTTGTTGTGCGCACTGCATGGCCATAGTTTGTTGGTAATCACTCACACCACAGCCATCACCCGATTGCGCCCAGAACGACATTGCCGCCTGGTTTTTCCCTTTCAGGGTAAAACGTAAGCCATTGTTCTTCTGGGCGGCTTTCACCGCTAAGAATGGAATTTGCGCGAATAAGAAGGGGTTATCCAACTGCTGGAACAGGGTATTTACGCTGTTTATCATCGCCGGTGATGAGCGCCAGTTGGTGTCCAGTGTGTAGTGGGCGCTTACCTCATGGCGGGCTTTCATGTAGGTAAAAATATCAGCGCCACGGAAGGCGTAAATCGCCTGTTTTGGGTCACCGATAAGCAACAATGCGGTATCAGGCTGATTGATATACAAACGTCTGAAAATACGATATTGCTGCGGGTCGGTGTCCTGAAATTCATCAATCATTGCCGCAGGGAAACGGCTGCGGATAGCGGCTGCCAGCGCATCCCCGCCGGGTTTATGCAACGCTTCATCAAGGCGGGTTAACATATCGTCAAACCCGAGTTCGCCACGGCGGCGTTTTTCCTGCTGCACGGTGTAGCGGATTTCAGCCATCGCGCGGGCAATGACTAAATCACGCAGGGTCAGCGGTTCGCCCAGCAGATCGTTAATCGCCCGGAAAACAGGATGCTGCGGCGGTTGGCCTTCTTTGGTTTTCTCATCAAGCATCGACTGAGAAAAACGCTCCAGCTGATCGGGTAATTTATAGGTCGTGGTTTCTGTATGCGCCCACACACCAACAATATTCAGCCAGTTCGGTAAGTTTTTACTGCTATAGCTGCGGCGGTCAATCTTCGCCACACTCAGAATCTGCGCGATGTCATCCGCGCAGTCTCGCCATTGCGCTTTTACATCTTCAATGGCATTAATGATTTTTTGATGACGAGCAAGCAGCGTTTCATCATCGGCCGGAGGCTGTTTCAGAATGGGTTGTTCACCTTGCAGCCAGCTGTTGATATCTCTGAGCAGTTCTTCCGGCCCAGCCCACTCTTCTGCCATCACTTGGGCGACAGGTTTAGGCAACGGGTAACAATGGCGGCGCCAGAAATCAGCACAAGCATGGCGACGTAACAGTGATTCATCTTCGATGAGTTGTTGTTCAAACAACATGCCTGATTCAAAGGCATTCAGACTCAGCATTCTTTGGCAGAAGCCGTGAATGGTGAATATCGCCGCTTCATCCATTTGCTGTTCGGCCAGACGAAGAACCTGTGCTGCCTGATGCAGGTCAGGAATTTCAGTCAGCAGACTCTGGAACAGAGGATTGTCGGTACGATTGCGTACGCATGCGATGCGTAGCTCATGGATATTGGCTCGAATGCGGCCACGAAGCTCTTCCGTCGCCGCCTGCGTAAAGGTTACGACCAGCAACTCTTCGACAGAAAGCGGCCTGGGATGAGCATTTTTACCTCCCAGGCCTAACAGCAGACGCAAATACAGTGCCGCAATGGTAAAAGTCTTTCCGGTCCCCGCAGAGGCTTCTATCAGCCGCTCCCCCGTAAGAGGCAAGCTAAGGGGATCAAGAGGCTGCGTGGTTCCGGTCATTTTTTCCCCTTTGTCTTTCAAGTTGCAGGTATTTTAGCTGCTATCACTTTGAATCTACGAGCGGCAGTGATTGTTGCAGAGCGCTGACCTCCTTCCAGGTTTTCCAACCATCCGGAGCGGCATAGTCTGCTTTACCATTGTGGCTACCAGAAACTTGCGACAGCACCGCCATTCCCTGCTGTTCGATAACAGCCTGATGGAAGAAATCAGCCAGTTTTTGTGGAGTCAGCTTTTTAATTTCGGCGACTACTTTATCACGCGAATCAAAGTCCATGTTTCCACGATCAAAATCTTTGCTCAGCTGTGAAGCCTCCTGGGACAAGGTCTGCGGAGCCTGCATAATTTCACTGATCATTCCCTGCTGCATTTGCGCGAAATCTTCAGCGCTCATGCTACGCAGCTTTTTCTCGGCTGTTGGGTAAAACGCTTTGAATCGTTCATACAAATAGGCCGGTTGCTTGTCATTACTTTGCAACAAGAATCCAATGCCCCACTGGCGTCCCACGGACATTGGGAATGCGAACACCGCATAACCTAACTGTTCCTGTGTCCGCAACTGGTTGTAGAACCACGGTTGAATAATTTGCCCCAACATCGAACTGTAAGCCGTACTCGTGGTCTCATCGAAACCTTTAGGTACGTATACAGCTGCTAAGGCGGAATCGGTGCTGCTGCCGGTTTTTTCAAACATGGATAAATGTTGTTTATCCACCAGCACATCTTTATTTCGGCACCATTCATTACCTTTAGTCCCGAGCAGGCTTTGCACCCCATGCGCCAGGTCTGTAGCCTGCTGTGGGGTGATATTACCGAGGACTAAAAACTCAGGTTTAGCATTGGTTTTTAAACCATCGCGGTAATCGAGCACGTCTTTCAACGTTAACGCCGGCAACAGAGCACGACGAGTTTCACGCTGGAAGTACGGCACCTGTGAGATCATTTGCACCGGCATAATCGCCTGATCGTAAGCTTTACCTTTATCTGCCGAGTCCATCATTTGGGCATACCAGGACTTCGCTTGATCCAACTGCTCTTGCGTTGGCGTGTAAGAGAAGTAGCCCTTTAATAACGCTTCAAAAAGCTGTGGCAAACGTTGCGTATAACCGTTGGCGTTGACCATCAAACCGCTATTAGCATTGGTCGAGAAACCAATCCCACCGATTGAGGCCTGATTACTTAATTCATCTAACGCAATTCCTGCCAGATAATCATTGAGAGCAAACAGCACCTGGTTCTTAGCACTATCCATCGCTTGCGGATTACGCAGCACCATGGTCACGTCGGCTTTAGGTTCGCTCGCGAAGTAATGGCTTGGCATATACAACACGCGTAACCCAGGTTCTTTCACCAACAGTTCAGGATGCGCGTAAGTTTTATCAGGTTTAACCAACGTAAAATTGTCAGGAATGTACGGGTTTAATTGTGGCAATTCCAGCTTGATGGCCGCTGCTTTTTGCTTCCAGACATCAAAGACTTGTGGTGTGATTTTGTCGACCTGATAAGGGGCTTCAACAAAATATGCCGTCTTGTTGTGCGGTTCTTTCGGGCTGATATACCAGACACGCGCGTTCTGCGGCGTCATCATATCAAGGCGAGATTTAATCGCTGCGGGATCGTATTGATCCGCGATATTAACCGCATCCAGCGTATGTTCGACCGGTACACGTAACATGGTGTCTGCCAGCCATTCGACATAATCCATATCGCGCGTAATTGATGGGTAACGGAAATCGAGATCCAGAACATGGGCAAGCTCATCGAAATAGCTTTTATCAACGCCGTTTTCGCGCAGCTTATTCAAGTAACTGAAGATTGCCGCAACCACTTCATCACGCTGCGCAAGGCCTTTGTCTGTTAACGACACCGAAATAGCAAAGACGCCGCTATTACCGTTGACTAACGGATCGGAATCAGCGCGAATGCTATCAGCAAGCCCTTGTTTTTGCAGCCAATCTGAAAGAGTATTATTGCTGCGATTACCAATCAAATAGCCAATTAACTCATCCGTTTTACTGCGGAATTTATCGCTATTGTTGTCGATGCGGAACTCAACACGCACCACTTTGCGCGGCAATGCTGGCACGTAGTGAATCACAATGCCTTTTTGCGCATCGGTCACTACCGGTACATCAATTACCGGACGTTCGATGTTTTTATTGAGCACCCGGCCGTAGGTTTCTACCGCAATTTTTGCCAGTTCAGGCAGGGGCTTATTGCTGTAGATAACTGCTTTCATTAAGTTTGCGGAATAGTATTTATCGCGGAAAGCCACCAGCGCATCCAGCAGTTTGCTGCCCGGTTTGTCACGCAGTGTTTCCAGGTTGCCACCAGAAAAACGTGAACCAGGGTGAGCTGGGTTTATGGTTTCGGCGCTGACTTGCGCCATGCGCATACCGTCACGGGCACGCGCCAGCGTCAGCTCTGCGTTGACCGCATTACGTTCACGTTCAGCGTACTCAGGCGCAAGGTTCGGCTCAGCGATAGCATCCGACAAGCGATCGACAGCCCCTTCCAGCGCATCATTTTCCACTTCGAGGTAAAACGCAGTGCGGTAGGTTGCAGTGCTGGCATTATGGCTGCCACCATGCTTTTTGAGAAACTCTGACAGGCTGTCGGGCTCTGGATACTTCTTAGAACCCATTAGCGTCATATGTTCAAGATAGTGAGCAAGGCCGAGATGGTCGTTCGGATCCTCTAACGATCCTACAGGAACAACCAGTGCAGACAATGACTTAACAGCTTGCGGGTCAGAAACCAGCAGAACCGTCATACCATTATCAAGGCGTACGGCCTGGTACTGGCGATTGTCTTTTTCACTTTTACGGATTGTTTCCTGGATAGGCTGCCAACCCGTATCTGCCTGACTTAATGGTGCCCAAAGAGCGACTAACAAGAAAAGCGGTTTTAACCAAGTGCTGCATTTAGGCATTAACGAACCTCATTCACTAACTTACTCATCATTAACAACTTTTAAAACAATCTGTCATTGTCGTTGTTTCTTTTTTCGCCAATCCTGAGCAAGCTGCGCATAATAGATGAACCTGCCGGATTGTGCAATTTTTATACAATTTTTTTAAGCTTTATTGAAGCGAAACAGGGGCAGTAAATAGCGCTCAGCTTCACTGATTATCGCGTCGTAGTAGTCAGGCTCAAGCGTTCGATACAGCCGTTGCAGCCACATGTCGGCGCCTTCTCCGTCGACTCGCTGATTCCCTTCCCAGGCCGCCAACAGCTTACTTTTGGCTTTCTGTTGCGTTTGCTCATCCCATAAAATGGCATCATTCGCGGGTTCGTAACAAGCTTTTATCCATGCCCCTCCACTTATTGGTAGCAATAGCAATGGCTGTACTAATCCTTTCCGATAACCATCAATAAGTTGCTGGAGATAGCTTTTTGCCTGTTCAACCCCCATCGAGGGGAATTTCCACTCAGTAGAATCGCGCCCATAAAGACGACTTTCCCCCTCTCCTCCCATCGCGCACCAGACAACATGCTCAATCCACAGTTGTAATCCATGCGCCGAATTGAGGATAGACGGTCGCCAGCGCAGCAAACCATCGGCCTGCACATCCGACAACCAACCTTCCAGAGTTGTTCCGCCAATCTGGAGTGCGACTTCCTGGCTGGTGCCATTCTGTCGTTCGGCTCTCACTTTTTGCGCCAGCTCTTCCATTTCCGTTAACTGGGTTTCCCATAAAATTTCACCGAATGCGCCAAACGGTAATATCCCCGCAGCTCGATAGCGGCTGAATAGCAGCTGCGTGTCGCCTTCCTGAACTAGCGTATTGAGCAATTCCTGGTTCATCTGGAAACGTTCAAGGCTATCTAAGGTAAAAGGTTCCGCATCCGGCAATTCGGTTTCTTCAAGACGGAAGTTAATGCCCAGACGCATCTGGTAAAAAGCGCGGACAGGATGCCGCCAGAAACGTTGCAATTGATCCAACGTAATTACGTCATGCGTTTTGTCTTCAAGTGGCTGAATAAACGGGGCTTGTGCTTGCCCTTGCTCACTTGCGGCAGGTAGCCACTCGTAGGCATAGCTTTGCGCAGATGCGCCAGAGACAAAATTTCCGGCTTCAAATGGAGTGCGGTGATGCCGTTGCACCAGATGCCTTTTTACCCGCTCGCTGCTTTCGTCACAGGTTTGTTCTGTGTCCTGTTCCAGGCAATGGCTTTGGGCGATGTAATCTAATAATTCATCCACCAACACTGAAGGGTAACGCTGGCTGTTGTCCTGAATGGAACGCCCGATATAGCTGATATAGAAACGCGCTTGCGCGGAGTTGAGCGCTTCGAGGAACAAGTAACGGTCATCGTCACGGCGGCTACGGTCGCCGCGCTGCGGCTTCTGGCTCATAAGATCAAACCCGAGCGGAGCCAGCGTGCGTGGGTAAACGCCATCATTCATCCCCAGCAAACAAACCACTTTGAACGGGATAGAACGCATGGGCATTAAGGTGCAGAAGTTTATCGGCCCCGCCAGGAAGCGCTGACTGATGCGCTCCTGGTCGAGGCGCTGCGCCAGTTCATCACGTAACAGCATCAGGGAAACATTTTCCTGATAACACGACTCCAGACCGTATTTAATGATTTCTTGCCACTGCTGCTCAATCAGCGCCAGTGCGCCTTCAGTTTCGGTATCAGGCAGGAAGAAGCTGGCTAGCATGTCACGGCAAACGGAAGTCCACTCAGCCAGCGGACGCGCAACGGTAAGCTCATGCCGCCATTTATTAAGCTGCATTAAAAGATCTGCCAGTTGCCCAACCAGCTCGGCAATTAAACCGTTTGATTCATCGTATGGAAGAACCGACTGCCATTCACCTGCCTGGCTATCCATTGCATAACCTAACAGCATGCGCGTTAAACCGAAGCGCCAGGTATGTTGCCCGGTTGCCGGGAGATCCCATTCACGGACGTTGTCGTCATCAATACCCCAACGAATTCCGGATTCATTCACCCACTGGCGCAAATAGCGTAGCCCTTCCTCATTGATTGAGAAGCGAGCAGCCAGTGCGGGAACTTCAAGCAACGCCAAAACATCTTGCGCAGCAAAACGGCTATCAGGAAGTGAAAGCAGGGAGATAAATGCCTGTAGGGCCGGGTGCGCTTGTCTTGCCCGGCGATCGGAAATCGCAAAGGGTAATCGACGCTCCGCTACTGCATTGCCAAATACCGCCTGGATAAACGGACTGTAGCTGTCAATATCCGCCACCATCACGATGATATCGCGCGGGGTAAGGGTTGGGTCAGCATCCAGCATAGCCAGCAACTGGTCGTGCAATACTTCGACTTCACGTTGAGGACTATGGCATTGATGGAAAGCGACAGAATTATCATCCAGTGAAAGGATTCTTTTTCTGTGGCTATGCTCGAACTCTTCCTTCGTCAAACCTGTCACCGCATTGTTTTGCAGCTCGAGTAAATCGTATTGCAAATTGTGCAATAAACAGTCTGGTTCGATATCAACGAAAACATCAATTTCTTCAAAGCGTTGCATCTCAGCAAGCATGAACGTGTAATCGCGTCCTAATTTCCCCCACGAAGCCAGCAACGGGTTGCCAATATCTTGCTCACCGTCTTCATTAAATAATGAAGGCGCGGTGTCGCTATCTTTAAACAACGGAAGAGTAATACCTTCACGCCCATGGCTGCGACGGCGGCGGCTGATCAAGCGCGCAAGATAAGCGGGGTCTTTAATATCACCCCAGTAGTAGCGGCACGGGTTGGTAAACAGCAAATGCACGTCAATATGCTTACCCAGTGCTTGTAACGCCTGAAGATAAACCGGAGGCAAGGCTGAAATACCACAAATAAACACTCGGGCAGGCAAACCTTGCGGGCATTCGTTACTTGATTCCAGAGCGTTAATAAAACGTTGGTACAGGTTTGCACGGTGCCATTCAGGTTGCCCAAGCTCTTGCGTGTGGCGAACCAAAGCGGCCCACAGCGGAGCCTGCCATAACTGGGCCTCGCCCACGTTATCAACCAGTTCGCCTTTCTCCCACTGGCTTAACCAACCTGGGCGGTAAACCAGGTATTGGTCATAAAGGTCTGCAATTCTTGAGGCTAACTGAGAGAGTTTTCGGCCATTTTCATCTTCTGCCAGGTACTGGTTTAACAAAGCGAATTCAGGCTGATCCAGCATCGTCGGGATGAGCGTCATTAACTTCCAGCTCATGCTTTGCTTGTTGAAAGCACTTTGCTCAGGAATATTTGGCAGTACGCGCACAAACATGTCCCAGATAAAGCTCGCCGGAAGTGGGAAACTGATGTTAGCCGCGATACCAAATTTTTGGGCCAGCGTCATTTGCAGCCATTGCGCCATACCGGTACTTTGCACCAGTACAACCTCGGGCTCAAAAGGGTCAGGCAGCGGTTGCCTTTCCACAATAAACTCCATAATTGCTTCCAGCACATCCAGTCGATTGGAATGGTATACACGCAACATAGAAACGCTACTCCTGACTTTTCTCTTTCTGCGAACAATGCAACCGCGACAACTGCCCGGTACGCCCGACAGGGCTGGTAATAATAACATTGATGCTGACACATCCTGCCGTCGATGTCTGCTGCTGGCTGACTCTCCATTCATTTGTGGGCAGAGGCGATCCAGGTTCCCCCATTTCTACAGCTAAGCGCCAGAGCTGACGGAATTGCCATTGCGACTGAAAACCCTGCTGGAGAACCCGGTGGTAGCCCATTAATGCCAGCATAACGACCGAAAACAGCGCCATAGCACACAGCACCTCAATCAGACTAAAGCCGCGCTCTCTAGTTTTTATTAAGGTAACTGGCATCGGGAAGCATCCGTTAACGGGCAAAAGTCGAGCCAGCCATGGGGAGTTGATATCCAACGTGAGTTATCAAGCTGGCCCCACAGCCAAAGAGTTACTGGTGATTGTTGCCCCGGAAAATTCCCGTAAGCCGCCATCAGAAATTCATTTTTCCCCACAGTTAGTATGCAAGCATTCCAGCCCTGCTCTGACTGCTGCTGGCACTGCCAGGTTGGTGTCGACGTCCAGGATAGCTGACTACCCCAGGCCTGTGCTGACACAGCGGCAGCATATTGTTTTAGAAACCCAATTTCGCTGGCGACCAGGTAGCACTGTTGATTTAGCTGCTGCTGCAACCCGCTCAGCATCAATATTCCCAAAGCAAACAACAGCAGCACAAACCCCAGGGTCGCGTTACCTCTCTCTGGTTGCCCATTCACAGGTTATAACCGACGACGATATGGCGCAAAGACACAGGGCTTTGCTCTTTTTTAAAAGCGGCAACCAACTCGATAACTAGCAACGGTGGCAGTGAGTGGCGAGCCAGACGGGTAACAGAGAATTTTTCTATCATCATTGAGGCAGGATCGGAGATTTTCTCCCAACCATTGCCTTCACAACTGGAAGCGCCGCGCAAAGCTTCCAGGTTGTTGCCATTAAGTCTAAAACCGGTTAATTCAGTTTCATTATGGCCAGACGGTTCCCAGCGTCCGTTGCTGTTATTGTCCCATTGCAACAAGACACACTCGCCCTCTTTACGTACAACCAGCCCCTCACCCTGGCAACTTCCATGGCAATAGCCCGCGCGTTGTAGCTGTTTGCCTACACTAAATGCCAGTTGCCAGAGCGATTCTTGCAGTGTCTCTTTCTGATACTGTAGCAATACCGCCTGCTGGAGCACTGGAAATAGCCTCCCGGCCCCCAGCAGAACAAGACTGCTCAAGGCCATGGCAATAAGCGTTTCAAGTATTGTGAAGCCCTGTTGGTTTAGCTGCATTTGTTGCTCCCTTTAACTTCGCAGACGCGAATTCTTCCCTGAGTTGAAAGAATAACGCGCCACTTTCCGGCAGAGCTTTGTAGCGTGATATGACCCGGCCACGCTGTGTCCCTAAGCCCGTAAAACCCCATTCCAGACGTGGAATCTGTAATATCGACATCAGCAAATGGTTGAAGCAATGACCAGCGATGACTGGCGTTACAGCCGCCCTCTGCAATCAGTTTGCTTGCCAGACACCACGAGTTTCCTGAGCGCTTCACCGCAAGCAAATGGTCGCGATTATTCCAGTTTGCATCGGCGCGTAACTGCTCAAGTAAATGACGAATCTGCTGAGTCGTTATCCGCAAGCGCTGCTGTTGCTGCCATTGTTGCCAGCCGTAGACACCGCCAGCACTGAGCATTGCGACAATCACCATGACGACCATCATTTCTATCAGGCTGAAGCCAGACTGTTTTGTTTTCATGGCGGGAGTGTGCCAGCTGCGAAATTCCGCGCCAGAAGCAATATCTCGTTTCTCGAGGCTTCTCGAAGGGAAGTTTTACTGTTGCGTAAAATTGCAGAAGTGCTGGAAACAGGCTCGCAAAGCCGGAAGAGAGGCAAAAAAAACCGGCGCACATAGGGCACCGGTTATGGCAGGTTATTAACCGTTAGATAGCGACTGGAGCTTTGATTGCAGGATGAGGATCGTAACCCTCAATTTCAAAATCTTCGAAATTGTAATCAAACAGTGATGCTGGTTTGCGCTTGATTACTAGCTTCGGCAATGCGCGCGGCTCACGCGTTAATTGCAAACGAGTCTGCTCAAGGTGGTTGCTGTACAAGTGGGTATCACCACCTGTCCAGACAAAATCACCCACTTCCAGCTCGCATTGCTGCGCCATCATATGCACCAGTAAAGCGTAGCTGGCGATGTTAAATGGCAGGCCGAGGAAGATATCGCATGAACGCTGGTAAAGCTGGCAGGAAAGCTTGCCATCCGCCACGTAGAACTGGAAAAACGCATGGCAAGGAGCCAATGCCATTTTATCCAGCTCACCCACGTTCCACGCCGAAACAATTATACGACGCGAGTCGGGATCGTTTTTCAGTTGGTTAATTACGGTGGTCAGCTGGTCAATATAGCGGCCATCAGGTGTTGCCCATGAGCGCCACTGTTTGCCGTACACTGGCCCTAAATCGCCGTTTTCATCCGCCCATTCGTCCCATATGGAGACATTATTTTCATGCAGATAAGCAACGTTAGTCTCACCTTTCAGGAACCACAGCAGTTCATGAATGATGGAACGTAAATGGCAACGTTTGGTGGTAACCAGTGGGAAGCCATCTTGCAGATTGAAGCGCATCTGATGACCGAAAATCGACAATGTGCCGGTACCGGTACGGTCATCTTTTGGCGTGCCGTTTTCCAGCACATGTTTCATCAAATCAAGATACTGTTTCATATTTCCTCACGAAAGCTGTTGCTGTGGGCGACGGCGATATGCCCAAACCATCATTGCCACACCAGCGACAATCATCGGAATCGAAAGGATTTGCCCCATGCTGATGTACTGCACCCACTCACCGGTAAACTGCGCATCTGGCTGGCGGAAGAATTCGACGATGATACGGAATGCACCATACCCAATCAGGAACAGGCCAGATACAGACCCCATCGGACGTGGTTTACGGATAAACAGATTCAGGATGATGAACAGCACGATGCCTTCCAGAACCATTTCATACAACTGAGATGGGTGGCGCGGCAAAACACCGTAGGTGTTAAAGAGCGACTGCCATTCAGGGTGAGTCGCCAGCAGACCGATATCTTCGCTGCGGGAACCTGGGAACAGCATCGCCCACTGGAAGTTCGGGTCAACACGACCCCATAGCTCGCCATTGATAAAGTTACCAAGGCGACCCGCGCCCAGGCCAAATGGAATCAGTGGCGCGATGAAATCAGAAACCTGGAAGAAGGAACGATGGGTGCGGCGCGCAAACCATATCATTACGCAAATGACACCGACCAGGCCGCCGTGGAAGGACATGCCGCCGTCCCACACTTTAAACAGGTAGAGTGGATCGGCCAGGAAAGATGGCAGATTGTAGAAGAAGACATAACCAAGACGCCCACCGAGGAATACCCCAAGGAAGCCCGCATATAGTAGGTTTTCGACTTCGTTTTTCGTCCAGCCGCTGCCAGGCTTATTAGCACGACGACCCGCAAGCCACATGGCGAATACGAAGCCGACCAGGTACATCACACCATACCAGTGCAAAGAGACTGGCCCGATGGAGAAAATCACCGGGTCAAATTCAGGGAAATGCAGATAGCCACTATTCATCTGTCACCACAAACCATTGTTACCCCATCGAAAATAGACGATGAGTTGCAAGTACGCATCTATGCAGATGCGCTCCGAAGGGAGCGGATCATAGCACAAAGGGCTTTAGGGTTAAGTCGAGGATCTTGTAAAAGATGTGTAATGCCTAATGGGCCAGGCGCCTAGCGCCCGCCGCGAATCAAACCACCCATGCCTCGACGTTCCATGAAGGACGCGACCTGATGGCGCACTTCTGTCGCAAGCTGCGCCTCAAGGCTGCGCTGGGCGAGAAGTTGTGCTTCTTCGAGGCTAATGTGGCGCAACAGATATTTGACGCGAGCCACCGAACGGCCGTTCATCGATAAATGGCGATAGCCCATGCCAACCAGCAGTGCCACACACATTGGGTCACCTGCCATTTCGCCACATAAACAAAGATCGATCCCGTTACGTTCCGCTTCTTTGGCAATATGGTTCAACGCTCGAAGCATTGCCGGATGCAGACTATCGTACAGGCTCGCCACCCGAGTGTTATTACGATCAACTGCCAGCAAATATTGCGTAAGGTCATTGGTGCCAACCGAGATGAAATCAACGCGGCTGGCAAGATGCCCCAGCATAAAGACCATGGAAGGGACTTCAACCATCACACCAATACGCGGTTTAGGCAGTTCGTAACCGAGCACCTCTTCCACTTCACGCCCCGCACGGTCAATCAAGCGACGCGCTTCATCAATTTCGTCAATGCTGGTGATCATCGGCAGAAGAATGCTCAGGTTGCCGGTCGCCGCGTTGGCACGCAGCATGGCGCGCACTTGCACCAGGAAAATCTCCGGTTGGTCCAGCGTGATGCGAATGCCTCGCCAGCCCAGACACGGGTTTTCTTCACTGATAGGCATGTACGGCAATTGTTTATCGGCACCGACATCAAGCGTTCGCAGCGTGACCGGTTTTTCGTTAAACATCTGCAACATGCCCTGATACTGGGCGACCTGTTCTTCTTCTGACGGAAAACCACTTTGCAGCATAAATGGAATTTCGGTGCGATACAGACCAATTCCATCGATACGGCCGCCAAGTTGCTGCTCATGCTCCGGGCTAAGACCCGCATTCAGCATGACCTGGACGCGCTCGCCGCTTTTCAGTGCGGCAGGGCTATCAACGTCGTCTTCAACCAGACGAGTCAGTTCGTTCTCTTCGGTGATGAGACGCTGGTATTCCTGCAACAACACCGTTTCCGGGTCAACGAGCAGTTCACCCCGATAACCATCGACAACCAATGTGCGACGATGCAGCACTGAAGGTTGAATATCAGCGCCCATAACGGTTGGAATGCCGAGCGCCCGCACCATAATTGCAGCATGGGAGTTTGCCGCACCATCGCGCACCACCACCCCAACAAGGCGATTTTGCGGAAGTTCGGCAAGTGTCGTTGCGGATAACTCGTCCGCCACCAATACAAAACGTTCAGGCCAGGTATTGGGACTTTGAATGGTGTCATCGAGATGGAATAACAAACGCTGACCGAGCGTGCGCAAATCGCCCGCTCGTTCTTTCAGGTAGCTGTCACTTAAACTTGCGAACTGTTCCGCAAACTTTTCGATGACTTTTTTAACCGCCCATTCTGCAACCGAGCCTTTATCGACTTCGTCGAATAATTCACGGCGAAGGCGGGCATCGGTTAACAGGTGTGAATAGAGGTCAAAAATTGCTGCCGTTTCTTTCTGCGCTCCCGCCGCAAAGCGTTTGCTGTAGCGACGAAACTCATTGGAAGCCTCTTCAAGGGCAGCGGTCAGGCGCTCACGCTCGAGTATGGTATCAAGCGTTGACGCTTCAGATACCTGCTCCATTAACGGAAGCGTTGAGTCCATCCAGCCTTCGGCAATCGCCACACCTGGCGATGCAGGCAATGCTCGAATTCGCGTCTGGCGATATTGGCCAAACAACGCGGCTAGCTGTGATTGAGAAAGAATGGCTGCCATTTGAGTGGCGAGTGTGACGAGGAAGGACTCCTCGCTTTCATCGTATTGACGATGCTCACGCTGTTGAACCACCAGCACGCCTAATAACTGGCGTCGCTGAATAATAGGAACCCCGAGAAACGCGCGGAAACGCTCCTCTTTTACAGCGGGAACATATTTAAAACTTGGGTGTTTTTGCGCATCGGCAAGGTTTATCGGCTCTGCGAGGCGCCCTACCAGCCCGACAATGCCTTCATCAAATGCGAGGGTAATGGTTCGACCGCGCGGCTTTTTAAGGCCACGCGTCGCCATCAGGTAAAAACAACGCCGGTCATGATCTGCGAGATAAACCGAGCATACCTCGGTGTCCATCGCAAGGCAGATATCTGTAACCAGAATATCCAGCGCCTCATTGAGGCGCGGGGCGCTGGCAACCTTCTCGACTATTTCTCGCAAACGGGTGAGCATTTTTCGCGTGAATTAACCTCTTTTACGTCGCCATGCAGGCGCGTTATTACGTGGTGGCGTAACTTCCTGTAGCGGCATTACGACGCTTGCAAACTCTTTCATCACCCGACGATACACATCGCGTTTAAACGAGACGACCTGACGAACAGGATACCAATAGCTGACCCAGCGCCAGCCATCAAACTCTGGGGTACTGCTGGTTTGCATATTGATATCGTTATCGCTGCTGATCAACTGCAAGAGAAACCATTTTTGTTTCTGGCCGATACAAACCGGCTTTGTGTCCCAACGCACCAAACGTTTAGGTAACTTGTAACGTAACCAGTTTCGGGTCGAGGCGAGTATTCGGACATCTTTTCGCTGTAACCCCACTTCCTCGAAAAGTTCCCGGTACATTGCCTGTTCCGGGGATTCGCCAGGATTGATGCCACCTTGCGGAAACTGCCAGGAATGTTGACCAAAACGCCTGGCCCACATCACTTGACCCTGCCGATTACAGATTACGATACCAACATTCGGGCGGTAGCCATCATCATCGATCACCGGACTACCTCAAAACAAACTTAGATTAGGGCGATTGTTTCATACAAGCGCTAGACGGTAAACCACTGTGTAACGGTTGCCTGAAGGAATAACATTTGAATAACTCACAAAATTTGACCGAGTTATAAACATTAGTAGATTTGGAACCGGCAGTTTATTCACTTTTTCTGTGGATATAACTGTGAAGAACTACCTAATACTCTCGGGACAACTTAGGATAACTCTAAAATACGCTTTCAAAGCACAAATAAAATATTCATTAATTTCAATTAAATAAACAAACATTAATTCTCTCACAGCCCAGTAGTGTGATGATCATCACATATGAAGATCTTCCATTGATGAAAGATCGACCAATGACGTTTTTATCCACAGAATGTGCCAACAAGTTAGTCACAATCTGGTGAAAAAATGGGTTTTACCCCCCAGTCAAGGCTGTAAATCGAACCAGTAGTGAGCTTTTTTACCAGTTATCCCATTTTTCTGTGGATAACCCGGTGTAAGATCCTGTTCATTCCCGGTGACCAGAATGGGAAAAGGTTTTTGCAGGATTCAGATATGACAATTTTAATCGATAAAAATGATTCAAAATCAGTAGATTGTCATTCTTATCCCCGACACGCTAAACTATTTCCACACTGTGGGTAAACCACGCTTATTTTTTAACCGATCAACAGCCAGGCACAATGCAAGCTCTACGTCCATTACTTAACCCTCCAGAAAATGAACAGATTTTACTGGCCCAGGCCCAGAAGCTGGCCGGCTTTACGCTGGGTGAGTTAGCGGCTTTGGCCAACTTGTCGATCCCAAACGATCTTAAGCGCGACAAAGGTTGGATCGGGGTGTTGCTTGAACTGTGGCTGGGTGCCAGCGCCGGAAGCAAACCTGAGCAAGATTTTGCCGCATTGGGGATTGAGCTTAAAACTATCCCCGTGGATAGGTTTGGTCGCCCGCTGGAAACCACGTTTGTCTGTGTTGCGCCTCTCACCGGTAACACCGGAGTGGTTTGGGAAACCAGCCATGTGCGCCACAAATTGAAACGCGTATTGTGGATCCCTGTCGAAGGTGAACGGCAAATTCCGCTGGCTGAGCGGCATATCGGCACACCATTGCTGTGGGCGCCGTCCGAAGAAGAAGAGCAACAGTTACGCATGGATTGGGAAGAGTTGATGGATTTGATTGTGCTCGGGCAAGTTGAACGCATCACGGCCCGTCATGGTGAAGTGCTACAGTTGCGCCCAAAAGCGGCCAACAGCAAGGCGCTAACCGATGCCATCGGGGCAGATGGCGCACCAATTCTGACGTTACCTCGCGGTTTTTACCTGAAAAAGAACTTTACCGCCGCTTTGCTGGCTAATCATTTCTCGTTGTAGATTCATTTAACTTGCACCCAGTTCTAAGCTGGCGTTTATAATTGGCGTTTTAAATTTTCAGGCAGGATTTTTTTAATGTTGTTTGCATGGGTTACCGATCCTAACGCGTGGATGGCGCTGGGCACTCTGACGATTCTCGAAATCGTACTGGGTATCGACAATATCATCTTCCTCTCCCTTGTGGTGGCGAAGCTGCCTAAAGCGCAGCAGGCTAAAGCACGCCGTCTTGGGCTCGGCGCGGCGATGATAATGCGTCTGGTCTTGCTGGCGTCTATCGCCTGGATGACGCACTTAATTCACCCGCTGTTTTCCGTAATGGGCCATGAATTCTCGGCACGCGATCTTATTTTGGCATTGGGTGGGTTGTTCTTAATCTGGAAGGCGAGCAAAGAGATTCACGAGTCCATTGAAGGTGAAGAAGAGAGCATAAAAACAAACGTTCACTCTTTCTTCGGCGCTATCGTGCAAATCATGCTGCTGGATATTATTTTCAGCCTGGACTCGGTGATTACCGCAGTAGGCCTGTCCGATCATCTGTTTATTATGATGGCAGCGGTTGTGATTGCGGTGATGGTCATGATGTTTGCTGCTAAATCGATTGGTGATTTTGTAGAACGCCACCCTTCGGTGAAAATGCTGGCGCTGTCATTCTTGTTGCTGGTTGGCTTTACGCTGATTCTGGAAGGCTTCGATATTCATGTGCCGAAAGGCTACATCTATTTTGCGATGTTCTTCTCCATTGCCGTAGAAACACTGAATCTTATCCGCAACAAAAAGAACCCGCTTTAATCATCTTAGGGGAGGCGCTCTCGCTTCCCCTCTGTTTCTTTTAAGAATTTACTGCTTACCTTCTGCGCTTTGTCGAGTTATTACTAGACTATATATGTCATTCCATACCACACGAGGCGAATAATGATGAAAAAATGGGCAGTTCTAATTTCCGCTGTCGGTCTGGCATTTGCGGTTTCAGGTTGTAGCAGCGATTACGTGATGGCAACCAAAGATGGCCGTATGATTCTGACTGACGGAAAACCGCAGGTCGATGATGACACGGGTTTAGTGAGTTATCGCGATCAGCAAGGCAACGAGATGCAGATTAACCGCGATGATGTTTCGCAAATTATCGAACGTTAATAAATCCAGCATATAAAGGTCAGCGCCTCGCTGGCCTGTAACACTTTTTCTTCGTTTACCCCCTTCCGCTTTTGCTTCCCCTCTGCCATGTTTATAGTCCATTTTTTGTCGGGCGCGTGCCTGGCTGATAAGTCAGAAGAATAAGGAAAGCGGCTATGCAATATCACCGTATCCCCCACAGCTCTCTTGAAATAAGTACGCTAGGGCTGGGAACCATGACGTTTGGTGAGCAAAATAGCGAAGCCGACGCTCATGCACAGCTTGATTACGCCGTCCATCAGGGCGTAAACCTCATTGATGTGGCAGAAATGTATCCGGTGCCACCTCGCCCGGAAACCCAGGGGCTAACAGAAACCTACGTCGGTAACTGGTTAAAGCAGCGCGCTAATCGTGAAAAGCTGGTTATCGCCACCAAAGTCAGCGGCCCCAGCCGCAACAATGATGCCGGCATTCGCCCAAACCAAATTCTGGATCGCCGCAATATCCGTGATGCGCTGGATGCCAGCCTGAAGCGTTTGCAAACCGATTATATCGATCTTTATCAGGTTCACTGGCCGCAACGCGCCACCAACTGCTTTGGCAAACTGGGCTACACCTGGACCGATAACGCCGTCCCGGTCACTCTGCTGGAAACACTCGAAGCACTGACCGAATTTCAGCGTGCCGGGAAAATCCGCTATATCGGTGTTTCCAATGAAACGCCGTGGGGCGTGATGCGCTACCTGCAACTGGCTGAAAAGCATGATTTACCGCGCATCGTTACCATCCAGAACCCGTACAGCCTGGTGAATCGCAGTTTTGAAGTGGGATTGGCTGAAATTACCCAGCGCGAAGGTGTCGAATTGCTGGCTTATTCATGCCTGGGGTTCGGTACGCTGACCGGGAAGTATCTGAATGGGGCGAAACCTGCTGGCGCACGCAACACGCTGTTTAGCCGTTTCACGCGCTACAGCGGCGAGCAAACTCAGCATGCAGTTGCGGCTTATGTCGACGTTGCTAAGCGGCATAATCTCGACCCGGCGCAAATGGCGCTGGCGTTTGTACGCCGTCAGCCGTTTGTTGCCAGCACACTTTTAGGCGCGACCACGCTTGAGCAGTTAAAAACCAACCTTGAGAGCCTGCATCTGGACTTGAGTGAAGATGTTCTTGAAGAGTTAGAAGCGGTGAACCGGATTTATACTTATCCGGCACCGTGATGTGGAAATCTCCTCTCCTTTGGGAGAGGAGAAAACTATTTCTGCCGAATCTGCCAAACCCACAGCCAGCCAATCGCCAGCGCAAATACTGCGCCAAAACCAATGCCAATTCCGACTATCGGTGCGCCGGTTTTTACCGCCAGCGAGTAAAGCCCAAGCATCAGCAACATCGCGGTATTTTCGCCGAGATTCTGCACCGCAATCGCATTCCCTGCACCGACGGAATGTTTGCCGCGTTCCTGAAGCAGCGCATTGAGCGGCACCACAAAGAACCCTCCCAGAACACCAATCAGCACCAACAATATATAAGACGGCAGCAGTGCGTGTTGCAGCGAGAAGAACAACACGCCAACACCAATTAAGATCCCGGCAGGCATACAACGTGCGACGGTTTTAAGCGTCACAAGTTTCGCCGCGGCCCCCGCCCCCACCACAATCCCGACGGCAACCATGGCATTCAGATACGTTGGCGTCGCGTTGTCAGTAATGCCCAGCGCAACCGGAACCCACAACACCAGCAAGAAGCGCAGCGTGACGCCCGCCCCCCAAAACAAGCTGGTGCCGACTAACGAAAAGCGAGTTTCACCGTTTTGCCAAAGCGTGCGGCAGGCCGTGAAAAAACTGCGCGTCATCGGGGTAAAGCGCCATGACTGACCAGGGCGAGCAGGAGCAAGTTTTGGAATAAATATATTGGCGACAACCGCCCCGGCGTACACCAACACACAAACGCCAAGCGCCGCCACAATATGCCAGTCGGCCAGCACGCCACCTGCCATTGAACCAAGCAAAATCGCAGCAATGGTCGAGGCTTCCATCAGCCCGTTGGCTTTCACCAGACGGTCGCCCGTGGTCAGTTCACCTAAAATCCCGTATTTAGCGGGCGAATAGGATGCTGCGCCAATCCCCACCAGCGTGTAACCGACGAAGGGATTAAAGCCGAAACAGATTACCGCTGCGCCAGCCAGTTTGAGACTGTTGGCAAACATCATCACTCGCCCTTTGGAAAAACTGTCCGCGACCTGGCCAACAAACGGGGCAAATAAAATATAAGCGCCAACAAAAACCATCTGCAAAACAGGCTGGCTCCAGTCGGGGTAAAACTGCTGTTTCAGCACTGCCAACGTGGCAAACAGCAACGCGTTATCACCAAACGCTGATAAAAATTGCGCGCAGGTTACTGCCATCATACCTCTGGACCAAATGGAGGTATCGTTTACGGCATTATCACGCATGCTCTGTCTCCGGCTGGTCTACCAGTGTTTTCAGACTGACAAAATCAGGTTTGCCGCTCCCAAGAACCGGCAACTGTTTCATGAAACGAATATCACGCGGTACCGTCAATTCTGGGATCCCATTCGCGCGCGCAAAGTGCAGCAGTTTTTCACGGTTCAGTTCACTATCCGTGGTGAACATCACCAGTGCCTCCCCTTTTGCCGCATCGCTTTTAATGACCGTAGCGTGCATTTTCTCTGGTGAAACGCCGAGCGCCAGTTGCTCTACCATTTCCAGCGAAACCATCTCACCGGCAATTTTGGCAAAGCGTTTTGCGCGCCCCTGAATCACACAAAAACCGTGTTCATCGAAACTGACGATATCGCCCGTGTCGTACCAGCCCTGCTCCACCTCGCCTTGTTCATTTTCGGCGCTCGGTGCTTCCAGAACACCCGGGTTTTCCACTCGCAAGTAGCCCTTCATGATGTTCGGCCCTTTCAGTTGCAACCGCCCACCTTCTTCAATTCCCGGTACTGACAACAATCTGGCATCCATCGCTGGCAGAATGCGCCCGACGGTGCCGACTTTTGCCGCCATTGGAACGTTGATAGACACCACGGGCGCGCATTCCGTCACGCCGTAGCCTTCCAGCACGCGCAGGCCAAATTTATCCTGCCAAAGTTGTTTGGTGCTTTCCTGGAGTTTTTCCGCGCCCGCCACCACATAACGCAGGCGGAAGAAGTCGTAAGGATTTGCAAAACGCGCGTAGTTGCCCAGGAATGTCGAGGTGCCAAACAACACGGTGCAGTTACGGTCGTAAACCAGCTCCGGCACAATGCGGTAGTGCAACGGACTTGGGTAGAGGAACACTTCGGCACCGGTCAGCAGCGGCGTAAATAACCCCACAGTCAGGCCGAAAGAGTGGAACAACGGCAGCGCCGACATAAAGCGATCGTTCGCCGTAAAATCAGCAATCGTGCGAATTTGCTCCACGTTTGCCAGCAAACTTTTATGGCTGTGCACCACACCTTTTGGATTGCCTTCCGAGCCGGAAGTAAACAGCACCATTGCGGCGTCTTCTGGCTGTTGTTTTACCTGAGCCAGATGCGGCATCAGTAAATGCGCGAAGATCCACAGCTTATCTGCCAACGTGACATCGGCTTTTAAGTCCTCAAGAAAGACCCAACGCACCTGCGTGAGCTGCTCGGGAAGATGCCATAATTTGCCTTTGTCGAGGAACTGACGCGAAGTAAATATCGTCTTGAGCTGTGCGGCTGTAATCGCACTGGTCAGCCCTTTCACGCCCGCGGTGTAGTTCATCATCGCCGGAATTCGCCCACGGGACGACGCCCCAAAAATCACCGCAGCGCTGATAGCCGCATTGGGCAGCATCAGGCCAATCGTTTCGCCCGGCGCACTGTATTTATTCAGAATACGCCCGACAAACAAGGTCTTGGTCAGCAGACTGCGATAAGTATCGGGTTTGAAATTAATATCTTCGATACAGTTTTTTCGCTCACCGTAACGATATTGCGCAGCAAGCAGCGCTTCAAACAATGTTTCACGCGGGCGTACTGCCATTCGCGCTTCCATCATTATCTGATGCAGCATTTCCCCTGCCATTTTCCGGCGCTCACGCGCGCGTGGAGCCTCTGGCATCGGAACGGATGTCGGCGGCAGGATATGCAGGCTGATACGCGGGAACAAACGCCGCTTTACCAGGCCTTTCAGGCGGCTGAAAAATGTCAGCTCCGCGCCATCAATACGGATGGGAATAACGGTCGCGTTTGATTTTGCGGCAACAAACCCGGCGCCTTCATAAATTTTCATCAATGAGCCAGTCACAGAAATTCGCCCTTCCGGGAAAATAACCACCGGACGGCCCTGCTCCACCAGCCGCACCAGATGTTTAATCGACATCGGTTTGGTTGGGTCAAGCGGCACGAAATCTATCAACGATTTTAGCCAGCGCATGTACCACTGCTGACTAATAGATGAATAGACAGCAAACACTGGCCGGCCGGGTAAAAACAGCGCCAGCAAAATACCGTCAATAAAGGAAACGTGGTTAGGAACAATCAGGACGCGTGGCTGAGAAAGAGATTGCTGCGAGCCATAAAGCCGCACTCTGAACAGAATACGAAAAAGTGCACGGAAAAAACCAAATAGCATAGCAACTCCCTTTGTCATGAATAAGCCGCAGGTACTTAAGTGTAGTGGGAGATTACATGACTAAATGGAAAGGAGCGATAGTTTGGGTGAATGCAAAGTCTGAAAAAAAGGCAAAAAAAACCTGCGCATCTGCGCAGGTCGGTGCAAAGAATTTACTTAACAATGTAACTAGAATTCTCACCAATCAATACCTCTGGGACTTGAATTGTGGCGCAGTCAGCGCAGGGCTACCAGTGAGAAAAAGCAAGGGAATTAGCGGAAAGTGCAACCAGGTGTTTAAAACATCGCGTCTTGTTACAGGCTGCCATTTTTTAGACAAAAAAAACCTGCGCATCCGCGCAGGTTGGTGTAATTCATGTGATCAGCATTAGATGCTGACATCACCTATCAATACCTCTGGGACTTCAAATGTAGCAGTGCCTGGTCACTTTTCGCCATGGCGAAATAGCAACAGCGCGATGCAAACTGTAAGCAAAGATTTACTCTGAAATCTTTAAAAATCCATAACATGCCGCCTTCTGCCGCTACGCTTGATTTCTGTGGTACTGGATGTGTAACGATTACACTGAATTTGGTTTCTTTTTAGAGAGGTTTGCGACGCTGACGACAGTTGCGCCCTTGAAGTAACGCGCCTTTTCCGTAACACTTAAAACTGTGTAAACGCTTACCCACTCAGGAAAATCTTCGATGGCGACAATTAAGGATGTAGCAAAACTGGCAGGCGTTTCTGTCGCCACGGTATCTCGTGTCATAAATGATTCCCCCAAAGCCAGTGATGCATCGCGCCTGGCGGTAAGCAGCGCGATGGAAGAGCTGAATTACCATCCCAATGCGAATGCGCGCGCACTTGCGCAGCAAACCACTGAAACCATTGGCCTGATTGTGGGCGATGTCTCCGACCCATTTTTTGGCGCGATGGTAAAAGCCGTAGAACAAGTCGCCTATCGCACCGGCAATTTTTTGCTGATCGGTAACGGTTATCACAACGAACAAAAAGAGCGCCAGGCGATTGAACAACTTATTCGCCACCGCTGCGCAGCCCTGGTCGTTCATGCGAAAAAAATACCTGACGAAGAACTCATTTCTTTAATGAAACAAATGCCAGGCATGGTGGTGATCAACCGAATTTTGCCGGGTTTTGAGCAGCGTTGTGTGGCGCTGGATGACCGCTACGGCGCATGGCTTGCAACCCGCCATCTGATTCAACAAGGCCATACTAAAATTGGCTACTTGTGTTCCAACCATCAAATTTCCGATGCCGAGGATCGTTTGCAAGGTTATTACGACGCGCTAACGGAGCATGGTTTACCGATTAATGATCGCTTAGTGACTTATGGTGAACCGGATGAAAGCGGTGGTGAGCAGGCAATGACGGAACTGCTGGGGCGCGGAAAGAACTTCAGCGCGATCGCCTGTTACAACGATTCCATGGCCGCAGGTGCAATGGGCGTTCTCAATGATAACGGCATTGATGTCCCGAAAGAAATTTCACTGATTGGCTTTGATGACGTGTTGATTTCACGCTACGTTCGCCCACGTCTGACAACAGTGCGTTACCCGATCATTACCATGGCAGAACAGGCCGCGGAACTGGCTTTGGCACTTGCTGAAAAACGTGAATTACCCGAAATCACGCATATGTTTAGCCCAACGCTTGTGCGTCGGCATTCGGTGATTGCGTATTCGGGCGAGTAAAGAAAATAAAACCAGCCAGATAAAACATCTGGCTGGAAATAATAAGCAACCTTATCCATTCGCATTTTAAATACCAGATTAATTATTAATTAATAAAACATATAACAAATAAAAATAAAGTAGCAAAACCTTTCAAGATATTATGATTGCATTTTATTTATATTGATACCAGGATTGCGGGTGAATAAACTTGCAAATCTTTATCATATAAATTACATCAATAATATTAAGGGAATAATATGTCAAACTTAGCCTATTTAACCGTTAATGGTCAAACACAGGGACTGATCTCTGCCGGATGCTCATCATTAGATTCTATTGGTAACAAAGCACAAATCGCTCACATCGACCAGATTATGGTTTATGCCGTCACTCATTCTATGTCCCGTGCACAAAACGTCAATCATCATGAAATGGTGATCATTAAGCCGATTGATAAATCTTCACCTTTATTAGCCAAAGCGATAAATGATAATGAAATGCTGGTCTGCGATCTGGATTTATACCGTACCAACCGGGTTGGTATGAATAACCTTTATTATAAAGTCAAACTTACCGGAGCTCGAATTTCGCATAATGAATTCATTGTACCTCACAATCTTCTGGATAATGGAGCCGAACCCCAGGAAAAAATCACCTTCAGCTATGAAACGATAACCTGGGAACATTGTGATGCAGGTACCAGTGCGTATAGTCTGTGGAATGATCGCGTTTTTTAAATATCAGTTTTGATAAATAAGGAGGTTGTCATGTCTGAATTAAGAGATTCAAAGAAGAAGCCACATGATTACTTGCGCGACGAGCATCAATTTCAAACCTATCCAAGTATGAATCCAGTGTTGCGTGATATGGCTGCAATTAATGAAAGCTTTATTACAGAGAGTCGATACATCATGTTGCTAACTATTGAGGAAGCGCAAGGGGTATCAGATGAATTGCTTGGTAATTTAGATTATTTCTTCTCCTATCGATTAGGCCCTGGGAATATTAAAGATGGCCTGGATGGATTTCGCACCCTCAGCAAATTAACCACTTACTACAGCCCTGCGGGAAAATTAGTCTTCAACTTTAATTGTCTAAAAATAAAAGCTATTGAATACGTAATTAATGGCAAGGCATATATAAAAATCACTGGTTATGCTGGCGTGCGCCGCATACTTACTGGTACCCGTTACGGAGCAAGAAACCCACAAATACTTGAAATGGCTATTGGGATGCGCGGAGTCGCCAACTCGATAGTAAAAGGGATGAAGTTTTGTATTTATGCCTCTTTAGCCTTTCGCGTGATTGAATTTATATTTAAATCTGATTATCACCTAAAAGATTTCCTGGTTGATATTACAATGGACGTAGCAAAAATAATTGTTTCAAGTGTTGTGATTGGGATTGCGGGTGGCATATTTACAGTGATTAGTGCACCAATAGTTGGCACGGCCATTCTTATAATATTTATAGGCATTGCACTGAATATAGGGCTTAACATTCTGGATAATGAGTTGGGGTTTTCTGCAGAACTCAAAAATAAAATACAACAGGCATTAAATGAGCAACAAAAAATGAGTTCCTGGGACTACCAACATTTATCTCCATATATAACTCCACTACCAGGTAGAGGGTATTAAGTATGAAAGAATACACTACCTTACGCTGGTTGATATTTAAATTTTCGGGGGTATTTCTTATGATGGCCAGTATGGCCCTCATTTATCTAGTGGCTTATTTCTATAAGTTCTATGCCATCAATTCATTAATTACACTCGGTGATATCATAACATACAATGGAAGAGTTATTATCTGCCTTGGCGGCATACCTATGGTTATCTACATGTTCTTTTTTGCACTCCGTACAGTTTTAAATAAAGGAATTGCACCTCTAAAAAAAGGAACGGTAATTGGACAGATTTGGGGGGTATTTAGCATACTCTCTTTTGCCTTAGGGCTAGTCGCATCCTATCTAATCCCTATTGTGTTATTGATATTACATTACACTTCATGCCATGAGGATAAACTCAGAGTGTACTATGTTACTGATCCGCAACTTTGTATGATGATAGAAAATAAATGAGACCATATACCAAATTACAATGGATAGGCTTTAAATTTTCTGGTATTTTTTTGATGGCCGTATCTTTGATTATGATATATTATTCCACGTTTTTTATTGAGAAATATCGACTATACTCTCTGGTTACTTTAGGTAATGTTATTATCTATGATGGAAAAATCATCATCGCTATTGGAGCGACACCAACCTATATTTATCTGTTTTTTTTCGCATTCCGTACAATTCTGCAAAAAGGCGTTGAGCGCCTAAAAAAAGGAACGCTCATTGGTAATATCTGGGGATTATTTAGTCTTGCATGCTTCGTGTTTTTCATGGTCATATCATGGATAATCCCGCTGGGATTAATGGCGTTAGGTTACACGTTATGTGACGAGGAAGGGGACGTTCCTGGACTGTATTACGCCAGTAAGCCAGAAATCTGCAAAACTATTGTTTCTAAACCTTAATTAGTGTGTGGTAAATGTTTAAAGCACGTATTTATAAAGATGAACCACTTTATCCGGGTAATCCAGCCCGTCGCCGATATATTCTCAGCCAAAGCGCTCGTAATAATCTTTGCACGCTGAATAGAGATACAGCTGCGGATAGCCCAGCGTGCGAGCGTGTTCAATAACGTGCTGTTGTAACATTGCCCCAAGCCCACGTCCGCGCTGGTTTTCATCGATATATAACGCCGCTAACCACGGATAAAAATCCTGGCGGCTAATTAAATCGCAGCGCCATAACCCAACCGTTCCGACCAGCTTATTACCCTCAACCGCCACAAAAGTTAAAGGCAACTCCCCTTCCCGCTGGCTGGTTGCCACAATTGAAGCGAAAAAGTCCCGGCTGTCAGGAGTGCCAAACGCCTGCCATATCCAGTCTGTAACCTGCTCGGCATATTGCGGCTTCTGAAAAAGCGGAAGAATTTTCACATCAGCTTCCCCTGGAAGATGGGAACGGACTCGAAAAGATAGCCGTCGAAATCGGGCGCATCGGAATCTGATTGCTCGAGCAGGCTGTTTTTGACGTTTTCTAAATGCTGCCACATCGCCTGCCATGACCCCATGACATCGCGGCGGCGCAGCGCTGCCAGAATAGTTTGCAGGTCGCCAAGCCACTTCAGGCGATAGCTGCGTGTATCAATATGCGCCCGTAATTGCTGCCACATTGGGCTGCTGTCTAAATGGCGCCAGATACTTTCCACCGTCGCCAGCAGCATCTGGTTTTGCGAAGCGCCCGCCAGAACCAGGTGGAACATCTTGCAGTTATCCTGGCTCAGATCGTTTATCGCGATAGCACGCTGCTCTTGCTCGAGAATTCGCTTGAGGTTGTCGATATCCGCTTTGGTCGCCATTTTTGCGGCGAATGCCGCAATATTACTTTCCAGCAACTGACGCGCCTGAAGCATTTCAAACGGCCCAATATCGCTACTGAAAAAGGCTTCTTCTTCCGCTTCATTTTCTGCCGGAACGCGCATCACATACACACCGGACCCCTGGCGAATATCGACTGTGCCTTGCAGTTCGAGCATCAGCAACGCTTCACGAACAATCGTGCGGCTGACGCCATAGGTTTCAGCAATATTACGTTCAGGCGGCAAACGTGAACCGACTGGATACAGTCCCTGCATTATTTGCGCGCGCAGATCCTCACCAATTTCCTGGTATTGTTTTTTTTCTGGCGAAAGCACTACCTTGTCCACGATATCACCCGCATTTGTTGATTCTCAGCGCCATTATGTTCTGGCGCTGATTTATGCCCGCTAGCTTATCAAATTCCGTACCCAATTATTTCCATTCATCATCAACGTTGAGCTGCAACGTGCGAGTTTCACCCAGCGTCCGATACCAATGCGCAGATTTTTTCGCCCGCCGCTGGCGATTGTTTTGCAGGTTAATTTCAATCAAACCGTAGCGATTTTTGAAGGCGTTCATCGGCGAGACATTGTCGGTAAACGCCCACAGCATATAACCCTGGCAGTTAGCGCCATCTTCGCGAGCGCGCAGCGTCTGGTACAAATGCTCGCTGATAAACGCGATACGATAGTTATCTTCAATCACGCCGTCAGCATTGCGGAATTGCGCTTCGTTTTCTGTTCCCATCCCGCTTTCTGCGACAAACCACGCAATATTGCGATATTCCGTTTTTATCCGCATCGCCATGTCATAAACGATACGTGGATAGATTTCCCAGCCACGCGACTTATTCATACGCCGCCCTGGCAATTCAAACGGCTCGTAATAATATGCAGGATGGAATGGCGTTTCCGGGTTCCAGGCGCGTGACGGCGCTTTTACGCGATGTGGATAATATAAGTTGATACCCAGTTCATCGACGGTATTTTCCCGGATAATCGCCAGCTCTTGTTCGGTGTAATCCCATTTAATATCATGTTTTTCCAGTAGTTCGATAAGCTGCTGCGGATACTCACCGTGCACCAGCGGGTCTAAAAACACGCGGTTGTAAAACAGATCGTATATCTGTGCCGCTTGCTGGTCATGGGCAGCGCTGGAGCGCGCATAAGTCACTTCTGGATTAAGAATGCAGCCAACGGTTCCGCTGTAGCCTTTTTCGCGGAAAAGTTTCACGACTTTCGCCGTGGCGAGGTTTTTGTGGTGATTCCACTGCATCCACTTATGAGTATTTTGCTCATACGGCCAGCGCAACGCGTCAAGATAAACGCGGGTTTGCACCACAATCGGCTCGTTGAATGTAAACCAGCGATTCACTTTATGCGCGTAACGGGCAAACACTTTTTCAGCGTACAAGACAAAAAGCTCGACCACTTTCTTCGATGCCCAGCCGCCGTAGGTTTCAAATAAAACAGCAGGCAATTCATAGTGCTCAAGGCAAATCATCGGTTCGACGCCGTTGCGGTGCATTTCATCGATTAAGTTGTCGTAGTACTGAGCATATTCCTCATCGACTACACCATTTTCATAGTCCGTGAAAAAGCGCGACCAGTTGATAGAGGTGCGGTAGTGCGTTAATCCCGCCTGTTTCATCAACGCCACATCTTCGCGATAGCGATTGATAAAATCCGTCGCGACCGCCGGGCCGTAGCCTTCATGCCATACATGTCTGTCGTTTTTGTACCAGGCGTCGAGCCAGGAATCCTGCCCTTCTTTTTTGCCACTCCAGCCTTCGGTTTGCCAGGCCGATGCCGCAGCACCGAGTATAAAATCTGCTGGAATAGTGATTTTTACGTTGCTCATGCCTTCCTCACACGTTTTTGGCAAGTTGTTGCTGTTCGGCCTGTAACTGCGCTTGTTCAGCACGGCGCGAGGCTATTTTCACAAACGGCAGGTAAATCAGAACCGAAACCAGAATACAGCCCAGTTGCGTGACGACCGCGCCCATCGAACCGGCGGTAGAAAGCCAGGCGTTAATCAGCGGCGGCGTGGTCCATGGCACCATCACAACGGCTTTACCGGCAAAACCCATTGCCGTTGCGAAGTAGCCAATAGAGCCGGTAACCAGCGGCGTAATAATGAAAGGAATTGCCAGAATAGGGTTGAGCATAATCGGCATACCAAAAATCACCGGCTCATTGATATTGAAGATCCCAGGGCCGAACGACAGTTTGGCGATTTCTTTCATCTCTTTGCGCTTCGTCGCAATCATCACCGCAATCAGCAGCCCAATCGTTAAACCGGAACCGCCAATACTCATATACACATCCCAGAACGGCATGGTGATGATGTTAGGGATCTCTTTGCCTTGCTCGAATGCGCTCATGTTGACGGTAATCGCCCCGAGGAGCAGCGGCTCGCGGATAGGTTTGATCATCTGATTACCGTGAATACCGATAACCCAAAACAGTTGTGCGACAAACATCAGCAGCAAAATTCCCGGCAGGCTTTGCACCACTTTCTCCAGCGGTTGCTGCACCACCTGATACACCGCGTCGTAAAGGTACATGCCGGTAGTTTGGTGGAAAACAAAACCAAACGTCGCGATGGCGGTAACGGTAATGATCGAGGGGATCAGCGCGGAGAAAGAGGCGGAAACGTTAGGCGGAACGGTATCCGGCATTTTGATCTTCAGGCCTTCGCGCTTTTCCAGCCAGCAGTAAATTTCCACCGACAAAATAGCGATAAACATGCCGAGGAACAGGCTACGGGTGTCAGAAAACTGGCGCGCCAGAATGTCTTTCACCATATGCATTTGCCCATCGACCATCATTTCGATGGTGGTTGGCGTCACGCAAATAAAGCAGATAACCGCCAGCAAGCCTGGGAACAGACTTTTGATGCCGTTGATTCTGCCTAATTCGATACCAATCAGGAACACCGCGCCAATGTTTAAAAAGTTAAGCGTGGCGTAGTTAATCGCCGCGGTAATCGGCTTGAGTTGGGCGAGAAACGACAGTGCAGAAAAACTGGCGAGGCCGTTTTTAGGATCCAGCACCATATTCGAGATGAGGACCGAAAATGCCCCGACGATAATCACCGGCATCAGGGTAATGAAGGAAGCTTTGATCGCCATAATATAGCGGTAGCTATTGAATTTAGTGGCAAAACTTCCCAGAGAGTCGATTAACTTTTCCTGCAAAGCCATAGGGTATACCTCAGTGTTGTCGTTTTTTATTATGTAGGGTGATGTTTAACGAACGATTTGGTATGCCAAAAATAGAACCAACTCATTAACATTTCCGTGATAAACGTCCCACATTGTTATATTGGAATTCCAATATGGATAATCTGGTATACCAAATAAATATAAGTTGCCTGAATCATTCAAAAGCGTGATCCGGCACGACAATTGCTGCTAGCGCCATGTTTCATCATCACAGCGTGATAAACTAGCGCCATTATGCGACCACGCGGCAAGCGTCTTAATCAGGAATGAATTGATGGTAACAATGCTGGATGTCGCGCTACGCGCAGGCGTTTCCAAAGCAACGGTATCACGCGTGCTTAACGGAATTGGGCAAGTTAAAGAGAGCACCCGCGAGCAGGTGTTTACCGCCATGGAAGAACTGGGCTATCGCCCTAATTTTCTGGCGCGATCGCTGGCGAACCGTAGCAGTAATAGTGTCGGTTTGGTGGTGTCGACTTTTGACGGGTTCTACTTTGGCCGCCTGTTGCAACAAGCCTCACGGCAGACGGAAGCCTGGGGCAAGCAATTGATTGTCACCGATGGGCACGATACGCCGCAAAAAGAACTCGAAGCCGTGCAAATGCTGGTCGACCGCCATTGCGATGCCATCGTGCTGTACACCCGTTTTATGAACGAACGTACTTTATTGTCGCTAATGAATAGCATCAAAGTCCCGCTGGTCGTGATTAACCGCGATGTTAGCCAGGCGCGCGATCGCTGCGTTTTCTTTGAACAGCAGGATGCTGCGTTTCAGGCGACCGATTATCTCATTGAGCAAGGCCATCGAGATATCGCCTGCATTACCGTACCCATTTCTACGCCAACCGGCCAGGCACGTCTGATGGGTTACAGAAAAGCATTGCAAAAACATGGCATCGCTTTTAACGAAGACCGAGTGAAATATGGCGATTCAAGCATGGTGCTTGGCCATAAATTGTGTCAGGAATTACTGGAAAGCCAGGTGCCATTTAGCGCCCTGTTTGCCTGTAACGATGATATGGCGCTGGGCGCTTCAAAGGCGCTGCATCAGGCTGGAGTGCGGATTCCGCAGGATATTTCGTTGTTTGGTTTTGATGATGCCCCGAGCGCGCAGTGGCTTGAACCCGCGTTATCCAGCGTTTATCTGCCTATCGACAGCATGATCACCACCGCAATCGATCAGGCGATAAAACTGGCAAACGGCGAGCCGCTTAAAGCTATCCCGCCGTTTGTCGGCAAACTGGTGTTACGCGAGTCAGTCGGCCCTGGCCCGTATTACATTTCCAACGCCAGCAATTCCTGAATGGTCTGACGGCGGCGAATCAGTCGCGCCACACCATTATCAAATAACACTTCAGGCAACAATGGGCGGCTGTTGTAATTGGACGACATCGATGCGCCATACGCGCCGGTGTCGTGCAGCACTAAGTAATCGCCGACCTGCACGGGCGGCAGCGCGCGCGTTTCCACTTTACCGCCTTCCTGCTGGGTAAACACATCACCCGACTCACACAGCGGCCCGGCGACTACAGTTTCTACCCGCGGGAGTGCGGCGAGTTCACGTCCGTCCCCTGCCAGAGCGGAAATATGGTGATAGCTGCCGTACATCGACGGACGCATCAAATCGTTAAACCCGGCGTCAATCAGCACGAAGTGGCGCGACCCCATATTTTTAACCGAGCGCACCTGCGCCACCAGAACCCCGGATTCCGCCACCAGGAAACGCCCCGGTTCGATTTCCAGCTTGACCGGATGCCCCAGGCGCTGAGCGATTTTCTCACGCGCCGCATTCCACAAGCCGTAATAGTGATCGGTATCGATGGTTTCTTCGCCTTCGCGATACGGAATAGACAAACCCCCACCTGCGGAAATCGCCTCCAGATCCTGACCAAAATCAATCACCTGCTGCACCATTGCGCCACAAACACGCTCGAGATGGCCATAATCCACGCCGGAACCAATGTGCATATGAATGCCCACCAGGTGCAGTTTATAGCGCTGGATAACTTCTAACGCCTGCGGCAAATCTGCATGCCAGATACCGTGTTTACTGTTTTCGCCACCGGTATTGGTTTTCTGGCTGTGGCCGTGACCGAAACCAGGATTAACGCGCAGCCAGACGCGATGGCCCGGCGACACTTCACCAAGCTGTTGCAGCATATCCACGGAACCCGCGTTCACCGGAATCTGCTGTTCAGCCACCAGCGCCAGCGTCGATGGATCAATCATATCGGCGGTGAATACGATATCGTTTTTGTTTTCCATCGGGTTATAGCCCGCCGCCAAAGCACGGACAATTTCCCCCTCTGAAACCGAATCCACTTTCACGCCCTGCTCGCGCATCAGACGCAGAATGTGAATGTTAGAACACGCTTTCTGCGCAAAACGAATCACATCAAACTGGCGCAACTGGGCAATCTGCTGGCGAATAATTTCAGCGTCATAAACCCAGACCGGGCAGCCAAATTCCGCGGGCAATGCCAGCAGGTTTTGCGCATTCAGCGCGGTGTCGGTGTTATTGAGTGGGCGTGGCATGGTGGCTCCGGCAACATTTCATTTTTTTGTATTACGCCATACCGCGAAGTGAAGAAAAAATATCGATTTCTCTCGAGTCTATGCAAAACTGATATGGAAAACAGGAGATCGTTATGCCCTCAATAACCTTACGCCATATCGAAATTTTCCACGCGGTGATGACCGCTGGCAATCTGACTGAAGCAGCAGGGCTGCTGCATACGTCGCAGCCAACCGTCAGCCGTGAGCTGGCGCGGTTTGAAAAGCTGATTGGCCTGCAATTATTTGAACGTAGCCGCGGGCGGTTACATCCCACCGTGCAGGGTTTACGCTTGTTTGAAGAAGTGCAGCGATCCTGGTATGGACTGGACAGAATTCTGAATGCCGCCGAAAGCCTGCGTGAATTTCGCCAGGGCGAGTTGTCGATTGCCTGCCTGCCGGTGTTTTCACAATCTTTTCTGCCAGTATTAGTGCAGCCGTTTCTGGCGCGTTACCCTGAATTAAGTCTCAATATCGTGCCGCAAGAATCACCGCTGTTAGAAGAGTGGCTTTCTGCCCAGCGCCACGATTTAGGGTTGACCGAAAATACCGTGACGCCCGCCGGAACCGAACGCCAGACGTTGCTGACGCTCAACGAAGTCTGCGTGTTGCCCGCAAGCCATCCCCTCGCCCATAAAAAAGTGCTCACGCCGCAAGATTTTGCCGGGGAAAACTACATCAGCCTTTCGCGCACCGACAGCTATCGCCAGTTGCTGGATTCACTGTTTCAGGAGCACGACGTCAAGCGGCGCATGGTGATGGAAACACACAGCGCAGCGTCAGTTTGTGCGATGGTGCGGGCCGGAGTGGGCGTGTCGGTCGTCAATCCGTTGACGGCTCTGGATTACGCCTCAAGCGGTGTTGTCGCACGGCGCTTTAGCGTGGCGGTGCCATTTACCGTGAGCCTGATTCGCCCCCTGCACCGCCCTGCTTCCGCGCTGGTTAGCGCTTTTAGCGAGCACTTACAAACCAATATGCAGGTTTATATCGAGCCGCTAAATGCGCTGCTGGATGCCTGATTTAATGTTCGGTGGCCGGGTGCTGATGCCCGGTGCCATTGCTGAAGTTAATCAAGCAGATAACCAGGCCAATTGCCGCAAGCCCTGCTGCCGCGACCGGAACCGCCGTCAGTCCGAAACCGTGCGCAATCACAGAGCCGCCAACCCAGGCACCTAATGCGTTGCCGACGTTAAATGCGGCAATATTGAGCGTGGAAACCAAATTCGGCGCATCTTTGCCGTGCAGAACCACGTTGATTTGCAGCGCGGGAACCGTCGCAAATGCCGCCATCGCCCAGAGAAACAGCGTAATTTCAGCCAGCCACAGGCCGTGACTGGTCCAGCGGAACAGCAGTGAGAAAATGGCAATCAGGCTAAAACTCAGGATTAAACTAAAAGAAACTTTCCAGTCTGCCAGGCGCCCGCCCAAAATATTCCCTACCGTCAGACCGGCTCCCATCAGGAACAGTGTCCAACTCACCCCCTGATGAGTCACGCCCGTCACCTGCAAAAGCATTGGCGCAATGTAACTAAACAAAGCAAACATCGCGGCGGCAAAAAAGACCGTCATCGTCAAAGAAAGCCACAGTTTGCCGTTCGCCAGCGCGCTGACTTCGCGTCTGAGATTGGTCGGCGTGTGCTCTTTTTGCGATGGCAAACTGACAATCAGCGCAATAAACGCCACCACGCCAATGATTGCCACGCCCCAGAACGTCGAGCGCCAGCCGTACAATTGCCCAAACCAGGTGCCAATCGGCACGCCCAGCACGTTGGCTAACGTCAGGCCTGTGAACATCAGTGCCACTGCCGAGGCTTTGCGATTAGGCGCCACCAGGCTTGCCGCCACAACTGCGCCGATTCCGAAGAAAGCACCGTGACAGAGTGCCGTAATAATGCGAGCTAGCATGAGGAAGTGATAATTCAGCGCCAGCGCGCACAGGATGTTACCGACGATGAAAATCACCATCAGCAAGACGAGTGAGAGTTTGCGCGGTAATTTTGCCGTGAGCAGCGCCATGATCGGCGCGCCAATCGCCACGCCAAGCGCATAGCCGCTAATCAGCCATCCCGCCGCAGGAATAGAAATCGACAGATCCCCTGCGACATCGGGCAACAGGCCCATAATGACGAACTCCGTCGTGCCGATGGCAAACGCACTCATCGCCAGCGCGAGTAAGGAAACAGGCATGGAATTAACTCCAGATTGCAGAAATAACAAAAGGCGGGAGAGTGAACTCAGCCGCCAGATTACTTGGAATATGAACTAAAAAAATATTACTCAGCCAACATGAAATTGACCGCATCAGCGGCGTGAATAGCCGCGGTATCGAATACCGGGAGCGGGCAATCTTGTTGATTGAGCAACAAGCCGATTTCAGTGCAGCCAAAAATCACGCCCTGCGCGCCCTGTTCCTGAAGTTGGGTAATAACTTGCTGATAATACTGCTTCGACTCGGCGGTGATTTTGCCCAGACACAGCTCTTCAAAAATTATCTGGTTAATGCGCAAACGCTGCGGTTCATCAGGGATTAAGGATTCGATCCCAAATTCAGCCGTCAGGCGACCCCGGTAGAAATCCTGTTCCATGGTGTATTTCGTGCCGAGTAGCGCAACCTGATTGACACCTTGCGCCGTAATGGCACGGCCCGTCGCATCTGCGATATGTAAAAACGGCAGATCGCACTGTGATTCAATATGATGCGCCACCTTGTGCATGGTGTTGGTACACAGCACGATGCCTTCAGCACCTGCTTTTTGCAGGCCCAGTGCCGCTTGCGCCAGCATATCCCCCGCCCGATCCCATTCACCGCTGGCCTGGCATGCTTCGATTTCGTGAAAATCAACGCTGTGCAGCAGGATCTTTGCAGAGTGTAAGCCCCCTAAACGGTTCTTAACGCCTTCGTTAATCAAACGATAATAAGGGATAGTCGATTCCCAGCTCATCCCGCCCAGCAAGCCAATTGTTTTCATCACGTTTCACCTGTTCGTATTTATTCCATAGGTTATATCAGAGAGATGACAAAACGCGAAAGCGTGATCGGCCTTACAAAACACGGGGGTGAACTATCGCAATTGTATTTTTCAGGATACGATTATTTAAATGAAACAATGTTTCACATAACTAAGGATCGAGAAATGTTCACCTTTATTAAAGATACTCAACTGGAAGATTTAGGTGCGGGCGTGAGCCGCCGTATTCTGGCGCATGACGGTAAAATGATGGCGGTACAGGTTAATTTTGAAAAAGGCGCTATCGGCCCAATGCACAACCACCCTCATGAACAGCTGACTTATGTGCTGTCAGGTGAATTTGAATTCACCATTGGCGAAGAAACTCATCGCGTTACCGCAGGCGACACACTGTATAAAGAACCGCATGTGATGCACGGCTGCGTTTGTCTGGAAGCAGGTACTCTGCTTGATACCTTCACCCCAATGCGCGAAGATTTTCTGAAGTAATGGACAAACAAAAACGGCTTCTTTTCAGGAAGCCGTTTTGTGAAGCGTAATATGCGCGATTAGATTTCTTCAATATGCATACGTGATGCCAAAGCCCCACGAACTAAAACCAAACCAGATGCAACAATCAACCCCACCAACCCCGCCAGTATAATCATGAGGGCTTTACCCGGGCCGTCTTTTTTTAGTGGATATGATGGCTGCATTTGCAATTGATAAGACGTGAAATCAACATTGCCAAGGTTAATGGATTCTAATTGGCTCAGGGCATGCTCACGGTTTTGTAGTGATGCATTCATCTGCGCGACATCTTTAATCGACTGCTCAATCTTCAACTTCTCGGTCAGCCCTTTAGAACCAAGGGAAACAGAGTAATCAGGATCATCTTTTACCGCCTGCCCGTTGCTGTATACCGGTTTTTCCAGACCCGCAGCATTCGCCACCTGCAATGAGTATCCCAGGCGCTCCAGGTTAACATTATGTTGGTTCTGAAGGTTAACACGGTCGAGTGCCAGCTTATTTTTTTCAAATGCAACTTTGAGTTCGATTGCATTTTTCACATTGGTAATAATGTCTTTATTCACTTCAGCAGAAACAAAATCAACATAGCTTTTCAGCACTTGCTGGGCATCATCTGCGTCAGGCGCGGTAAAGCTCAGTGTCCATGAAGTATAAGGTGCATTGTCGCTTTTTTTAGGGTCGCTGTTGTCGATGGCTTTGAATTTTGCTGAAACACCAACAATTGCACGGTACAAGTCACTCTTATCTACATTTGGGTTTTTCAGCAGCGTTTGTACATAAGGAGATTGAGCCAGGAATTTTTCGCGCACTTCCTGAGAATCAAATTTCTTTAAAAACTTATTATAGAGGCGACCAGCATCAAGATTGGTTTCGACACCAAGCACGGTCAAATCCACCACCGCACGGCGTAATTCAATAATATTGCTATTTTCAGGTGGCGTGATCACCGCCTCGCTGGTCCATTTTTGTGGCAGCAGGAAACTGGCGGCCAACCCGCACAGTGCGAACAGAAGCGTAATTGTGACGATCTGTTTTTTAGCGGCGTAAAGTGTCGATAAGAGGCTCAATAAGTCTATCTCTTCATGCTGTGGGGCCATGAGCGGATAAGAAGACGTATTTTCTAATAGATTGGATTTCATTTCGATGGAAGACATAACTAGCCAGTTTTTTAAAATATTAAGAAAAAGACCTGCTTTCGTTACTCACACAAGTGAGCGCAACACCTACGTCATATTTTTGGTCAGCAAGTAAGATTTAAACGGTGAGAAAGTAGGTACTTCTGTTCCTTATTCGTGTCATTGCCAGCGCAAATGCCCACCTGGTACAACATCCCGAATGACATGTAACACTCAGATAACAAAGAAACAAATTCACAACACAAAATGGAGCCCTTTAATGAGCGCCATTATTCACAAGAATTGTCTGAAAGACAACCACCAACTCTTGCAGTTTTCAAATTTTCGAAAATCGTGTTCTCTTTTCCCCTGTCCCGCGCAAAACCTCGTTCCCTTCACATAATCAAAACAGTGTTTCGACTTTGATCACATTTCCTTCATGAATTGAATGACTCAGTTACAAATCGTAATAAGATTATTTAAAACGCTGTTTTACAAATCAGGAACCATGGTTCGGATGTTTATGAAATCTATAAATCGATATGGATGATGAGCAACTGTAACGGTGATTTAATATTTCAATATCAATCAATTACCAGGGAATGAATATGTATGAATGAAAACAGAATGCTGGGATTGGCATGGATTTCACCCTACATAATAGGGTTGTTAGTCTTTACTGCCTTCCCGTTTGTTTCATCTTTCTTCCTCAGTTTTACTGAGTACGATTTGATGAACCCGCCGGTATTTAACGGTATCGAGAACTATCGCTACATGTTGACCGAAGATTCACTCTTCTGGAAATCCATGGGCGTGACGTTTGCCTACGTGTTTTTAACCATTCCGTTAAAACTCGCATTCGCACTCGGCATCGCATTTGTTCTGAACTTTAAACTGCGCGGCATCGGCTTCTTCCGTACTGCGTATTATATCCCGTCAATTCTGGGTAGCTCTGTCGCCATCGCAGTTTTGTGGCGCGCACTGTTTGCCATCGACGGCCTGCTGAACAGCTTTATTGGTGTGTTCGGTCTGGACCCGGTGAACTGGCTGGGCGAGCCTTCGTTGGCGCTGATGTCCGTTACGCTGCTGCGTGTCTGGCAGTTCGGTTCTGCGATGGTTATCTTCCTGGCAGCTCTGCAAAACGTTCCGCAATCACAGTATGAAGCGGCAATGATCGACGGTGCGTCTAAATGGCAGATGTTCATGAAAGTGACCGTGCCTTTGATTACGCCAGTCATCTTCTTCAACTTCATCATGCAGACCACGCAGGCGTTCCAGGAGTTTACCGCACCGTACATCATCACCGGTGGCGGCCCGACTCACTACACCTACTTGTTCTCGCTCTACATCTACGACACCGCGTTCAAATACTTCGATATGGGTTATGGCGCAGCGCTGGCGTGGGTACTGTTCCTGGTCGTGGCGGTCTTTGCCTCCATCGCCTTTAAGTCATCGAAATACTGGGTGTTCTACTCCGCAGATAAGGGAGGCAAAAATGGCTGATATCCAACCAAGCCAGCTAGCGGCTAAAAATGCGACGGACCTTGCAGAAGAAGAGATCGCGCAGACTTTGCGCCGTGAAAAAATCAGCCGCACTATCCGTTACGTGGTGCTGATTGCGGTCGGCCTGTTAATGCTCTACCCGTTGGTGTGGATGTTCTCGGCGGCGTTTAAACCGAACCACGAGATCTTCACCACGCTGGGACTGTGGCCATCAAACCCAACCAGCGACGGTTTCGTCAACGGCTGGAAAACCGGTACTGAGTACACCTTTGGTCACTACATGTGGAACACCATGCAGTATGTGATTCCAAAAGTGCTGCTAACCATTATCTCTTCAACGATTGTCGCTTACGGCTTCGCCCGTTTTGATATCCCGTTTAAGAAGTTTTGGTTCGCAACCTTGATTACCACCATGCTGCTGCCAAGCACCGTGCTGTTAATCCCGCAATACCTGATGTTCCGTGAAATGGGCATGTTGAATAGCTATCTGCCGCTGTGGCTGCCAATGGCATTCGCAACCCAGGGATTCTTTGTCTTCATGTTGATCCAGTTCCTGCGTGGCGTGCCACGCGATATGGAAGAAGCCGCGCAAATTGACGGCTGTAACTCCTTCCAGGTGCTGTGGTATGTGGTAGTGCCGATTCTGAAACCGGCCATTATCTCTGTCGCCCTGTTCCAGTTCATGTGGTCAATGAACGACTTTATCGGGCCGCTGATTTATGTGTACAGCGTAGACAAATACCCCATTGCACTGGCGCTCAAAATGTCTATCGACGTGACTGAAGGCGCTCCATGGAACGAAATTCTGGCAATGGCGAGCATCTCCATTCTGCCATCGATCATCATCTTCTTCCTGGCTCAACGCTACTTCGTACAAGGCGTGACCAGCAGCGGAATTAAAGGTTAAGTGAGGGAATATCATGGCTGAAGTTATTTTCAACAAATTGCAAAAAGTTTACTCCAACGGCTTCCAGGCGGTTCATGGTATCGACCTGAAGATTGAAGACGGTGAGTTTATGGTTATCGTCGGCCCATCTGGCTGTGCGAAATCAACCACCCTGCGCATGCTGGCGGGTCTTGAAACCATCAGCGGCGGTGAAGTCAGAATCGGCGACCGTGTGGTGAACAACCTGGCCCCTAAATCTCGCGGTATCGCGATGGTGTTCCAGAACTACGCGCTCTATCCACACATGACGGTGCGCGAAAACCTGGCGTTCGGCCTGAAACTGAGCAAGCTGCCAAAACAGCAGATTGAGTCCCAGGTAAATGAGGCTGCGAAAATCCTTGAGCTGGATGAGCTGATGGACCGCCTGCCGCGTCAGCTTTCTGGCGGCCAGGCACAACGTGTGGCCGTAGGCCGTGCGATTGTGAAAAAGCCGGATGTGTTCTTGTTCGACGAACCGCTATCCAACCTTGATGCCAAGCTGCGCGCGTCGATGCGTATTCGTATCTCCGACCTGCACAAACAGCTCAAGAAGAGCGGCAAACCCGCGACCACCGTGTACGTTACCCACGATCAGACCGAAGCGATGACCATGGGCGACCGTATCTGCGTGATGAAACTGGGCCACATCATGCAGGTGGATACGCCAGATAATCTTTATCACTACCCGAAAAACATGTTCGTGGCGGGCTTTATCGGTGCGCCGGAAATGAATATTCGCCCGAGCAAACTGATCGAAAAAGAAGGCCGTCTGCAAATTAGCGTCGGGAACGATACGCTGGCATTGAACGAGCGTCAGCAGAAGCGCTGCGCGGAGTACAAAAATCAGGACATCTTCTTCGGCATCCGTCCTGAGTTTATTTCAATCTCTGATGAACCGTTCGCTGAAAGCCATTCAAGCGGTGAAATGGTGCGTGTAGAGAATATGGGCCACGAATTCTTCATCTACCTGAAAGTAGCTGATTTTGAAATGACCTGCCGCATCCCTTCCGATGAAGCTAAGCCAATGATTGAGAAAGGCCTTCACCGCAAGGTGTATTTCAAGTTTGACATGGAAAAATGTCATATTTTCGACGCTAAAACAGAACAAAACATCTCACTCTGACAGGAGTCTATGATAATGAAAAAAGTGCTGTTAAGTACCCTGATTACCTCTACCTTAGCAATGGCTGCCGGTTCTGCATTCGCGGCAGATCAAGTGGATTTACGTATGTCCTGGTGGGGCGGTAATGGCCGTCATCAGGTCACGCTGAAAGCGGTTGAAGAGTTCCAGAAGCAACATCCGAACATTAAAGTGAAGTCGGAATACACCGGTTGGGACGGCCACTTGTCCCGTCTGACGACGCAAATCGCGGGCGGCACTGAGCCTGACGTAATGCAAACGAACTGGAACTGGCTGCCCATTTTCTCTAAAACCGGCACCGGGTTCTACGACCTGAATACCGTGAAGGGCGATTTGGATCTGGCGCAATTTGATCCGAAAGAACTGCAATCCACCACGGTTGACGGCAAGCTGAACGGGATCCCAATTTCCGTGACCGCGCGCGTGTTCTATTTCAACGACGAAACCTGGAAAAAGGCTGGCATCTCTTACCCTAAAACCTGGGAAGAGTTGATGGCAGCGGGCAAAACCTTTGAAAGCAAACTGGGCAAACAGTACTTCCCGGTGGTGTTAGAACACCAGGATACGCTTTCTCTGCTGCGCTCTTACATGGTACAGAAATACAACATTCCTGAAATCGACACGGCGAAAAAGCAGTTTGGCTACAGCAAAGAGCAGTGGGTCGAGTTCTTTGGCATGTACAAAAAGCTCATCGATAGCCACGTGATGCCTGACACCAAATACTATGCGTCATTTGGTAAGAGCAACATGTACGAAATGAAGCCGTGGATTGAAGGCGAATGGGCGGGGACTTACATGTGGAACTCCACCATTAACAAGTATTCCGACAACCTGAAGCCACCAGCAAAACTGGAACTGGGTTCTTACCCAATGCTGCCGGGTGCAACGGATGCCGGTCTGTTCTTCAAACCCGCGCAGATGTTCTCAATCAGCAAAACGACTAAGCATCCAAAAGAAGCCGCGATGCTGATCAACTTCTTGCTGAACGAAAAAGCAGGCGTGGAAGCGCTGGGTCTGGAGCGTGGTGTTCCATTGAGCAAAGCAGCTGTTACGCAACTGACGGCTGATGGCGTGATCAAAGATAACGACCCGGCGGTGGCGGGCCTGAAACTGGCGCAATCGCTGCCAAACAAACTGTCGACATCGCCATACTTTGACGATCCGCAGATTGTTTCCCTGTTTGGGACTTCTTTGCAGTACATCGACTATGGCCAGAAATCCGTAGAAGAAACGGCTGCTGAGTTTGAACGCCAGGGTAATCGTATTCTGAAACGCGCAATGCGCTAATTATTCAGCCTAAGTATTGAAATTCATGCCCTGCCCGTTTCATCGCGTGGCGGGGCATTTTTTTAGATTTCTCAGGAGAATCGTTATGGCTAAGGGTAAGAAAATTCAACTTTCCTTCCGCGCCCGACGCGACAAGGAAACCGGTACGGAAGTGCTTCGTTTAACGCCCCCGCACATCATTTGCCACCGCAATTATTTCTATCAAAAATGCTTTAGTCACGACGGGCAGCGGCTGATTTTCGGCGGCGCGTTCGAAGGCCACTGGAATTACTATTCGCTGGATTTAGACAAGCAAATTGCCACGCAGCTAACGGAAGGCGAAGGCGACAACACCTTCGGCGGATTTTTGTCGGCTGACGACCGGTCACTGTGGTATGTGAAAAACACCCGCGAATTACGCCGCGTCGATCTGGAGTCGCTCGAAGAATACGTCGTGTATGAAGTCGATGACGAATGGGTGGCCTACGGCACCTGGGTGGCGAATTCTGATTGCAGCCAACTGGTGGGGATTGAAATCAAAAAGAGCGACTGGTCACCGCTCACCACCTGGCAAAAATTCCGTGATTTCTATTTCACGAACCCGGAATGCCGTTTGATTCGTATCGATTTAAACAGCGGCGAGCAGCAAGTCATCCTGCAAGAAAAACGCTGGCTGGGTCATCCGATTTACCGACCGCTAGACGACGAAACCGTCGCGTTTTGCCATGAAGGTCCGCGCGATGCAATCGATGCCCGCATGTGGCTGATTAACCAGGATGGCAGCAATCTGCGTAAAGTTCGCCAGCACGAACAAGGTGAAAGTTTTACTCATGAATTCTGGGTACCGGACGGGTCTGCTCTCTATTACGTCGCGCACAAAGAAGGCGACGCGCACCGCTATTTATGCAGCGCCGACCCGCAAACGCTGGAGAATCGTCAACTGCGCACCATTCCGCCTTGCTCACATTTAATGAGCAACCACGACGGCTCGCTGGTTGTTGGTGATGGCGCACCGCATAAAACGGGAAATATCGATCTTAACGATCCCTTCATTTGGGTATTCGATCTTAAGAAAGGAACGCAAAAAGCGGTTTGTAGCCACAACACCTCCTGGAAAGTGTTGGATGGCGACCGTCAGGTGACGCATCCGCATCCGTCATTTAGCCCAGATAACCAATGGGTGCTCTACACCTCCGACGAAGAAGGCATGCCTGCGCTGTATTTAGCGAGAGTATAGATATAAAAAAACCTCCTGATTTCAGGAGGTTTGATTTTGTAGAGGGGATTAACGCGCTAACCAGCCGCCATCAACCGCAACGGTATAACCGTTGATGTAATCAGAAGCGGTTGACGCCAGGAACACGATTGGACCTTTCAGATCTTCTGGCAGACCCCAGCGACCCGCAGGGATACGCTCAAGGATTGCCGCGCTACGCTCTTCGTCAGCACGCAGCTGCTGAGTATTGTTGGTCGCCATATAACCCGGGGCGATAGCGTTCACGTTGATACCGTGTTGCGCCCACTCGTTCGCCAGCAGACGGGTCACGCCCATCACCGCGCTCTTAGATGCGGTGTAAGAAGGCACGCGAATACCGCCCTGGTAAGAAAGCATAGAAGCGATGTTGATGATTTTGCCGCCCTTGCCCTGAGCAATGAACTGGCGCGCAACAGCCTGAGACATAAAGAACACGCTCTTGATGTTCAGGTTCATCACGTCGTCCCAGTCTTTTTCGCTGAAGTTGATCGCGTCTTCGCGACGAATCAGACCCGCGTTGTTCACCAGGATATCGATTTGGCCGAACTCAGCAACCGCACGCTCCAGCAGAGACGGAATACCATCAATCTGACGCAGGTCAGCAGTCAGGCTCAGGAAGCGACGGCCCATCGCGGTCACGCGCTCGATGGTTTCAGCTGGCTCAACAATGTTGATACCCACGATGTCACAGCCCGCTTCAGCCAGACCGATAGCCATACCCTGGCCCAGGCCAGTATCACAACCCGTCACAACAGCAACTTTACCTTCCAGGGAGAACGAATCCAAAATCATGTAGGTTTCCTTTTTTATACGGGCTTGCTGTTAGCGCAAGCATCTCGGGGAAAATTTGTCTGCGCTAACTGCGCCATTCATAAATCACTTACGGTAAAAACACTGTTCCGTAATCTTTGATGGCGTAATACTAATCTTGTTGAAACCTCTTTTCAATTATAAATGAAACGATGTTTCAACTTTTGAGAGATAGTTTTCAAATTTGATATTCCGATCACGCTTACCCGCCATTTTCCCCTCCTGATCCATCAGTCTGATAAAAGTATTGTGAATGTTGTCACCGTTTAGTGAATGCAATCACACACATTGAAACAATGTTTTGATAAATTAACACCAGAAGTTCGAACGTAAATTTTCGGCAGATATGAATTGCCATTTAAAGGAGAGCATCATGGCTAAAGGTATGCGGGTTAAACTGGTTTATGAAGTGAGCCAGGACCCAGACACAGGCGTCGAAGTCACCCGCTTAACGCCACCGGAAGTAACGTGTCATCGTAATTACTTCTATCAAAAATGCTTCACTCAGGATGGCAGTAAACTCCTGTTTGCTGGCGAGTTTGACGGCAACTGGAATTATTATCTGCTGGATATCGCCGCCGCCGAAGCGGTGCAACTGACTGAAGGAACGGGCGACAACACCTTCGGTGGCTTCCTCTCTCCGGATGACAAATCCCTCTATTACGTGAAGAACGAGCGCACGTTACTGGAAGTCAATCTTGAAACGTTAGTTGAACGCGAAGTGTATCGCGTACCGGAAGACTGGGTGGGTTACGGCACTTGGGTGGCGAACAGCGATTGCACCAAATTAGTCGGTATCGAAATCTCCAAAGACGACTGGGTTCCGTTGAACGACTGGAAAATCTTCCATGACTTCTTCCACAAAGGGCCAAATTGCCGCTTACTGCGCGTTGATTTGCAAACCGGTGAAAGCGCCGTTATTCATCAGGAAAAAAACTGGCTCGGCCACCCGATTTATCGCCCGTTCGATGACAATACCGTCGCGTTCTGCCACGAAGGCCCGCATGACTTGGTCGATGCGCGGATGTGGATGGTCAACGAAGACGGGAGCAACGTGCGTAAAGTTAAGGAACACGCCGAAGGCGAAAGCTGCACCCATGAATTCTGGGTGCCAAACGGCTCATCGCTGATGTACGTTTCTTATCTGAAAGGCCAGCAAGGCCGAACCATTTATAGCTACAACCCGGACAACGGAATTAATGAAGAAGTGATGCAGATGCCTGCATGTTCTCACTTGATGAGCAACTTTGACGGCACGCTACTGGTAGGCGATGGCTCAGGTACGCCAGTCGATGTTAAAGATACCAGCGGTTATACCATCGATAACGATCCTTATTTGTATGCATTCGACGTGGCGAAGAAAGCTTATTTCCGCGTTGCCCGTCACGATACTTCCTGGGCGACATTTGCTAATAGCCGTCAGGTGACGCATCCGCATCCTTCATTTACTCCGGACGACAGCGCAATATTATTTAGCTCAGATAAAGACGGTAAACCGGCACTGTATATTGCAAAAATTCCTGCGAACCCAGAATTTATTCCCGCCTGATAGAAATATAGTGTGCCCTGTGTAGGCCTTGCCCTCTCATAATGAGAGGGCTTTTTTATATCATTTATCATTCAATTCACACCCAACATAATTCAGCTGTAAAAAAGCCCCCGCAAAAGCGGAGGCTCAGTGAAAGGATATTAATGAATGACGTTATTAATACGCTATTAGAAACTGTATGCCACACCGACGCGTAAACGGGTCTGGCGATCGTCACGGTCATTCACACCGACGTTGCCGACTTCACCATATGGAGCCCAGTTTTTATCCAGTTTATAAGCTAACTTCACATTATATTCTTGAGAATAAGGTTTGTTATTATTACGTGCGTTACCTTCTTCACTACGCGCATAAACGTAGTTCAGCTCTGTACGCCAGTCACCCATCACAAAACCAGCCCACGCATCACCACGGTTCACTTTATCATCTTCTTTATTCGCGCTTGCCGGGTAACGGGTGTAGTCATAACGGTAGCGGACTGCGACATAGAAACCATTGTCGAAGCTATATTGTGCGCGCAAGTTTGGCTTATAAATAGTACGACTGTCGTTACTTTCAATATTAAAACCTGGTGTTAACGAGAAGTTTTTATTGGCTTTCCATTGCCAGCTAATCGCTTCTTCATGTCCATTACCGATGAAATCAGCAAATGGCTGATCGGTATTATCACCGCCTGATTTCCATTTCGCTTCAACAGAGAAACCAAAACCATTTGCAAAACGATGCGAAACTGAGACGCGGTCAGCGTTGGTTTTATCCGTCTTACCACCGTCAATGTATTCATGGCGTAAGTCGACGGTTACAGCCTGTGCTGCAAAAGAAGCACCAATCAACATTGCCAGACCCAGAGTTTTCTTCAACATGTTTCTAATCCCTCATTGAAATATCGTTTCATTATTATGAAACTGGATTTTATTTTTAAATGAACAATATTTTAGTGATCGAGATCGTAAATGTTTATGTCAAAATACACACATGGCAATATTCGTGATGACTATCAACAAAACAAACATCAAAGCCTGACATTTGGCGACAGGCATCACATTAAAAGAGCTAAAAACACTTTTAAAAATGCATTTCAACGATGTTTAAGTTTATTTACACAGAAATACAAACCGACTTAAATAAAATTAAATCGGCAGATTTCTTAATAATAAAATTGAGAAATGAATAAAAATATGTGACGCAGTTAAATAAATCGGGGTGAGAGTGTGATCTATATAAAAGAAAAAAGCCTTCCGCTGGGAAGGCTTTAATTTACGCTGGTTATTTTTGTCGGATGACGCTGCGCTTATCCGACCTACGCTTGCGCTTTAAGAGTGATGGGTACTGTTAATCTCGTTCAATTGCCAGGGCAACACCCTGCCCGCCGCCAATACACAATGTTGCCAGTCCTTTTTTGGCGTCTCGCTTGATCATTTCATGCACCAGAGACACCAGAATTCGGCAGCCCGAGGCGCCAATGGGGTGCCCTAGTGCCAGCGCACCACCGTTAACATTCACTTTGCGCTCGTCCCATTCCAGCATTTTACCCACTGAAAGCGCCTGGGCCGCAAAGGCTTCGTTGGCTTCAATAAGATCAAGCTCTTCCAGCGTCCAGCCTGCACGCTCAAGGCACCGCTGAGTCGCCGTGACTGGCGCAATCCCCATATAGGCGGGATCCACTCCAACGCTGGCGAAAGCCCGAATGCGTGCCAGAACCGGTAAATTCAGCTCTTCGGCTTTGCTGGCGCTCATCATTAACACCGCTGCGGCGCCGTCATTAATTGAAGAGGCATTTCCTGCCGTCACGCTACCGGCGATATCAAATGTTGGCCGCAGCTGCGCTAACGCTTCGGCACTGGCATCGGTGCGCGGCTGTTCGTCAGTATCAACAATCACCAGTTTTCCACTATTCGACTCAAACGCCACCGGGACGATTTCATCTTTAAAACGCCCGGCATCGATTGCCGCCCGCGCTTTGTGTTGCGAGGCCAACGCGTAAGCATCCTGGCTTTCACGGCTAATACCGTATTCGCGAGCGAGGTTTTCAGCGGTGACGCCCATGTGGTAATCATTGAACGCGTCCCACAAACCATCGTGAACCAGGCTGTCGATGAGTTGGGAATTGCCTAACCCCGCGCCGTTTCGGCTATCGGCCAAAACGTGTGGCGCGCGACTCATGTTTTCCTGCCCGCCCGCAATCACCACATCCGCTTCACCGCATTGAATGGCCTGCGTCGCAAGATGCAGCGCTTTCAGGCCAGATCCGCACACGTCATTAATGGTGATGGCGGAAACAGACCAGGGCAAACCGCTGTTCAGTGCGGTCTGTCGCGCCGGATTTTGCCCGGCGCCTGCCGTCAAAACCTGCCCGAGAATAACTTCATCGACTTCCTGCTCGCTCACACCGCTGCGTTCAAGCAAGGCTTTCACTACTGCACTTCCCAGCTCTGAGGCGCTGCGCGGGGAAAGCGCCCCCTGAAAGCAGCCGATGGGCGTGCGTGCCGCTCCCACGATGACGACATCTTTCATTGTTTTCTCCGCAACGTTTGACTGCTAACCAGGAATGTTTAAAAGGCCCGACGATGCGCCTTTTCGACATACATCGCCGTATCGGCTTCACGCAAAGCCGTATCGTGGTCAATCTCAGCCGGATTGACCGCGACGACACCGATACTCGGGCCTGCATAATTAATCACACTGGAATGTAGCTGAAACTCGCCGGTCAGCAAGTTCGAGAGGCGAATTTTGAATGCCTGCGCAGCATGTTGTGCTTCGTCAGTATTTGACGGCCCAAATCCCGCCACGATAAATTCATCGCCGCCGACGCGTCCGATGATCTCGTCAGGGCGCGTTCCCTTTTGCAAACGCTGGCCTATTTCACACAAGAAGTCGTCCCCTGCTTCATGGCCGTGGATATCATTAATCTCTTTAAAATCATCCAGATCAGCAAACGCCAGCAGCACAAATCGGGCGTCGTCGCGGGCCTGTGAAAAGAGTTTGGGTAACTGTTCAAACACCGCGCGGCGGTTGGGTAAACCGGTCAGCTCATCCGTGTAACTGGCGGTCGTGAGCGCGGCATTGGCCTGCTGTAACTGCTGCAAAAGCTGTTCATTCTGAATCTGTTGAGCAATCAGTTGCGCAAAGAGTTGCAGCACTTGCTCGCTGCGGTCTGTCAAAATGCGATGCTCAGAACTGGCCGCGCACAGCGTGCCATATAAAGATCCATCTGCGAGCGTCACCGGGGTGCTGACATACGTCGTGATCCCCAATGCTTTCGCCGCCTGCGAATCCCCCCAGACTTTTGCCACATCGCTGGTGTAACGCTTGCCTTCATCCAGTGCACGCTTGCAAAGCGTATCGCCCCACGGCACTGAAAGACCTTCAGGAATCTGCATCTGGCGGGTATTTCGGGCAAACAGAATGTGCTGAAAACTGCTGTCCGGCTCAATACGGGTCAGGTAAGTGGACTCCATATTGGTCACCAATTCGAGCATCTCAAGCAACTGTCGGACAAGTCCTTCAAGCGTGTATTCAGATTCTAACGCGGTGGAAATGCGCTCGATAAGATTGTCAGACATAAAGCAGATAACCCTTTTTCGTTAACTCGGGGAGGCGGTCTTAGATGTGCACTTTTAACATATTTTGGAGGTGAGTTCCGCTGCCATTTATGGCATTTGAGGCTACGGGCAGGATTGAGAGATAACTGATAATTTCGTGGCTAGATTTTCCAGCTTAATAGTGGACTGATCCCCTCATCGCGCACCAAAGCCCGCAAAGCCGGAAGCTGGCAGCACTGTTTTAATAATTCCGGCAACGGGGAAATATCACTGTGCGGCAATAACACATTCTCCAGTTTCCCCCACAAATACCACCCCTGCTCCACATTACTTGCTGGAACAATCAGATGCAGATGCATCCCTTGTTCAGGTTCGTCAGGCAACCCTAACCATTGGCTTAAGCGCGGAATATCTTCGGCTTCATAAACAACCAATGAACAGCGCTGCACCTGAGTGGCAGGAATATAGAAGCGCTGGTTTCCCAGCGTGATGCGCACCGCCGCAAGACTAAGCCCTTGAGTCATAGCCGCTGGTTTCCAGGTAACGTGCGAAGACTAAATCCAGATCCAGTAACGCAAAATATTCGGAACCGACAGGCACAATGCCGACCACGATTTTCTGCATAGTGGCCGATAAGTTGTCCGCTGCCGGGTGAATCTGGCTCTCGGCAACCTCCAGCACATCAATTAACTTATCGACCAGAATACCGCTTTGCATTTTCTGGCCACGGCCAATCAGAATGGTGCGTTTACCCGCCTCCGTCGCAGGCGTGTCGAGCAGCTGATTAATATTAATCACAGATTCAACGCGCCCCCGGTAATTAATCACCCCTTCCAGAGAAGGCGGGCAACCCGGCACCCAGGAAACCGGGCGTTCAGCCATAATCTCTTTGATTTGCGAGCCGTAAAACGCGAATTTCTTCTCCGCCAGTTTGAATAACACCAGGCTGCATTGCGGTTCATCAACGTTGGTGATTTCGCGGTTTTCGTCTTGATAGTGACTTAAAATATGTTCCAGTTGCTCGCTCATGCGACGTCCTTATCATCGGCGAGGCAATAGCGATTGCGGCCATGCTGCTTCGCGCTATACAGAGCCTGGTCGGCACGCTCACGGATACTTTCGATTTTGTCGCCCGGCTGCCAGGAGGCAATGCCTGCGCTGAAGGTATTGCTAAAGCGGGTCTGGTTCACCGAGAAGTGAATTTTTTCAAAGCCCTGACGCAGTCTTTCAACAACTGCCGCCGCTTGTTCTTTGGTGGTCGCAGGCATAATTATCGCGAACTCTTCCCCGCCGTAACGCCCGACAATATCGGTGCTGCGTAAGCGATGAGAAAACAGCTGCGAAATCCCCAAAATTACCTGATCGCCCGCCACGTGGCCGTAGGTGTCATTGATATTTTTGAAGTGATCCAAATCGACCATCACCAGGCTAAAGGGAATACCGCTGTAGTTGGACTCGGTAATGGCGCTTTCCAGATAGTGCGTGGTGGTCGAGTGGTTATACAACCCGGTCAGGCTGTCCTGCGACATACGCGCCCGCAGGGTACGCATTCTTTCCGCACGAATCGACACCGCATTAATCAGCTCCTGCGGGTCGGCCTGCTTGATTATAAAATCTTCAGCGCCGGTGCTCATCGCCCCGAACTGAGTCGTTTTATTGGTTTCGCTCGACAAATACGCAATCGGCAAACCGATATGCTGCGGGATTTGACGGATAAGTTTCGTCAACTCTTCGCCGCTGTAATCCGGCATGTGGAAATCCATCAGCACGATATCAATCGGATGGGTGTTCAGCACGTTCAGCAAATGAGGAACTTGTGTCAGAACATGCACTTCCATGCCTGCCATGCGCAGCATTTCAGCGTTGTATTGCGCGACTTCCGGCTCGTCATCAATCAACAAAACCTGATACGGTTTTTTCAGCGAAGGCTGCGTTAATCGATGCAGTTCCTGGACTAAGTCGGTGGTGGAAGCGGGCTTAACATAATAGCCGTCGCACCCGGCTTTAATGGCATTAATACGGGCATGGAAATGGCTGTGGCAGGAAAGATAAAGCACCGGGAACGGTGTGCCGACTTTCTTTTTCAAATCAGACATCGCCAGCGGGCCGCCGTAGGCGTGTTCCGGGAAACTCACATCCATAATCACCACAGAAGGCGGCTGCGAGATAACGGCCTTGGTGAAATCAGCGGTATTGGTAAACACATAACAAATAAAGCCAAAGCAGCGCAGTTGCGTCGCCAGCAGCTCGGCCTGCTCGCTTTCATCATCACACAGGTAAACCGGCTTAATGGTGCGATTAATCGCCACTTCTTCCTGGCTTGAAGCGGCTATCGGGAATTTCACGAGTGAATCCCCGCCGCGCCGCGCGCTTTCCGCCTGCTCTTCGGTTAAGGCATAGAGCTGCTGAACTAACTCTTTTAGCTTCTGATAAAGCGAGTCGGGAAGCGTATTGCTCACCAACATATGCTCACCTTCCGCCGCCAGACTGGCTATTTTGGTGAAGCCAAACGAAGCGCTGGTGCCGTGGATGCTGTGCAGTAAAAGGTGTAATTGTTTATTGTCCGCATCCAAAGGTGCAGCCGTCAACTTCGCCAGCAGAGCGTCCGCTTGTTTCAGCATTTCGGGAATGCGCTGCAAAAATCGCTGGCGTAGACGAGCGATTTTATCCTGCGCGGTGTTCATCGTATTTTGCGTCAATTGTTGATTCATCATGATTTTTTAATTTATTGAGCAGCTACGTCTGGGTTGAGGATTTCATTCACTACGGCCACTAATCTTTCTGCCATATTCTCGTCTTTCTTCACCCAGCAATCAGGGATGATAGTAATGTCGGTCATCTCGCTGGCGCTGAGTAAAATAAACGGTTTTTTCCAGCCGTTGGCACGCAGCATCTCTAACAAGTCCAGGCCGGTAATGTCCGGCATATGGAAGTCGCTAATGACCAGACCGATTTCGCTGTCTGAGTCCAGATGGGCTAATGCCGTCATCGCACTTTCGGCAATAATCACTTCATAACCGCTCATTTCCAGAAATACCGAAGCCAACTCAGCCGAAAACAAATCGTCATCTACTAATAAAACACGCATTTTTTTCTCACTTAGCGCCGTCAGCACAACAGCATCTTTAATGTTTCTATAAGACTATCTTGCTCAAAATCACCCTTGGCGATGTAAGCATCCGCGCCGACCTGAATGCCCCGGCGGCGGTCTTCTTCTTTTGCCCTGGAGGTGACGATAATTATCGGAATATGTTGATAATTTTCTTCAGCGCGAAGTGCTTTAGTCAGTGAGAATCCATCCATTACTGGCATTTCGACATCCGTCAGAACGGCGTCAAATTGCGTTAAGCGCGCTTTTTGTAAACCTGAGAATCCATCTTCAGCGAGCGTGACTTGATAACCGTGCGCTTCCAGCACGTTTTTCTCAATTTCACGGGTGTTCAGGGAATCATCAACGATCAACACATGCCAGGAGTTTTGTCGAACCTCCGGCTTATGCGCGGCCGTTCGTGGCTGCCCCTGCTTTTGCGCCATTTCCATCAGCACCGGTACCTGCAAAACGCTCACCAGTTGGTTATCCGCGGTGAGCACCATGCCGGAGACCAGAGCCTGGTGCTGCATATGTTTCGGCAGGGGTTTTATCATCATGTTGCGTTCGTCGAGCAGGTTATCCACCAGCATCGCCATCTTGCCGAACTGATTCTGAATAATGATCAGCAGCAAACTGGTCGCCACGGGCGTAGGGGTCTGGCTGCCGTGTCGGTCATTAATACGCAGTATCTCGGCGGCGGAAATCACCGGAATAAACTCGTTATGCAGAATGATGGCCGGACGGTCAGCAATATCGCGAATCTCTTCGCGAGAACATTTCACCACTTCGACCACATATTGCGCCGCAAGACCAAACAGGTGGTTTTGCTGCTCAAACTGCAAAATACGCATCATCGCCAGTGAAATCGGCAGCCTGATAACAAAGGTGGTGCCCTGGCCTGGGCGGCTGTGAACCTGAAGCGTGCCTTGCAAATCGGTGACAATAGTTTTGCGAACGATATCCAGCCCTACGCCGCGTCCCGAAAGCTCCGTGACAATTTTGCTGGTCGAAAAACCGGGGTGGAAAATCAGCTCGTTACATTCCAGCTCTGAAAGCTGGTCAACCACATCGGCGCTCACCAGGCCGCGAGCAACCGCCTTGGCACGAATCGCCGGGTAATCCAGGCCGCGACCGTCATCTTCGACGCGCAACAAAATGCCGCGTCCGTCTTGCTGTGTGGTCAATGTGATAGTGCCGCGCGCCGATTTCCCGGCAGCCAGTCGCTCTGGCGCTTCGCAAAGCCCGTGATCGACTGCGTTGCGCAGCAGATGCGTTAACGGCTCAGAAAGTCGGTCGATTAACTGCCGGTCAATTTCCACTTCGCCGCCCAGAATCCGGCAGTCCACCTGCTTATTGAGCGAAGCCGCAAGTTCACGCACCTGCTGTGAAACAGGCTCGAACAGCATGGAAACCGGAAGCATGCGAATCGTGGTGGCGACGTCATACAGTTCGTACATCTGGAGATGCTGAACCTGGAAATCTTCTTTTAGCTGGCGGCTAAATTGCAGGATTTCCTGGCGGAGTTGGTCAGCATCCATATGGGCCAGGCGCGGCCCAATGTTCGACAGGCTTTGAACCTGCTGCTCCAGGCGGTCATGGCTGGCAACCACTTCGCCGAGAATATTAATCAGGTCATCGAGCTTTTCGAGTTTGACGCGCACCGAACCGGCTTGTTTGAGTCCGCTTTCTGCGATATCGAGCGCCACAATGGGTTTTTCCGCCGGTACGACTTTTACCTGCACCGGTTCGTCGCCCATTTCGCCACGGCTGGCACGCGCCAGACGCTCGCATAATTGTGCGTCTGCCGGGGGCAAGTTGTTAGTGCCTTCGCTGGCGGTCAACTGGTCGAGTTGCCTGGAGATGTCATCCGTAGCCTGCAAAATCAGCGTGCCGAGGTTTTGGTCGGGTTCGAGTTTCTTATCGCGCAGCTCGCTTAAGATCTCTTCAAGCTGATGGGTAACATCGGCGATGCTTTGCAGTTTCAGCATACGCGCGCCCCCTTTCAGGGTATGGGCTGCACGGAACATCTCACCGATTTGTGCATCAACGTTTTCACCCGATGAGAGCGAAAACGCCCCTTCTTTCACGGTCTGCAAATGGCCGTTTGCTTCATCGATAAAGCGCAGCACAAATTTTTTAAGATCGATTGCCATACGGTTCTCTAAATCCCATCCTGACTGGTGAACTGCGCCAACTGATGTTCACAAAGAAAACGAAACGAATTACTCGGGAACGACAAGGGCAGCCGCAACGAACTGGCGTTGGCCGTCGTATTGTTCATTTCCGCGTTGAGTAATTGCAGAGTGATGCGGTAGGTTCGCTGCGCCGGGCGATGCAATTCACTTTGCCGATACATTTCCGCCAGGTAGTAATGCGCGGGCCAATACCCAGGCTGTTGATAAACCACCTGTTTAAACCAGGCAATCGCCTGTTGTGTGTGGTGCTGCCACATCATGGCCAACCCCAGCAGCATTTTCGCTTCCGCTGACCACTCATCAAGTTCGAGGACATGCTGCGCACTGAGCGCGGTTTGTTCGAACTCGCATTTTTCCAGCGCAATCGCGCCTTTAATCACCAACGCTTCCTGGTTATCAATATCGCTATCGAGCACCTGGCTAATCCACTCTTCGGCTTCGATAAAACGTTTGTCAGCCACACACGCAAGCGCCTTTTTAATCCAGCTATCGCACTGCTGCACAGAGGGAACCGATGCGGCCACAAAAGGGGCCTGGGCCGGAATCACCGGCGTGATAATCCTGGGTGCAACGCTTGCCGCCGGAGGCTGGAGGCGCGATGTTTTCGGCTGGCAGAAATAGAAATGCCCGCTCTCTTGTTTGAGTTTTAAGATGCCAAAATTATTGGCGAGCGTTTCCGCATTCCCAAAGAACAGCGCGCCATCGGGTTGCAGAATGTTCAGCAAATTAAAATGCAGCAGTCGCCGCGTTTCGACATCAAAGTAAATGGAGACGTTGCGCAGCAAAATAATGTCGAATTGGGGTTGGAGTTGTTCTTTGACAATATTCGAGCGATGGAACGTCACTTTTTCGCGGATCACATCGTGTAACTGAAATTGATTCCCGTGGCGCGTGAAATACGTTTGCTGCAATAGCGGGTCAACGCCGCGAAACGAGTAGCTGGAATAACTCGCCGCGCGGGCTTTCTCCAGAATTTTAACGTCGATATCGCAGCCGTGAATTTCCACGCTTCGGGCAAATTTATCGTGATATTTCTGGTGGAGCTTTATTGCCAACGAGTAGGCTTCTTCGCCAGATGAACAGCCTGCACTCAGAATGCGTATCGGGCCGCCCTTCTGCTCAAGCATGCGCGGCACCAGCTTTTCACAGACGATATCCAACACTTCCGGCTCGCGGAAAAAGTAAGTTTCATTGATAGTGAGCAGGCTTAACAGCTTGTCGAATTCGACGCTCGAGACGCAAAGTTTCTCGTAATATTCAGCGCTACTTTCTTTTCCCCGCTCGGAGATACGCTGATGCAAAGCGGCATTCAGCAACCCTTCCATGCCGTTGTAAAAATGCAGGCCGACACGGTCTTTAATAAGATCTTTAAAGGCTGCAATATTGGGGATCATAAGCGTTTCCCTTCAAAATGCCGGGGATGGGCCATCGCCAGTAACGTCGCGGCGAGCTGCTCCAGCGGTAAAATTTTGTGGATCACGTTCTTATCAATGGCGAATTTATTCATACCAAACACCACCGACGTCACCTCATCCTGAGCCAGCGTTTTACCGCCCTTCTGGAAAATCGCTTCGATTCCCCGGCAACCATCACTGCCCATGCCCGTCATAATGAGACCGACCGCTTTTTCACGATAAACCTCAGCCACGGACTCCAGCAGCAGGTTGCAGCTTGGGTGATACACATCGCTGGCCTGGCGTGCGACAGCCGCTAAACGATGGTTTTTTTTCACCACCAGATGCTGTTCAGGCGGCAGAATGTAGACCCGCCCTGCGGTTAAAACGTCATTCACTTGCGCCAGTTGCACCTGCAGCTCGGTGATGCCATCCAGCCATTGCACCATGCTGGTCGCGAAACCGTCGGCAATATGCTGCGCGATAATTATCGGGCATGGGAAAATGCCCGGTAGCGCCTGTAACAATTTGCTCAGTGCCTGCGGGCCGCCCGTGGAACAGGCAATCGCCAGCACAAACGGCCATTCGTGGTGCTCGGGTTGAGCGATTTCAGGGATCGGCGCGGTTTTCGCCGCCCCGTCTGCATGATGCCGTAGCCCCTGAATGTGGCGAATCACCTTCACTCCCACCAGCATTTCCACCTGACGATGTAACGCTTTCGTCGCCTGCACCGACTCGCCAGGGTTGCAGACCACCGCCAACGCGCCGCGGGTGATAAATTCCGCATCCCACTGCGCATCGGCGTAGTAACGCATCACCATGATCGGAATGGCGCAGGTCGCCATAATCGTTTCCACTGTTTCGACGTTTTCACGACCCGGCGCGCCTAATGTCAGCACCAGAAGCTGCGGAGCCATCTTTTGCACCAGGCTCGCCGCTTGTTCGCGATGAACGGATTGCCCCACCACTTCGATGCTTTTATTAATCTCAAGCTGTCGAATCAAATCATTGCGCGACGAGCCGCCATGATCGACGATCAGCACGCGGATTTTAGGCCTGCACATCAGAGCCATCCGTCAGTTTGAAAGACTGTGAGGCCTGATTTAGCTCATTGGAAAGTTGAGTCATATCCTGGCTGATAGACAGAATGTCTTTAATCGATTGCGAGGTGTAATTACTGGCCACCACGATCTCACGCAGCGCCATAACCACCTGATTGCTTGCCGTTTTCTGCTGCTGCGTAGAGAGTGAAATCTGCATGGCGGCGGTAGAAGTTTGCTCGGCGGTCGCAACGATATCATGCAGACGATCGGCGCTGACTTTGCAGGCTTTAGTACCCGCTTTAATGCTGTTACTGCCTTTCTCGGCGTTGAGCACCAGGCGGTTAATCGAGTTCTGAATTTCGCTGATTTTGTTCTCAATCTCGAAAGTCGATTCCGTTACGGAGTCCGCCAGGCGACGGATTTCTGCGGCGACCACAGAGAAACGTTTACCCGATTCACCCGCACTTGCCGCTTCAAGGGCTGCGTTAAACGCGATGAGTTTGGTTTGGTCCGCAACGTTATTGATGATAATCATCACGCGGCTGATCTCTTTGGACTTGTTACCCAACATCATGATTTCACGCATGCTTTGCTGGTTGTCACTGTCGATGTCGGCCATACGAGTGAGCAGTTCGCCCATCGAATCAGAGCCTTTGTTGCAGTCATCAAGCGTGACATTGGCGATATCCACCACCGCACGAGAATGCTCGGCAATTTGCGTTGAGGAGGCCGAAAGTTCTTCCATCGTCGAGGTGATTTCTGCCACTGAAGATGAAGTTTCCACGCTGGTCGAGGCCTGGCCATCTACCGCTTCGGTGATATTTAAAGCCGCTTCATGAACGCGGCGGGCATGTGAAACCACTCCCCCCACTAACGCGTGCAACGACTGACGCATCTTTTCGTTCGCACTGAGCAAATCACCGATCTCATCGTTGTGATCAACCTGCACATTCACCGTCAGGTCGCCCTGGGCAATAGATTGCGAAATTCGCAGCACTTTATTTAAACGGCGTGAAATCAGAATACGGCTGGTGGCGGCAATCAAAATCAAAATCACCGGCATTAACAGCACGCTGAACATCAGCAGACTGTTACGCACCAGATTGCTGCTGCGGGCAACATCATCGACATAACTGGTGGTGGAAATAATCCAGTTAATGCCATCGATATATTCAAATACCGCAACACGTTTGCGCGGCGCCGCGCCGTAACCGCTCACGGTTTCGTAATAAACCGTGCCATTTTTAAGCGCCATAATATCGGCATAACGCTTGTAGCCATGGGCGTCGGTAATGTTTTCTACATGCTGGTTAGCCAGGGTTGGGTGCGCCACCATCATGCCGGGGCTGAACCCCGCATCCAGCACGTATGCGTAGCCGCCTTCGCCAATATGAACCGCTAACAGCTCTTTAATCACCGGCTGCAGCGCCAGTTTAACGTCAAATCCAATCGCGACGGCACCCACCACCTGGCCGAATTTATCGGTAATAGGTTCGTAGTGGCTGATGAATTGTTTGCCATATATCGTCACCACACCTGAATAAGGTTTATTTTTAATCAGCCCCGCTAACGCCGGGTTGTCATGGCTCAGAACGGTGGATGTCGCTATTTTGCCTTCTTTGCCCTGGAGAGTGGTGGAGACACGAACAAATTGCTCGCCTTCACGAATAAAGGTCGAGGCAAATACGCTGGTTAATTCGGTGAAATGCGCATTAATACGTGTATCGCTTAATAAGGCTTTTAGCTCTTCAGTCCCTAATGAACGCAGCGGCACCGGAGACATATTCTGGTAGTTATTAATATAAACGTTGCTGTAACGTTCAGCGTCTCGGGTAACTCGTTTATATTCAGTAATGATATTGTTATGGAAGATACGCGTATTTGAACGCAAAACTTCCAGGGCGTTATCCTGTAGCTGTTTAGCTAAATAAGATGACAACAGGAAAGATGCGCCAATCAGCAGCACGGCGATGCAGGCAACCAGCATCAGCCCTAGCTTCATCGCCACCCCCACATGTAATTTATGCAGCCAGGATGTCAGAAAATTTTCGCTGCCCTTGGTTTCTTCCACATCTGAGGGGCGCTGTATTGTTAAAAATTTACGCATGGGTATCCAGTTATCTAAATAATGTGAAATGAATGCTTAATTAATGAATTTATTTATGCGTGTCGTTATATCAACGTCAGCAACGGCACTGGCTTACCAATGTGATATCCCTGAAGCCAGTCAACATTCATATTTTCCAGGCAGCGTTGAATTTTTTCATTCTCAACATATTCAGCGACAACCTGCATATTTTTCATTTTTGCAACATGGCAAAATGACTCAACAATGTAATGACTGACTTCGTTATCGGTAATTTCACGAATAAACGAGCCGTCTATTTTCAGAATATCGGCGCTGACATCCATCAGGCGAGCATGGCTCGAAAAGCCTGTGCCGAAGTCATCAATCGCCACACGGCAACCCAGGCTTTTGAGCGAGCGCACCGTATTTTGTGACTGCTCGGTATCTGACAGCGCATCCGCTTCTGTGATTTCAAAGATAATGCGATGCGGATCGACGTCGAACTCCGTCAGCAGTAACTGAACGTGATGAACGAAACTGGCGCGACACACAGTAACCGGGGCCAGATTGATAGAAAAACAGTGTTCCGGATGCAACTGCATGGTTTTCAGCGTATTTCTGATCACCCATAAGTCGATATCAGGCGCAAGCCCCGCTTCGGTTGCCACCGGTAAGAAACGATCCGGCGGAATAAACCGACCTTCTTCATCTAACATACGCAGCAGAATTTCGTGGTAGCGCGGCTCGCCACAGGTGCTGACGATCGGCTGCGCCATTAATACAAACGCGTCGTTATCCAGCGTTTTCTGCAATACGGTACGAATATCAGTGCGCCCAACGATATAGTTTTCATGAATACGGCTGGACTGCGCCTCTAGGTTTTCCGGTTTGCCGTTGACCAGCGAAAGCCCGGAAACAATGCCCAGTTTCCCGGTCAGGCTGTAGACATCGTTACAGAACTGCGTGGCCCGGCAATATCCCAGACCACTGCGAAACCCGAGCTGCTGATTGTTATGAGAATAGCGAAAGGTATTCGCCGATTTGTACAGAATGCTCAGTCTTCCCCAGCTAGGTTGCTCCAGCTTGAGCAGCAGCCCATAGCCCGCGTGGTAATAGACTTTCTCATCAACATTGAGCTTAAGGCGCAGATGCTCGGCCAGTTTTTTCTGGTATCTGGCGCGAAAGTGCAGCCCATAGCGACGCGAAAAAAGCTCCATTTCCGGCACCTGAATCAGGCACACCGTGGAGTCTGGAGAAGCCTGAATATCCGCTTTCAATGCCCGCAAATTGGGCATATTGGTCATCGGGTCCGTCAGACCCATATTCAGCAATTGCTCAATGCGCAGGGTGTTGAAACGGGCAAGCACGCCCATGATCACGATGGTGAGCGTGAAGATAAAAATAACCGTCGAGACCAGCACCTGATGCAACATAAAGTCGTCATTGACTGCGATGTAATTCACATTATTCTTCGCCAGCACAATCATCATCACAGTCCAGACCGGAGCCGTGAAAATATAACCAATGCGCACCGAGCTCCACAGCATCAGCGGGAATATCAGTACCAGGCTGTAGAACGTGAAGAAGATATTGTCTTTGAAGGGAATATTCAGACAAACCATCAGGATGAGGAGCGATATCGCCCATGCGGAAAAGCGAGTGTAACCGACGTTTTCTGATAGCTGGGCCAAAACTGACTTCAGGCAGACTGCGGCGTATTTCGGGCGGCAGATAATCCTTAACGCGGTGTAGAACAGAGGAATGCCCGTGATGCAGCCATTCATCACCCCCTGGATTCTGACCAGGGTTTCCGCGTTAAAAATGTGATCGCAAACCATTCCTGAACCCGTATGCGGCGTAGTCAGCAGGCAAATCACTTCACTTGAAAGCGTATTGATCACCGCATTGCACAGACAGAGCCAGATAATTCGCTGGGTCGTGAGCGTGATGCGCCCAAAACTTGATGCACTGCGCCAGCCTGTATACCGGGCGTAGAAGAAGTAACTGATGAATGCGGCAATCAGGTAGCCAAGCAGCTCGAAGGTTTCGGTTGAAGTACGGAACAGCAGGGAAAATACAGAGAGAAGCATCAGGCCGGGTACGGCTCTGTAACCAAACAGCACCAATACCGCAGAGATAGCCGCCAGTTCCAGGTCATAAACCACCAGCACCCGTCCATCGACAATAAGGTGGCTGCTGAGCAATTGGGCCAGTGAGTAAAGCAGGAACGGGAGAACCAGCGGGAAAACCCACCGTTTATTGGTATACGCTGTGCTGTTGCTGGCTGTAGAGTCCAAGTATTTAACCCGTTGCTTATGCTTAGTGTGCTATTTAGGTAGCAGGGTGAGTATATTGATTAATGGATAAAATCTTGCAGAAGACATAATGAAATAGAACAAACGTTATAATTAATTAACATTTACAACGATATTAAGAAGATCCCGCACGTATTAAAATCAAAACAAATACGAACAATTAATTAACAAGCGCCATTGGTTATTTTTAATGATTTAAATTATTAACAAACAAGAAAACGCGCTGACATTCTCAAATCCTTTTTAATTGTATTCATTTTGCACTCAAAAAAGAACTGCTACTTATAGGTAAAAATGGACATTAATTAATAATAAAACACTGTTAACTAACACACTGAAAATACACATAACCAACTGATTATAATCATAATTCTATTAAAGTTTCGTTATATGGGATTGCGTTAAAATGGTAATTGAAAGATAAAGTCGCTGTGTCACTAACGTCTTTATTTGATGAAAAGCTTAAAGAGAATCAATGAATCACTCAATTAGCGTTTAATCACTATTTTTTGTGATTGACTTGGTTATCCGGGTTATCTATAGTCCCGCCGCGTGTTTTGCCTTTATTTATTTCCTCATCAATAATGTTACATAATAGTTTGTTATTGGTGACGCAACGTCTGACACTCTTCATAAAAACTCACATAACAGCAACAGCCAGACAAAATATATCAATGCATTAATTTCAAATCATTAATTCAAGAATAATTCTTATTCATTAGGAAACCGACAATCTGTGGCTAAAAGTTTTTTCTCGCTTAAAAGCGTAAAAGGTTGGCACCATTCTATCGCCGGGAAAATAACCCAGTTTTTGCTGGCGGGAATCCTTATTGCTTTCGGGGCAGGTGCCTGTGCGGGTTGGGGTCTGATTGATAGCTTTTCGTACCAACAGTGGGTACATCAGGCTGAAGCGAATGCGCAAATAATTACGTACATCGTCCGCAATGTTTATACCAACGTCGCGGTGGGAACCAGTTCGACCGGCCAAATCACGCGTATTGTTTCGGAGCATAAAATCGGCGACCCGGACTCAGTGATTCAAACCGGTTATAACCCTGTCGATGTATTAGCTCTGGCCGCGGTGCAAACCCGTAACCCGACGTGGCTTTTCCTTTATACGCCAGAAAAAGACTTCCAGGGCATCAGCAATAATTCAGAATCAACAGAAGAAAAAATCAGCTTCAAAGGACAAAGAGCCACTGACGTCCTGGGGAATTACTACATTGGTTTTGCCTCGATTAACGGCCAGGATTGCTTTATCAGCGCCGTGCCTATTCTGACTCCATCAGGCGAAATTCTGGGTAGTTTAGTCAGCAGCATCGGCAATAAAAAACAGCTCTATGCCGCCTATGACGCGATGCTGAAGAAAACACTGATCATTCTGGCGCTAATTTTGTTAGGTACGCTGGCTCTGGTGACGCTGTTTATGCGCCGCCTGTTCCGCCCGGTACCGTTGCTCATCAACTCCCTGACCCGCATTGCCCACGAGCAAACCGACCTTATTACCCCTTATTTAGATCAGGATGACGAAATCGGCAGATTAGCAGCAGCGATTGAAAAACTCCGTATTGCGATGGTTGAACGCGATTACCTGCAAAGAATGCAGGATATGTCGCAAAAAATGGAGTACATGGCTCACCATGATTCGCTGACCGGCTTCCCGAACCGCGCTTCTTTTAGTCAGGCACTGGATAAATGCATTCGCGAAATGAATCAAAATGGGCAGCCTTTCAACTTGTTGCTGATCGATCTTGATAACTTTAAACCGGTCAACGACACCTTCGGCCACTCGGCGGGCGATGAAGTGCTGATCGGTGTCGCACAGCGCCTGTCCTTATTGCTCGGCCCAATGGACTTTGCTGCGCGGTTAGGCGGCGATGAATTTGCTATTTTGCAGAGTGTCCGGGAAGACAATTGCCAGGAAGCTGGAGCACTGTCGCAAAAAATCGTCCGCGCCTTGAGCATTCCGTTTACCTACGGCAGCCACTCTTTCGCCATCAGTTGTAGCGTGGGTATTGTCACCGCCCCTTCTCAGGGCAACAGCGCCACGACGCTGATGATCAATGCGGACCTGGCATTGTACGCGTCAAAACATAGCGGGCGCGGTTGCTACCACTTCTTTGAAGACGGCATGATGATGAAGCACACCAACAGTGTGTTCGTGAATCAGGAAATCATTAACGGCATTGATAATAATGAGTTCGTGCTGCACTACCAGCCTATTATCAATCTGGAAAATGAAACGGTTTGCGGTTATGAATCGCTTATCCGTTGGAATCATCCTACTAAGGGCCTGATATTCCCGGATTACTTCATTAATATTGCGGAAGAATCCGGCCTGATTATTCGTTTAGGCGAATGGATTATCCGACAATCCTGTATGGCTGCCGCGAAGTGGCCTGAGTCCACCAAAGTCGCGGTGAATATTTCGGCCTATCAATTACATGGCCCTGGCCTGATAGACATTATTGTTGATGCGTTAAAACAAAGTGGCCTGGCGGCTAACCGCCTCGAAATTGAAGTCACTGAATCAGAAAAACTGGATCAGTCTATTGCGTTGCCGGTATTCAGAAAAATTCGTGAAATGGGTATTTCTATTGCGATGGATGATTTGGGAACCGGATATGCGGCGTTGGATTACCTGCTTATTTATCCGTTCACCCGCATTAAAATCGCCCGTACCCTGATTATGAAACTGGAGCAAGAAAGTGCGAGCCAGTACCTGGTCGTGATGCTGATTCAATTTGCCCAGAAATATGGCATGAGCGTGACGGCAGAAGGGGTTGAGACGGAGCAGCAGCGGACTATTTTGCGCCGAATTTCTTGCCAGAATGTACAGGGTTACTATTACAGCCGCCCATTACCTGAGAAAGATCTGGAGCCGACGTTTGGCAATAAAGTCATCGACGGGGAAATCTGCGATGTCTGCTAAGTCATTATTTGCCTGTTTACCTGGCTTGATTGCCTCACTATTTTTGCTCAGTAGTCCGGTATGCCACGCACATGGCGTACACAGTAAAAACACACTGGATAAGATAGCCGAGACAAAGACAATTACGCTGGGTTATCAGGATGATGCATTTCCCTTTTCATACATTGAGGGGCAGCGTCCGGCGGGTTACTCCATTGATATATGCAATAAACTCGTTGATGCAATCAAAGTAAAACTGAAGCTGAAAGACCTTAAAGTTCGCTGGATAAAAAGCAGCACCGCGTCACAGTTCGTGCTCATTAAAAATCATGCGACTGATATCATGTGCATCCCTGCTTTTTATTCTGAATTGCGTCATCAAAAAGCCGAATTCTCGTTCCCATTTTTCTTCTCCAGCACGCGTTTCATTACTCGCAAAAATAACCATACCGATACCATTGACGACTTAGCCGGGCACAGTGTCCTGGTTAAAAGCGGCACTATTTATGTCGAGCAAATCCACACCATCAATAAAACGAACGATCTCAATTTAAATATTGAGCTTGATAACAATAACAAAGGTGCATTCCAGGAACTTCAAAGCGGTGAGTTACCGGCTTTGATTTCAAGTACGGCGATACTGAAAGGTATGATCGCGATGTCTCCGACGCCTGATGAGTTTGAAATTTCCGATCAGACGTTAAGCCCACCGATTCCCGCAGGCTTGTTGCTGCCGCTTGATGACAGTGAATTCAAAAATTTTCTCGATAACACGCTCAAAACACTTATTACCGGCAAAGATTTTCAGAAACTGTACCAACGATGGTTCCAGTCTCCTATTCCACCGAACGCTATTAATCTAAATATTCCAATGTCGGCGGAACTTAAAAAACTCACAACATCTACAACACTCTATGCGTACTAACATGAAAAAGTCATTTAACACCGGGCTCAAGGTTATTCTGAGGGCGTTGGCATTGTTACCTCTGATAATGGCTCCCAATTATCTCAGGGCCGATGGCACTTCTGCCACGCTTGATAATATTAAAGAAAGTAATGCGTTAAACATTGGTTATCGTCAACTTGAGCCTTTCTCTTTTCGGGATGTGGATGGCAAAGTGACCGGGTACACCATCTCCCTATGCAATATGATTGCTGATGAATTGCGTATTTCTCTGGGTAAAAAGAATCTCGCCGTTCATTACATTCCTACTCTATTTACCGAACGCGTGAACTCACTTAACGCTGGTAAAATAGATTTGGATTGCAGCGTTAACACCGATGCGCCAGAGCGGAAGAAAAGCGTCTCCTTCTCTGTTGATTATTTTGTCGCCCATATGCGTATTATTTCGCTGCGCCAGAATAATATCCATACGCTTGAAGACTTAAAAGGCCGCACCGTCAGCGTGCCGCGCGGTTCTAAAGATTTGTTAGAGTTCAATCGAGTGAACCGTGAGAAACATCTGAGTATCTCGATAATCACTTCAGATACTGTGCAAGATGCATTTGATATGATGGCGCAAAAACGTACTGCCGCGATCATTCTCGATGACATCCTGGCGTATCCTATTATCAATCAAAATGAGCATCCTGAAGATTTCTCTGTTTCCCAGGACGTTGTGGGTGAAAAAATGAAATATGCCATTATGATGAGGAAGGAAGACCCACAGTTTGTTGCTTTTGTAGATAAGACACTTGGGCGCATCTTTGAATCACCCGTCAATACTCAGTTGACTCACAAGTGGCTGACTCAAAAAGTGATGCCGAAAAACCTACAGCGAAACTAAACAGTTATTGGCTCTATTCGGATGTGTAATTGAACTCAGTCAGGTTATTTTTTCGCACCAGGTTATTAGCGCCTCTGATTTTTTCTGGTGTGCTGTTGTTACTATTGGCGGGAGGCTCTTTACGTGCAGCCTGGGATTTCACGACCATTCAACAACGTGCCGACCAACTCTATGGCCCGGCAACGAAGGAAGGTGAGCTGCGTATAAATGCCTGGCAGCAACTGTTATTGAACCAACGGAGCCAAACTGAACTCGCACAATTAAATGCGGTGAATCGTTTTTTTAACCAGCAATTGCATTACCGTGAAGATATTGAAATCTGGAATAGCACTGATTATTGGGCAACGCCCGTAGAATCACTGCGCAAAGGCGAAGCAGATTGCGAAGATTATGCGCTCGCTAAATATTTCACATTACGTCACTTAGGTGTTTCAGGAGAAAAGTTACGTATTACCTACGTTAAAGCATTACGTCTGAATCGGGCGCATATGGTATTAACCTGGTACTCGTCACCGGAGGCTATTCCCATCGTTCTTGATAGTCTGACGGATAACATTTTACCTGCAACACAGCGCTCGGATTTATTGCCTGTTTATTCCTTTAATGATAGCGGGTTGTGGTTACCAGGAAGTCAGAATAATAAACGTGTCGGGGATAGTAAGCGTCTTTCTCGATGGCAGGATGTGTTGAAAAAAATGCGGGAAGAAGGATTCCCGATTGATGAATAGGATAAACCTGTGTCACTTTTCAAACAGCTTCTAATAGCTATCTTTCTATTTATGCTGATCATCTTCAGCGGTAGTTTTATTGTGAATCTCGAAAGTTCCCGGGAGCAATACAATAACCAACTGCTTTCTCACGCGCAGGATGCCGCGACCGCATTGGGCCTTTCGCTCACCCCACACGTTGACGATCCCGCGATGATCGAGTTAATGGTCAGTTCAATTTTCGATAGCGGCTACTACGATGCCATCCGTGTCATCGATCAGTCGAGCGGCAAAACGATTCTTGAGCGCAGCGCGTCGTTGTCGATTCCCGAAGTGCCGGGCTGGTTTGTCGCCCTGGTGAATGTGAAACCGCAAGCCGGTGAAGCGACGATTATGCGGGGCTGGCAGCAGGCGGCGCGCGTCGAAGTCCTGAGCAACCCGGTGTTTGCTATCAAGCGCTTATGGGAAAGCACGCTGGCAAACCTGCTGTGGATGCTGGCCTGTTCCGCGGTTTGTATTCTGGCGGGTGCCGCACTTTTGCGCCGCCAGTTACGCCCGCTCAATTATATGGTGAAACAGTCCCAGGCGATTACCCGCCGCGAATATCTCACTCAGCTCGATTTACCGAAAACGCCGGAGTTGCGCCGCGTTGTGGAGGCCATGAACCTGATGGTCGCTAAACTTAAGTCACTGTTTGAAGATCAGGCCGAGCACAGCGAACGTCTGCACAATGAGGCCTATCTCGATAGCCAAACCGGTATCGCTAACCGTCGCGCTTTCGACTTGCAAATGCAGACCCGCTTAAGCGATGAAGAATCGGCATCTGGCTATTTGCTGTTATTGCGCATTCAGGATCTCGGTGGCCTGAACCAACGTTTTGGCGGCCCGCATACCGATAACTTGCTGAAGCATGTTGCCGATATGATGAATGTTGTGAAGAACCAACATGCCCATGCCGACAGCATTCTTGCCCGCATTCGCGGTGGTGAATTCGCCCTGCTTTGCCCAGGCGTGACGCACAATGAAATGCTGACTTTGCAGAACTCGCTTAGTCAGCAACTTGCCGCCTTCTACGCAACCGGCATGTCTGACATTAACCCGGTCGCGCATACGGGAATGGTGCCGTTTAGTTATGGGGATTCCCCGCAGTCGCTGATTGTTCAGGCCGACCGCGCATTGATGGAAGCCGAAACCCATACCACGCATCAGACCAACCTGTTCCCTGTGGTTCAAACTGATGCAGCCAATGAAGATCAGCATCTGTGGTTTATGCGTCTTGAGAATGCACTGAGCAAAGAGCAGTTCCAGTTATTCTTCCAGCCGGTTGTGGACTGCAAAAACATACAAAAAGTGATTCATTACAAAGTGCTGTCGCGCATCGTCGATGAAAAAGGCAACAGCATTCCTGCCGGTCGTTTCCTGCCGTGGATCCACCGATTTGGCTGGAGCCAACGCCTTGATCGGGTGATGTTGAGTCTGACGTTGAAGCAGTTGAAAAACTATCCGGGTTATCTGGCGCTCAGTCTGTCAGGAAGTTCTCTGGCAAATGACTCCACTATCAAGCAGTTGCTTAACCCACTGAAGACGAACCCGCAGCTTGCCGGTCGTTTAATTCTGGAGCTGGACGAGAACCAACTGCCGGAACCTGAACAAATGGAAGTGTTTATCAAGTCGCTGAATCATTTTGGCTGCCGCCTTGGCCTGCAACACTTCGGTAGCCGCTTCGATATGATTGGGCACCTGTCGCAATGGGGCCTGGCGTACCTGAAAATTGATTCCAGCTATATCCGCCACATTGATATTGAGAGCGATAAACGCTTGTTTATTGACGTGTTACACAGCGCAACCAACAATATTGATCTGCCGCTGATAGCCGAGCGTGTTGAAACCGAAGGGGAGTTGCGCGTGCTGCAAGAAGTGGGGATTTATGGCGCGATGGGACAGCTACTCGGCGAACCGGCACCGTTTTAACCTGTAAAAAAATGGTGGATGAGGCTTCGCTTATCCACCCTATGAAACCCAGCGCGTAGGGCGGGCAAGCGTAGCGCCCCCGCCAACACAACTCGAAATATGATGGCTATTTAAAAAATCCCCTGATCGTCGCTATTAAGCAGATCCTCTAACCCACCCAACCCCTGGCGCGCCTGCGCGCGATTCATCAGCTTCACCTGCGCCATCGGCGGCAGGTCAGTGATCGTAATCACCCCTTTTTGAATCAGCAGGAAAATCAGGTCGTCCAGAACGCGGACCATTTCCAGGTCACTGCGTTGCAGCAATTCTTTATGTTGCAGACTTTCATCCACCACGTTGCGGGCGTTATTCCAGGCGGTGATTTCAGGCGTCTGCGTGAAGACTTCACCTGTCATTCCGGTAAACGGCTCGTTCTCAACACGTGTCAGTTGCCCTTCTTCATTACGTTGAACGTAATACATTTCCAGTACCTTTCTTTTATTGCCAGTACGGCATGTGAAATCACCGCCCGGTGAAGGGCGGTGATTATCATTTAGTGTGAGTAATGTTCTGGCTTGGCGATTAAGTGATCCAGCGAGTAGTGCGATGAACCACCTGAGTCGTGCATCGTTCCAGCGTCACCCGCGTGCGGAGCACCCGGTAAATGTGTCGCTGCGGACGCCAGGCCTTTCCCTTGCCCGTGATCATCACCACCTCTGATGTGGTGCGTAATGTCCGGGTTCTCGTGCAGCTCTTTCGCCAGGCTGCTGAGATCGTGTTTCGCTTCGTTGCTGTCATCTTTTCCGGTAAAGACTTTAGCGTCGTCCCGGCCCGAATGAGCTTTGGCATCATGATTCAGATTGAAAGAAAGCGAATCATTGCTGTCATCGAACAGATTACTTAAGCCGTGGTCGTGCCCGTGCGCTGCATGATGCACTTTGCCCGAAGTATCAACGTCATGCTTACCACGATGGGATGGATCATCCATTGTGAAATCTGACTTTTGATGGATAACGTTGGTGTTGCCATGATCGTCGTGAGCAATCACTGAAACAGCCACGTTATTTTTACCGACATTCAGTTCATGGGTATTAACCGGAACGTCATATGTCAGATGGCCATTTTCTTCGTGCAGTACCACGTCATAATGTTTGTGGTTGATGGTGACATTGATATGTTCATTGTCATGCACATCGGCACTGTCAATCTGGCCGGTGATATGAGTCAGATGGTGACGAGCTTCTTCCTGGTTGATATGGTTATCACCTGTCACTTTATCGATAGTGATTTTGGCATCGGCATGGGTGTCCAACTGGATATGCTGGGTGGTCTCTTTAGTGATGACATTCCCTGCATGATCCTGAGTGGTCACCTTGGCTTTCAGGATATTGTCACCGTCGTTCAACCATTTTTTCTCAATATCAGTCTTATAAACTAACTGGCCATTGAGCAATTCAACATCAGCAGAGAAGGTGTGGTGATTGATTTCAAATTCCACATGATCACCCGCTTTCACATCACCACCCACCTGGCCGGTGACAGAAATAGTCTCAGGCGCGCTGGCATTGATCACGTGATTTGGCGTGACTGGTTCGAGGGCGATCGCCGCATCAATTTTTGTATCAACGTAAACCGGATGGATGACTGGTGGAGTCGTTAAGTGGTTACCTGCGTTATCAGTAACGCTGACGCTTACACTCAGATCGTTGTGGCCTTCCTGCACCCAATCCTTTTTAACATCAAACTCATAGCCAAGATGGTTACCCATCATTTTTACTTGAGTCGTCGCGGTATGACCATTAACTTCCAATGTCACCGTATCGCCCGCTTTCGCATCTCCATCAACCTGGCCCGTCACAGAAATACGTTTCGATTCGAGCGCATTAATCGTGTTATCAGCTGTCAGCGAATTGACGGTAATCGTCGCATCAGCATGGGAGTCCAGCGTAACAACCTGGTTATACGCAGGTATCAGTCTATTTCCAGCATCATCGGTTACCTGCACATTGACGGTGACGTTGTTGTCACCTTCATGCAGCCAGGTTTTATCCATCCGAACGTCGTAACCAAGATGGTCGCCAACGGGGACAACTTTGGTCCGGATTTCATGGTTGTTAACGTTCAGCGTCACGATGTCACCATCACGAGCGTCCCCATCAACCGTTCCTGTAATATGAATTTGCGCGGGTGCCTTGCCGTTAACCACATTTCCTACCGCCACTGGGTCGATATTAATCGACGCATCAATTGTGGTATCGAGCTTAATGTGATGAGTATCAGTGGAGGTTGCAGGGTTGCCAGCGTTGTCTTCCCCATTGATGGTGATAGTGACCGTGTTATCGCCTTCAATTAACGCATCGGTTGAAACCGGAATAGCAAAAGTCTTATGCACACCGTCATCAGCGACGACAACGTCTTTAATATCAACAGTGATATTCGTGCCGTTCAAATCGATGGTTATCTTGCCGTTGACAACATCACCCGTAATGACGCCATGCACAATAGTATTGGCATTGTGGGATTCATTGATATTCACTCGATCATCACCAGCAACAGTATCAATTTTAACCGTGTTTGCTGCATCGTGGTCGATGGTAATGGTGTTAGTTTCGGTGACGGTTAAGGTGTTGCCGACAGCATCGACGCCGGTCACTTTATAGGTAATCGTCTGATCGGCAAGCAGATCGGAAGTCGGGACATCCAGTTTAAAGGTGAAGGCACCGTGCCCATCGCTGTGCAGCGTCGCTGGCAATTCGTTGCCATTGACGGTGAGAATGACACTGCCTCCCTCTTTCACATCGCCCGTTACCGTGCCGCTAATCTGAGTGGTCGACTTATTGCTTTCGTCGATGTTGAGGATGTTATCACCGGCAACTTTATCGAAGGTCAGCGTGACGTTCGCGTGATCGTCAATGGTGATTGTTTTATGCACATCCTGCCTGAAATCATTTCCCGCATCATCCTGGCCGGTGACCGTAACGACGATTTCTGGCTTGTCTGTATTCTGGGATTCTAATTCAGCTTTTAAATTGTCGGTGTCCACTTCCAGCGTGTAAACCAGCTTGCCGGTGAGTTGATCAACGACTACATCGGCAGTTTCTGAGACGCCATGGAGCGTGACCGTAACTTTATCGCCAGGAGCGGCGTCACCACCCACCGTGCCGCTGATCTCAGTTTTATTTGCGCCAAGATCTTTAGCCGAAAGGATATTGTCGCCGGAAACAGTGTTAGCGGTAATGGTTGCGGCAGCGGAAATATCCGTCGAATAGTGTTCAGTGGCGTAACCAGTCGTGGTGTTTGCGTGATCATCATGACCGGTGACTTCTGCCTTAATCTCGTTGCCAAGCTGCAAGTCGCTGGTTTTGACATCAACCGAGTATTTCAGGTCTTGACCAATCTCGACGTTTTGATAAACCTGCCCATTAACGGTCACCGTGACATGCTCACCTGGCTTCACATCACCGGAAACATGGCCAGTGATGGTGGTTGTAGCCTGCTGAGTTTCATGAAGATTAAGAATGTTATCGCCAGTGACTTTGTCGATAGTGATATGGGCGCTAATGTCCGTATCAACGGTAATCGTTTTACCGTCCGTTGCCGTAAATGTATTCCCCTGATCGTCTTGCCCGGTCACGCTCACCGTGATGGTCGGGGTATGGCGCAGATCGTCAACGCTGACGTCTTTGCTAAAACGCATCACACCTTTGGAATCGGTAAACACTTGGGTGGTAACAGGATTTCCATTCACCATGATGGTGACATTACTGCCGTCATGAATACCATCACCTTTGACGATGCCGCTGACGGTGGTCTTCCCGGACTGTGACTCCAGAATATTGATGACGTCGTCGCCAGCAATGTTATCGAGGTGAATTTCGGCAGTGGCATTCGTATCCACATGCACTGTTTTTTGCGCACTGGTATCTGCTGTGTCACCTGCGCCATTATGTGCGGTGGCAGTGACCGAAATATCAGGGTGAGCCATCAGATATTTGGTATCAACTTCAATCTCATAACCCAACTCACCAGGCAGATTCGGACGCTCAACAATCTTAACCGGAATATCCTGATCGCCGATATGCAGCGTAACGTACTCGCCCGCCTGAACATCACCCGTTATGGTTCCACGAATCGTCGTAGTATCGTTTTCTGATTCGACTTTATTGATCACATCATTACCCGCAACCGGGCTGATGGTGATTTCGGCATGTGGAGGATCGTAATGCGGAGTGGTCGTCCCGCCGGTATTATTATCAGTTGGATGACCCGTCCCATGAACGCCTATATGGTCGGTTGCGGTTTCAATATTACCGTATGGATCGGTAGTGGTGATCTTCACGACAATATCTGAATTTGGGCCAACATCATCCGGATTGATGAACGACAACTGCCCGGTCACAGGATCGGTTGTGCGATCGGCGTTATAACCCAAATGTCCGTCAGAGAATTTCTGCACGGTCGTTTCGACGGTTTTACCGCCGACGGTAATGGTGACGACATCCCCTTCTTTCGCATCTCCGCCCACGTTTCCAGAAATGAGCCAGAAATCGTGACTACCATTTATATGGACTGACCCTGGAGTGATATCAATCGTTGCCTCGGCCCGTGTATCAATACCCACGGCGTGATCGGCCGTTGCCAGCACGGTATTTCCCGCCGCATCGTAACCGGTTACTGATGCATGAAGGATAGGTTTATCGCCGCCGGAAAGCAGATCTGTGGTGCTGACATCAATGCTGTAGCCCAGGTCGTGGCCGTTGCCTTCAGAAACAACTTTTCCGTAGTAGTGTTGATTGTTGACCTCAAGGTCAACAGTGTCACCGATATGCACATCGCCGGTGACTTTTCCAGTAATAGTGGTGTGATCCAGGTGAGCTTCATCATTGTTAATCCAGTTGTCAGCAGTGACTGGATTAATACTGATGGTGGCCTGCGCACCGTCATCTCTGGAAACTTCGTGAGACGCGTAAACCGAAACGCTGTTGCCATGCGGATCGACAGCCGTGACGGTGGCATGAATATATGGATTGGCTAACAGCCCGTCGGTTCTTACGTCAACGGAATAACCCAGGCCACCATTGAGATATGCCTGTGGTTCTACCGTCGCCGGGTAATCAACCCCATTGACCCACACATGGACGATATCGTCTTTCTGAACATCGCCACCGACGGTGCCGTTAATGGTGGTAGTTGGGTGTTTTTGATCAAGGTGATTGAGGATATCGTCACCAGACACCACGTTGATCGTCACTGATGCAATGGCGTGATCGTCAATAATAACGGTGTGATCTGCGGTGGCAACGGTGCTGTTTTGCGCCTGGTCCGTGACGTTGATGCTGGCATGAATATGCGGATTAGCCTGAAGATCAGCCGTGCTGACAGAAATATGGTACCCCATCTTTCCGTTACCCTGATCTTCTACAAAACCATGATAGTCCTGGCCATTGATGGTTAACGTCAGAGGGTCGCCTGCATGCATTTCCCCTATAACCGTGCCACTAACCAGAGTATGCCCCTGCTTGAGTTCATCGGCGTTCAGGGCGTCATCAGGCGTCACCGAATCAACGGAAATGACAGCTTCAACTTTCAGATCAACAACAACAGTCCGGTCTGCTTCAGCGGTTGCCGTGTTATTGGCGTTATCGGTGGCGATCACGCTTGCCGTAAAGTGAGGATCGACCATCAGGTCGTGGGTGCTGACCTGTTTGTGCCAGAGCAGGTTGCCCTGAGAATCTTTGGTGACTTCCGCCGTCAACTCATTGCCATTAATCACCAGGTGAACAACGTCACCTTCTTTCGCGTCGCCGCCGACGGTGCCTGAAACCGTGGTGAATTCTTGATCCGACTCTACACCATTGATCATATCGTCGCCGGAGACAGGATCGATAGTGATGCTCGCCGTCGCTTCCAGATCAATATCGATATGGTGAGTGATGTCGATATGATCTGCGTTACCGGCGGCGTCGTGCGCCACAACATGGGCAATCGGGTCCAGGTCGGCCAGCAGATCTTTGGTCAATACATCTACGCTATAGCCTAAAGCGCCATGCTGATAAGGCAGCTTGATAACGGTAGTTTCATATGAGTGATCATTAACGGTAATGGTGACTTTATCGCCTTCGTTAATCTCACCGCTCGTCGTGCCGCTCACGGTGCCGGTGACTTTAGTGGCGTGCTCTCGTGATTCGTGGTGGTTAATGATGTTATCGCCAGTCACCTGCCCCACAGTGATAATGCCATCGGCGTGGTTATCAATGTGGGCGGTGTGCTCGGTGGTCGCCGTGATTTTGTTGTGAAGTTCATCGAACGACGTCACAGAGGCTTTGAATGTCACATCAGTGTCAATTTTGCCTTGATTGTCGCTGATAGCGTAATTATCAACGTCGATGCGGAAACCTAAATGACCGTTACCCAAGTCAACAACCTCGCCTGGGTATTTATAGGAATTCACTTCGATAACAACGTGGTCGCCAACTTTGGCATCACCATCAACTACGCCGGTGATGGTTACTTTCGGCGGCGTCAACTCATCGTGATTGAGCACGTTATCTACAGTGACGTTATCGATATGAATTGTGGCGTCTGCGTGGGTATCAACCGCAATGTCATGGGTATGTGTCGTTGTGATGCTATTACCGTGCAAATCATGGCTGGTGATATGGACTGTAACGGTGTCCAGGCCTTCATACAGTCCGCCCGGTGGCACCGGCACGGAGTAAAAAAGATTGCCGTTTGAATCAACGTGCACCGTGCCTGGATAATCATGGTGAACAGGCTTGCCGTTAGCATCAACACCCGACACGGTGACTTTTACAATGTCGCCTGGTTTCGCATCATCACCCGTAACTGCACCACGAATAATGGTATTTTTCAGGGATTCAGCATGGCTGACCCAGTCTTCGCCCGACACCGTTTCGATGGTGAAATCGTTGACGGCAAAGTTATCAATATGAACCGTGTGTTCGGTGGTGACGATAACCTCGTTTCCATGAATATCATGGGAAGTAATCTTCGCAGTAAACTTGAGATCCCCATCGACATGATGCTTGTTATCATTGAACTGCGAAGACGGAACGGGAATGTGGTAGCTCATATCGTTACCAACGGTCCCCGGATAATCGACTCCGTTGACGGTAACAATCACATGATCACCCGGCTTAGCATCGCCACCCGCGATACCACTGACCATCTGAGTTGGATCAGTCAGTTCTTTGTGGTTCAGGAGATTGTCATTGGTAATGTCTTCAATGGTCAGATTCGCATTCGCGTGGTTATCGACAGCCACCGTGTGGTCGTAGTGCGCAGTCACCGGGTTACCATGAATGTCGTGCGAGTCCACCTTAACGGTGATTTTCACATCCTTATCCACTTCTTTATCATTGGTGCTGAAATCAGATGACTTCACATCAATGCGATAACCCAACTGGTTTGGGCCTATTTGTACGACTCTGCCTAAGTATGGGTGGCCATCTACGTTAAGCGTGACCTTGTCCCCTTCCCTGGCATCACCGTGAACTTCACCGGTAATGGTTTGTACTGCGTTGTTCAGCTCGCTATGGTTCAGCACATTCTGATCTGTAACATCATTAATCTCGATAGCCGCATTGGCATGATTATCGAGATCAACAGTATGTTTTTCGGTAACCGTCACGACGTTACCGGCTTTATCATGAGAGGTCACACTCACATGGAAAGTGACACTTCCATCCACTTCACCTTTGTTATCGCTGAATAGCGATGGTTCCACCGGGATACGATAACCAAGTGAATTGTCGTCAAAAGTAACGACTTCGCCGTAGACATGCTGAGTCCCAATCTGGATATCAACCACATCGCCCGGGCGTGCATCCAGGCCGACTTTGCCGTGGATCCATTGTTGGTCAGCATCCAGTTCACTGTGGTTCAGGACGTTATCTTTTGTGACATTTTCAATGGTAATACTGGCGTGAGCTGCGGTGTCCACCTCAACGTTTTGGTGTGCGATGGCTAACGCTTCATTACCTGCTTTGTCGTAGCTGGAAATCTTCACCTGAACGTCGTTATGACCATCATTAAGTGCGTCACGCGGGACCGAAACGTTGTATAACAGGCGGCCTCCGGCTCCTTCAAACACGGTACCAAAGTAGCTATTACCGTGCACGGTCACTTCCACTACGTCACCCGGTTTGGCATCTTTGCCGCTCACCTGGCCTGTGATGTCTGTATCGTGCTGATGTTCAGCATTGTTAACCACGTTGTCGCCAGCCACGGTTTTGATAATCACGCTATTTTCAGCATGGTTATCAAGATGAACCCTGTGATCTGTCGTCACGACAACTTCGTTACCCGCTTTGTCATGAGATGTAACCTGAACAGTGAAAGGTTTATCGGCATTCACTTCACTCTGGTTGTTACCGAATTCAGCAGTCGGAACATCCACGCTGTAAACAAGATGGCCATCCGGAGTTTCAACCACAACCCCTTTGTGTTGATTACCGTTAATGGTGAGGATGACCTCATCATTAGGTTTAGCATCGCCGCCTACAGTGCCTGTAATGGTCTGCGTTTGATGTTCAAGCTCAGTGTGATTGAGGGTGTTATCGTCGGTCACACTGTCAACGGTGATGGTCGCGTTGGCGTGGTTATCGATATAAACCGTGTGTTCCGTAGTCTGAACAACAACGTTGCCCGCAACATCATGAGATTTCACCGTCGCGAGGATATGAACTTTGTCATCCACTTCACCCTGGTTATTGCTGAACAACCCGGAATCCACTTCAATGTGGTAGGCGAACCCTTTGCCCTCAGCCACCACTTCGCCTGTGAACTGATGTCCTCTCACTTCGATAACAACCACATCACCCGCTTTAGCATCGCCACCCACCGTGCCGCTTACCATCTGCGTCGGCGCAGTCAGTTCGCTGTGGTTGAGGACGTTATCTTGTGTGACGTCACCGATAGTAATAGTGGCATTGGCGTGGTTGTCGATCTTAACCAGGTGATCCTGAGTCGCGATCACTTCGTTGCCCGCATCATCATGAGAGGTAATGGTGGCGTGCACATTGACCGTACCGTCCACTTCACCTTTGTTGTTGCTGAAGACACGCGGATTGACCGGGATGTTATAGCCCAGTTTCCCGTTGCCAAGATCAATCACTTCACCTTTGAAATGATTGCCTTTAATTTCTATATCCACACGGTCGTGAAGTTTTGCATCGCCATCCACAACACCGTGAATAAACTGGGTTTTAGCCGCCAGCTCATCGTGATTTAGGACATTATCTTTGGTGACGGCGTCAATGGAGATGGTGGCATTGGCGTGGTTGTCGATGTGCACTAAATGGTCAGCGGTCTGCACCACTACGTTACCCGCGCCATCGTGAGATTTTATGGTGGCGTGAATGTTTACGTCGCCGTCAATTTCACCTTTGTTGCGGCTAAACGCCGCGGGGTCCACTTCGATGTTGTAGCCTAAGTTGCCGTTGCCGAAATCAACGACACTGCCGGTAAAATGATTGCCGCGAATCTCAAGATCAACCACATCACCCACACGCGCGTCGCCGCCAACGTTACCGTGAACAAACTGCTTCTCGGCATTCAATTCGTCGTGGTTAAGAACGTTATCTTTGGTGACATCATCAATGGTGAGTGTGGCATTGGCGTGGTTATCGATTTTAACCGTGTGATCCTGAGTCGCGATCACTTCATTGCCCGCATCATCATGAGAGGTAATGGTGGCGTGCACATTGACCGTACCGTCCACTTCACCTTTGTTATTGCTGAAGACGCGCGGATCGACCGCAATGTTGTAACCCAGCTTCCCGTTGCCAAGATCAATCACTTCGCCTTTGAAATGATTACCTTTAATTTCTATATCCACACGGTCGTGAAGTTTCGCATCGCCATCCACAACACCGTGGATAAACTGGGTTTTAGCCGCCAGCTCATCGTGATTCAGGACGTTATCTTTGGTGACGGCGTCAATGGTGATAGTGGCATCGGCATGGGTGTCGAGCACCACATTTTTATGCTCCACCACAATGGCGGTGTTCCCGGCGGCATCGACGCCGGTGACCATCACCTGCACATCGTTGTTGCCTTCGTTCAGCGCCGCCGTCGGCACCGGCACTTCGTAGCGCAGCTGACCGTTTTCGTCGGTCACCACATCGCCACGGTATTCATGGCCGTTGACGCTGACGACGACTTTATCGCCCGCCTGCGCATCCCCGCTCACCACACCGGAGATCAGGGTCGGCATCCGGGATTCAATGGCATTCACCACATTGTCACCGGCCACGGTCTGGACGATCACATGGTTTTCGGCGTGGGTGTCGAGCACCACATTTTTATGCTCGACCACGATGGCGGTGTTCCCGGACGCATCGACACCGGTGACCATCACCTGCACATCGTTGTTGCCTTCGTTGAGCGCCGCCGTCGGGACCGGCACTTCGTAGCGCAACTGGCCGTTTTCATCGGTGACCACATCGCCACGGTATTCATGGCCGTTAACACTGACGACGACTTTATCACCCGCCTGGGCATCCCCGCTGACTACACCAGAAATCAGGGTTGGCATAAGGGATTCGGCGGCATTCACCACATTGTCACCGGCCACGGTCTGGACGATCACGTGGTTTTCGGCATGGGTGTCGAGGACCACATTTTTATGCTCCACCACAATCGCCGTGTTCCCGGCGGCATCGACGCCGGTGACCATCACCTGCACGTCATTGTTGCCTTCGTTCAGCGCCGCCGTCGGCACCGGCACTTCGTAACGCAACTGGCCGTTTTCATCGGTCACCACGTCGCCACGGTATTCATGGCCGTTGACTGTGACCACCACATGGTCGCCCGCCTGCGCATCCCCGCTGACTACACCAGAAATCATGGTCGGCATACGGGACTCGGCGGCATTGACCACGTTGTCACCGGCCACGGTCTGGACGATCACATGATTTTCGGCGTGGGTGTCGAGCACCACATTTTTATGCTCGACCACGATGGCGGTGTTCCCGGACGCATCGACACCGGTGACCATCACCTGCACATCGTTGTTGCCTTCGTTGAGCGCCGCCGTCGGGACCGGCACTTCGTAGCGCAGCTGGCCGTTTTCGTCGGTCACCACATCGCCACGGTATTCATGGCCGTTAACGCTGACGACGACTTTATCACCCGCCTGCGCATCCCCGCTCACCACGCCGGAGATCAGGGTTGGCATCCGGGACTCGGCGGCATTGACCACGTTGTCACCGGCCACGGTCTGGACGATCACGTGGTTTTCGGCATGGGTGTCGAGGACCACATTTTTATGCTCCACCGCAATCGCGGTGTTGCCCGAAGCATCGACGCCCGTGACCATCACCTGCACATCGTTGTTGCCTTCGTTGAGCGCCGCCGTCGGCACCGGCACTTCGTAGCGCAACTGGCCGTTTTCGTCGGTCACCACGTCGCCACGGAATTCATGACCGTTAACGCTGACGACGACTTTATCGCCCGCCTGCGCATCCCCGCTCACCACGCCAGAAATCAGGGTCGGCATCCGTGACTCGGCAGCATTGACCACGTTGTCACCGGCCACGGTCTGGACGATCACGTGGTTTTCGGCATGGGTGTCGAGCACCACATTTTTATGCTCCACCGCAATCGCGGTGTTCCCGGCGGCATCGACACCGGTGACCATCACCTGCACGTCGTTGTTGCCTTCGTTGAGCGCCGCCGTCGGGACCGGCACTTCGTAGCGCAACTGGCCGTTTTCATCGGTCACCACGTCGCCACGGAATTCATGGCCGTTGACTGTGACCACCACATGGTCGCCCGCCTGCGCATCCCCGCTGACTACACCAGAAATCATGGTCGGCATACGGGACTCGGCGGCGTTTACCACGTTGTCACCGGCCACGGTCTGGACGATCACATGGTTTTCGGCATGGGTGTCGAGGACCACATTTTTATGCTCCACCGCAATCGCCGTGTTACCGGCAGCATCGACGCCGCTGACCATCACCTGCACATCGTTGTTGCCTTCGTTCAGGGCATTCGTCGGCACCGGCACTTCATAACGCAGCTGGCCGTTTTCGTCGGTCACCACATCGCCACGGTATTCATGGCCGTTGACTGTGACCACCACATGGTCGCCCGCCTGCGCATCCCCGCTCACCACACCGGAGATCAGGGTCGGCATACGGGACTCGGCGGCATTCACCACGTTGTCGCCCGCCACGGTTTCAATCGTCAGCGCGTTTTGCGCTAGGGTATCAAGCGTGACATTGTGGTGCTCGACCGCAATCGCTTCGTTACCCGCCGCGTCGTGGCTGACCACCTCAACCTTAACGTCATTATTTCCTTCGTTAAGCTGGTTGGTCGGTACGGGGACGTTATAACGCAATTGACCGTTTTCACTGACCACAACTCCGTGGTAATCACGGCCATTGACCGTCACCGTAATCGGGTCGCCCGCCTGCGCATCGCCACCCACTACGCCGGTAATCATCGTTGGCATACGGGATTCGATGGCATTCACCACGTCATCGCTAGCCACAGTCCCGATAGTGACCGAGTTATGAATATCCAAATCGATATCAACGTGGTGATCGGAAGCAGCCTGAGTGGTGTTCCCCGCTTCATCCGTTGAAGTCACCGTCGCGTGAATATTGGGATCGGCCAGCAACCCTTGAGTAGAAACGTCAATCCGGTAACCCAATGCGCCATTACCCAGGTCAATAACCTCACCGTTGTATTCGTGCCCGTTCACCGTCAGCGTAATTTTATCGCCGAGTCTGGCATCGCCGCCGACAGAGCCGTGAACGGAGGTTTTCTCTTGATGAGATTCGGCGATGTTAATCACGTTATCAGCGGTGACGTCATCAATGGTGATAGTGTCGTGCAGATCGACAGTGTCAATCAGTGCATCGGCGGTGCTTTGCGCGGTGCGCCCGGAAACATCAGTGGCGGTGGCAACCACGGTAATTTCACCGTCTACAAGGCCGCTTAAATCAGGCTGGATGGTCCAGTGTCCGTTAGCGACAGGGACATCGACGGTGATTGTGTTTTTTTGGCTATCGGTGAAGACCAGCGTGACGTGATTTTGGTTACTGGTACCGCTGACGTTGGCGTGGCTTATTTCTTCTTTGTTAATGAAGCCATCGTTACCGGCAAAATCGTCAATGTTAACCAGCGGGGGAAGTACAGGCGGGGAGCCGCCGTCGTCTAAACCATTCTCGGGGAGGTTTAGTGCCCAGGTCGGTGCGCCGATACCTTGCGTGTTGAAACCGGCTGTTGGGTCGATGATTTGCCCGGTTAAGTCCAGTTGGACCAGGGTGTGACCGCCGCCGCCGCCTTCAATCTGCACAGGGGGTTCATTGCCCGCTGCGGTCGCTTCTAAGGCTTGCGTCGGGTCGGTACCGTCGGCGATTGCCTTCTGTATGGATGCGACATCTTGCGTGTCATGCTCCACATTATTCACCGCGTTTAAGCCGTGTTCAGTCCAGTGGCTATTACGCCCGAGATCGAGTGTTTTACCGTCTGGCAGAGCCACACTTACCGCGCCGCTGGCGCCAGTGACAATTTCTTCGCCACTGTAGATTCGGTCACCTTCTTTCAAGAGACGCTGCGAGCCATCTGCTTCTACTACATAAACCTGGCCTATTATCGCCTTGATCACACCGAGTAAATTACTCACAGTACCCTCTCTTGAATATCATCTTTATTTTTATAAATGCCGCAATAAGTTAATTAACCAATAACATTATTCTTTCATTCACAATACATTCACGGAATATAGAAAAATATCCATTAATGGACATCTCTAATTCAGAGCTAATTTAAAATGTAGAAAAAAACACAGTTATTAGAACTCTATTACTGGAGGCTTGACTGAGCGTTAAATATAATCAAAAATGACGTAAAGTGAAACATCACATTACAAAACAATAAATTTCATTTCGAATGAAAGCCGCATTTATTGTAGTCAGGCAAACACTTCTGCACTTGTTAATTAATATGATGTTTCGTGTTAAGAGATAATGGATATAAAGCGTGATATAGGGATATCATTACTATGCGTAATAAGGCATTCAGACAATGCAGAAGTTTTTCTTTTTTATAATTGGTTGTTTATCAATACAATCTGTTAACGCAGAAAGTTTACAAAATACTGTCAAACAAGCCTTATCAAATCATCCTGAAGTTAATGCCTCTGTTAATAGTCGTTATTCTGCTGAACAAGACTTACGCGCAGCTCGCGGTGGCTATCTGCCAACATTAAATCTGGATGCCGAAGCAGGCCAGAAGAATATTAATGATGCTACTACGCGCGCAGGCGGCAGTAACAAAGGGATGAACCTTTCCCCGAACGATGCCACGATTAACCTTAATCAGAATGTCTTCGACGGGTTTGCGACGTCAAGCGAAGTAGATCGCCAGAAAGCCACGGTGGACTCTCGTGCTTTTAACGTCTTGAATGTTAGCGAAACAACCGCATTCGAAGTGGTTCAGTCCTATCTCGACGTGTTGCAACGCCAGGAATATGTCCGTCTGGCAGAAGACGATTTGGCAAACCATGAACGCATCTATGACCAGATTCGTTTGCGTACCGACCAGGGTGTTGGCCGTTCTGGTGATTTAATGCAGGCAGAAGCCCGTCTTGCACAGGCTCGCAACAATTTACTGACCGAGCAAACCAACCTCGAAGATGCAAATACCACGTTCTTGAGTGTCACCGGTGAAGCGCCAGAAAACCTCAGTCTGCCGGAAAACATTGATGCTTTGTTGCCAAAATCGCTTGAAGATGCGAAACGGATTATGGAATCCAACAGTCCGCTTCTGAAATCTGCAAATGCCGATATTGAAGCGGCTCGTCAGCAATATGAGGCTTCTAAATCAACGTTTTACCCACGCGTTGACGTCGAGCTTGCCCGTAGCGTTAGCAACGACACTGACACCACGCGTGCGCATTCTGAGGAGTGGCAAGCGATGGTGAAAATGCATTACAACCTCTATCAGGGTGGCAGCGATAAAGCCGCAATGCAGTCTCGTGCCTATTTGCAAAAACAAGCACAGGATGTTCGTAATAACACACTACGCCAGATGAATCAGGAAATTGGCCTGGCATGGTCGGCATTAAAAAGTGCCCGCGACCAATTACCCGCAGCCGCTGATTATGCCGACCGTAGTGTAAAAGTCCGTACCGCTTATCAGGACCAATTTAGTTTAGGTGAACGTACGCTGTTAGATTTATTAGACAGTGAAAATGAAGTTTTTTCATCCAAACGCCGTTTAGTGGAATTACGTTACCTGGAAATATCCAGCGGCTACCGTATTTTTGCCCGGACAGGTGAATTATTAAAATCACTAAAAATCAACCCCACAGCCGCAGGCCAGCCAATAGATTCGGCAAGTAATAATACGTTGCCAGAATTGCAGTAGTGTTTAAGGAATATATTTCCGTAGGTCGGATAAGCGCAGCGCCATCCGACATTATTTGGTGGATGACGCTTCGCTTATCCACCCTACAAACACCGACATAACGCCTAAATGAATTCACAAGTTGAACAGATGAATACCCTGTCAGAAACGCCTCCCGTTGAGGAGTCGCATTATCATGACCCACGTAGCCGCCACGATGATCCTTTGCTCGACTGCCTGTTGGTGCTGTGCTCTTTGCATGGTAAATCTGCGAGCCGCTCAACATTAAGTAGTGGTTTGCCGCTGGAAAACGATCGTCTGACGCTAGCGATATTACCGCGCGCGGCAGCTCGCGCCGGTTTGAAAGCGCGGGTCATCAAACGCACGCTCGATAAAATTCCGGCAATGTCTCTGCCTGCGGTGGTTCTGCTTCGTGATGGCGGCGCTGCCGTATTACTGGGCTGGAATGCCGACGGCAAAGCACGCATTATGCCGAGCGAAAGCGAAGGCGGTGAAATCACCATTGACGCCAACGAGCTTGAGTCAATCTACGCAGGCCAGGTCATTTTCGCCCACCCGCGCCATGAGTTTGATTTGCAGTCAGAATCGTTCCTGCCGCGTACCAAATCCTGGTTTAAAGATACGCTTAAGCTGTCGCGCTATCTGTATATGGATGCGGTGCTGGCGAGTTTGCTGATTAACCTGATTGCGCTCGGCACGCCGCTGTTTACCATGAACGTGTATGACCGTGTGGTTCCAAACCACGCCACGGTAACGTTGTGGGTTCTGGCGGTTGGGATTTGCATGGCGTTCATTTTTGATTTGATATTAAAAATGCTGCGCGGCATTTGTCTCGATATCGCCGGAAAAAAGAGTGACCTGATTATTTCTGCCACGCTTTTTGAGCGTATCACCGGCATGGAAATGAAAGCGCGCCCGGCTCGCGTCGGCAGCTTTGCACAGAATATTCATGAGTTTCAGTCGCTGCGCGACTTCCTGTCTTCGCTGACGCTGACCACGCTTATCGACCTGCCCTTTACGCTGGTGCTGTTGTTGGTTATCGGGATTATCGGCGGAACTCTGGCGTGGATCCCGCTGCTCACCTTCCCTATCGCATTGCTGATTAGCTGGGCATTACAAAAGCCGGTGAATGCGGCTGTGGCCAAAACCATGAGTCTGGCAAGCGAGCGCCAGGCATTGCTGATTGAAACCCTCAGCGGCCTGGATGCCATCAAAGTTAATAACGCCCAGAGCGAGCGCCAGTATCAGTGGGAACAAACGCTGGGTAGTCTGAGTCGCCTGGAATTGCGCGTGAAAACGCTGTCCAGTTTTGCCAGCAACCTGACCGGATGGTTCCAGCAAATGTCTGGCGTCATCATGATTATTGTCGGCGTGTATATGATTATCGGCGGCAAATTAAGCATGGGTGGACTGATTGCCTGCTACATGCTCAATAGCCGCGCGCTGATGCCGATGGGGCAATTGACCGGGTTAATTGCGCGTTATCAGCAAGCCCGTCTGACCATCAACAGTACCGAAAAAATGATGTCGATGCCGCAGGAACGTCGCGAACACGAGCACCCGCTCAAGCGTGAAAACTTCCGTGGCAGCATTGAGTTTAAAGACGTTGATTTCAGCTATCCCGAGCAGAAAAACCCTTCGCTGCAAAAAATTAATCTGACGATTAAGCCTGGCGAGCGCGTCGGGATTATTGGCCGTAGCGGCTCCGGTAAAAGCTCCATCAGCAAGCTGATTATCAATTTGTACCAGCCAACCGGCGGTAACATTTTGATCGACGACGTCGATGCACGCCAACTGGATGTGAATGATTTACGCCATAGCATTGGTTACGTTCCGCAGGATATTCAGCTATTTAACGGCACGCTGCGCGATAACCTGATTTCTGGTGCGCGTTATGTTGACGATGAAACCATGCTGCGTGCGGCGGAACTGGCGGGGGTTAACGAGTTCGCACGTATTCACCCGGACGGTTATAACCTGCAAGTGGGCGAGCGTGGAATGCAGTTGTCTGGCGGGCAACGCCAGGCCGTGGCGCTGGCTCGCGCGCTACTGCTCGAACCTCCTGTTCTGCTGCTTGATGAACCAACCAGCGCTATGGACAACACCAGCGAAGACAGAATCAAACAGGGCCTGGTGCCGTTTGTTGCTGATAAAACCTTGCTACTGGTGACACATAAAGCGTCGATGCTGTCGTTGGTTGATCGCCTGATTATTGTTGATAAAGGACGCATTATTGCTGATGGCCCGAAAGCTATCGTGATGGATGCGCTGAAGAAGGGTCAAATCAATGCGTCTCGCTGAGTTATTTAAAGATTTCCGTCAGCAAGCCCGCCACTATTTTAAAGGCCGCGATGAGAACCAGACGGATAATATTAATGAAGTGAGTCATGCACTTATCGATGACTCACCGCGTGTTATCCGCCTGACGCTATGGACCATTTTGGCGTTGGTGGTGTTGTCGTTCATCTGGGCCGGTTTTGCCCAGCTTGATGAAGTGACGCGTGGCGAAGGCAAGGCAATCCCCTCCTCCCGCCTGCAAAAAATTCAGAACCTGGAAGGCGGGATCGTCACTGAACTGTTTGTTCACGAAGGGCAAATTGTTGAAGCCGGCACGCCACTGCTGCATCTGGACGACACGCGTTTTGCATCGAACGTCGGTGAAACGGAAGCGGACAAACTTGGCCTGCAGGCTAAAATTGACCGCCTGAGCGCGGAAGCGGAAGACAAAGATTTCATTATTTCGGATGAGATAATGAAAAAAGCGCCTGATGTCGCTCGTGGCGAACTCGACCTTTTCAACAGCCGCCGCCGACAGTTCCAGAATGAAATCGAAGGGCTTCAGGAACAGTTGGTGCAGAAGAGACAAGAACTGCGCGATTTCCAGTCCAAGCAGTTGCAATACAAAAACAGCCTCAGCTTGTTGCAGCAAGAGATCAAAATGTCTGAGCCACTGCTGGCTTCAGGTGCGATTTCTAAAGTCGAGATTTTGCGTCTGCGCCGCACCGAAGTGGAAACCAAAGGGCTGCTGGATTCTGTCTCGCTTTCCATTCCTAAATCTGCGTCCGAAACCAAAGAGATTGAGAATAAGATTGGAGAAAGCCGCAACCGCTTCCAGAGCGATGCACTTTCCCAGCTCAACGAAGCACGCACTAACCTGAGTAAAGCCGAAGCGACGGGCAAAGCCCTCGAAGACCGCGTCAATCGCACCATGGTGGTTTCGCCAGTTCGCGGTATCGTTCAGCAAATAATGGTCAACACCATTGGCGGCGTGATTCAACCTGGCAGTGATTTAGTCGAAATCGTGCCACTTGACGATAAGCTGCTGATTGAAGTGAAGATCCAACCACGTGATATTGCTTTCTTGCATCCAGGCCAGCATGCGATGGTGAAATTTACCGCTTATGATTACACCACTTACGGCGGACTGGACGGTGAACTGGTGCAGATTAGCCCTGATACCGTGACGGATAAAGAAGGTCACAGTTACTATATTGCCCGTTTGCGTACCGACAAGAACTACCTGGGAACAAAGGAGCATCCAATGCTTATTATTCCGGGAATGGTCGCATCGGTAGATATATTGACGGGTAAGAAATCGATTCTGAGTTATCTGCTAAAACCGATTATTCGCGCAAAAGCAGAAGCCTTACGCGAAAGATAAAAAAAAGCCGCAACGGATAACGTTGCGGCTTTTTTTGTCGGTCGGATTAGCAACTGAACAAAGACAGCTTCCCACGATTGAGCGTCAACTTACCTTCATTAACCAATTCCTGTAGCACCTTATGAATAGCACTACGTGAAATATGGTTTCTGCTCAAAATGAAAGTATAAACCGACGTCTTTTCGCGGATCTCAGGCTCAAGAGACCATATATGTTTCACATGCTCAATCACGATTTCGCGAATGGTCTTGTGCGAGCGCATATTTTCACGCTGGAAATAACGTTGCAGATGATTGGTTAAAATATCAAATGCATGCATCCACAAACTTTTTCTGGTGAGCATTTCATTAGCATTAGCCGAACTCATTACCCACATCTCACAATCGGTATCACAACGCAGATAATGAGACATAACATCATTACGCATCTGTGCCAGGCCGAGTATGGCGGGCGCGGTGAAACTCACCGTGACTAAATCGTTTTCAACCCGGTAAACAGAGACGGAACCTTTTTCAAGGTAAAATATATTGCCATCCTTTCTCATTTCGATGCGCTGACGTTTTTTTCTCAATGAGAAATACGCGTTTTCAGATTTTTTTATCTCGTCACCGATGAGCATTACAGATTCATCAAAATTAGGAGTGAACATCAGCTTCTCTTACTCGTGTTATGGGATTGAGATTATCTCCCGATGCAAGGCAAAAGGAGACAGCCCTAAGTGATGATACGTGCTACCAGCAACGTCTATCAATATAGGACATAACGACAAACATGTACTTATACGCCAGGCTTATCTAAATCGTAGGATGGCAATTTGAAAAGAGATACACAATGAGTACAATAGCGGAAAACTAATACCGCAAAAATATTATAATATTGAAAGTCAAAAATACCGCCATTACTCTCATTCTAATTACAGAGTGAGTAAAGTTGACTGAATGAGTCAGGTATTAAACATTGCCGGAAAACTTGCAGCATTGAACAGTGAAAAGGACCGAACGTCGCCCCCTCATACTGCAGCGTTTGCGAGTATATTTATTAATGGACATAAACGTAATTTTTTTAATCTTTCTACCGGGATCTTTCTCTTTGCAATTAAAAAAGAATCAGCAAAAATATGTAAGACACTGATAATTATGATTTTAATGTGTTTAAGAAGAGTGATTGATTTGTTATACAATTTGTCTTTGCAGGCTTCATTCGCAAGCAGAGGGTAAAGTCCCGAAAACACTGAGTTCTTCCAGGCTTCATTATGCTTATAATGGCGTGTCAAAAAACTGCCTGAGTTAACGAGAGTACTGGCAACATGTCCGAAGCAGATAATTTATGTTATCTCATTGAAAATAAAATATTATTTAATCCTGAGAAGCAGAGCCTTGTGCATGCTGATAGCCATGAACAGATAAAACTCAAGCCAACGGCATCTTTATGCCTGCTGTTGTTGCTCAGAAATCACGGCGAGATAGTCACGCAGAATGAACTGTTGGCCTTCGCGTGGGGAGAAAGTCACAGGCAAGTGAGTTTTAATGCTTTTTATCAAAGTATCCTTTCTTTGCGTAAGTCTTTCCTACAAATGAATGTGGATAAACAAATAATCACCACGATTCCACGTAAAGGACTGGTCATTCAGCAAGAAATAACCATAGAAAAAAAGTGTGTACTCATTCCTGAAACAGTTAAGGAACCTACAGCAGAAGTTGTTCCTCAGAACATCTCTTTGGCAACTCAAGATGAAACGGCAGCCATTTTAGTCGGTAAAACAAAACGTGTTTTGTTAACGCCAGCCGAAGGCATGATTATTATGTTAACCATGCTAATAATCGCGCTACTTATTTATCCACGGGTCATCAGCAAACAATATTTCTCTGGTTATGTTGTCTCAAACAAATATGCTGGCCAATGCCATTATTTCTTAAACGATGATGCCAGTGACCACACGCGACATGAAGACTTTATCAAGCGGCATCCCGAGATGTGCAACAATGATAAATACCTTTATATAACGGCTTACCCTGAGACGAAGAATATTTCGATCATCCTTTGTGCTACCCGCATGGAATTGTCACACGATAATGCCTGCCAGTCCGTCTATTATCCACGGTACGATAGCCAATGAAGATATTCGCAACGATTGCCTCTTTCAGAATCCAGACGCGCGTCATCTTTTTAGCGTGCCTGGCTATTGTTACCAGCCTCGCGCTGTACCTTTATCTTCCGCCGATAAACGAGAATCAGCACAATCTTGTTTGCCGGGCAAACTTGCAGATAGTCAGAGATAACGCAACATTTCGTGGAATCATCGATTTCAAAGCTGGCGAAGGGAAAGGCATTGCCCATATAAACGGTATTATTGATGCAGCCCCGCAAGAGTACACTGTTCAACGTACCATCCTTTTTACACATACTGATTACGGCCTTAGCCCGGTGTGGGTTTCCCGACAAATTGTCATTTCAAATCGGGAAACCGTGCCCTCAGAATTGCTCATAAAATTCCTTCCTGACTTCTACCTGAAGAACTCCGGCGTGACCGATATTGATATTTTTACGCTGAACAAGGACGCGGACCTGATCACCAGAGAAGGCATCCCTTACTTGTACTGCCAAAAATATCTGCTGCCTGAAGACGAATAATATTCGCTTAACAGCCTGATTGAGATGAAGCTTAAGGAAAATTTACTTAAGCTTCATCTTCCCGATAAAAATGCTTCGAACTCCACTTCGCGCCACATAACACCCTTTGTGCCAAAAAACACTTCTTTAATATACTGTTCAGACCAGATAACTACTGCTAATGATATAAAATAAAACACACATAATGATAACCAAAAACGCCATGAATATTAACAGAGCAATAGATTACACCGATCTGTATTTAATAAATTGATCACCAATACCTATCAATTACACCTATTAATTATTAGTTATTGATCGTCAATACCGATCTATGCTTGTATTTTATACATTAAGTATGGCGCTTACTCCGCTGACATCCAGAAATTTGAGTCTGAAATTCTTCCGTTTTTTTCACTGACCTGATTTCCAGATAGTTATCTTTCTTATTATGAAGAAACATTAAAGTGTTTAGCCCATCATTCGATGAGATGTCTTTCTAAAGCGCCTGAAAATAGTCTTCCAGCAATCATTTACCCGAAAAAAACATAACCTGATGGTGGTTTTCACAATGGTACGTGTGTGGTTTCAGAACAATTTTATTTATCAGTTGAACACCAGCAAGGCATTACTTTTTAACAACAACATTGTTAAATCTATTGTCGCCAGTTCGTTAGCTATTGTTCCCTTTGCAATTATTCGCGCGTTACTACTGGTATGCTCTGTTATATCGGGCTATGTCGGGTGGCATGCTTTTGCCCTCTGGCTCGACCAATTACAACAAACGCTTATGGATTTCATGCCAATCCTGATGAATGCCTTTATGGCATTACACTGGGCAATTCGTAATCGAAGATCGGTCACCCACTTCCTGACTGTAAATATATGTAGCCTGCTATTTATCAGTCGCGCAATCAGTGATGACCGGCTATTTTTCCTCGATATCTCCATTCCTATTGCACTTTTCTCGGGTATTATTGTTAATTACTGTCTGGACAGATTTATAGGACAGGTCGATAAGCAGTTAGGGGCGCAGACTAAAAATATAAAAAACACAGTCCTGTTCTTCTTTTCCATATTCACCATTTCATTTTGCACTTTTGTGATGAGTTTTTTGGCACATCATTTGTTTTCACTGGTGCCAGGCTACATAGAAAATGCGCTGCAACATAGCTATCCGCAAACCTTCTCCACAGGGCTTCTGTATATCGTATTGCGCTGTATTCCCTGGTTTTTTGGTTTGCATGGTTATTTTTTATTCTACGATATCGATGCCAATTTTCTGGCTGAAGCTCAGGCAAACATCGCGGCATGGCATGCTGGACACGCCGACCTCAATATATTAAGCCCGGAGTTTTACAATATCTGGTGCACCATCGGCGGAACGGGCAGCACCCTGAGCATGCTACTGTGCATCATCTTTACCAAAAATAGTTCACACCGCCATATCATCGGCCCGTCAGTCCCATTGGCTATCTTTAATATTAACGAGCCACTGATTTTTGGCCTGCCCATTGTGATGAACCCAGTGCTGATTATCCCCTTCATTCTGGTACCCGCGGTTTCATACATCATTGCTTATACGGCGACGGCATGGCACCTGGTTCCGGCAATTTCAGTTGCCGTGAACTGGAGTGTGCCGCCAATTATTAGCACGTGGATAGGAACCAATGGCTCCATTGCCGCCATTATTCTGAACTTCATTATTATTGCCGTAGGCATGTTGATATATGCCCCGTTCTTGCAACGCTGGACGATCAGCAAGAAAAATAACCAACAGCAGCACTTATTCTTGCCGCCGACAAATCTCGAGTTAATGCCTAACCATCGCAAACTCAAGGACGAAAAAGAGTATATGGAAGCACTGGATCATGTGCATCAATTGCAATCTAGCGGGCACTTTATTCTCTATTTCCAACCTCAGGTTCGGCTTTCAGACCGGCGGATTATTGGTATGGAAGCGCTTATTCGACATAAAGGTAATGACGGTAAAATATCTCCACCTCTCTTTTTACGATATTACGATCGCTTAAATGCCATGCCAGATATCGATTTTTGGGTAATGGAACAGGCCGTCAGTTATCTTCGTCAGCACTTGAGCCATTACACAGGGATGACGCTATCGGTCAACGTGTCGCCACAAACCCTCGTCGATAAACGCCTGTTTAACGTTATTTCACGCATTTTGAGCGAACCATTACCTGCTGGCTGGGAGCTTGAAATTGAGATTACCGAGTCGCAGGCCGTGAATGCACCAGAACAAGTTGCAGAGGTTCTCGCTCAACTGAAACTACGCGGGATAAAAATTGCTCTTGATGATTTTGGTGCCGGTTACTCAACGCTCAACTACCTGACTCGCTATCCACTCGACAAAATCAAACTGGACCGTTCTTTGGTAATAGGATTGGGCAAAAAAGGCGGGCTGCAGTTTCTCAGACAAGTCACAAAATTGTGCCAGATTACCGAGTGTCATGTGGTGATTGAAGGGGTCGAAACGGAGGATGAACTACGTCAGATTCTGATTGAAGGTGTTGAAACAGAACATGAAATGGCGCTGGTACGGTCTGCCGGAATTGAACTCGCTCAAGGTTTTTTGTTCTGGCGCCCGTTGCCAATCGATGAAATATGCCTGGTGTTAGAGAAAAATAACGCATCGAAAGAAGCTCAGGACCAGGAACAACACTGATACGCATCAACCCTGTTCAAGGAGTGCGAAAAAGACAACTCGTAAACGGGTTGTCTTTTATTTCCTAAAATTAATAGAAATCTCTTGAAGATAATATGCACATCGTTATTATCCAACCGCAGCTCGATTATAATAAACACATGCCTATCAAGAGTAAATTTTAAGTTAAAGATGTTATTTAATTACGATATTTCATTAGTCCTACTCGCAGTAATTATTGCATGCCTCACTTTTTATGTCTCTTTTTGGCTATGTAAAGCGGGCGCGCGCAAAAATCATTATTGCTGGCCTTTATGCAGTGGTCCAGCGATGGGATGTGGAGTTTGGGTTTTGCACTATATGATGATGCAGGCTCATCATCATAGTCATGTTATTAATTATAACATTCATAAAACAATGGCTTCACTGTTAATCGCCATTATTGGTTGCACGCTGGGATTTGGTTGTTTTTTATTCAAAAAATTCCGTGGTAAACGCTATCTTCTTCCAGCACTGTTATTTTCCTCAACCATTGCATCAATGCATTATCTGGGCGTTGCAGCAATCATCAATGCAGGCCACAGACATGCCAGCATCACGTATGTCACCCTATCGTTAGCCGTTATTTTTATTACCTCATTAATTATGTTGCGCTTAACTCACATGATGTTGGTCATGACGAGTAAAAATGATAGCTATGCCAATTTCTATCGACTCAGTGCAACGGTGACTCTTTGCCTCGGTGTCGCCATTATGCATTTTTTAGGCACCAGTGATTTAAATATGGCGCCTTCATTCAGAGCTTTAGCAGCCATCAATCAGGAAGTTCACATAGAAAAAACCATTGCGATGATGTTAATCGTACTTATTGTAATGATATTTATCATTTCTATATTTATTTGGTTTGTTAATTTCAAAGAACATTTAAGCAATGAGCTTCTCAAGCGCGAGTTAATTGCTAAAAACTTGCAGCTGAAAAAAATGACACAACACGATGCGCTGACTCAATTACCTAATCGCTTTTATCTGCAAAACCATTTGCACACTCTGTTTAAGCGTCAGGTAGAACCGCTGCACATTTTGTTTCTTGACCTCGATGGCTTTAAACGCGTGAATGATGTCTGGGGGCACGCCATTGGCGATGAGTTGCTGGTTAGCATTTCGCAAACGCTCAGAATCGTTGTCAGTGATGAGGGTTTTGTTGCCCGAATTGGCGGTGATGAATTTATCATCGTGGTTTGCCAACGTGAGAAAGAGGCTGTTATTGAGCTTGCTAAGAAAATACTCGCCTCGGTCTCCGGTGTTTACACCCTCTCTGCAACCACCATTGATTTTTTGTCTGCCAGCATTGGTATTTCTATTTACCCCGAACATGGGCGTGATATTGCCACATTGTTGAAAAAGGCGGATACGGCAATGTATTACATAAAAAACAAGAGTAAAAACAATGTGATAATCTATGATGATACCGAGATGATATTACCCACCTAAAGTATGATATTAAAATAACCGAGTATAAATACGACTCACTCTTAAGCAATGGATGCTTGTTAATCATTCCAGAATCTGGAATTTGTGTATAAAAGCAGACATTGATGATGCAAATTTCTTCGTTGTACAACAAATACAAAGATAATTGGTGGGCACTTCCACTAATTCTTCCGTTCATACTCTATCCAATCGCTCAGCATCTAAGCACCTACGGCTACATTGATGGTTTTGAAATTCCTTTCAATTATCTCAATATGGCATTGATGACAGTCCTGACCATGATTTATGGTTTTAAGGCAATTCCTGGAATCATACTCTGTGTTTTTTATCGCATTTATCCTGACCGGGGTTTCGAGCCGGCAATCATGTCGGTCCTGCACTATTTCACGTCAATTGCCATAAGTTGCGCCGGTTATTATTACTTTACCGGAAAGAAAGGCCGCGCCAGTTTTGGGTGCTACAGTCTGACCTGGCAGCGTATTTTCTGGTTAATCTTTGTCAACGCCACCCTATTTCTTAATTATTTCCAGGCCGTGCTTTACCTGGGAATGTTTGGTGTCTATGACAAAATGATGTACGTAAACCCTTTTACCATACGTACATTAATCAACTATCACGCGATGCTGGTTGGGAATATGATCGGCTTGCCAATGATTTATTTGGTCATCCGTTCTATCAGAACCCCTCGATATTTAATCAAATACTGCAAAAACATTCGCAACCAGGTTGCTGAAGACCTGCGGGCTTTGGAACTTATCTGCTTATTCTCGGCACTCATTTTGTTGACGACGCTGATGATTTACCCAAGAAATCATACGTTAACTCTGATGAATTCCGTCTATACGCTGACATTATTGCTTCCCGTCATGATATGGGGAACATTGCGCCTTGGGCATGCCGCTATTTCGCTCATATGGTGGGTGGTACTCATTGTTCTGTGCAAAAATTATCAAAGCTATATCCCTGATGGTGTCGATTACAATTTGCACCTTGCGGTCGCGACCTCTTGCTTCTCTGCATTTTCAATAACCATCACATTAATGGCGATAAATATTTCTCGCCAGCGGGCTTTGAATGTAAAAACCAAAAGGTTAATGAGCATTGATCCGGTCGTTCACTTACCAAATTTGCTTGCACTCGATGCCGATTTAAAACAGAACACCATCTCAATTTTGTGCCAGCTCTATGCTCCGGATCTCGAGTTGCTAGGCCGCCATTATGGTCTGCTGATGCAGGTTCAATACAAACAGCAATTGGCTCAGTTTTTAAAACCCGTGCTAAAAGAAGATGAGCGAATTTATATCAGTTCAGGCCATGACTTAATCGTCCGCATGTCGCCATTGAATGCCGAAAAACGAATTGCCGAGCTTTATAACAAAGCCAAAAAATTCCGTTTCATTCGTGACGGCGTAAAACTGTACCCGCAAATCGGCTGTAGCTACTGCATTATTAATTACCCTGTCGGCCATCTGTATATGTTGATTGGCGAACTCCGCGCACTGGCAGAAATTTCGCTGACCACCAACCTGCCTGTCGATATGAGAAAACACAGCAGCCGCCAGGTGCAAAACCAGGTTAAAACCAAAGTTGATATGATGAATCAACTTCAGCACGCGCTCGAATTAGATCGATTCGTATTGATGGCTCAACCCATTGAGAGCAAAAACGGCGATCGATACCATGAAGTGCTGCTGCGGATGCGGGGTAACAATGACGAGATTATCTTCCCGGATACCTTCCTGCCGGTGGCACATGAATTTGGCATGTCTTCCAGCATTGATCTGTGGGTGTTAAACAACACGATGAAATTTATGGATGAAAATCGTGACTCGCTGCCAAACCAACGCTTTGCCATAAACCTGACCCCTGCCTCTATCTGTCGCGCAGACATGGCAGCACTGATTGAAAGACTGTTAATCCAGCATGGAATTGCTCCTGAGCAGATTGTCCTGGAAGTCACGGAAACAGATGAACTGACCAACAATGTGCAGGCAGAAAAAACGCTGGATGCGATGCAGCGCCTGGGCTGCAAAATTGCCATTGATGATTTTGGCACCGGTTATGCCAGCTATGCTCGCCTGAAAAATATGCGTGCCGACATTCTTAAAATTGATGGCAGTTTTATACACAAAATCAATTCCAGCGAGATGGATTACAAGATTGTGCAGTCTATTTGCGAACTGGCGCGCATGAAGAATATGACCCTGGTGGCGGAGTTTGTTGAAACCGAAGAGATTCGCCATACGTTATTCCGCATGGGCGTAGATTATGTGCAGGGCTATTTGATTGGTAAACCCGCACCGATTGAAAGCATTCAGACAATAAATTGAGGTTTATTTAATAATTTAAAACAAGACAGGGGAGCCTCAGCTCCCCAAAAATCAATGACCGCTTTTCAGGCGTTATTTTTTCATGTTGACGGCCATGGCCAGCACGGCTGGCCCGTTCATGCGGCCATAATCCAACATAGGAATCGCTTCCACTGGAACGCTTCCCGCAGTGACCGTTTCGACGCGCGATTTAAGATAGCTCACCTGCGGCCCCAGCAAAATGACGTCAGCTTTTTTCCATTCTTCATTGAGCTTTGCGTCAGGAATAGCCCAGATCTCAGCTTCAATTTCTTGCAGCTTTGCCGCCTCAACCATTTTATTCATCAGCATACTGGTAGACATTCCGGCGTTACAAACGAGCATTATTTTAATCATTTTCTTATCCTTGGGACGATGCAGCCTGCGCCAGTGCAACGCGCTCGGCAAACTTGAGGAACGGCAGATAGAAGCAAACGGTGATGGCAATTAACACGGCCTGCAGAGCAGATGCGCGCCAGTCGCCACCCGTTGCCAGAAATCCAGAGATAATCGGGGGTGTAGTCCAGGGGATCTGCACCGTCACATGGTTAATCCAGCCCCAGGCGGTCGCGTAATACGCCGTCGTTAAGCTGATGACGGGGGCGAGGACGAACGGGATGATCAGCACCGGGTTAAACACGATTGGCAGGCCAAAAATAATCGGCTCACTGATATTGAACAGGCATGGTGCGGTAGAGAGCTTGGCAATGTCGCGGTAATCCGCCTTTCGGCTGAAGAGGTAAATGGCGATAAGCAACGCAATGGTATTCCCCGATCCCCCCATCACCCCAAACGTGTCTTTAAATGCCATGCAGATGATGTTGGGGATATCCTGGTGTTGAGCAAAAGCGAGGGTGTTTTCCTGCATGTTGTTTAACAGGAAAGGGTCCAGCAATGCGCCCGAGATTACGCCCTGGTGTATTCCCACGGAGAAGAAGAGGTTCGCCACCGTAGTAATCAGCAGGAATCCTGGCAAGCTGGTCGTCACGGATTTCAGGGGTTGCTGAATCAACGTTGCGATTAGCGTGTTGACGTCCATGCCGCTAAGGCTCTGCACCGCAAAGGAAAACAATGCAAACGCGATCATCGTCAACATAATAGGGATGAGCGTGTTGAAGGATCGCACCACGGCCGGGGGAATCGCCCCGCCGCTGATATTCACCTGTAAACGTTTGGCATTCGCCAGGCGGATGAACAGTGATGTCACCACAAGGCCAGTCAGGATCCCGACGAACATCCCGGCAGAACCGGTAGAAGCAAATGAAATCCCGCCCGTTACGGTCACGCCTTTTTGCGTCAGTACGTCGGTCAACTGAATGCTTTCCGGCATGAAAATGACAACCGTAGCAATAGAGAGCAAAACCGGCGCGATGGGGTCCGCATACCCCTTATTTTGGCAAAGGTGATAGGCAATCGCCCCGGCTATCAGCACCGAAATAAAGTTAAGCGAGCCATTAACGATAGAATTCCCCACCTGCTGCCAGTGAGCGAGATGGTCGTTACTGATAACCCCGGAAAGTATCCCGTCAGGTTTAATAAGGGTGTTATTGATGAGTACCATCAGACCCGCCAATACAAAGAACGGCATCAGGGTGGCAAACGCATCGCGTAATGAGCGCAAATGAACCTGGCCGCCGATACGCTGGGCGACGTTCACTGCTTGATCGAGTAATTTCATTGCGTATTGGCCTCAAAAGTCCACGTACAGTCCGTTGAAACGAAAGCCATTGTCCCGGCTCAATGCCTGATAAAACTCACCGCTTTTCTTGATGGTGCGCTGCTGCGTATCCAGATCAAGACTGACCAGCCCGTAACGGTTTTTGTAGGCGTTAATCCATGACCAGCAGTCAATAAAGGTCCACAGGTGATAGCCTTTAATGTTGCAGCCGTCAGTAATAGCCTGGTGGAGGTAAGCCAGATGGTTCTGGATAAAACCGATGCGATAGTCGTCCTGCACCTGTCCGTCGCGCATGAAACGCTCTTCGTTTGAGACCCCCATTCCGCTTTCAGAGATGAAGGATTCAATGTTGCCGTAGTTGTCCCGGATGTCGATGCACAGATCGTAAATACCCTGCTCGTAGATTTCCCATCCGCGATGAGGATTGAATTTACGGCCAGGCATGACGTAACTTTCGAAATACCATTCAGGCATAAACGGGGAGCGAGGATTAACAGCGTGAGTACGCGCTTTCACCCGCCGTGGTTCGTAGTAGTTGAGACCTAAAATCTGGACGGTGTTCTCGCGGATATCACATAAATCCTGCTCAGTATGACAAGGCATGAGGTCATGCAGACGCAGCGTCTCAACCAGTTTGGCCGGGAAAGTCCCTTTAACTGACGGGTCGAGGAAACTGCGGTTGTAGAACAGGTCTGCGTATTCCGCCGCCTCTACATCCAACGGATTTTCACTGCGGGGATAGGTCGGGCTGAGGTTAAGGATGATGCCAATTTTGCTACTGCGATTTTTATCAATACTCTGCTGTTCTTTGAACGCTTTAATGGCAAGGGAACTGGCAAGAATCGTGTTGAAACCCACCTGTACGCCACGTTTAAAGTCGATAACGTTGGGATAATGGAAATCTTCCATGTACCCGCCCAACACTGGCCCTAAAGGCTCGTTAAACGTAAACCAATGGCAGACCAGATCGCCGAATTCACGGAAGCAGGTGGCGCAGAAATTGACGTAGGCATCAACGACGGCGCGGTTTTCCCATCCGCCTATTTTCATCATTTCTTCTGGCATATCGAAGTGGTACAGGTTGGCAAATGGCTTGATATCTTGCGCCACCATCTCACTGAGCATGGCGCGATAAAACGTCACCGCTTCAGCGCTGACTTCACCAGTGCCCTGCGGGAACATACGCGCCCAGGAAATCGACAGACGGAACGAGTTATGACCGGTTTGCTTCATCAGCTGGATATCATCGACATAGCGATTGAAAAAATCCGTCGTAACCTCGGTATTCACACCATGATAGAAACGATTTGGATGCGCATCCCACGACATATCCCACTGAGTACGCCCTTTGCCCGTATTGCCACGGCCCTCTGCCTGCTCAGCAGACCAGGCGCTACCCCACCAGAAACCTTCTGGGAAAGATAAAAATTCAGCTTTGAGATTCATGCGGCTTCCCTGTTATTCAGTTGCTTATAAATTCGATAAATGCACTTTTTTTGGTCAAACCCCGTTAACCATTTCAATCATATGGTCTTTAATTTTGTTTAGTAAACACATCATTTTTAGTTATTCTGTTTATGTGATTGCAGTCACCATTGGTGAACATTACAGTTTTAATGGCGAATTTTTAGCCTAGGATAACGAGCAAAATCACTGTTTAGTAAACAAATACCGGAGGTAATGCGTGTTAAGCATGGGACTGGATATTGGTGGGACCAAAACGGAAGCCGTCATTCTGGACGATTGCGGAAAGGTACTGACGACGAAGCGAATCGCCACCGTTAAGGGTGACTACAGTGCGTTTCTGACCTCGCTGGTGAACTTTATTCAGGAGATGCGCAACTTGGTTCCGGAACCTGTCAGCATCGGTATTTGCCTGCCAGGCACCGAAGATGCCGCAACGGGGCTTATCAAAAATTCAAATATCGTGGTCATCAACCAGCATCCGTTGATGCATGATCTTGAGCGCTTACTCGAACAACCGGTTGCCTGGGATAATGACGCGAACTGTTTCACGCTGTCAGAAGCCACCGATGGCGCGGGGGCGCAAGCGAGAAGCGTGTTTGGTGCCATCCTCGGAACAGGCTGTGGCGGTGGGCTTTGTATGGATAAAACCCTCTGGCGCGGCCACAACGGCAATGCCGGAGAATGGGGACATAATCCTCTGCCGCTTTATAACGAGCGTGACGATGGCCCTCCCGTAAAATGCTATTGCGGTAGGTTTAATTGCACGGAGTCGTTTATTTCAGGAACCGGATTGGCGCGTCAGTTTGGGTTAATCCAGGGCAGTTCACTGGATGCGAAGGGAGTATTCGCGCTCATCGAGCAGGAAAACACAGCGGCAGTGGCGCTTTATCGCACGTTCCTCGACCAACTCGCCCGATCCCTGGCCTCGGTTATCAACATTTGTGACCCGAATATTATTGTTGTTGGCGGTGGAGTTTCACGCTACCCGGCGATATTCAGCCATCTTACGGAGAGTGTGAGCCGCTACGTATTCAATACTTCCTGTTCAACGCCAATCGTACCCGCCATGCACGGGGATAGTAGCGGCGTGCGTGGTGCGGCATGGTTAGGGCGTGATGTGGCCCATAGACTGGGTTAACATGGGACATCACCGTTTATTTTGAATTATCGAAGGGTAGGAAAAGCATGCTGAAGGCTGTCAGAGTCAGAGACATTGCTCAAAAATCAGGGGTATCGGTTGGCGCGGTTTCACTCGCACTGAACAATCGTCCGGGTTTGAGCGATGAAACCAGGCAACGCATTATGCAAACGGCCAAAGAGCTCGGCTATGACTTTTCCCGGCTACAGGACAGCAAGATAAAAAAGATTCTCTTCATTCTTCACAGACAGCACAACACGACGAATGCGATGAGTTTCTATTCCCCTCTCCTGCTCTCAGTCGAAAACGCTTGCAGCGGACGCAGCATAGCCCTGAGTTTTCTGGTTATTGGGCCGACCGATAACATTCAACAGCAAGTGTTGCAGCATGCCCCTGATGCACTGCTTTGCGTAGGCTTTATTGAACCGGAGATCATGGCAGAGATAAGACAAATGTCTTTGCCTCTTGTCCTTGTCGATCATGCGATTCCTGGCATGAGAAGTATTAACCCGGATAACTACCAGGGCAGCATGCTGGTCACAAAACATCTCATTGAGCGGGGATATAAGCGGATTGCTTTTATGGCGAGTAGTCTTGCGCATTACAGCATCCGGCAAAGGGAACGCGGCTATCGACAGGCGTTGTTTGAGGCCGGAATGCTGATGTCGCCCGACTACGAAGTGACAGCCCCATCATTAACCGAGCTAACTCAATCTCTGGAATATGCCCTCGATGAACTGATGGCGCTACCGGAGCCACCGGACGCCCTATTTTGCTACAACGATGCTGCGGCAATTGTGGCGCTGAACTATTGTCAGTCAAAAGGGATTAGGGTTCCGGAAGATCTGGCGATTGCGGGTTTTGATGATATTGAGCTAGCCGGCCATGTAAATCCTGCGCTGACTACGCTTGCCATAGACAGAATCACCCTGGGGAAACGAGCCGTAGAAATGCTGCTGTCATCGTCAGAAAGTGAAAATGAGCTGTTGCCGGTTAAACTGATCGTTCGCACAAGCGCTTGATTTTAGATGTGAAGAATACAAATCAGAATGGTTAATCGACGAGGGTGATGTTCAGAGGAGTTGAATCTGGAGCGGGTGAAGGGAATCGAACCCTCGTATGCAGCTTGGGAAGCTCTCGTTCACTCCATCTCGATATTGTACAGGGCGCTGTACCTGATTGCGTGACTATAGAGGATCAATGTCATGGCGATCAACAACAATCAGTACCTTTTTCAGAACAAATCCGGGCTGTGGATTTTCCAGATCTTCGTACCTAAATACATGCGCCACGTATTCGGACATAAGCGCGCCTGGCGCAAGTCCACGGGCACAAAAGATATCGTTAAGGCCCGGCAATTCAGAAACCATCTTCTTATTGAATTCAATAAGTTGAAAGAGAAGTCAAGGCCAGATACTGAGGAGAAACGCATCTCAGGCGCTATCGCGTCTCTCTATCAGGAGGTAAGCACCAACAATGAGATCGAGGACAGACGCGGCAAGCCAGACGAGGATAAAACCACGTCCCCCACTCTTTGCGAGATCCGCGATGAGTACAGCGAAAACTACAAAAACCGTCGCTCCTACTCCACTCTGAGCAAATCAGCCCGCGCCGTGGAGGTCTTTCTTGCCACCACCCAGGAAACAGACATCAAGATCGATCTAATCGGGCGACGCTTGGTGACGCAGTTCATCAGAACACAACAAGAACGGGTTGCGGGTCAGACTTTACAGAACTGGCTAACCTGCCTGGGCAGTCTGTACGAGTTCGCTCTGAGATCTTACGATGCCATCCCCGAGGGAAACCCCTTCCACAACCACAATCTGGAAGCACGGCGTACAATCGAAAGTTACGAACCGTTCGAGCTTGACCAGATGCAAAAGCTACTTGATGCAGCAGAGCTGGAGATCAAGAACATCATCATAATGGGACTATTTTCAGGATGTCGCCTTGATGAACTGGCAAGCCTCAAGAAATCAGAGATCCAGACGGTGGACGGTGTGCGCTGTTTCTACATTTCGAAGTCAAAGACGAAAGCAGGGATCAGACATGTGCCGATTCACCCTAAGCTATCCGCGATTGTCGATGAATACCTGAGTCATAATTGCGGCGAATATCTATTCCCACAGGCTAACAAGATTAGCCGCGCTGACGGCAAGAAAGGCCCCTTCTATTCTCAAGCGTTCACCAGGCTACGCCGCCGTGTATTGCCTACCGCTACAGATCGGCAATGCTTCCACAGCTTGCGCGGGATGTTCATCACCTGCTTAGACCGTGCTGGAATTCCTGAGCAAAGAATTGGGGCCATCACCGGACACACTGAACAGAAGGCGAAAACGGAAGCCTTCCGCACCTACAGCCAGGGGGCCAGCATCAAGGAGCTATCAGAATATGTCGAGTTGGTGTCTTATAACCTTACTTAAAAAGTCTTTTTTTTCAAAAACATCTTGATGATTTCATGGTTTTGCTTAATGTATCTTTTTGTAAAATTAATCATAGGGGAGTGGTATGGAAAGCAAAACATTTGGTGCCGGAACTCAATATAACGATTGGAAAGGTACTGTCGCAGCCGATGATGCGGAGGTCGGAATTGACAATATTGAAGACCTATTGAAAAAAGCAGGGAAGTTGGCAACCGGGGAAACTATTATTGCCGTTGAATTTTCGTCCATACCTAATGCTACTGATATTGATGCTTACATCTTAAAGGCGGACGGTACAACACATCGCGTCTCTGTAGACGTCAGTGCTGATGAATTCGTGTCGAAGTTTAAGCGGTTTTCAATCACGATCTCACGTGATGGTGAGTATGACGGTCAGAACATAAATTTCACTCGTGAAATTAAGTAATATTCAGGATTTTAAGCATAAAAAAACCGGGCGGTTTACCCGTCCGGTTTAATGTGTAGCGTTGTTGGTGTTGTTATTGCCTACATTACATGCAGCGAGAAAAGCGGCTGCATCTTTCTCTGATAATGTGGCGAGCACATCCCGCTGTTTTTTGATCGCTGCGTAATAGATGATAGATTTCTCAAGTCCCACGCTGGCGACCTTGCTTAGAAATGTTGAGCGTTTCACGTTCAGCTTACGGCAGAGACCGCTGATATTTAAAATTCCGGCATCATCAAGCGTCTTGACGCTGACAGACAGCAACAGCGCGTTGCCCACACCCAGAATCTTCAATTGCATATATTTACCTCTCCATAATGACGGAGGGGCCAAATAATGGCCCCCAAAACCGTTAGCCCCTGGGTCTTATCCCGTTGGGCTGTTACTTCGCCTGATTACGATGCGTCATTGGTGATGGCTGTCACCAGGTCAGGACGGAAGGTCACCGGGAGCATTGAGAACTCCGAGCTTAACGTAATGTTTTTATACGCATCGGTGTTGGAATAGATGCGGAAATCAACCACGTCAGCGAATGCCAGTTCCAGATTGCGGCTTGTCGGCCCGACAATGTTCGTCCAGGCTCCAGATTGACCACTCAGCGGCTTATCAAACACTGGCAGAAGATAGCCCTGATCCGCGCCAATACCGTAAAAATCGGTATCGCTCATCTCAACCACGGTGACGGAATCCAGCACGAAATAACTGAATGCCGGGTTAATCTCGCGGTTGAAAACCAGGCCCTGAGGATCGAGCACACCATACTGTACGAGTTGGCGAACCGCTGGGTTAAATCGCAGTTTCTGGAACAGGTTGGAACCCGCAAACAGATAGATGCCCTTGAGCTGAGAGGCCAGGCCACCCGCACGGCGTTTCATTTTGCTGACCTCATCAGAGAGCGACTCTAACGGATCGGCAGCGACACCCGTGTAAATTGTTCCGGTGCTCTGTTCAATGCCGAACTCATCAGACCAATCAAGGATCTCCGAACCATCTGCCGTGTACTGCATATCGATCACGCGGTGGCGGAAGAGACTTTCAGCAAACATCTTTTCACGAGTAGCCGCGAATCGCTCATAGTGAGCCAGACCTTTAGCGGTCACAGCATCCAGCACGCTGGCCTGTAGCGGAGATCCCGCCTTACGGTATGGTTGCACGTCTGCTGCCGTGATGATGTCCTGCGTTGGGAATAACGGCAGTTCGATCAAGTGGTTAGAGGCGGACGCCTTAGGAGTCGAACCCCACTGACTGCCAAAACGCATACCAGCAGGAGCTACGGTGTCGCCCATCTGGGCCAGAATATCCAGGCTGGTTTTAAACTGGTCGGTAGTATCACGCTGGAAAATCCCGAGGTTGGTCAGGATGCGGTTACGCGCCGGGATGTTGGTAAATGACGCAGAATAATCTACGTATTCGAAATTGGAAGAAAGAGCCATATTTTAGATGTCCTTATCAGTTGGATTATTTGTCAGCCAGTGCAACACGAATGTTGCCGTTAGCAGTTAGTGCAGCAATAGCAGCAGCGCCTACGGTCTCACCCATAACGGCGATCACTGTTTCAGCACGGATATAAACGCCACGGTCAGCCACGATGATATTTACATCAGTTCCGGCGCGGTGATGGCTCAGAACCAGCAGAGCATCAGAGCCAGAGACATAGGCAGTCCCGTCTGATTTGATAACGCAGCCTGGCTGAACTTCAACGCCGAGGGTTGGGATATTCACGACACGGCGATCAAAGTTGCCGTCAACATGGCAGGTAATCACGTCGTTATACGTGCGTTGGGTTTCACCCATTTTCATAATGTCACTCCATAAATGTTTGTTTAGTTATTCAGTCGGTTCGGCCTTTAGGTCGTTGCTTTGGCCCGTGGGCCTAAAGGCCGTTGCGGCCCTTCGTCAATTTTGACGGTGTACAGGTGCAAAAGAGGTCGCACGGTGGCGACCTTCTTTTATTGAGTCTTCATTTCAGAAAAAATCAGGCGGCAGGAGATACCGCCCCGGAGGACAATAGACAGGCATTTGTTATTGTTTGTTTTCTGATCTGAGAATGCAGCGCCATAAACTGGCGTTAGCAGAGCTAACCCGGCTTTACCGGGCTGGGAAAGAGGGAGCAGCGCGGCGGGAGACCTCTAATCATCGCCGTGTGCTCGTACCGCTTTATGTCCGGCAGACAGCCCGAGGAGAATCGAGCAAACCCCATCATGGTGGCATACCACAACAGAAGAATAGGCGGCGCTGGGAAGCGATGAGGCTCGTGCAAAGCGTATCGGAGGCCAGCGCCTGAGAGAGAGGAGATTAAACGCGACAATCGGCTGTAGTACGCAGTAGACTCTTTCGAATCTATTAATCACCTTACGTTATCATTTTACTATATATCGTCAGAATTTTCAACAAAAATGACGACTATTTATTGACTTCCATGTCAATTTGTGAATTAAAGGCAAGTATGCCTTCAATCATTCGTCCCTTTGATCGGTGCTGATTCAATAATGAATGAGTACGCAGCCGGATCAGCGGCGACAATCTCCCGGCATTTGACGCGAGCACGTTCAAGCGCTGCCTCATCCACAATGTGAGGTTTAAACGTCCCAGCGCCAGCACCCAGCGTCTTCTTGATGCGCTTCGCTTTGTGTTTAGCCTTCTGTTTACTGTCTTTGACTGGCTGGCCTGCTGGCGCTGATTGGTGTGACGGCCTCCAATCCGAGTTGGACTCAAGGAAACGACCAACGGCGGCGCAGACAGCTTCCTGGCGCTGGGCGTCCTCCATCTCTTCGACCGTCCTTCCTTGAAGCGCGGCGGCTATTCCGTCTTTTACTTTTTGCAATGTTGTCTTCATTCTTATATTTCCTGTACAGGGTTAGACCGTCGAGGACGCACGTAAATGCGCCAGCCAGCAACGGCAGGTAGGGCAAAATGTCTATGAGGTTCAATGCTGGACACTTTCAGACCGTCGCGGTCTGACTCACGGTTGCGGCCTGGTTAATGGCCCTGGCTTGCCTGCCTGGTTCTTACTGATTCGTCTCACCGGGTTTATCTGGATTGGTTTAAAACGGCTCGCGGCCTTCCGTTTAGAAACCATAATAAACTCAATGTAGAGAGGATCATTTGCTGGCGGCATTCGTGCATTGATCGAGGATTCAGCAACCCCGTTTTGACGCAGCGACATAACTACCCAGTACAATGAAAGGCCCAGCGCCGTGCAGATATCTGCGAGCGTTGCACCCTCGTTGAAGCTGGTCAGCGCTAACCTGGCGTTGGTATAGCTGTTAGTTTTGGCAAATCGACGGCAACGCGGATTGTATGAGCTATTGTACAGTTCGATAACGCGATCCAGCGGAAGCCTACAGATCAGCGCGACCTTTCCGGGCGGCATTCCGGCAATGAGCATGTGTTTACATTTCCGCAACACGTCCACATCGCGCGAGCGGCACTTAAACAATAGCGTTAAGTCTGGGAGTTCTGAATCTGGTAGTGGTTCGGGTAGGTCTGTGTTCTGGGTGGCGGTCAACGCCTTGCGTTTCTCAATCATTTGTCCTCTTTAGTTGTCACGCAGCGGCTTTAGATGTAGAACCATTCAGGAATCGCTGTAGCTCATCTGTTGAGCCAGCGATAGCCAAGCGCCGTGCGTATTCACGATCCGTATTGGTTAGGTTGTACACTGGAATGGTGAATTGGTGATTTTCGTTTTGCTGGGAATGTTTCTGCAACTGGTGCGTTATGCCCTGTGAAGCGCATCGGGCGGCACTTGTGTAATACTCAATCATTCGCTGGCAGTATACTTCCCCATCAACTGCCAGCCGTTTACGATTTAGAGTCGCCGCTACTGTTTGAGTGCTGATTACTTCCAGCGATTGAACCAACCGGAAAACGGCGGATGAGCTAACCTGATTAGTGCCGGTTTTAATCTGGCCCTTCGCTCCCCTGATAATGTCATTTGCCCATCGGGGTAATTCGTAAAACGTGGCGTAGTTAAGTAAAAAACGTTTTGCTGTTTGGTTATCAATTTTAAATACGGGTCGTGCCAATTTTCCTCCTAAAAATGCATATGCGGAATTGATCCTGCTATCGCGGGTGAGCGATCAGAATTCGGCGGCCTGCATGGCTTGCGTTTTTGGTTGGTCTGCCCTATTTGAGGCAATTTGATTGGCCCGGCGTTGCGCCGGATGGGTTCACACTGTTGGCAATGTCGCGAAGTCGCGAAGTCGCGAAGTCGCCAGCGAAGCTGTAACCGTGTTGTTCCAGGTTCTCCACACCATCAGTGGCAACAAGGAACATGATCACCTGCTCGGGCGTCATAATCAGATTGAGTTTTTCACGGTACAGACGGCGGTAACCCTGGAGCACCGGGGCCAGAATCTCAGTCAGGGATTGACCATCAGCAAACTGGCGGGATAGTGGTTTCAGGATCGCCTTGACCGCTCGGGCGCTCTTTGCCTTTTTCTTTTCCTGTTTCAGGATATGAAGTGCAACGGCAAGCTGCGGGTACTTCGCGTGTGCAGCGTCAGCGCCACCACTACGGCTAATGAAAGACCAAAGTGCGGTTTTGGTGTATGTGCCGTACATGATGGCGTCTGCGATCTGCTCGCCTGTCATGGTGGATAGGGTGATGCGTTGGGATTTAGGTTTGTTCATTTTGGGTTCTCCGTGAGTTATTGAAATTATTCTCGGAGGTTCTAATCGTGAAACCCATTTAGTCAGGAGCCATCACCGGGCGGTAGATGCACCTTATTTGTTAAAAACCATGTTATCAGTAATGATTGTCATTCGCAAGACATTATTTGAATTAAAATGATTTCCAAATCTTACTATGGCACAAGTCAGATTTCAATGTCAAATTATTTTTAAACGCTCTGTAACGCCCTGTGCTGCGTTCTGATGCCTACCCGCTACGTTCGTATTGCCTGAGGTGTTTAAATCGCTCTACGGGCTTCCTGTTAAGCCTGTGACGGATTGGCATGATGTTTGCTTGTTATACCCCCCGCCACCCTCGCCGCCCCCATTGACTCTGCGGGTTACACTCCTCGTGACAATGTGTCCAAATACTGCGCGGCTGTCGCCTTGCTGCCCAAAAGGTGGCTGGCCTGCCGTAGGCAGTTAGCCCATTGCCGTAGCCTTACAACCCCACCAAGAGCGTTTACACGCGATTGGGCTGGGGTCTTAGTGTTGTAGCGTATGGTCACAACCCAGCGAAAACACTTAGATAGCTAAGGGTTCAGCGTAGCGTTGTAAACAAACACAACAACAAAACAACAAAAAAGAAACAAAAAAATCTTCTTTATAATTATTTATAAGACCGAAGCCCGGAGGGTGAGCAGAGTGAAGTCTTATAGAATCAGTCTTAATTTTTTTGTTTTTAATTAGTAAGTTAGTTGGAGATCGTAGCCCGTAGGGTGGAGCGTTCTTCCCGGCCAGGGAAGAGAGAGCGGAGATCTCTAATAACTGTTGCGTTAATTACCGAAGCCCGAAGGGTGAGCGTAGCGAGGTCTTAAAATATAACTGTTGCGTTAATGGCTGGCCTCTCCCAGTCAGAACGCCGCTGAGTCAAAACGTCGTCGTGTTGGTGGCGTATCCACTGGTAATGCAGAAACAAACGCACGATGTGCTGTCCCACCTCTGGCGATCTTTTCTCAAAATAAATAGCCGATAAATACCCCGAAATCAGCCCCAAATCTGCCCTATCTCGCCCCATCCGGGCGACTTCCCTCGTGTGGTTGTGGTCAAGTATGGGTGTTCGCTAAGGTGTAAGTTATACAGCGGTATGGCCTGAGCGCCCCGACTGGCGCGGGTTCGTTAAATTTGTCTGCCAATAATGCAGGGTTGCCCCTTTAGATGTGGGCTAAACAACAATCATGATCACCCCTTAACTTTTGTCTAAAATAATAAAAAGCCGTTTCATTCTCAAAAAACATCGAAAAATCATCGCTTTTTTGGCCTCTGGGAGCCTCTGAGAGAGGCGCTCAGGATCATGGTAATCGTGATGTACCTATTGTGGGAAAACGTCATGGTGTGCTTCTGGTGAAGCGTGGGAGGGCTTGCCGGATGGTGGAAAGGCTGAGGCCGTACATGTTGTGGGATGAGGTCAAGACCAGGGCCGGAGGTCTGGGGAATATCGCCGGGCGCTGGTGTCGTGTTGGTGGGGAATCTGACTCCAGCAGGCAGGCAAAGAAGCGACACTCTAAGTTAGGTCACACTGTATTCAAGTGTGACCTAAGCAAGGAGGAATACAAGCAACCAACTGAATAATAATAACTTTTATCGCCTTGCCGTCTCTGCCGCCGCCGTATCGTGGTTTTATGCAGTCACCAGATGAATAGAACAAGCCGAAATGTGAATGAAAATTCAATTCTTTGCATACATTGACGAAGTTCAGCCAGGCGACCAGGAACCGGGCGAGGACTCGATAAGTCAACCGCCAAGATATTTTGAAATTACATTTCATTTTTATTGAACCAGCCAGGCGGGCACTTAACCGTTTTCCAAGTCCGAAGATACTAACCGTGCTCTGAGTCCGCAGGATATTTCCCGACCAGCCAGCCTCCGGCATGGCCCTTGTTGGTATGCCTCCCGGCGGGGCTGGGTTGCATCCATCACATTTATTGTGACCAAAGGAAAATGATCAAAAAAGTTCTTTACAATGATCGACTTAACGATCAATCATTCACTCATCAGAACGATTAATGGAGCACAAATCATGGCAAAAACAAACGCGCCAACGCTGGAAGAAGCAGCAGCAATTGAGAAGGTTTTGAGGTATCGCAATGAGACCTACGCAGACGCCTGGGCGCTTAATCTCAACCTGGCGTTACGCATTAGTGATCTGTTGGCACTGACTTATAAAGATGTTGCCGGGACGGAAATCCGCATCACAGAGGGCAAGACGAAAAAAGCGCGGGTTATCCCGATTAACGAAAAGGCGCGGGAGATTATCAACCGCCGCCGTGCGGCATATCCCGAAGATATATTCCTGTTTCAGTCCCGATCAAACCGCGTGAAGGGCCAGGCTGCGAGGCCAGTCACCAGAGAGTCAGCCAGTAGGGCATTCAGTGAGGCTGGGGAGATGGTGACGGATAAAAACATCGGGACACACAGCGCCCGCAAGTGTCGCGGGCGTGCGTTGTGGGAACGCGGTGTACCCATCGAGACAATATCCAAGATGCTGAACCACAGCAGCCCGACGGTCACCATGACGTACCTCGATATTACGCAAGACGAAGTGAATCAGACCTACGATCTGAACATTTAACAACATGGGGACGCGTAGATGAAAAAACGTACAGTAAAAGCACCATCAGTGTCAGTTTTAACTTTGTTAACCCTGCTGGCGTATCAGCCTCTGGCAGCATATGCAGGCCGTATAACAATGCAACTGACAGACGAGCAAGAACTGCCGAACGGAAAACGGCTATGCGTATATTGTAACTCGATATACACATTCACCCACATCACCCGGTCAATGTCTTGCCAATACACACGCACATTTAACACGGATGATGCGGAATAGATTATGGTTAAATCAGTCGCTTGCCATCCTTATCAACGACCTTTTCACCATCTTCTTTAATAAACTCGCCTTTTTGAGGATTTGGTAGAATCTCCAACACAACCTCAGATGGACGGCAGAGGCGCGTTCCAAGTGGTGTAACGACAATCGGACGATTGATCAAAATAGGGTGGCTCAGCATTGCCTCAATCATTTCTTCATCGGTAAAACGATCCTCTGCTAAACCAAGTTGCTCGTATGGTTCTACATTTTTCCGCAGTAATGCTCGAACACTGATCCCCATTGCGCTGATCAACTCTGAAAGTTGATCTCTGCTTGGTGGATTTTCCAGGTAGAGAATCACGGTCGGTTCAACATCGCTATTCTGAATCAAAGCCAGCGTATTACGGGATGTTCCACATGCTGGATTGTGGTAAATGGTTATATCAGTCATGGTTCTTCTCTTAACTTACAGGGAAAACGACAAGCGCAACACCAGCGCACTGAGGGTAACGAACAGCACAGGCAGCGTCATAATCACGCCCACCCGGAAGTAATACCCCCAACTTATTTTTATGCTTTTCTGATCAAGGACATGTAACCAAAGCAGCGTAGCAAGGCTCCCTATAGGTGTGATTTTTGGCCCCAGATCGCAGCCAATCACGTTGGCATAGATCATCGCTTCCTTGATAACCCCTGATGCCGTACTCCCATCAATCGACAAAGCGCCAATCAAAACAGTAGGCATGTTGTTCATGATGGATGACAAGAATGCAGATAAGAAGCCGGTTCCCAGCGTTGCGGCCCAGAGACCTCTATCCGCAAACTGGTTTAGAACACCCGAAAGATGTTCGGTGAGTCCTGCATTACGCAGACCATAAACAACCAGGTACATACCGAGCGAGAACACTACAATCTGCCAAGGCGCACCACGCAACACCTTGCCCGTATTGATCGAATGCCCTCGTTTAGCAACGAGGAAGAGTATTAACGCCCCAACTGCCGCAATAGCACTTACAGGGATTCCAAGAGGTTCGAGCACAAAAAAACCTATCAAGAGAAGCAATAACACTATCCAGCCTGTTCTGAATGTTGCCGGATCTTTAATAGCTTCTGCTGGTGCTTTCAGTCGGGAAAGTTCGTAAACGGCTGGAATGTCTTTACGGAAGAACAAGTGAAGTACAGCAAGAGTGGCTGCAATAGCGGCAAAATCCACCGGAACCATCACAGAAGCGTAATCACTGAACCCCAGTTTGAAGAAGTCAGCAGAAACAATATTCACAAGATTAGATACGATCAGCGGTAAACTTGCCGTATCAGCAATAAACCCCGCTGCCATAACGAAAGCCAGCGTTGTTCCTTTACTGAATCCCAGCGCCAATAGCATAGCAATGACAATCGGCGTAAGAATCAGCGCTGCGCCATCATTAGCAAACAGAGCAGCAACAGCCGCCCCCAGTAACACTATATAAGTGAATAGCAGCCGCCCATGTCCATTACCCCACCGGGCAACATGTAAAGCGCACCATTCAAAGAAGCCAGACTCATCAAGCAGTAAGCTGATGATGATAACCGCGATAAAAGCTGCGGTAGCATTCCAGACAATGTGCCATACAACCGGGATGTCATTTATCTGTATAACCCCCGTAACTAAAGCCAGCACCGCACCAATTGAGGCAGTCCAGCCAATACTAAGGCCGCGAGGTTGCCAAATAACAAAGACAATGGTTAGTACGAAGATTGCTCCTGCCAATAACATTCCGAACCCCTTAAACACATTCGATTTGGTGAATGTATTTTTGTTATCATCCGCAAACAGCGGTGTTTACGTTATTCAAAGATTGTCGTACTTCATCGCGCTGGCTACTCCAGGCTGTGTCGATGATTGAAGCCGCCCATGCTGGCATGTGTGGTGAAAGTCGATAATAAATCCATTTTCCTTCACGGCGATCCAGCACCAGTCCGGCATCTCGTAGCAAAGCTATGTGCCTTGAAACCTTTGGCTGAGATTGGTTAGTGACCGAACATAGCTCGCAAACACAAAGTTCCCCAGCCTCACGCAGTAACAGAATAATCGTCGTGCGTGTCTCGTCTGCAAGTAGCTTGAAAAGTTGAACAGGTAACATCTGTGAGCAGCCCCAGTCAAAAACGAATACATATGTTAATTCATATGTGTTAAAAGTAAAGCATAGCGTAAAAACTCTGGAGTAACGACATGAAGACATTCCCTGCCCTTGATACTGATTGCTTTGATGCAACCATAGCTGAAAGGATCGGAGGTTCAGCTATCTCTCCTCGCTTTCTCATCCTTTACGGCTCAGTACGTCAGCGATCATTTAGTCGATTTAGTGCCGAAGAAGCCGGGCGATTGCTTACGGAAATGGGGGCTGAGGTGAAAATCTTTAATCCATCAGGTTTACCACTTCCTGATGATGCACCAGAAACTCACCCAAAGGTGCAGGAGCTACGGAGCCTGGTTCGATGGTGTGATGGTATGGTGTGGAGTTCTCCAGAAAGGCACGGTGCGATGAGTAGCATTCTGAAAGCCCAAATAGACTGGATTCCTTTAACAGAAGGAGCGATCCGCCCTTCTCAAGGAAAAACTCTGGCAGTGATGCAGGTTTGTGGCGGCTCTCAATCATTTAATGCCGTTAATCAGATGCGTGTCCTTGGGCGCTGGATGAGGATGTTTACTATCCCTAACCAATCATCGGTGGCAAAAGCCTGGCAAGAGTTTGATGATGATGGACGAATGAAACCATCTTCTTATTACGACCGCATTGTTGATGTGATGGAGGAACTATTCAAAATCACACTGATTTTGAAAGGCCACACTGAGTACCTTGCAGATCGTTATAGCGAAAGAAAAGAAAACCACGAGCAACTCTCCGCCCGAGTGAATCAACAAAAAATTTAAAAAGTAACAGCCAGTGAAAGGCAATAGAGATCATTTAGCGCCGTGTTGGGCACACCAACAGAAAGCGCCGAAGGCGTATCATCAGATTGTCAGTTAACCGCTCTCTTATCGAGTACCGATCATTTATGGCTCGGTGAACACCACGGCAGAGCCAGTCCCTTTCCCGGACTGGTTAGGCTTCCCAACATTTGCTCGTTTATCCGTGGCGTGTCATCACGACAGGCTGGTACGGGACACCGCGCTAAGTGTGGAACAGTTAAAAGTTTTGGGAGAGTTTTAAAGCCCTGGTGAAGGCATCTGCTGTTCATGTTGGACTGTCGCAGTATGAACTTGGAACTACTGCCAGCGTGGTGGTATGCTCCCCTTATACCACTGACCACACACGCGGCAGGTGCGGGCGTAGTACAATGGGTAGTTTAAGTTGTACCTGCTTTGCAGGGCAACGTAACTAACTGAATAATCTAACTTGTTGATTATTCAGGAGAACTGGAGCGGGCGAAGGGAATCGAACCCTCGTATGCAGCTTGGGAAGCTGCCGTTCTACCATTGAACTACACCCGCTTTGAAGTGCGTAGGCATTATAGACGTTCAGCTTTTACTGGCAAGCGCCTTTTAAGTTATGTGATGGATTATTAAGCGATTGTTTTTATTAAACAGGGGAAACCATCGGTTTCCCCTGCTTCATTAAGCCTGACTCAGCGCTTTTTTCGGGAACACAAACAGCGCCACAATTGGGGAAACGACCATTAACGCAAATACCCAAATGAAGCCCATGGTGAACCCACCGGTTGCATCGATAGACCAGCCAATTAGCTGGCTGTTTGCGGTGGCGATAACAAACGTACACACCCAAAATGTCGACATGGTGTAGGTCACGGTTTGAGTATTTGCGCCTTTTAACGTCTCTTTTGGAATCGAGAAGATAAAGGCAAACCAGGTCGCAAATACAAAACCGGTCAGGAACGAACAAACCAGAATCAGGATGTCATTGGTCGCGAACAGCATAATAAAGGTGGTCATCGCCATCACAATGCTGGAGCTAAACAGCCAGTTTTTATAGTGGTAGCCACGCGCTTTGCAGAACGGGCCCGCTATCGCCCCGAGCATAATCCCCACCTGGTTCACCGTCCCGCTCAGATGAGCGTGAGATTCTGGCGGCAGGTGCGCGTATTTCGCGTAATACAACGGCAGGAAGGTGAACATGAAAATCATCATGATCATTGCCCCGGTGTATTGGGCAATCATCCCCCACACCACGCGGTTGAAAATGGCATCTTTCAGGATGCGCATTTTATCCGCGCTGGCATCGTGACTGGCTTTGCTCACGACAACGTCTTCATCAGTAAAGAAGATGAACCAAACCGCGCCGAGTACTAAAGTAATCAGACCATACACCGCCAGCAGATTTCTCCAGCCGCCGAAATATACCGACAAGCTCGCGGCTAACGTCAGCGCGATAATCGTGCCGATAATATTAGAAGTGCAGTTCAGACTGTTTAGCGCAGATGCCGTTTTATTGTCGAAGAAACGCGCCACGGTCGGCACCAGTGATACCAGGCAAATTGCGCCGCCCAGGCCGCCCATAAAGCGAATCATCAGCAATAAATCGAAATTATTGGTCCACGGAATTAATACCGATAACCCCGTCAGCACACAGCCGAGTAAATACGATTTCTTAGCGCCTAACTGTGCGGTAAGAATTGAAGTACAAAAAGCACCTAAAATCTTCGCCCATAGAATCACGTTAGACATTAACGCCGCATGCGATACATCAATATTAAAATCGGCCATGATTTGCGGCATTACCGCACCGGTGGTGGCCCAGGCGGCACCAAAAACCATATACACGGCGTACAGAACAAACTCGATTATCCACTTATTCACGCGCAAACCTCTTGAGCACTTAGGGCGATAATTTCCAACAGCATTTCACTGGCCAGGCGCAAAGATTCTGCGGGCAGAAATTCTTTAGTTGAGTGGAAATTATGGGCACCGGTAAAGATATTCACCGTCGGTAGACCCGCTGGCGTGATAACGCTGCCATCATAACCGCCACGCATAATGAGTGGCTTCGGTTCGATATTCAGGTTACGCATCGCCTGTTGCACGCTGGCAATAATCTCCGGCTTTTTATCCAGACCCGCTTTGACGTTGTCGTAGGTATCAGATAACTCCAGAGTAATATTGTCCTGGCCGAAGCGATTTTGAAGCTGTTTGGTAATTAAGCGCAGTGTGGATTTTCTATTCTGGTAGCCATCGAATTCAAAATCGCGCAGTGCAATTTCAAGTGTTGCGCTGACGGTGTTACCCGTGAATTTATTCACCCAGAAATACCCTTCACGACCTTCAGTTAATTCAGGGCGTTCGGTTTCAGGTAGTGCATTAATAACTTCATTTGCGATTAATAATGCATTAACCAGTTTCCCTTTTGCACTCATGGGATGGGCAGTGACGCCTTTAAAGGTCATTTTTGCACTGCCCGCATACCAGTTTTCAATCACATATTCACCGATACCGCAGCAATCGAGGCAAATACCAAAGTCTGCATTTAATTCGGCAACGTTTAATGCTTTAGCACCGCGAATACCTATTTCTTCATCTGGCAATAACACCAGTTTGATATCACCATGCTTAAAGTCAGGCGTCGCAATCATATAGCGAATGGCTTCAACCGCCGCCGCAATCGCCGCTTTATCGTCAGCGCCCAGCAGGCTGGTACCATCAGTAGTAATGATATCCTGGCCGACATAGTTCAACAGTTCCGGGAACGCCTCAACGGCAATCACTTCACCCGTGGCAGGCAGCACGATATCTGTGCCGTCATAGTTTTTCACGCGTACAGCGTGGGTGTCATTCGCGTTATCCGGCGCGGTATCGAGATGCGCAAAGAACACGATGGCTGGCATATCAGGGCTGTTTGCCGGCAGGCTCAAAACGGTAATCGCGTTATCATGAACCGTGGCTTGAATATCGCTAACATCAGCAAATTCGCTGGCGACAAGTTGCGCTAATTGGTACTGATTTTCACAGCTTGGGAGTTGTAGATTATCTGGAACGGATGTGGTGTTGATTTTTGTATACCGGATAAAGGTATCTATTATTTGGTCTGCGTTAATACGTATTGTCATTATTTGCTACTCACCATTAACATTGAATGGCTGGTAAATATCATAACTGCATCAACCTCGTTATATTCGTTATAACTCAGTTATTATTTTGCAAAATATTAACCATTCATATTATGAATCGAAGTGTTTAGCATTATTAGTCATGAACGCAGGGTAATGCGTGACAGAGATCAAGCGCGAGGGGATTTATTAAAAGCCAGATTAACTCTGGCTTTTAATCATTAGCAGGAAGGTTTACTGCCCGCAGGAGGCAAATAACGCTGCGGATCAATGGCGGTCGCGCGATAGCGAATCTGGAAATGTAGATTCACAGAATCTGAACCGCTGCTGCCCATGGTGGCAATTTTCTGCCCGGCAGCCACTTTTTGGCTGGTGTTCACAAGCGTCGTTTCGTTGTGCGCGTAGGCGGTGATGTAGTCTTCATTATGTTTAATCATCACCAGATTGCCGTAGCCACGAAGCTGGTTGCCGACATAAACCACGGTTCCAGCGGCAGAGGCGTAAATGGGTTGCCCGCGTTTGCCCGCGATATCAATGCCTTTGTTGCCGCCATCGCTATTAGAGAACGGCACGATCACTTTGCCCGTTGTCGGCCAGCGCCAGCATTTTGATCCCACAGGAGGTGCTGCCACTTTAGCAACGCTGCTGGTCGAAGATGAACGTGGTTTGGATGTTTTTGCCACCGCCGTTTTCTTCGAGGAAGAACCGGAGCTGCCTTTGACGCGAAGCTTTTGCCCGACTTCCAGGGTATAAGGCGCGGAAATGCCATTAAGACGCGCCAACTCGCCAACACTTGAGCCGGTTATGCGTGAAATTCGATAGAGTGTGTCGCCACGTTTAACGGTGTAAACCGGCCCGCTATAGTTTCCTGCGGAGGCTTTAGAAGTGCTCGCTTTGTTTGATGAGCAAGCGACGAGAAACAGGCCCAGGAGCAGGACGATGGCGTTGAGTGACCATTTTCTGACTGTGCTTTCCTTGCGCAAACTAATCCTCGGAATACATTAACTGAAAAGAAGATGTTCCTCCCCGCAGTGACGCAGGGAGGAACGAGTACCACTTACTTAACCGGGCGCAGTGCCGGGAACAGGATAACGTCGCGGATGGTGTGGCTGTTTGTGAACAGCATAACCATACGGTCGATACCAATGCCCAGACCCGCTGTTGGCGGCAAGCCGTGCTCCAGAGCCGTCACGTAGTCTTCGTCGAAGAACATCGCTTCGTCGTCGCCTGCGTCTTTTGCAGAAACCTGGTCTGCAAAGCGCTGAGCCTGATCTTCTGCATCGTTCAGCTCGGAGAAACCGTTACCGATTTCACGGCCACCGATGAAGAACTCGAAGCGGTCAGTGATTTCTGGATTTTCGTCGTTACGACGCGCCAGTGGAGAAACTTCTGCCGGGTATTCGGTGATGAAGGTCGGCTGAATCAGATGGCTTTCAGCCACTTCTTCAAAGATTTCTGTCACTACGCGGCCCAGGCCCCAGCTCTTCTCAACTTTGATGCCGATAGCCGCTGCGATTTCCAGAGCCTTAGCCATATCGTCCAGATCCGCAATATCGGTTTCCGGGCGGTATTTCTTGATAGCTTCGCGCATGGTCAGTTTTGCGAACGGCTGGTCGAAGTCAAACACCTCTTCGCCGTACTGAACCTGTGCTGTACCCAGCACGTCATGTGCCAGAGTACGGAACAGAGATTCGGTCAGCTCGATCAGATCTTTGTAATCCGCATACGCCATATAGAGTTCCATCATGGTGAACTCTGGGTTATGACGTGGAGAAATGCCTTCGTTACGGAAGTTACGGTTGATTTCGAAGACGCGATCGAAGCCACCTACAACCAGACGTTTCAGATACAGTTCCGGCGCTATACGCAGGTACATATCGATGTCCAGCGCATTGTGGTGGGTGATGAAAGGACGCGCAGAAGCACCACCAGGGATGACTTGCATCATTGGGGTTTCAACTTCCATAAAGCCACGGTTAACCATGAAGTTACGGACGCCAGCCATGATCTGAGAGCGAATTTTAAAGGTCTTGCGGGATTCATCGTTGGAGATCAAATCCAAATAACGCTGACGATAACGCGCTTCTTGATCCTGCAAACCGTGGAATTTGTCTGGCAGCGGACGCAATGCTTTGGTCAGCAGACGCAGCTCAGTACAGTGAATTGAAAGCTCACCGGTTTTGGTTTTGAACAGCTTGCCGCGAGCGCCCAGGATATCGCCAAGATCCCACTTTTTGAACTGCTCGTTGTAGATGCCTTCAGGCAAATCATCACGGGCAACGTAAAGCTGAATGCGGCCACCGACATCTTGCAGAGTCACGAAAGACGCTTTACCCATAATACGGCGCGTCATCATACGGCCCGCAACGGCAACTTCGATGCCCAGCTCTTCCAGCTCTTCGTTCTCTTTAGCGTCGAAGTCAGCGTGCAGTTGGTCAGAGGTGTGATCGCGACGGAAATCATTTGGGAAAGCGATGCCCTGCTCACGCAGGCCTGCCAGCTTCTCGCGGCGTGCTTTCAGTTCATTGTTAAGATCAACCGCTTCGGTGCCCTGCTCTTGTTGTTCAGACATGTTGGTTCCTCATAACCCTGCTTTCAAACTTGCTTCGATAAATTTGTCCAGATCGCCATCCAGTACCGCCTGCGTGTTACGGGTTTCTACACCAGTACGCAAGTCTTTGATACGGGAGTCGTCCAGTACGTAAGAACGAATCTGGCTGCCCCAGCCGATATCCGATTTGTTGTCTTCCAGCGACTGCTTCTCAGCATTTTTCTTCTGCATTTCCAGCTCGTATAACTTCGCCTTCATCTGCTTCATCGCCTGATCTTTGTTCTTATGTTGCGAACGATCGTTCTGGCACTGAGTCACGGTATTGGTCGGAAGGTGGGTAATACGTACCGCAGATTCTGTACGGTTAACGTGCTGACCACCAGCGCCCGATGCACGGTAAACGTCGATACGCAGATCCGCTGGATTGATTTCGATATCAATGTCGTCATCCACTTCTGGATACACGAAAGCGGAGCTAAAGGAGGTATGGCGACGGCCACCGGAATCGAATGGGCTTTTACGCACGAGGCGATGCACGCCAGTTTCGGTACGCAACCAGCCAAAGGCATATTCACCCTGAATGCGAATAGTCACGGATTTAATCCCGGCGACTTCACCTTCAGACTCTTCAATGATTTCAGTTTTGAAACCACGCGCTTCTGCCCAACGCAGATACATACGCATCAACATGCTGGCCCAGTCTTGCGCCTCGGTGCCGCCAGAACCTGCCTGAATGTCGATATAGCAATCCGCGCTGTCGTATTCGCCGGAGAACATACGACGGAATTCCAACTGCGCCAGTTTGGCTTCGAGTTGGTCTATCTCAACAATGGTTTCATTGAAGGTATCTTCGTCGTCGGCTTCGACGGCCAATTCCAGCAAGCCGTTAACATCTTCCAGCCCCTGAGTCATTTGGTCTAAGGTATCGACAATGGCTTCCAGTGCAGAACGCTCTTTACCTAACGCTTGCGCGCGCTCAGGTTCGTTCCACACATCAGGCTGTTCCAGCTCTGCGTTTACTTCTTCCAGGCGCTCTTTCTTGGCATCGTAGTCAAAGATACCCCCTAAGAACGTCGCTGCGTTCGGTGAGGTCCTGGATGCGGTTTTTTACCGGGTTAATTTCAAACATGGTCTGTATTATCTTATGTTGATGACAGAAGACGAAAATGCGGTCGTAAACCGGAAAGTTTACCGGAATTACGCCGCTTTTTATAGTTTTGTCTGGCTTATAGCCAAGTAATTGAGGTGATAACGGGGCTAGATCGGCCAGATATGATCGATGAGTAATTGAACACTGCGGTTGCCGCGAAACTCGTTCACATCAAGCTTGAAAGCCAGTTCGACTTCACGCACGCCGTTATCCGGCCAGTATGCGGTGTCGACGTTAAAGGCAATCCCGTCGATAAGCGGGCCGCCGCCAACGGGCTCCACCATGACTTTCAAATGGCGTTCACCCACCAGCCGTTGCTGTAATAAACGGAATTTGCCGTCAAACAGTGGCTCGGGGAACATCTGCCCCCACGGCCCGGCATCACGCAGCATTTCTGCGATTTCCAGCGTCATTTCTTGCGCAGTAATAGCACCATCTGACCACACCACACCTTGCAGCAGCGCAGGGTCGAGCCATTCACCCACCAGTTCGCCAAACAGCTTACGGAACTCTTCAAATTTGGCTTCTTCCAACGACAAACCCGCAGCCATCGCATGGCCACCGAATTTCAGCATCAAACCAGGATGCAGGGTATCAAGACGCTCGAGAGCATCACGCATATGCAAACCTTGCACTGAACGCCCGGAGCCTTTCAGCGTGCCGTCACCCGCTGGCGCAAAGGCGATAACCGGGCGGTTAAAGCGCTCTTTTATCCGTGATGCCAGGATGCCGACCACCCCCTGATGCCATTCCGGGTGATACATTGCGAGACCATACGGCAATTCATCGTTACTGTGTTCGAGCTGCTGGCATAGCGTCAGCGCTTCGACCTGCATCCCCTGCTCAATTTCTTTGCGCGTCTGATTTAGCGCGTCAAGTTCATTGGCAAGCATGCGCGCTTCGCCGATGTTTTCACTGAGCAGCAACGCAACGCCGACTGACATATCATCCAGACGCCCCGCCGCATTCAGACGCGGCCCTAAAGCAAAACCTAAATCGCTGGCTGCCAGTTTTTGAGGTTCACGGTTCGCGACTTCGAGCAGCGCTTTGATGCCCGGACGGCATTTCCCCGCACGAATTCGGCTCAGGCCCTGCCAGGTCAAAATCCGGTTATTGGTATCCAGCGGCACGACATCGGCCACCGTACCTAACGCCACTAAATCCAGCAGTTCTGCCAGGTTGGGAATCGCCAAACCTTGCTGTTCAAACCAGCCGCATTCGCGTAAATGCGCGCGCAGCGCCAGCATCAGATAAAAAGCGACGCCAACACCTGCAAGGGACTTTGATGGAAACTCACAATCGACCAGATTCGGGTTGATGATGGCTTCTGCCGCTGGCAACTCAGGCCCCGGTAAGTGGTGGTCAGTCACCACCACAGGAATTCCCAGCTCATGAGCGCGTTCAACGCCGCTATGAGATGAGATGCCGTTATCGACGGTCAAAATCATTTGCGCGCCGCGCGCATGAGCTTGATCCACCACTTCAGGGCTTAAACCGTAACCATCTTCAAAGCGGTTTGGAACGAGGTAACTGATATTTTGGCAACCAAGGCTGCGCAGCCCCAGCACGCTCAGTGCGGTGCTGGTTGCACCATCAGCATCAAAATCGCCGACCACGATAATGCGCAAACCTTCGCGGAAAGCGTTGTGTAACAACTCAACGGCTTTATCCATGCCGTTGAGTTGCTGCCAGGGCAACATACCTTTCACACTACGTTCGAGGTCTTGCTCACCCTGCACACCGCGACTGGCGTACAGGCGCTTTAAGAGTGGATGCAGTTGCTGAGGCAGCACGACGGATTCATCAACGGTACGACGGCGAAGTTGTGTTTGCTGTTTCACCCGTCCACTACCCGCCAATATTCGTAAGCTGCTGGTGCGCATCCAGCATTTGTTTCATCTCTTTCGGCCCTTGATAGCCAGGAATCACGGTACCATTGCTCAGTACAATTGCCGGCGTTCCCTGGATACCAAACTGCACGCCGAGGTTGTAATGATTGGCGATGTTCATGTCACACGTTCCACCGGCAACGGCTTCACCTTTCATCGCCGCATCGAAGGCTTTTTTAGGGTCTTTTGCGCACCAGATGCCTTTCATGTCGTTTTCTGTCTGACTTTGCAGACCCTGACGCGGGAAAGCCAGATAACGCACGGTAATCCCCAACGCGTTGTAGTCTTTCATCTCTTCGTGCAACTTGTGGCAATAGCCGCAAGTGATGTCGGTAAACACAGTAATAACGTGTTTTTCCTGTGGCGCTTTATAGACGATCATCTCTTTTTCGAGCGCGTTCAGTTTACCCACCAGCAGTTTGTTGGTGACGTTAACCGGCTGCGCACCGCTGACATCGTACAGCGGCCCTTGAATGAAATGTTTACCGTCTTCAGTCACATACAGAACACCGCTATCGGTTAGTACCGTTTTCATGCCCGCAACAGGTGCTGGCTGAATGTCAGCGTTTTGCACACCTAACTTCGCAAGAGACTGCTTGATTGCTGCGTCGTCAGCATGAACAAAACCGGACACAGAGGCCGCTAATAATGGGAGCAGCCACAAACGCTTTTTCATGATGATTCCTTTATCTTCTGCCACTCACGCACGTGGGTGGTGCTGTTGATGTAGCTTGCGTAACCGCTCAGTCGCTACATGCGTATAAATTTGTGTGGTGGACAAATCACTATGCCCAAGCAACATTTGTACGACTCGTAAATCTGCGCCATGGTTCAGTAAATGCGTCGCAAAAGCATGCCTGAGAACATGGGGGGACAGCTTCTCGCTGTCGATTCCCGCCTGCACCGCGTAATGTTTGATGCGGTGCCAGAATGTCTGTCGCGTCATTTGTTGCGCGCGATTACTGGGGAAAACGGTATCAATCGACACGCCATTAAGCAGCCACGGGCGACCGTGCTCAAGGTAGTTTTCTACCCAATAAACCGCTTCCTCACCCATCGGCACCAGGCGCTCTTTGTTACCTTTACCGATAACTCGCACCACGCCCTGACGCAGACTCATATCACTCATTGTCAGGCCGACTAATTCAGAAACACGCAGCCCGGTAGCATACAATAATTCGAGCATGGCTTTATCACGTAACTCGATAGGCTGGTCGATACAAGGTGCTTGTAGCAAGCGTTCGACCTGCGCTTCGCTTAAATCTTTCGGCAAACGCTGCGGTAATTTTGGCGATGACAACATCACGCTGGGGTCGTCATCGCGAAGTTTTTCACGATAGAGATACTGAAACAATCGGCGCATCGCACTTAACATTCTTGCCGAACTTGTTGCTTTATAGCCGCCTTCAAGACGCTCAGCAAATAGCGACTGCAAATCGCCCGTCTGGACATTCAGCAAATCTAAATCATGGCGTTCAAGCCACTCCGCCACCATCTTTAAATCCCGGCGGTAGGAGTCTAATGTGTTCTGTGCCAGATTCCGCTCAAGCCAGAGCGCATCAAGAAATTGTTCGATTCGGGCCTGATCTTGTTCCACTGCTGCCTCACTTACTTGCCCCGCGTTTGGCGAATTGTGTCCATTATGCATGATGCACAATGGGATCTGATACAATTGCCAGTCTGCACGTTTTTAAAAGAGTTATTAACGCGATGAACATTGGCCTTTTTTATGGCTCCAGCACTTGTTACACCGAAATGGCTGCCGAAAAAATTCGTGACATCATTGGCCCGGAACTGGTGACACTTCACAATCTGAAAGATGATTCACCGGCCATGATGGAACAGTACGATGTGCTGATTCTCGGTATCCCAACCTGGGATTTCGGCGAATTACAGGAAGACTGGGAAGCCGTCTGGGATCAACTGGATAATCTGAATCTTGAAGGCAAACCGGTTGCGCTTTATGGCATGGGCGATCAGCTTGGCTACGGCGAATGGTTCCTGGATGCGCTGGGTATGTTGCACGACAAACTTGCCCCACGCGGCGCTCAGTTTATTGGCTACTGGCCAACTGAAGGCTATGAATTTACTAGCCCAAAACCGGTGATTGCTGACGGACAACTGTTTGTAGGCCTGGCACTTGATGAAACCAATCAATACGATTTAAGCGATGAGCGAATCGAAAACTGGTGTGATCAAATTCTCGTAGAAATGGCCGAGAAGTTTGCCTGAAAACCGCTCAGGCTTGACCTCTGCCGCTGGCTTGCTGTTGCAGCATCAGGCGGCGCAAATCACGCCATTCGCCTGTATCCATGCTGTCGGCAGACAACCATAAATGCTGGCAGCGTTTACGGCCAACGCGGCGTAAGCGCAACATCATTCCGCTACGCAGCATCCAGGGTGAACCCACGATCTCCCATTCCTGATTTTGCCAACGCAGGTGGTAGTCGGTCAGGATTTTCATTTCGCCCTGGCAGGCATGTATACGGCGCTGGCTACGTACGCTGTCAAAAACCACCAGCGAAAGCAGTAGCATCCAGATTAGCGTGTAGCTCATCGGCCACGGCATCAGCAGCACAAACAGTGCGACCAGACCGTGGGCCAATAGTGAAAGCCATTGTGCACGCCAGGAGACGCGAAGATCAGATTGCCACAGGACCACGTTCTTTATTCCGTGTCTGAATCAGTGTCACCATCCGTTGCAGCTCTGTATCTGCCGGTTTGCCATGATTCATTAACCAATTGAACAGGTCTGGATCATCGCTTTCCAGCAAGCGAACAAACAATTGTTTATCCTCAGCGCTTAACGAGTCATATTCATATTCAAAGAATGGCATAATCGAAATATCCAGCTCGCGCATTCCCCGGCGGCACGCCCAATGAATTCGGGCTTTGTTATTGATATCCATGTGCTCTTTCCTGGTTATCTGATAAAGAAGATACAAATCTTAGTGTAACGTGTTTTTATTGCACGCATTAACTGAATGTTACCGTTTGCGCACTTTCTCGAGAGAATAATTTGCAACGTGTTGTCGTTGCATTCACCTTGCGAGAATTCCCGTAAGCGCACAATTCGCATGATCAAACTGCTTGCATTGCCAAATGGCTCTTTTACCATTGAGCCATATCTCTGCTCAATAACCTGGGACATCTCTATGGCTTTCACTCCATTTCCTCCACGTCAGCCTACGGCCGCAGCCCGCCTGCCGCTAACTCTCATGACTCTTGATGATTGGGCTTTGGCAAACGTGACGGGCAAAGATGCAGAAAACTACCTGCAAGGCCAGGTCACTGCTGACGTTGCGCAGTTGACACCAAATCAGCACACACTTTGCGCCCACTGCGACGCGAAAGGGAAAATGTGGAGTAACCTGCGCCTGTTCCACCGCGGCGAAGGGTTTTCGCTGATTGAGCGCCGTAATCTGCGCGACGCGCAACTTGTCGAACTGAAAAAATACGCGGTGTTTTCCAAAGTCACCATCACACCTGATGACGAAAGCGTGCTGCTGGGCGTGGCAGGTTTCCAGGCTCGCGCCGCTTTGGCAAATGTGTTTACCGCTCTGCCTGATGAAGCAAACCCGGTCGTTCAAGAAGGCGCAACCACCCTTCTGTGGTTTAACCTCCCTGCCGAGCGTTTCATGCTGGTCACCGATGAGGCTACCGCGCAGGCGCTGGCTGAAAAGTTACACGGTGAAGCGCAGCGCAATGATAGCCAACAATGGCTGGCGCTAGAGATCGAAGCCGGTATTCCGGTCATTGATGCTCCAAATAGTGCGCAGTTCATCCCGCAGGCCACCAATATTCAGGCACTTGGCGGTATCAGCTTCAAAAAAGGCTGTTACACAGGCCAGGAAATGGTTGCCCGCGCGAAGTTCCGTGGCGCGAATAAACGTGCGCTGTGGTTCCTTGCAGGCAAAGCCAGCCGTCTGCCGGAAGCGGGCGAAGATCTCGAGCTGAAAATGGGCGAAAACTGGCGTCGTACCGGCACTGTGCTGGCTGCAAGTCAGCTTGATGATGGGCGCGTATTGGTGCAGGTAGTGATGAATAACGATCTGGAAGCCGACAGCGTGCTACGTGTCCGTGATGATGTGGGCAGTGAGCTTGTTATTGAGCGACTGCCTTATTCATTAGAAGACGAGTAAAAGAACCCGCCGTCGCCCTGCTCACGCGGGCGACGGTTGATTAATGGATGTATAAATAAATTGCAAGAAAGTGGCAAACGCTGCCGCCGAGTACAAATCCGTGCCAGATGGCGTGGTTGTACGGAATGCGTTTACAGACGTAGAAAATAACGCCTAACGAGTAAATGATACCGCCCGCAGCCAGCAACGTTACGCTGCCCGGCGCGAGTTTAATGATCATCTGGTAAATCACTACCAGCGATAGCCACCCCATCAGCAGATAAGTGACGAGCGACAAAACTTTGAAGCGATGCGCGATGGTTAACTTAAAAAGAATACCCGCCAGAGCCAGTCCCCAGATAACAATCATCAGCCCTCGGGCCAAAGGTGAGTCAAGACCAACGAGTAAAAATGGGGTGTATGTCCCGGCAATCAGCAAATAGATTGCGCAGTGGTCAAATTTCTTCAGCCAGCGTTTGGCGCGCTGATGTGGAATGGCGTGATACAGCGTTGAAGCCAGAAACAGCAAAATCATGCTGCCACCATATAAGCTATAACTGGTTATCGCCGTCACACTGGCGTTGCTCTCCACCGCCTGGACCAGTAACAAAACCAACCCGACAATCCCAAACACCAGCCCGATACCATGGCTAATACTGTTGGCGACTTCCTCTGCCAGTGAATATCCTTTCGCGATCAATGGTTTGTCCGCCATGTGGCAACTCCCGGTGAGACAAAAGAGTGAAAATACATCACAGCTAGCATAACTGAGAACAATTCCAGCTAACACCTGTACGCTAAAATAAATCTGTCAGCGTTGATAACCATACTCATACACCACAGACACATTTGCCTGGCGGACGAAGTCCCTACGGGGGCGAAAGCTGAGGCGAAATATGGCACTATGTCGTTAGTTATCACTCTCGTGCGCACGAAAAAGGCTGGTTAATTTAATGTTCACTCATGCAGCAATTGCCAGGCTAAACGGCCTGGAAATGATGGTCTATAACTTTGTCATCAAAAATCGCGACAAAGTGATGTACATGACTATTCGCGAGTTAGCCGATGCGGCGGGCGTTTCCACAACCACGGTGCTGCGCTTTTGTCGCAAATTAAACTGTGAAGGTTATTCTGAATTTCGTGTGCGCTTTAAATTATATCTTGAACAAAATGATGAGCAGTTAGTTAATTTTGGCCCAAGCGAAATCATCAGCTTTTTTAAAAGCACTAATAATGAAGAGTTTGATAATTTAATTGACCAGGCCGTTGATATTATTTGTTCATCAGAACGAATTATATTTGTTGGCGCAGGCACCTCTGGCGCATTAGCGAAATATGGCGCTCGCTTCTTCTCTAACGTCGGTAAATTTAGCAACCATATTGATGACCCTTATTTCCCTGTCACCAATGACATGGCGAAAAACGCGCTGGCGATTGTGCTTTCCGTTTCCGGCGAAACCGAAGAAATCCTGCGCTTTGCCAGCCAGTTCAGTCTGCATAACTGCAAGGTACTCTCCATCACCAGCCACGAAAACTCAGCGCTGGCAAGGTTCGCCGATTTTAATATCTCCTGGCACATTCCACTTACCCGTGTCGGCGGAGTTTATGACATCACCACACAAATTCCTGTTATTTATATTTTAGAAACCATTGGCCGCAAACTGGTTAAGAAAATGGCGTAAAAAAACAGGCTGTTTTTTACATGTAACAAATCACAATAACCGTGATTTGTTATATCGTGACAATTAATTCTCATTTGTTAGACTCCAGAACAGAGCTTATTAACGCACTGCCATTTTGTGATGTATCGCACATTATTTCTGGCACTGACAGTGAGATTAAAAAATATGAAGAAACTGACTTTACCAAAAGACTTTTTATGGGGCGGCGCGGTAGCGGCGCACCAGGTTGAAGGTGGCTGGAACAAAGAAGGTAAAGGCCCAAGTATTTGTGATGTGTTGACCGGTGGCTCGCACGGCGTACCGCGTGAGATCACCCAGGAAGTTGTCCCTGGTAAATTTTATCCAAACCACGAAGCCATTGATTTCCATGGTCGTTATAAAGAAGACATCGCACTGTTTGCCGAAATGGGCTTCAAATGCTTCCGCACCTCTATTGCCTGGACGCGTATCTTCCCAAAAGGTGATGAGCTACAACCTAATGAAGAAGGGCTGAAGTTCTACGACGATATGTTCGATGAACTGCTGAAATACAACATCAAGCCGGTCATTACCCTTTCCCACTTCGAAATGCCGCACCACCTTGTGACCGAATACGGTGGCTGGACTAACCGTAAAGTTGTCGATTTCTTTGTTCGTTTTGCCGAAGTGGTGTTTGAACGCTACAAGAGCAAAGTGAAGTACTGGATGACCTTTAACGAGATCAATAACCAGCGTAACTGGCGTGCGCCGCTATTCGGTTACTGCTGCTCTGGCGTGGTTTACACCGAGCACGACAACCCGGAAGAAGTGATGTATCAGGTGCTGCATCACCAGTTTGTGGCAAGCGCCATGGCGGTGAAGATTGGTCATCGCATCAACCCGGAAATGCAAATCGGCTGCATGCTGGCGATGGTGCCGCTGTATCCGTTCTCCTGCAAACCAGAAGATCAAATGTACGCGCAGGAATCCATGCGTGAGCGTTATGTCTTTACCGACGTGCAATTGCGCGGCTACTACCCATCTTATGTGTTAAACGAGTGGGAACGCCGCGAGTTCAACATCAAAATGGAAGCCGGTGACGAGCAAATCCTGCGTGAAGGTGTGTGTGATTATCTCGGTTTCAGCTACTACATGACCAACGCGGTGAAAGCTGACGGCGGCACCGGTGATGCGCTTTCCGGCTTCCAGGGCAGCGTGCCGAACCCGTTCGTGAAAGCATCCGACTGGGGCTGGCAGATTGACCCGGTTGGCCTGCGTTACGCACTGTGCGAACTGTATGAACGCTACCAGAAACCACTGTTTATCGTCGAAAACGGCTTTGGTGCTTACGACACTGTCGAAGAAGACGGTTCAATCAATGATGATTACCGCATCGATTACCTGCGAGCGCACGTTTCAGAGATGATGAAAGCGGTCACGTACGATGGCGTGGATTTGATGGGTTACACCCCGTGGGGCTGTATCGACTGCGTTTCCTTCACCACCGGTCAGTACAACAAACGCTACGGTTTTATCTACGTGAACAAGCATGACGACGGTACTGGCGATATGTCCCGTTCGCGCAAGAAGAGCTTTAACTGGTACAAAGAAGTGATTGCCAGCAACGGCGAAAATATCTGAATGATTTAAGGGCGCTTCGGCGCCCTTTGTTTTTTTGACATCGGTGAAACCTATCCGAATGATAGGCAACCTCGCGCTTTCTCTTTGATAAGACGCAACAATCCTTTCGTTGTCATTGCAGATGATAAGGCCACAAAAACAGTGTGGTTACGAATCGCCTTGATTCGGCTTTTATCTCTGGAAAGGACAACAGCATGAGAAAAACTACCAGGTTGCTCACCGCAGCTATAAGTCTCGGTATTGTGGGATATCTCAGTCTGGTCGGGTATGTGCATTACCACGACACCGACCGTAATCAGTTAGCTGCAACAACCGCCAATCTTCCCCCACTCAGTGCCAGCGTACTCGGCATCCTCAATGAAAAGGGCTGTGATTACTGCCATACCCCGGAGGCAAAGCTACCTTTTTATGCGACCTTCCCGGTGGCAAAACAGCTGATGGAGTACGATATCCAGCTTGGTTACAAATCTTTCAATCTGACCGATATCCGCGAAAGTCTGCTTGAAAGCAGTGCTGCGCCGCAAAGCGATCTCAATAAAATCGAGTGGGTTATGGAACATGAAACCATGCCGCCGACTCGCTATACCGCGCTGCACTGGGCGGGCCACATGAATGAACAGGAGCGCGCCACGCTTCTGGAGTGGATCCAAAAACAGCGCCTTGAATATTACGCCGCCCCTGATATGGCCGAAAATCGTCGCAATGAACCGGTTCAACCGATTCCACGCTCTATTCCTGTCGACGGGCAGAAAGTCGCGTTAGGCATGCGGCTTTATCACGACCCGCGTTTGTCTGGTGATAATTCAATTTCCTGCGCGCATTGCCATCAGCTGGGTGCCGGTGGTGTTGACGGGCTAAAAACCTCACAGGGCGTGGGCGGGGAAATTGGTCCAATCAATGCGCCAACCGTGTTTAACTCCGTCTTTAATATTGAGCAGTTTTGGGACGGGCGTGCCGCCGACCTTCAGGCCCAGGCGGGTGGTCCCCCGCTCAATCCGATTGAGATGGCATCAAAATCCTGGGATCAAATTACTGACAAACTCAAGCAAGACCCAATCCTGACCCGCGATTTCACGGCCGTCTATCCGCAGGGTTTCTCAGGCACGACCATTACCGATGCCATTGCTGAATTTGAAAAGACACTGATCACGCCAAACGCTCCTTTTGATAATTATCTACGTGGCGATGAAAACGCCCTCACCGCACAGCAAAAACAGGGCTACAGGCTATTTAAAGAGAACAAGTGCGCCACCTGCCACACCGGTAAAATTCTCGGCGGTCGCTCTTTTGAACCACTCGGGTTGAAAAAAGATTTTGGGTTTGGAGAAGTCACTTCTGCGGATATTGGGCGTATGAATGTCACTAAAGATATCAGGGATCGCCTGCGCCAGAAGGTTCCAACACTACGAAACGTTGCGCTGACAGCGCCATATTTCCACCGTGGGGATGTTAAGACGTTGGATGAAGCGGTAAAACAAATGCTGAAATATCAGGTGGGGACTACGCTCCCACAAAACGAAGTCGATGATATTGTGGCGTTCCTGCACACGCTAAACGGCGTGTATACTCCTTATCCGATTCCTTAAAAATCATGAACACCGCTTGCAACGCGAGCGGTGTTTTTCTTAAGTCGGCAATCCAAAACGGAAGCAGGCTCCGGTTTCGGGTCCTTCCACCAGCGCAATATCGCTGCCATGAAGTTGCAGCATCTGGCGCACAATCATCAGCCCCAAACCGCCGACTCTGACATGAGACTGGCTGACTATCGACGGACGCACAAACAAACCTTCCTTGAGTTCCTGCGGAATACCAGGCCCGTTATCGCTTATCTGCACCATGACTTTTTCGCCCTCTTTCCACAAGCGAACCGCAACGGCTCCCTGCTCCGGGGTATGGCGAATCGCATTATCCAGCAGATTAGTCAGCACCCGCTCAATCATCCCCAAATCTGCATCGATCAGCGGCAAACCTGGCTGGATATCAGCGACCAGCTGTAATTGCCGTGTCTGGGTCATCAACTCAAATTTCTGGAAGACATCCTGCAATAACTCACCGAGACAAAAGCGTTCTTTTTGCGGCTTCACAACGCCATATTCCAGACGCGCTAACTCAAACAATGATTGCGCAAGGGTGCGGACTTTCTGGCTCTGCGCTAAAGCGATTTCCAGATAACGTTTTTTCTCAGCTTCCGAAAGCGTCGCCGACATCACAGATAAGCTTTCAAGATAACCGTGCATCGACGTCAATGGCGTGCGTAAGTCATGGGAAATATTGGCAATGAATTCTCGGCGCAGTTGATCTTGCTGTGAAAGCCGATGCCACTGTTCTGAAATACGGCGCGCCATCGTGATAACCCCCTGGCGCAGCAGGCTAATTTCATCGTTACTGCTTGATTTATCAAGCGGTAGTGCCGCCATGGCCTGCATCTCAGCCATGCCGCCCGTTTCCAGTGCGTTCACCTGGCGTGAAAGCGAACGCAGAGGCCGCGTTATCCAGCGAAATGCCAGGCCACCGACAATCAGACCTAATAATGCAATCAGGCCTATGGTCAGCAGCACTACTTTTGAAATGGTATTAAATCGCGCATCGTTTGCCAGGGCATTGTAATTTTCACCCAGCAAAATGATGTACAAGTAACCCTTAACCTCGCCGTTTTGCATCATTGCCGCGACGCTAAACACTTTTTTGCCGTCAGCACTGCGCGGGTCGTCGCCGTAGAGTGGAAATTGTTGTTTATCGAGAGCGGCCTGAATCGGCTCCAAATCCACATGATGGCGTTTAATATGATTCGGTGGCGCTGCATCACCAATAATATTGCCTTTTTGATCAAGCAGATAAACCTCAACACTTGGGTTTACCGTCATCAGGTGATCAAACAGACTGCGCACAGAATCATTGTTCAGACCATCCTGACCAAGCAGCGGGTAGCTTTGGTTGATGTGCTCCGCGAGCGAACCAGAAAGTTGTTGTATCACCGCCTGGCTATATTGCGTGCTGGTGCGAATTTGCAGCCACCCCAACAATGAACAAGAGGTGATTAGCAGCAACGCAAAAACCAGTGTCAGGCGCTGGGAAAGCGTGAGTTTTCGCATGGTTTACTCGTGTCGAGGTGCAATGAATTTATACCCTTTTCCCCACACCGTCAGAATGAATTCAGGCTCTGCGGGGTTATCTTCAATCTTGATACGTAAGCGGTTGATATGGGTGTTTACGGTGTGTTCGTAGCCTTCGTGTTGATAACCCCACACCTGGTTAAGCAGATTAAGCCGCGAGAAAACTTTGCCGGGGTGCTTGGCAAAAAACCATAGCAAATCAAACTCACGCGGTGTCAGTTCAACAGGCTGATTTCTCAGCCGCACATCACGGGCAAGGGGGTCGATAGTCAGCCTTTCAAAGGTGAGCGTTCCGGCATCCTGCATCAGGTTCTGGCTCATTGCTTCCTGGCGGCGAAATAGCGCTTTGACGCGTGCCACTAGCTCCAGCATTGAAAACGGTTTTGCCAGGTAGTCATCAGCCCCCAGTTCCAGCCCCAGAACCCGGTGCGTTTCGCTGGAACGCGCGCTAATCATCACAATCGGCGTATAACGCGTCATGGTGCGGGCGTAGCGACATATTTCCAGGCCATCGACACCGGGGAGCATCAAATCCAGAATCAGAGCGTCCCATCCGCCCTGTTTTAGCAATTCCAGCCCCTGCGAACCATCTGCCGCATGGACAATTTCATAACCTTCTTCCCGCAAATGCAGTTGCAGGAGTTCAGCAATATTTTCGTCATCCTCAACGATTAACAACTTTTTCGGCTTCATTGCTTTGCCTTATCTGCCTCTCTTAGAAGGAGTCTATACAACATTCGAGCGTGGAGTTATCACATTTAATTTAACTTTTCGTGAGACTTTGGCGAACAGATTTGAGCCACACTCATTTCAACGCAATAACCGGAAATAAAACGATGGATACGCCAACGTTTCAGGTTAAACCCGCCATAGTGCATCCATTATGGCTAAGGCTTTGTCACTGGCTGAATGCCCTTGCCATGCTCATTATGGTGAGCAGTGGCTGGCGAATTTATAACGCTTCGCCGCTGTTTAATTTCAGCTTTCCGAATGAGTTAACGCTCGGCGGTTGGTTAGGCGGCGCGTTGCAATGGCATTTTGCGGGGATGTGGTTATTTGGCATAAATGGCGTGATTTATTTGCTGATAAATATCTTCAGCGGACGCCTGAAACGCAAATTCTGGCCGCTTTCGCCACGTGAATTAATCAGCGATTTTATTTCAGCATTGCGTGGGAAGCTCGCTCATAACGATCTTAACCATTACAACACAGTGCAAAAGCTGGCGTATTTATTCGTGATGATCGACGGGATCATTCTGGTGTGCTCCGGCTTTGTGGTGTGGAAATCGGTGCAATTTCCATTGCTGCGTGAATTACTCGGCGGCTATGAAAGTGCCCGGCTCATCCATTTCTTTGCGATGTCCGGCATGGTGGGATTTATCGTCATTCATTTAATTATGGTCGCGCTGGTGCCGAAAACTTTACTCGCTATGCTGCGTGGGCGCTAAGGAAAAATAATGTCTAATAAAACGAAGATTTTTTCGGATTCCGACAAAGCGGTCATTATTCAGGATGCCTCTGAACAAATTAATAAACAGTTATCATCTGAGGGACGGCGACGTTTTTTAAAACAAGGTTTAACCCTTGGCGGTTTAATGATGCTGACCGGCTGCGATATCAGCAGTAATGAATCCGTCGAGTCTACATTAAGCGGTATTTCGCGCTTTAACGACAGAATCCAGGGCTGGTTATTTAATGCCAACGATCTGGCTCCGGTTTATCCCGAAAGCATGATGACGCGTCCTTTCCCGTTTAATGCCTTTTATAGCGAGGATGAAGCGCCAACGATTAATGGCGATGATTATCGGCTGGAGGTTGCAGGCTTAGTGGCAGATAAGCGGCCATGGTCGCTGGCACAACTGCACCAGATGGCGCAGGTCAGCCAGGTAACACGCCACATTTGCGTCGAAGGTTGGAGCGCCATTGGAAAATGGGGAGGCGTGCCGTTTTCGCTATTTCTTAAAGGCATTGGTGCTGATTTAAATGCCCGTTACGTGAGTTTTAAATGTGCCGACGATTACTACACCAGCATTGATATGGCGACGGCATTACATCCACAGACCATCATTGCATTGACTTACGACGGCGAAATATTACCGCGTAAATATGGCTTTCCGATGAAATTAAGAATGCCAACCAAGTTGGGATATAAAAACCCAAAACATATTCAAGTTATAGAAGTCACAAATCGCTATCCCGGTGGATATTGGGAGGACCAGGGTTATAACTGGTTCGGCGGCAGCTAGTTTCTGACCATGTAGTTATTAAAACGACGAGGAAATACAAAATGAAAAAACTCTACACTGCTTTGATGTGCTCGGCATTATTCTTTGGCGTAACGGCAGCAAACGCTGCTGATAATATGGCTAAAGACAATATGTCTAAAGATAATATGGGGAAAATGTCCCATGACTGTTCTAAGGACAGCATGAAAAAAGACTGTATGAATAAAGATAATATGTCTAAGGACCACATGTCCAAAGACGGAATGAAGAAAGATGATATGTCTAAAGATGGAATGGCCAAGGATAGTATGTCCAAAGACAGCATGTCTAAAGGCGAAATGGATAAAAAATAATAATCTAAGCTAACACCAGGATAATGGCAGTTCGTCTCTAACTTTAGGCGACTGCCATTTTTATTTGCCACCCGCTAAATCGAGGAAACTGCCCGTCACGTATGAGGCTTTTTCACTCAGTAACCAGACGATAGCTTCCGCCACTTCTTCCGGTTGCCCACCGCGTTTCATCGGCAAGAGATCTTTGACGCGGTCAACGCGTCCGGCTTCGCCGCCCGAAGCATGTATGTCGGTATAAATTAATCCAGGACGCACACCATTAACGCGAATACCCTGGGCAGCAACTTCCAAAGAAAGCCCGATGGTTAGCGAATCCACAGCCCCTTTTGACGCTGCGTAATCAACATATTCCCCTGGTGCACCTAAGCGTGATGCCGCCGATGAGACATTCACAATCGCCCCACCGTTTCCACCGTGGCGCAATGCCATGCGTTTTACCGCTTCACGGCAGCAAAGAAAATAGCCCGTTACGTTGGTTGCCATCACGCGATTAATACGTTCAGCCGTGAGTTCTTCGACTGTAGATTGCTGGAACAAAATCCCGGCATTGTTGACCAGTGCGGTCACAGGGCCGTAAACCTTGTCGATTTCTGCAAACATCGCCATTACTTGCAGCTCGTCGGCAATATCCGCTTTGATGGCTATCGCCTCGCCGCTGTGGGCACGAATAATGCTGACGACTTCATCAGCGGCTTGCTTGTTTTGCAGGAAGTTAACGACGACTTTGTAGCCGGATTGCGCCAGCAGGATGGCGGTGGCTCGGCCGATTCCACGGCTGCCACCGGTGACTAATGCGACGGACATTTTACCTCCTGGAACCCCTCACCCCAACCCTCTCCCCCAGGAGAGGGAGAAAACCGGGCTATCCCCTCTCCCTCTCCTGGGGGAGAGGGTGAGGGTTGTTTTAGAACTTACTGATATTCGCTCATCGGCACGCAAGAACAGAAAAGATTGCGGTCGCCGAACACATCGTCCAGGCGTTTCACGGTTGGCCAGTATTTATTGCTATGGCCTGTCGGGAACACCGCCAGTTCGCGGGTGTACGGGTGCGTCCAGTCAGCCACGATTTCGTCCTGGGTGTGCGGGGCGTTAACCAGCGGGTTATCTTCCAGCGGCCATTCACCCCGTGCAACACGGTCGATTTCAGTGCGGATAGTCAGCATCGCGTCGATAAAGCGATCCAGTTCCAGTTTGCTTTCGGATTCTGTCGGCTCAACCATCAGCGTACCCGCAACCGGGAACGACATGGTCGGCGCATGGAAGCCGAAATCAATCAGGCGTTTAGCAATATCCAGCTCGCTAATCCCGGTTTCTTCTTTCAGAGGACGAATATCAAGAATACATTCATGAGCCACATGCCCACTGCGCCCGGTATACAGAATCGGGAATGCAGATTTCAGGCGGGTCGCAATGTAGTTAGCATTCAGGATGGCTACCTGGCTGGCTTTTTTCAGCCCCTGCGCGCCCATCATGCGGATATACATCCAGCTGATTGGCAGAATCGATGCGCTACCAAACGGTGCCGCAGAAACGGCGCCCTGCTGGGTCAGCATCTCTTCAATTTGCACTACGCTGTGGCCTGGAACAAACGGTGCCAGGTGAGCTTTCACACCGATTGGCCCCATGCCTGGGCCGCCACCACCGTGTGGAATGCAGAAGGTTTTATGCAGGTTAAGGTGAGAAACGTCTGCGCCGATATAACCTGGGGAAGTGATCCCCACCTGTGCGTTCATGTTCGCCCCATCCAGGTAAACCTGGCCGCCGAACTGGTGAACAATCTGGCACACTTCGCGGATGGTTTCTTCGTATACACCGTGAGTGGACGGGTACGTCACCATGATGCAAGACAGCGCATCGCCCGCTTGTTCGGCTTTCACACGCAGATCGTGAAGATCGATGTTGCCTTGCTTATCGCACGCGACAACGACCACTTCCATGCCCGCCATTTGCGCTGATGCCGGGTTGGTACCGTGCGCAGAACTTGGGATCAGGCACAGGTTACGGCTGCCTTCGTTGCGGCTTTCATGGTAACGACGAATCGCCAGCAGGCCTGCGTATTCACCTTGTGCGCCAGAGTTTGGCTGCATACAAAGCGCGTCGTAACCGGTCAGTTTCACCAGCCAGTCGGATAGCTGAGAAATCATCTGATGATAACCTTCCGCCTGGTTTGCCGGGCAGAACGGGTGCAGTTCAGCGAATTCAGGCCAGGTGATTGGGATCATCTCAGCTGCGGCATTCAGCTTCATGGTGCAGGAACCGAGCGGGATCATCGCCTGATTCAGCGCCAGATCTTTGCGTTCAAGCGAGTGCATGTAACGCATCATTTCGGTTTCGCTGTGGTAGCGATTAAACACTGGGTGCGTCAGGATCGCGTCTTCACGCAGCATGCCTTTCGGAACAGACAGGCTATCGCCCGCCACGTTTTGGTCCAGTTTGTCGATATCCAGACCGTGGTTATCGCCCAACAAGACATCGAACAGCGCCTGCACGTCTTCACGCGTGGTCGCTTCATCCAGCGTAATACCCACCGCGTTGAGAATGTCGCTGCGCAGGTTGATTTCATTGGCTTCAGCACGCGACAGCACAGCGGCTTTATCAGCCACTTCAACGCACAGCGTATCGAACCAATGTTTGTGGCGCAGCACCAGCCCTTTTTGTTGCAGGCCAGCCGCCAGAATATCGGTCAGGCGATGAATTCGCCCTGCAATGCGTTTCAGGCCAGCCGGGCCGTGGAACACCGCATACAGGCTGGCGATATTTGCCAGCAAAACCTGGGAAGTACAAATGTTGGAGTTCGCTTTTTCGCGGCGAATATGTTGCTCGCGAGTTTGCATCGCCATGCGCAGCGCGGTGCGACCCGCAGCATCGCGGGAAACGCCGATAATACGGCCAGGCATGGAACGTTTGAATTCGTCACGTGCGGCAAAGAATGCAGCATGCGGGCCACCGTAACCCATTGGCACGCCAAAACGCTGCGCGGAACCAAATACGATGTCAGCACCCTGTTTGCCAGGTGCAGTCAGTAGAACCAGCGTCATAAAGTCAGCGGCAACGCTCACGATGACTTTGCGGCTTTTCAGTTCGGTAATCAGGGCGCTGTAATCATGGACTTCGCCGGTGGTGCCGACTTGTTGCAGCAGCACACCAAACACATCCTGATGATCCAGCACTTTGGCGGCGTCGTCGACAATCACGTCAAAGCCGAAGGTTTCAGCGCGGGTACGCACTACATCCAGCGTTTGCGGATGTACGTCGGCGGCAACAAAGAAACGGTTGGCGTTTTTCAGTTTGCTGACGCGCTTTGCCATAGCCATGGCTTCGGCTGCGGCAGTCGCTTCGTCCAGCAAGGATGCAGAAGCGATGTCCAGACCGGTCAGGTCCAGCGTCACTTGCTGGAAGTTCAGCAGTGCTTCAAGGCGGCCTTGTGAGACTTCAGGCTGATACGGAGTGTACGCGGTGTACCAACCTGGGTTTTCCAGCATGTTTCGTAGGATCACCGGGGGAGTTTGCACCGCGGTATAACCCATGCCGATGTAAGTTTTAAAACGCTTGTTACGGCTGGCAATGGTCTTTAATTCAGCCAGGGCCGCGAATTCTGTTGCAGCCTCCCCCACCTGTGGTGGCTCGGCAAGCTGGATATCAGCCGGAACGATCGAAGCGATTAAGTCGTTTAACGAACGAGCGCCCACCGCCTCCAGCATTTCGTGTTGCTGCTGTGCGTCTGGTCCAATGTGGCGGTCGATAAACGCTTCGTGATTTTCAAGCTGACGTAAAGACTGGGTCATGAGCGGTGATTCCTGAAACATGTGGGGCTTTAGCGGTGGATGGCACTACGTTTATCCACCCTACAAAACCGGGCTGGTACAGCACACCCGAAAATTTCGATTCCCAAAATCATTTGTGTTGCTGGTAGGCGGCAAGTGAAAGCATCCCCCAGGAGCGTACATAAGTACGTGACTGGGGTGTTTGAGCGACGCCAACACCCCAGCAACACGAAGGATGAAGGGAATCTATTCGTCTTCTAGCAAAGCTTCGTACGCAGTCGCATCCAGCAAACCATCCAGTTCGGACTCGTCGCTCGCTTTGATCTTGAAGATCCAACCCGCCGCGTACGGCTCGCTGTTGATAAGCTCTGGTGAGTCGCTAAGATCGTTGTTTACTGCGATGATCTCACCGCTGATTGGCGCGTAAATATCAGAAGCGGCTTTTACCGATTCAGCAACGGCGCAGTCATCGCCAGTGCTTACGGTTGCGCCCACTTCAGGCAGATCGACAAACACCATGTCACCCAGCAGTTCTTGCGCATGCTCGGTGATACCCACGGTGTAAGTTCCATCAGATTCTTTACGCAACCACTCGTGCTCTTTGCTGTATTTCAATTCGTTCGGCACATTGCTCATTGTTTTTCTCCTGATTTCAAAATCACTGCGCGACAGCTTTACCGCCGCGAACAAAAATGGGTTTGGTTACTTTGACCGGCATTTCGCGGTTACGAATTTGCACAATCGCGGTTTCACCAATGCCTGCCGGCACGCGAGCCAGAGCGATGCTGTAGCCCAATGTCGGCGAGAAAGTTCCGCTGGTAATGACACCCTCGTGGATGTTGCCTGATTCGTCAGTAAAACGGACTGGCAGCTCATTACGTAATACGCCTTTTTCCGTCATGATCAAACCAACGAGTTGGTCGGTGCCTTTCTCACGCTGGGCTTCAAGCGCTTCGCGGCCAATGAAATCGCGGTCTTCAGGCTGCCAGGCGATAGTCCAACCCATGTTGGCGGCAAGAGGTGAAACGCCTTCGTCCATTTCCTGGCTGTATAAGTTCATGCCAGATTCCAGACGCAGCGTATCGCGTGCGCCCAGTCCACAAGGTTTGACGCCAATCTCGACCAGTTGCGCCCAAAACTCAGCGGCTTTTTCGTTAGGCATCGCGATTTCGTAACCTGCTTCACCGGTATAACCGGTTGTCGCAATAAACAAATCACCCGCCTGAACGCCAAAGAATGGCTTCATGCCAGCAACAGCAGCACGTTGTTCTGCGGTAAACAGCTGCGCGGCTTTGGCCTGTGCGTTTGGCCCCTGAACGGCAATCAGCGACAGGTCATCACGCACGGTAACGGAAACGGAGAACGGCTCGGCGTGTTGGTTAATCCAGGCCAGGTCTTTTTCACGGGTCGCAGAATTCACCACCAGGCGGAAATAGTCTTCGGTCTGGAAATAGATAATCAGGTCATCGATAACACCGCCGGAGGCGTTGAGCATTGCGGTGTAGAGGGCTTTACCCGGTTGGGTGAGTTTGGCAACGTCATTTGCCACTAAGTAACGCAGGAATTCGCGGGTACGGCTGCCTTTCAGGTCAACGATGGTCATGTGGGAAACATCAAACATCCCGGCATCGTTACGCACCGCGTGGTGCTCATCAATCTGCGAGCCATAGTGCAATGGCATCATCCAGCCATGGAAATCCACCATGCGCGCACCGCAGAGATTGTGCTGTTCAAACAAAGGGGTCTTTTGAGTCATTTGTTCCTCTTTAACCATCTGGTTGAAAAGCGCGGTTCGCTTTTCTTTTCGTCAGACGAAACCCAGCATCGCCACCGATCCCGATAGCGACGCAAACGTTACCTTTTGCCTGAACTTACCATTGAATGAGGGAGTAAACCATAAGGTACAAACGGTCATTGCATTAGCTTATGACCAAAATGAGAGGCACATGATGCAGAGCATTCATCTGGAAAAATGCGAGACACCGCGCATAAACAGGAAGTGTTTTAGTCAGAATTTAGCGTTAGCTAACATTTACCACCATTTCAGAAACAAATTCACTACATCGCTAAAAACGTGGGATAAGAAAAAGTAATCCGAAATATGAGGTGAGATTAGAATTTTTCAAATGAGAGGAGGCGTTTCCCTTTCTAATAAAAGAAAGGGAAATGTGACACAGTTATCTTAACCAATCTGGAAGATCGTGTAGGCCCATCGCCTGGCGAACCAATTGCGGTTTCACACCCGGCAACGTATCAGCCAGTTTCAGACCAATATCGCGTAGCAGTTTCTTCGCCGGATGAGTCCCGGCAAACAAGTCCCGGAAACCCTGCATGCTGGCGAGCATCATTGCGGCACTGTGTTTGCGGCTACGTTCGTAGCGGCGCAGATACAAATACTGCCCGATGTCTTTGCCCTGACTGTGCAAACGGCGCACTTCATCAATCAACTCAGCGGCGTCCATAAAGCCCAGGTTCACGCCCTGCCCGGCCAGCGGATGAATCGTATGTGCAGCATCGCCCACCAGCGCCAGACGGTGAGCGGCAAAATTACGCGCATAACGCCCCGTCAACGGGAACACCTGACGCTCGCTTTCAACATTGCACAAACCCAGGCGCATATCGAAGGCCACACTGAGCGCCTGGTTAAATTCTTCACGACTCACCTGCTGCAAACGTTCGGCTTCCAGCGGTGGCAACGACCAGACAATGGAGCATAAATGCGGGTCGCTTAACGGCAGAAATGCCAGAATACCCTCGCCATGAAACACCTGGCGGGCCACTGCCTGATGAGGTTCAGTCGTACGAATGGTGGCAACCAGAGCGTGGTGGCGATAATCCCAAAATGTCAGCGGGATATCAGCCTGTTTACGCACCCAGGAGTTTGCACCATCCGCGCCAATCACCAGGCGGGCAGTGAGCATTGCGCCATCTTTAAGGGTGATAAACGCTTCGTTTTCGCCCCATGCGACTTGTTGCAATTCGGCAGGAGCCATCAATGTGATGTCGCTGCACTGTTCAGCCTGCTGCCATAAAGCATGGTGAATGACCGCATTTTCAATAATGTGGCCCAGGTGACTAAATCCAAAGGATTTATCATCAAAAGCGATATGCCCGAAGCTGTCTTGATCCCACACTTCCATGCCGTGATAGCAACTGGCACGTTGGGCGATAATTTTCGGCCACGCACCAAGATGAGTCAGCAGTTTTTCACTGGCGGCATTGATGGCTGAGACACGCAAAGCTGGCGCAGAATCCGAGGCCAGCGGCTGCGGGAGATGGTTCTCAAGCACCGCGACACGTAAGCCACTCCCTTGCAAACCACAGGCCACTGCCAGTCCGACCATGCCACCACCAACAATCGCCACATCAACGCTTTGCAAATTGACTCTCCTTAAAAACCTGTTTTAACGCGCAACCCAACCGAGAGTTCGCTGTGCCAGCAAATCACGTGCCGGAGTTAAATGTTCCATTGCCATCAAACCAAGATTGCGCCCCACAACAAGCGGTGCCCAACGATTGGCAAACAACTGAACTAAACCATCGGTCACGCCAATGGTGGCATTTTTATCTTCCTGACGTCGCTGCTGATACTGGGCCAGCACCGCATAACTGCCTGGGTCCTGAGAGGCTTCGTGTGCTGCCGCTAAATCTTCAGCCAGTGACATCACATCGCGCAGGCCGAGGTTAAAGCCCTGCCCGGCAATCGGATGCAGAGTTTGCGCGGCATTGCCCACCAGCGCAACGCGGTGCGAAACCGGCTGCGAAGCGGTGGTCAACGCGAGGGGGTATTGCGAACGCGCGCCAGCGTGAGTGATTCGCCCAAGCCGCCAGCCAAAGGCCCGTTGCAGCTCATTGCAGAATTTCTCGTCACTCCACTGCGCGATTTCAGCCTGAGCGTCTCGCGGCTGGCACCAAACCAGCGAACAGCGCCCATTCGACATCGGTAACATCGCCAGCGGGCCATGCTCGGTGAAACGCTCAAACGCACGCCCGTTATGCGGTTGCGATGTAGTGATGTTGGCGATTACCGCGACTTGCTGGTAATCCTGCTGCTGCCAGGTCATGCCACATTGCGCAGCCAGTGGCGAGCGTGAACCATCAGCAGCCACCAGCAATTTGCCTTCGATCAGCTCGCCACTATCAAGCGTAACGCTGACGTTATCGGTTTCACGGGTAAACGAGGCTACGCGCTGCGGATAATGCACCGTCACACCCGGTGCTTTGCGTAACAGCGCGAATAAACGCAAACCGATATCATGCAGTTCGACGACTTGCCCTAATGCCGGGATTTGATAATCCTGCGCTTCGAGAGTGACAAAACCCGCATGACCGCGATCGCTGACATGAACCGTGGTAATCGGGGTCGCGCAGTCTTTTATGGCTGGCCACACGCCAATGCGCGTTAATTGCTGGCAGGCTCCCTGAGCAATCGCGATAGCGCGGGCATCAAAACCAGGATGCGCCGCCGATTCTGGCGCTGCCGCTTCAATCAAATGAACCGGCAGTTTTCCGTGGGTCAAATGCGAAATCGCCAGCGCGAGAGTCGCGCCAGCCATACCGCCACCGACAATAATTACACTCATGACTGACGCGCCGCCGCCATTAATGCTTCGATAGCGTCCGCCGATTTCACCACACTTGCCGTCAGATTTTCGTTACCGCCGGCGGTGATCAGAATATCGTCTTCGATACGAATGCCGATTCCACGGTATTGCGCAGGCACATCGGCATCAGGCGCAATATACAGACCCGGTTCAACGGTTATCACCATCCCCGGCTCAAGCACCCGTGAACGATCCTGCCCATAAACGCCAACATCATGCACATCCAGCCCCAGCCAATGGCTCAAACCATGCATAAAGAAGGGGCGATGGGCGTTCTCAGCAATCAGTTTATCGATTTCACCGTTGAGAATACCGAGCTTCACAAGGCCAGTCACCATGATGCGTACGACTTGCGCGGTGACTTCCTGCATGGAAGTTCCTGGGCGATAAAGCTGAAGCGCGGTTTCGAGAGATTCGAGCACGATGTCGTAAATTTCACGCTGCGGCGCACTAAATTTGCCGTTGACCGGGAAGGTACGGGTGATATCGCCTGCGTACCCTTTGTATTCGCAACCGGCGTCGATCAGCACCAAATCGCCATCGCGCATTTGGCTCTCGTTTTCGGTGTAATGCAAAATGCAGGCGTTTTCGCCGCTGCCGACAATCGTGTTGTAAGCCGGGAAGCGCGCGCCGTGACGGTTAAATTCGTGAAGGATTTCGCCTTCAAGCTGATATTCAAACATGCCCGGACGGCATTTTTCCATCGCACGGGTATGCGCCAGCGCGGTGATTTCCCCGGCGCGACGCAGCGCGATGATTTCTTCTTCTGATTTGAACAGGCGCTGCTCGTGAACCCACGGGCGCCAGTCCGTCAGCGTGGCCGGAGCGGTGAGGTTCTGGCGAGAACCGCGGCGGAGTTTATCAAGTGCCGAAAAAACAATGCTATCGGCATAAGCGTATTCGCCTTGTGCGTGGTAAACCACATCCAGACCGTTCAGCAATTGATGTAATTGTTCGCCAATTTCGGAGAACGCCAGCGCACGGTCAACGCCCAGTTTTTCTGGTGCGGCTTCCTGCCCAAGACGGCGACCGAACCAGATTTCTGCCGTCTTATCGCGTAAACGGTTAAACAGCACGCTGTGGTTGTGGGTTTCATCGCTTTTAATCAGCACCAGCACGGCTTCAGGTTCGTTGAAACCAGTGAAATAACAGAAATCGCTGTTCTGGCGATACGGGTATTCGCTGTCTGCACTGCGTGTTACCTCGGGAGCGGCAAAGATGAGCGCGGCGCTCGCCGGTGCCATTTTGGCTAACAACGCCTGACGGCGCCGGAGAAATTCGTGCTGATTCATCACACCTCCTGAAGCTTAACTTTGTTATTAGTGTAGTGTTGGTTTCTGCACTTCTGGTGCCGTTGGAGCCGGGCGAGTAAAGTTGTCGTGGCACAGTAGTGCAGCAACGCGCACGTACTCGATTATCTCTTCGAGAGACATTTCCAACTCTTCTTGATCTTCGTCTTCGTCGTAGCCCAGTTGCGCGATGTTACGCAAATCGTCGATTGCTTCACCGGTTTCGCCAGTGACTTTATCAAGCTTCGGTTGCGTCACACCGAGGCCCAGCAGGAAGTGGTTTACCCAACCCGCCAGCGCATCGGCACGATGAAATACCGTCGCTTCATCGCCTTCAGGCAGATAAAGCTGGAACATAAAGCCGTCATCTTCCAGCGAATCGCTGGTGGCGCCGTGCATCTGACGCAGGGTGTCGGCAAGGTTTTGACCAAAGGCTAAGCCTTCGTTAGTCAAATCATGTAACAGCGGTTGCCAGGTGGTGTCTTTGTTGCCGCCGCACAGCATTCCGCTGATTAAGCCGTGCATTTCCGAGGCCGTGAGGCCTACGCCTTGCTGATTCAATAGTTGGCCGACTAAGTCGTAGTCAGGCATAGTGTTCTGTATAGACATGCGCATTCGCCATCGTTGGCAGGGATAGTTCATGTTATGCTACCACCAGGGACCCCAAGGCACCAGAAAAGGGCTTGTATCTTCATTTCGGGATAGCTATAGTGACGCCCCTTTCGTAGCCTGGCATAGGTTAGCGAGAGGCAGGCGAGTTAACAGCAGGAAGGTGGCATGTCTGCACAACCAGTCGATATCCAAATTTTCGGTCGTTCATTGCGCGTGAATTGTCCGCCTGAACAACAGGATGCACTGAATCTTGCGGCTCAAGAGCTTGATCAGCGGTTGCAAGATTTAAAAGTTCGCACTAGAGTCACAAATACTGAGCAGTTAGTTTTTATCGCAGCACTGAATATTTGCTACGAGCTGGCTCAGGAAAAATCGAAAACCCGCGACTACGCTTCCAACATGGAAGAACGTATTCGGATGTTACAGCAGACCATCGAACAAGCGTTGCTTGAGCAAGGTCGCATAACTGAAAGACAGGGTCCAAATTTTGAATAACACTTCCCAGTTACCTATGGTAGAGTAACTTTGAAGACCAAATTTCTCTGAGATGTTTGCAAGCGGGCCAGTCCCCTGAGCCGATATTTCATACCACAAGAGTGTGGTGCTCCAGAGTCTGTGAGCATGCTCGGTCCGTCCGAGAAGCCTGATGATTCTGACGCTGCATTCACCTTGAACCAAGGGTTCAAGGGTTACAGCCTGCGGCGGCATCTCGGAGATTCCCTCTTCCTACCAAACCAGTCATCACCATGACAAAAATTCAGCTAATCCCATCGCTTCGCCAGGAAATCCGACAACAAATTCGCCAACGTCGGCGTCAACTCACGCCCTCTGAACAACATTTTTTTGCAGAACTTGCTGCCGAACGCATGCTCGCGTACGAACCTGTTGTGAATGCTTCAACGGTTGCGATGTTTTTGTCGTTTGATGGCGAGCTGGATACCACGCCGCTTATTCGCGCGTTATGGCAAGCGGGAAAAACCGTTTACCTGCCGGTCCTTCATCCATTCAGTCAGGGTAATTTGCTGTTTCTGCGCTACGCCGAAAATAGTCATCTGATCATGAATCGTTTGAAAATCCTTGAGCCTAAGCTTGATGTGCGTGATGTATTGCCGCTGGATAAACTGGATGTGCTGGTAGCGCCATTAGTAGCGTTTGATGAGCAAGGGCAACGGTTGGGAATGGGTGGTGGTTTCTATGACCGCACGTTGCAAAACTGGCAGCAGCACGGTTTGTGGCCGGTTGGGCTGGCACATGATTGCCAGCACGTTCCGGCGTTACCCGCCGAAGAATGGGATATTCCCTTGCCCGCCGTGGTCACGCCTTCGCGAATCTGGCAGTGGTAGCATCACGCCACACGCAGTTTAAGCAGCTGCTTTGTATGCCAATATTGCAGAACCAAAACGGTAGTCAGCGCACCGAGAAGCGCGCAGAACATATCTGATTGCGTATCCCAAACATCCCCCTGCGTCCCTAAGAATTCATCCGCACCCTGCCCTAATGCCAGCGCGGCGGCCCATTCAATGAGTTCATACAGTGCGCTGATGGCCAGGGCGACACAGCACACCAGAAATGCGACCATTTTGCGCCCGCGAACATAGCCGCCACGAATCAGGATTTCGCGCGCAGCCAGTGCCGGAACTAATCCCTGGAAAAAGTGGCCGAGTTTGTCGTATGGATTACGGCTCAAATTCAGCCATTCCTGAACCTCAAATCCAATCGGTACTTTGGCGTAGGTATACAAGCCACCCACCATCAGAATGATGGCGTGCAGGAAAATCAAAAAATAGAGCAGCGGTGTCAGCGGGTAGCGCGAATAAGTCGCTAAAAGTACAGGGGCAATAATGATGACTGGTGTGACTTCCATCAGCCAGGTAACGCGGTCTGCGGTGCTGATACCCGTGTAGATAAGAATCAACAGAAGTAAAAATGCGCCGGATTTTAATAACGTACTCGTCATAATGCTTCGCCGTCTCGCTAAAAACGTCACTATCGGTGGAGTATAAGAAAAATACAACTGAGGGCGTGGAGTTTCAGACTAAAAGAGGAGTCCTGTTGGACTCCTCAAATTTGGAATTAGTACAGCAGACGAGCGCGGATAGTGCCTGGAATCGCCTTCATAGATTTCAACGCAGCTTCAGCCACATCTTCTTCTGCATCCACATCAATCACCACGTAACCCATATGCGGCGTAGTTTGCAGATACTGAGCGGCGATGTTGATACCTTGCTCGGCAAAAATCTGGTTCAGCGCGGTCAAAATACCTGGGCGGTTTTCGTGAATGTGCAGCAAACGGCTGGTGCTACCACCGTGTAAAGGCAGGGAAACCTCAGGGAAATTCACTGCTGACAGGGTAGAACCGTTGTCGGAATATTTCGCCAGTTTGCCAGCCACTTCCAGGCCGATATTTTCCTGCGCTTCCTGAGTTGAACCGCCGATGTGCGGCGTCAGGATCACGTTATCAAACTCACACAGCGGGGAAGTGAATGGATCGCTGTTGGTTGCAGGCTCGGTTGGGAACACGTCGATTGCCGCGCCTGCCAGATGTTTACGCGCCAGCGCATCGCACAATGCCGGAATATCCACGACCGTGCCACGCGCATCGTTGATCAGCAGCGCACCCGGTTTCATCAGCGCCAGTTCGTTGACACCAATCATATTTTTAGTTGAGGCATTTTCAGGAACATGCAGGCTGACCACGTCGCTCATGTTCAGCAAATCAGACAGATGCTGTACCTGAGTCGCGTTACCCAGCGGGAGCTTGTTTTCGATATCGTAGAAGAAGACATTCATGCCCAGCGCTTCAGCCAGAATCCCTAACTGAGTCCCGATATGGCCATATCCGATAATGCCAAGTTTTTTGCCGCGTGCTTCATAAGAACCGACCGCCAGCTTATTCCACACGCCACGGTGTGCTTTCGCGTTAGCTTCAGGCACGCCACGAATCAGTAATAACAGTTGGCCGATAACCAACTCAGCAACGGAACGCGTGTTAGAGAACGGCGCATTAAACACCGGCACACCGCGTTTGGCCGCAGCATCCAGATCGACCTGGTTAGTACCAATGCAGAAACAACCTACAGCAACCAGTTTCTCAGCCGCAGCCAAAATCTCTTCAGTTAAGTTAGTGCGGGAACGCAGACCAATGAAATGCGCATCACGGATCGACTCTTTCAGGGCATCGCTGTCCAGCGCACCTTTATGGTATTCGATATTGGTATAGCCTGCCGCGCGGAGGTTATCCACGGCTTTCTGGTGTACACCTTCCACCAGCAGGAATTTAATCTTGTCTTTATCCAGTGATACTTTTGCCATTTCCCGACCCTATTTTTAGAACTGATGTTGTGCTGTGTGATAAGACACCCTTCTGCCAAAATATCAAAAAATACGGGCGGGGCAATATAAACGATTGCGCAGTCGTCAGTGCAAGAAAGGAATAAGCCACAGTGGGCAGCAGAAAATGCTGAGCTAAAGAAAGAACCAGGAATGAATCACAGGGAGTTGTTCAGAATGTGACATATGTCACCAAATTTGCCGTTAGATTATTTTGTCATTTTTTATTCAGTAATCAGGGCGCAAGAAGCGCCCCGGTCAGATCATTTCACTATGGTTTTCACGCCATCAGCCGTACCAATCAGCGCGACGTCCGCACCGCGGTTGGCAAACAGACCCACAGTCACCACGCCTGGCAAGCCGTTGATGGCATTTTCCAGCGCGATAGGGTCAACGATACTCAGACCGTGAACATCCAGAATCAGGTTGCCGTTATCAGTCACTACACCCTGGCGATATTCCGGGCGGCCACCGAGTTTGACCAGCTCACGCGCCACACAGCTACGCGCCATAGGAATCACTTCAACCGGCAGCGGGAAGTTACCCAAAATACCCACTTGTTTGGACGCATCGGCGATACAGATAAACTTTTCCGCCACGGAAGCGATGATTTTTTCGCGGGTTAACGCGGCACCTCCGCCTTTGATCATTTGCATCTGGCCGTTGATCTCATCGGCGCCATCAACATAAATACCCAGAGAGTCGACTTCGTTGAGATCGTAAACAGTGATGCCAAGGCTTTTCAGTTTGGCGGTAGAAGCGTCGGAGCTAGAAACGGCACCATCAATTTGATGTTTGATAGTCCCGAGAGCATCAATAAAATGCGCGGCAGTGGAGCCAGTACCCACGCCAACGATAGTGCCTGGTTGCACGTATTGTAATGCTGCCCAGCCGACTGCTTTTTTCAGTTCATCCTGCGTCATGGTTTTTGCCTGTGCTGTGAAAACTGACGCGCATTATAGTGCAAGCGCCGCGAGGTTGTCCCAGGGAATGGCAGAACTCATCCGATCTTTGTCGATTTGGTCTGGATCGACTGCAAATTTATGTCATAGTGCTGAAATAACAAAAACAGGAGTTAGCTAACAACAATGAAACGCCCGGACTACAGAACGCTACAGGCGCTGGATGCAGTGATTCGTGAACGAGGATTTGAGCGAGCAGCACAAAAGCTCTGCATTACTCAATCAGCGGTTTCACAGCGTATCAAGCAACTGGAAAATATGTTCGGCCAGCCATTGTTAGTGCGCACAGTTCCACCGCGCCCAACCGAACAAGGGCAAAAGTTACTGGCATTATTACGCCAGGTTGAACTGCTGGAAGAAGAGTGGCTGGGGGATGAACAAACCGGCTCCACGCCTCTGTTGCTGTCGCTTGCGGTGAACGCCGACAGTCTGGCAACCTGGTTGCTGCCAGCACTTGCGCCTGTGCTTGCCGACTCCCCTATCCGCCTGAATCTTCAGGTTGAAGATGAAACCCGCACGCAAGAACGCCTGCGCCGCGGTGAAGTGGTCGGTGCGGTGTCCATTCAACCACAGCCGCTGCCAAGCTGCCTGGTCGACAGGCTCGGTGCGCTCGATTATCTGTTTGTCGGGTCGAAAGATTTTGCCGCTCGCTATTTCCCGAATGGCGTCACGCGTTCAGCGCTGTTGAAAGCCCCGGCTGTCGCGTTTGACCATCTCGACGATATGCACCAGGCGTTTTTACAGCAGAATTTTGATTTGTCACCGGGCAGCGTGCCGTGCCATATCGTTAACTCTTCAGAAGCCTTCGTGCAACTGGCGCGCCAGGGCACAACGTGCTGCATGATCCCGCATTTGCAAATTGAAAGAGAGATTAACAGCGGTGAGCTGATTGACCTGACACCCGGCCTGATGCAACGCCGCATGTTGTACTGGCACCGCTTTGCGCCGGAAAGCCGCATGATGCGCAATGTCACCGATGCGCTGCTGGAATATGGGCATAAAGTTTTACGCCAGGATGCTGAATAGAAAAAGGCCGCTAAATTTAGCGGCCTTTTTGTTTTGTTGGATGACGCTAACGCTTATCCAACCTACAATTTACAGCTTTGTAGAGTGGATAAGCGCAAGCGCCATCCACCATTTTATTGTGCAGGCTGTTCAGTCTTAGCGCGTTCCAGCTCAAACACCACATCAACCTGGTCATCAAACTGAATAGTTTGCTGATCGTAGGTATCCTGGGCCGATACTGGCGCTGCGGCGTCTGCTTTCATCATCCGCACCATTGGCGCTGGCTGGTAATTAGAAACGTGGTAACGCACGCTATAAACAGGTCCCAGCTTGCTGTTAAAGCCTTCAGCTAACAGTTTCGCCTGGCGGGCGGCATCGTCGATGGCTGCTTTACGCGCTTTATCTTTATATTGCTCCGGGTTTGCAACACCCAGGGAAACAGAGCGAATTTCGTTAAGCCCCGCTTTCAATGCTTCATCAAGCAGCTCGTTCATTTTGTCGAGCTTGCGCAGGGTGACATCAACCTGACGCACGGCACGGTAGCCTTTCAGCTGCGTTTTGCCGTCTTTCAGGTATTCATATTCTGGTTGAGTGCGCAGGTTAGCGGCATTGATGTCTTTCTTCTCGACACCGCTTTGCTGCAGGAATGTCAGATATTGTGCCACACGGTCGTCAGCCTGTTTTTTTGCTGATGCCGCATCTTTGGCTGACACATTCACTTCGATAGCGAGTGTGGCAATGTCAGGAACCGCATCCACGCTTGCGGTGCCGGATGTCACGACATGCGGACCGTTGGGTAACTCATCGGCCAATGCCGGAACCGAACCTAATCCCACTAAAGCGGCTAATGCCAGGGTTTTAAACTTCACTGTAATTCCTCCATGCTACATTCCACTGTCATTACGCCCGTAAAATACACGGACGTCTGGCAGCAAGCTTAGCCTGGAATGGTAACTTGTCTATCGGATTAAGGCTAATTAGCCATGAGTGAACCGATATGGCGAACCCCATCTGACGCAAGTTGCAACGCGATAACCCACATCACCAGGCCCACGACGCCATTGATAATACGCTGGGCTTTCGCGGTGCGCAGGCGCGGTGCAAGCCATGCCGCCAGCAATGCCAGGCCGTAAAACCACAGAATAGAGGCGCTCACCGTCCCTAACGCAAACCAACGCTTTGGTTCGTCGGCGAGTTGCCCACCGAGACTCCCCAGCACTACAAACGTATCCAGATACACATGCGGATTAAGCCAGGTCACCGCCAGCACGGTGGCGACAATTTTCCAGCGCCCTTGCTTCATCACTTCAGCGGAGGCCAATTCAACGCTGCTGCTCATTGCGGTACGCAGCGCGCCCCAGCCGTACCACAGCAAAAACGCCACGCCGCCCCAGGTCACAATCGCCAGCAACCATGGCGACTGCATCAGAAGCGCGCTGCCACCAAAAATACCTCCGCAGATCAGTATCAAATCGCTAATCGCGCAAAGAGAAGCAATCATCAGATGGTATTGGCGGCGAATGCCCTGGTTCATCACAAAAGCATTTTGCGGACCGAGTGGCAGGATTAACGCTGCACCCAATGTAAGGCCTTGAAAGAAATAAGATAACACGATGATTCACTCTTCAGTATTTAGCGACTGAGGAAGAGTGTAATAGGGAAAAATTATTAGCGGAAATGGATAATTTTAATGGTTTATAAGAATTACTAATAAAAAGAAGGCCAGCCGAAGCTGGCCTCGAACAATCATTCTTGTGCGGGTTCTTTCACACGTTTGAAGTTCACGTCCATTTGTGGATACGGGAAGCTGATCCCCTGCGCATCAAACTCGCGTTTAATGCGTTCCAGCACATCCCAATAAACGTTTTGCAGATCGCTACTGTTGCTCCAGGCGCGCACCACAAAGTTAATCGCGGAAGGCCCCAGTTCATTGAGCCGCACAGTAATATCGCGGTCTTTCAAAACGCGTTCATCGCTGGTGATGATGTCGGTCAGGATTTGCTTAACTTTGTCGATGTCGGAGTCATATGCCACGCCAATAATAAACTCATTACGGCGCACCGGTTCACGGGAAAAATTAATGATATTACCGGCGATAATTTTACCGTTTGGCACCACGACGATTTTGCCATCCAGCGTGCGCAATGTGGTGGAGAAAATCTGCACGTTAAGTACGGAACCCGCGATACCGCCAAGGTCAACGTATTCACCCGCGCGGAATGGGCGGAAAGTCACCAGCAACACGCCTGCGGCGAGGTTTGAGAGCGAACCTTGCAACGCGAGACCAATGGCCAAACCTGCGGCACCGAGTACAGCGATAACGGACGCAGTCTGTACCCCCACGCGCCCCAGAGCGGCAATTAACGTAAAGGCGATGATGCCATAACGCACCAGTGCGGAGAGAAAATCAGCGACGGTGGCATCAATATTTCGAGCGACCATCACACGGTTAATGGCGTTGGACACGATACGAGCCACGATCATCCCGACGATAATAATCGCAATCGCCGCCACAATGTTGACCGCATAGCTCAGCAGTAACGCCTGGTTGCGCACCAACCAGCCCCCAGCATTATTGATACTGTCTACTACGTTGAGATCTTCCATTCACGGTTCCTTGTCATTACTGAAATTCTGCACCCCGAAGGCACAACAGAACTTTAAAGGGTAAACAAAACAAGCGAATGTGCCAAGTTAGTCACAAATTTGGGCGAAAAAAACCCGCCGAGGCGGGTTTAGGGGGAATGGCAAACCTACAGATTCATCAGATCGAGTGAGTAAAGGTGCGAGATATCACATCCTGTTGCTGCTCACGCGTCAGAGCATTAAAGCGCACCGCATAGCCCGAAACGCGAATGGTGAGCGTCGGATATTTTTCTGGATGTTCAACCGCATCCAGTAACATTTCACGATTCATCACGTTCACGTTCAAATGCTGCCCGCCTTCAGTTTTCACATCGTGATGGAAATAACCATCCAGCAAGCCCACCAGATTTAACTGTCGTATCGCATCATCTCGGCCGAGCGCCGCAGGAACGATTGAGAAGGTGTATGAAATCCCGTCTTTCGCATAGCTGAACGGCAGTTTGGCAACCGAGGTTAATGAAGCAACAGCGCCTTTACGATCCCTTCCGTGCATCGGGTTAGCACCCGGTGCAAATGGCATCCCCGCGCGGCGGCCATCCGGCGTGTTACCGGTTTTTTGTCCGTAAACCACGTTTGAGGTGATCGTCAGGATCGACTGGGTCGGTACCGCGTTGCGATAAGTTGGCAGCGCCTGGATCTTCTTCATAAAGCGTTCAACAAGATCGCAGGCAATCGCATCAACACGATCGTCATTATTGCCGTATTGCGGATACTCACCTTCAATCACGAAATCTACCGCCAGCCCGTTTTGGTCGCGCACCGGTTTCACCGTGGCGTACTTGATCGCGGAAAGTGAGTCCACCGCCACCGACAACCCGGCAATCCCACACGCCATCGTGCGATAAACGTCCCGGTCGTGCAGCGCCATCAGCGAGGCTTCGTAGCTGTATTTATCGTGCATATAATGGATGAGATTGAGCGCCGTAACGTACTGCGCCGCCAGCCAATCCATAAAGTGGTCGAGGCTGCTCATCACCTTTTCATAATCCAGCACGTCATCGAGCAGCATCGGCATTTTCGGCCCGACCTGGATTTTGAGCTTTTCGTCCATCCCGCCATTGATGCAATACAGCAGCGTTTTTGCGAGGTTGGCTCGCGCGCCAAAGAACTGCATCTGTTTGCCGATGACCATCGGACTGACGCAGCAGGCGATCGCGTAGTCATCGCTGTCAAAATCACAGCGCATCAGGTCATCATTTTCATACTGCAACGATGACGTTTCGATGGACACTTTTGCTGCATAAACTTTGAAAGGTTTCGGCAACGCTTCCGACCAGAGAATGGTCAGATTCGGCTCTGGCGCTGGCCCCATGGTGTACAGCGTGTTCAGGTAGCGATAGGCGTTTTTGGTGACTAACGTGCGCCCGTCTAAACCCATACCGCCGATAACTTCCGTCGCCCAGATAGGATCGCCTGAGAACAGCGAATCAAACTCCGGCGTACGCAGGAAACGCACCATGCGAATCTTCATAATGAAATGATCGACCAACTCTTGCGCCTGAAGCTCCGTCAACACGCCGGCTTTGAGGTCGCGCTCGATATAAATATCGATAAACGAGGTGGTGCGGCCCAGTGACATCGCCCCACCATTTTGCGATTTCACCGCCGCCAGATAGGCAAAATAGAGCCACTGCAACGCTTCTTGCGCATTGCGAGCCGGGCGAGAAATATCGAACCCGTATTTTGCTGCCATCTCCTGAATTTGCAGCAGAGCCCGGCGATGCTCAGACAACTCTTCACGCAGACGAATGACCGATTCGAGATTTTCACCGCGCTCCAGTGCACCTTGTAAATCGGCAAACTGCAATTCACGTTCCCGCACCAGATAGGCGATGCCGTACAGCGCGACACGGCGATAGTCGCCGATAATGCGTCCACGCCCGTAACCGTCCGGCAAACCGGTCAACACGCCCGATTTACGGCAGCGCAGAATATCCGGTGAATAAACGTCAAACACGCCCTGATTATGGGTTTTACGCAAAGACGTAAACTGGTATTCAAAATCCGGGTCCATTTCACGACCATAAGCTTCAAAAGAGCTTTTGATCATGTTGATACCGCCATAAGGGTGCAGCGCACGTTTCAGCGGTTTATCCGTTTGCAAGCCGACAATCTTTTCGTGGTCTTTGAGAATATATCCCGGCGCATGTGCAGTAATGGTCGTCGCAATGTTGGTGTCGAAATCTACCGGCGCATGTGTGGCGTTTTCGATACGAATGCCATCCATGACCTTTTCCCACAGCGCCGTCGTCGCCGTGGTTGCTCCCGCTAAAAATGATTCATCACCTTCATACGGGGTGTAGTTTTGTTGGATAAAATCCCGAACATTAATGTTGGTTTTCCATTCATCGCCTGAAAATTCTTGCCAGGCATGGGAATAATTATCGTTGGTAATATCAACATCTACTTTCATTACATCATTCCTTTAAACCACATTATTAATTCAGGCATATTCCGCAAGATGACATTGCTTTCCTAATTGCAAAGCATCAAGCGCAATCATTTTCTCTTCGTTAGTGGGAATAACGGCACAAATTATTGATGAACTCTCACTGGAAATTATTCTCTGCCCTATTCGGTTAGGCTGGTTATTTTTATCAATATCCAGCTCAACACCAAATACACGCAAACGCTCGGCAACCAGACGGCGAATAAGTATTGAGTTCTCGCCAATACCACCGGTAAAAATAATCCCGTCCAGACGATTTAATGCAGCAGCGTGCGCGCCAATCGTTCGGGCAATGCGATGAACAAACGTTCTGATAGCTAATTGCGCACGCATATCACCTTCATGCCAGGCTTTTTCCAGAGTCCGTAAATCTGAAGACAAACCCGAAAGGCCTAATAGCCCGGACTCTTTATTAGCGACTTGTTCCAGGTCATCCATCGACAGCTCAGTCTGGCGGGCGAGCCAGGACATGGCACCGAAATCGACATCACCACAGCGCGTACCCATAATCAGCCCTTCAAGCGGCGTCATGCCCATCGAGGTATCAACACTTTCACCATTCTGGACCGCGCAGACCGATGCGCCATTTCCTAAGTGAGCAATCACCAACCCCGAATCTACTGAGTTCAGGCCGGGTAACTCACCCGCTTGCTGAGAAACGTAGCGATGCGACGTGCCGTGGAATCCGTAACGGCGCACCCCGTACTCTTCAAAATAGCGATACGGTAGACCGTATAAATAGGCCTCTGGTTTCAGGGTCTGGTGAAAGCTGGTATCGAATACCGCGACCTGTGGGACGTCCGGGAAGCGGGTTCGCGCAGATTCCACTCCGTGCAAATTGGCGTAATTATGCAGGGGTGCCAACGGTGAAACCTGGCGAATCTGTTCGATAACCTCATCGGTAATTAATACCGACTCGCTAAATAACGATCCGCCGTGAGCAATCCGATGGCCTACAAATGCAACGCTATCAATTAAATCGCGCATTTCAAGCTCATGAGATATTGCGGCGAGTGCTTCTTCATAATTCTGGCGAGCCAGAATAACTGGCTCCCCATCATTGACCGTTATAAATGCTTTATCTGTATTAATACCTTCACAAATTCCGGACAACAGCACATCACATGTTTCTGCATCTAATACTGAAAACTTTACCGAAGAAGAACCACAGTTAATCGTCAACACTACCGGGTAATCATTCATGTTTAAATCCCACTCATCCTGAGTCAATCTACCCAAAGTTATTAGATAAGTTTGTAGACAATATTAAGAATGGTCAGCAAACCAATGACTGTGACAAAAATATTCTCAGTTTTACCTTTATATTTCGCCAGAGCCGGAGTTTTACGAATGGCATACATCGGCAGCAGACAAAGTAAGGAAGCAATAATCGGAGCACCCATCGCTTCAATTAAATCGAGGATGTTCGGGTTAGCGTAAGCCACAACCCAGGTTGATCCCATAATGAAGACCATGCTGATAAGGTTGAGTTTTCCGCCAGAAACTTTGGTTTTATCCCCTTTGTAGCCGAACTTCAGAACCAGACCGTTTAGCCCTTCAAGGGTGCCAAGATAGTGGCCGAAGAAGGATTTGAAGATTGCGACCAGGGCAATAATCGATGCGCCATATTCCAGTGTGGTGGCAAACGTCGATTTGGTGCCAGACATCGAGGAGAAGTGGTTCGCCAGATACGAGAGCACTGGAATATTCTGTGCTTTAGCTTCAGCCATGTTCTGTGGGGAAAGCGTGAACAGGCAGCTAAAGGCGAAGAACATCACCACCGCAACCATCAACATGCTGGCGCGAGAAATGATTTTTGAACATTTGTCTTCAGTGTACTGCTTGCCAAAGTCCTGCTCGTACTCTTCGCGTTTGGAAACCACAAACGAGGAGACAATCGGCGAGAAGTTAAAGGAGAACACCATGATGGAAATACCCAGCCATACCGTGACCAGAATGCCATCACTGCCAGTGAACGAAATGTCGCTGAGGCTCACCTGATCGATAACCGCAGAGTTCCAGTAAGGGATCAGCGAGACTGAAATCAGCACCAGGCAGGCAATGAACGGGAACACCAGATAGCTCATGACTTTGACCATCAGGTCTTTGCCAAAATAGATAACAAAAGCCATCAACAGCAACAGGAACAGCGCCACAATTCCGCGGTTTAACGGCATAAGCTGGAGCTGGTTTTCCCAGAATGTCATGAAGGTATTGGTTATCGTGACACCATAAATCCACAGCAGCGGGCAGATTGCGAAAAAGTACAGGAAGGTGATGACCACGCCGCCCGTTTTACCAAAATGTTCTTCAACCGTTTCTGTAATGTTTCCAGAAGGATTGCTGCCGGAAAGACACAGACGCGCCAGCGCACGGTGGCAGTAAAACGCAATCGGAAATGCCAGGAACAGCATAATCAATATCGGAATTAAGCCGCCATAACCTGCACGGATGGGGAAGAATAAAACTCCCGCACCGATAGCCGTTCCAAATAAACCAAGAGTCCAGGTGGTGTCAGATTTGCGCCATTGCGATTCCGCTTTTTGGCCAACCAGGGTTGCATCAGTATTGCTCATAATAAAGTTCCTCGAGAGATTCTATCAAATATCTGCGGAGCCTGTAATTTGTGAGACGCGAGACAGGTCAATATTACCGCCGGAGATAATACTAACTGTTTTACGCCCTTTAATATAATGATCTAATTTACCGCTTAATAATGCAGCAGTCGCTAATGCACCTGCGCCTTCAGTGACAACTTTATTACGTTGAATAAGGGCTACCATACTGTTGCGAATTTCATCCTCACTGACTAATACAATATCAGTAACGAGCTTCTTCACAATTTCATAGGTTATTCTGCCAGGGCGAGAAACATCGCAACCATCGGCTAACGTCCCGGTCGTACGATGGGCCATTAATTCGCCTTTATAAAACGAGGCAGCCATACCATGTACGTTCTCTGCCTGCACGCCGATAATATTAATAGTCGGGTTTATAGATTTAATCGCCAGTGCAATACCCGCAATTAATCCGCCGCCGCCAATTGGCACAATGACGTTATCGACATCGTATAAATCTTCAAGGATTTCCAGGCCGATAGTCCCTTGGCCGGCAATCACTTTTTCATCGTCATAGGGTGGAATAAAGATGCGCCCTTCCATCTCAACAATTTCACTCACTTTAGCGATGGTGTCGTTGAAATTATCGCCGTGCATCACGACTTGTGCAGAGTAGTCAGAGGTCGCCGCGACTTTGGACTTTGGTGCGCCATTAGGCATGACGACTTTGCCATCAATGCCAAGAATGGCGCAGGAGAGTGAAACGCCCTGAGCGTGGTTGCCCGCAGAACAAGCAACCACACCTTTTCTTTTTTCTTCTTCAGTTAAAGAACTGAGTTTATTAAATGCACCACGAATTTTAAATGACCCCGTGCGCTGCATATTTTCAAATTTTAGAAATATCTCACCTTTACAACATTCGCTGAGATAATTTGAACGAGGCATTCCAGTTTTATAGATATATCCTGCGAGTCTTTTTTTCGCTTCAAGAACATCAATAATAGTAACAGGAAGTTCATAGTCGATATGCATGTTGACCTCAACATTTAAAAGCAAGAATGATTTATGGGGTGACTTTTATTAAGCCACCACTTTGAATGAGTAATATTTTATTGGTTACTTATTTAAGTTAAGCAACTTCAGTTAATTTGTCAGATTGAAATTTAATTCGTAATGAATGTTTTTTGGCTAGCTCAACTAATGTGGCAGCAGATCTATTAATTCGATAATTCTTAGACCAAACGGCAGCATATCGCGCGACAGGTAATTTATCCTCAACTGGGACTTTAATAAATTGGTTAGAGCCAAATGGGGAAATCATATCGCGCGGAATAACTGTCAGAAAACCTGCATTGAGCACCAGATTATAAATGGTTACTACTGAGTCCGTTTTTACGATATTTTCACTTTTAATATTGTTCTTTTGCAGTGTCGTCAGCAGTTCGCTGTAATATCCCATTTCCGTTTGTGGTAAAACCCATTGCTCATGACTTAATGCGCTGAGTGTGGTCGTCCCTTTAACTACCCGTGTTCGGTTGGCAACCAGTACAAACTCTGACTCGAACAGTGGCTCAATGTGCAAATCTTGTAGCAACATTTCGTCGCTCAATGTGCCAATAGCAAAGTCCAGGCGGCCATCACGGATTGCAGGCAAGAAAGAAGAAAGTTGGGCTTCGAACATCGAAACCTGAGCCTGTGGGAAAAGCTCTTTAAACTCTTTCATCATGCCGGGTAAAAAAGTAAAGCCGATAAGCGATGGGTAGCCAAATGACACATCCACCACGCTGTTACCCACCATGCGATTCATTTCACTACACATATTGCGCAATTCACGTGTGATGGATTCAGCGTGAGTCAGCAATACTTTGCCTGCTTCAGTTAATTTAACGCCGGTATTTTTTCTGATAATAAGCTCTAAACCAAAATACGATTCCATGTCGCTTATAATTTTACTGACAGCAGGCTGGGTCAGGCTCAGTTGTTTCGCCGCAGAACCAAATGATCCACTTCTCACCACTTCCTGAAAGACAAGCAGGTGTTGTGTTTTTGGTAAGGTATTATTATCCATTTAAATCTGCGCCTATTAACGTCCCATGCAGCAGATCATATCGAATTATGCATCAGTTGTAGTGTGCAGTGACTCACAATTACCAGACCGCTAATCGTATGCAAATCAAGCAAACAAATTTAATCCTTTCAAATCATAATGTTAAGCATTGGTCATTTGCATTTTACATGACAGAGGTCAACCTTAGCAGGAGTAATAAAATAAAGTTATGGTGATAATAAAATCATATCTGTACAAATAACTCCCACTTTTATAGGTACTTATAATAAAACTAAAATAATCTTATAAAATTGCCGAAATAAATAGCGTTCAGAAAATACTCGTATCAGAAAATATCATTTATGCCATCAGTTTATTTAAAAGCAATATGCTGGCTTTTTAAGCCTGGATTGCAGATAAAAATTTATTAAGGGTACAAAAAAGCCCGCACGAGGCGGGCTTGATTCAAGCATTCACTGCTTCAAATTACAGAACGTCTACTGCGTTCAGTTCTTTGAAAGCCTGCTCCAGACGGGTAATCATAGAAGTCTGTGCAGAACGCAGCCATACGCGTGGATCGTAGTATTTCTTGTTCGGCTGGTCTTCGCCTTTAGGGTTGCCCAACTGGCCCTGCAGGTAAGCTTCGTTAGCTTTGTAGTAGCTCAGGATACCTTCCCAAGTTGCCCACTGAGTATCGGTATCGATGTTCATTTTGATAACACCGTAGCTCACGGAATCTTTGATTTCTTGAGCAGTAGAACCGGAACCGCCGTGGAATACGAAGTTCAGAGAGTTGTGCGGCAGGTTGTGTTTCTTAGAAACATAATCCTGAGAATCGCGCAGGATAGTCGGGGTCAGAACCACGTTACCTGGTTTGTACACACCGTGCACGTTACCGAAGGAAGCCGCGATGGTGAAACGTGGGCTGATTTTGCTCAGTTCGGTGTAAGCGTAATCAACGTCTTCTGGCTGAGTGTACAGAGCAGATGCGTCCATATGGCTGTTATCTACGCCATCTTCTTCGCCGCCGGTGCAACCCAGTTCGATTTCCAGAGTCATGCCCATTTTGGACATACGAGCCAGATACTTAGAGCTGATCTCGATGTTTTCTTCCAGAGACTCTTCAGACAGGTCGATCATGTGGGAAGAGAACAGTGGTTTGCCCGTTGCCGCGAAGTGTTTTTCGCCAGCGTCCAACAGGCCGTCGATCCATGGCAGCAGTTTCTTAGCGCAATGGTCGGTGTGCAGGATAACTGGCACGCCGTAATGTTCAGCCATCTGGTGAACGTGGTGTGCGCCAGAGATTGCGCCCAGGATTGCAGCACCCTGAGGAACGTCAGTTTTCACGCCTTTACCCGCGATGAACGCAGCGCCACCGTTAGAGAACTGAACGATGACTGGTGCTTTAACTTTCGCAGCAGTTTCCAGTACGGCGTTGATAGAGTCGGTGCCTACGCAGTTAACTGCTGGCAGAGCAAAGTTGTTTTCTTTTGCTACCTGGAAAACTTTCTGTACGTCATCACCAGTGATTACACCAGGTTTTACGAAATCAAAAATCTTAGACATGTTTGGTTGTCCTGTATCGTCGGCCGTTAGAAAAAACGTTTGTGCCACCTAAGACTGAGCGGCAGCAAAAAACAAACGGGCAGGAAACCCTGCCCGTAATCATTACTTCTTAGCGCGCTCTTCGAGCATCGCTACTGCTGGCAGAACTTTGCCTTCCACGAATTCGAGGAATGCGCCACCACCAGTGGAGATGTAGGAGATCTTGTCAGCAATGCCGAACAGGTCGATTGCTGCCAGAGTGTCACCGCCGCCTGCGATAGAGAATGCTTCGCTGTCTGCGATTGCATTAGCAACGATTTCAGTCCCTTTGCGGAAGTTAGGGAATTCGAACACGCCAACCGGGCCGTTCCACAGAATGGTTTTTGCATTCTTCAGGATTTCAGCCAGTTGAGCTGCAGAAGCATCACCGATATCCAGAATCTGCTCGTCAGATTTAACGTCGTTTACAGATTTCAGAGTTGCAGTAGCAGTCTCTGAGAACTCAGTCGCAACGCGCACGTCAGCAGGAACCGGGATATCACAGATAGTCAGCAGGCGTTTAGCTTCGTCAACCAGGTCTGCTTCGTACAGGGATTTACCCACGTTGTGGCCTTGAGCAGCAACGAAGGTGTTCGCGATGCCACCGCCAACAATCAGTTGGTCAGCGATTTTAGACAGGGAATCAAGAACGGTCAGTTTGGTAGAAACTTTAGAACCGCCAACAATAGCAACCATTGGGCGAGCTGGTTCTTTCAGTGCTTTACCCAGTGCGCTCAGCTCTTCAGCCAGCAGTGGGCCTGCACAAGCGATGTCTGCAAATTTGCCAACGCCGTGAGTAGAAGCCTGTGCACGGTGCGCAGTACCGAAAGCGTCCATTACGAATACGTCACACAGTGCAGCGTATTTTTTAGACAGGGTTTCGTCGTCTTTCTTTTCGCCTTTGTTGAAGCGAACGTTTTCCAGAACAACCAGTTCACCCGCAGCAACTTCAACGCCGTCGAGGTAATCTTTAGCCAGACGAACCGGAGCAGACAATTTGTCTTTCAGGTAGTTAACAACCGGCAGCAGAGAGAATTCTTCGTTGTACTCGCCTTCAGTCGGACGACCCAGGTGAGAAGTTACCATCACTTTAGCGCCTTGCTTCAGGGCCAGTTCGATAGTAGGCAAAGATGCACGGATACGTGCGTCAGATGTCACTTTCCCTTCTTTAACTGGTACGTTCAAATCTGCACGGATCAGAACACGCTTTCCAGCCAGATCCAGATCGGTCATCTTAATTACAGACATGGTGAATCCTCTCGTTGATTCTTAAAGTTTTGCGGACGCTTTATGCGCCTTACCTGAAACCACTTGCGGCCATGACTAACGTCGTGTCGAGCATTCGGTTAGCAAAGCCCCATTCGTTATCACACCAGACTAGAGTTTTAATCAGATGTTGCCCACTGACCCGGGTTTGTGTGCCGTCAACAATGGCACTGTGCGGATCGTGGTTAAAATCAGTCGAGACCAACGGTAATTCCGTATAGTCAACTATACCATGAAATGAATCCCGTGCTGCTTTTTGCAGCAACTTGTTGACTTCATTGGCATTAACTGCATTTTTCACCGTCACGCTTAAATCGATTGCCGTGACATTAATGGTCGGAACACGTACCGCAATTGCTTCAAAACAGTCGTCAAATTGCGGGAAAATACGTGTGATACCGGCAGCAAGACGCGTATCAACAGGAATAATAGACTGGCTGGCTGCACGGGTGCGGCGCAAGTCCGGGTGATAGGCGTCGATAACTTGTTGATCATGCATGGCGGAATGAATCGTGGTGACGGTTCCCCACTCAATACCCCAGGCATCATCAAGCAATTTGATAATCGGAATAATGCAGTTTGTGGTGCAGGAAGCATTGGAAACAATGCGATGCTCAGCAACCACACTTTCATGATTCACACCGTAAACGACGGTGGCGTCGAGGTCGTTACCGCCAGGATGGGAGAAGAGGACTTTTTTGGCCCCGGCTGCCAGATGCGCTTCACCGTCTGCACGGGAGCCAAACACACCGGTACAATCCAGCACCACATCTACACCCAGTTCACGCCACGGTAAATTTTCGATTTCCGGTTCGTGCAAAATACGGATGGTGTCATCACCGACCCATAACTGGCTGCGTTCCTGACGCACGTCCCAGGCGAAGCGACCATGGCTGGTGTCGTATTTCAACAGATGCGCCATACCCGCAGCATCAGCCAGTTCATTGATTGCCACGACGGTAATTTCCGCACGGCGCCCGGATTCGTACAATGCACGTACCACGTTGCGCCCAATGCGACCGAAGCCATTAATTGCTATGCGAACGGTCATATCTCTCCTGCCAGAATCCCTGAGACTAAGTGGCTGACAGAGTAATCCAGCTATCGCCTGAGGGGAATCCTCGCACTCTCGAAACTGCAATTGTTTGCTCAATTGTCGAACATTCATTCGACTGAAACGCTTCAGCCATGTTAAGCGATAAGCGGAATAAATGGAACGTTACCCCAGTACAGGCAACCGATCTTCTGACGCAGGTCACATTTTTGATGGAATAACTGCAACGACAAATGCGCAAAGGACGAATAATAACCAGGGAGAATCAAGCGTGATAAAAAGGCCGGGCCGTTTTAAAGACCCGTTCCCTTTCAGCTTCGATGATAGCCGCCCTGATCGTCCATACGTAACGGCATGTCTGCGGGCTGGCTGTTTTCCAGCACACGCAATACATTCGGCCCGTCAGTCGCCTGGAAAAAGGCTTCGGCTTGTTCCCGGGTCAAACCCCCACGGACTTTTCTGCCAATCAGGCGCTCTGAGAGCATGTCAGGCGCAGCTGAAATGAAGACTGAGTAATCGCAATGTTCGCGTAGCGCTTGCCATTCTGGCTGATTGAGCAGCAACCAGTTTCCTTCGACCACCACAATCGGCGCTGTTACCGCAATCGCGTTTTCCACCGGATCGTGCAAATTACGATCGTACTGCGGCCAATGGCTTTCGGGCTTATGCAAATCACGCAACGCATCCGTCAGTTTCTGCACATTAAAGGTCTGCGGCGCACCTTTATGCTGCCTGAGATTGAATGCCTGTAGATAATCGTTGTAGTGGTGGAATCCATCCATCGGCAACGCCTGAATGGCAGTCAATCCAGGTTCTTGTGCGGACAAATATTCCCAAAATGCCACCAGCGTCGATTTTCCGGTTCCCGGCGGGGCGGCTAAAAACACCACCAGTCGGCGGCTTAACTGCTTTTGCTTCTCGGCTAATTGCTTAAGCAACGGCTTATGCAATGCGTCGACTTCTTCGTCGTTAAAATGGGCTTGAGTTTCTAATCCATTTATTATCAATGTGACATTCACCAGACTAGCTCCTTCAATAATGAAGTCACTGCCAGAGATAACGCCGTTTTCACCAGATTCCCATAACGCACTTCGGAATAAATAGAGAAGTCCGAATACTTCATGCTTTTAATTGCATTAAACAGCGTTGCGTTTTGGGTAATTGAATTAAGGTTCGCAATGAAATCGTAAGTAACATCATCATGAAACTGTATGGTTTCTTTGCTGTGCTGCACGAAATCACAAAACTGGCTAAAACAGGTAATATCGGCATACAGCCATTTATCCATTTTCCCCAGGGCGTAAATCAAGCGCAGCGCAACGTCGATATCATCAAGCGGCCCGCTTCTGGCAAGTAAAGGCTTAACGGCGTACTCGACTATCTCTTCATCATTATCAACAAATAACGAAGGCAGAAATTGCCTGATTCCTGAAAGCAAAATATCGTGAGCGACACTCATAAACGAGGCCAGTGAATTTTGCGCTTCCAGCCGCTCAAGCACATCATCTTCGTTCAACGTGGTCATCAATAGCTCAGTACATTAAAGGTGATGTAGGGAGTCTATAATATTACAAGTGCGCTCTATACCATTAATCAAGAGCGTTTGTGTGCGTACTACCTCACCTTCTTCACGCACACCTTGCAGAATATCGCCTCCCGTCACACCGGTTGCGGAAAATAAAACTTCCTCACTTTGGACGATTTCATTCAGGCTATAAATGCGGTTCACTTCGACGCCCATTTCAGCGCAGCGGCGATGTTCAGAATCCGCAATCTGGCGATTCGCATGAGACTCCCCTTTCGCCTGGCAAAAATCTAATAGCTCAATCTGCATTTCGCCCCCCAGCGCTTTCACCGCGCAGGCTGAAATCACGCCTTCTGGCGCACCGCCAATGCTGTACATCACGTCGTACTGGTTTTCCATCAAACACGTCATCACGCTGGCGGCAACATCGCCATCTGGTAGAGCAATCACTTTCACCCCAAGACTTGTGGCTACCGCTATCGCATCCTGATGGCGCGGCTTATCGAGCGTAACCATTCGCAGCCGTTCGAGCGGTTTACCCAGGGCTTTGGCAATATTGCGCAGGTTATCTTCAAGCGTTGCCGCCAGGTTGATCACCCCTTTCGCCTTTTTGCCGACGACCAGCTTCTTCATATACATATCCGGCGCATGAAGCAGTGAACCTTCGGGCGCGCAGGCCATCACTGCTAGCGCGTTGTTTTGCCCCATTGCGACCATGCGTGTGCCTTCGATAGGGTCAACCGCAATATCGATTTTTGGAGACTGCCCGTTGCCTAGCATTTCGCCGATATACAGCATGGGCGCATGGTCGATCTCCCCTTCACCAATGACGATTTTCCCCTGCATCTCGATTTGATTCAGGGCATCGCGCATGGCCTGTACCGCGACACCATCAATACGATTCTTGTCGCCGCAACCAATCAGGGGCCAGGCAGCCAGCGCGGCCTGTTCTGTGGTGCGGAAAAAAGGATAAGCCAACGTTTTCATGCTTAAGCCTCCATGCCGGTATCGACGCCAAAATGCGCCAACAAATATTTTTCAGCGGCTTCGTTCCACACGCCGTGAGTTTCGCTCACCAGCTCAGCCAGGCGGCGGAATAACGGATCGGTTTCTCCCAGGCGGGCGAAATCGGTGATCGCAGTCAGTGGCATAGTCACACCGTTGTAAATCAGCTTTTTACCGCCTGGGATATCCGGCAGGTTCAACACGGTTTCAGGCACCGCATCTAAACCGCCAACATGCGTGACCATAAATGAAGGCTGCAATCGCCCGCTGGCGGCAAGTTCGATGGCTTCCAGCATGTCGTCCGTGGAACCGCCTGAAGTCCCAACGATATGCGTGCTGCCGTAGTGAACGTTGTAGAAGTTGAACGGCACTTTAAAGTTTTTGTCGGTTGGCCCGGCAAAGAAGTTCAGGCAGCCATCATCCGCCAGCAGATCGTCACCAAGCTCAATAACCGCAGGCACGGCGGCGTAGACAAAGACATCGTCGAAACCTGCGCCCCCTGTCATATCTCGCAGCGCAGCAGCCGGATCATCCAGATTTTTGCTGTTCACATAAACCAGCTCAATGCCATTTTTTGCCGCCAGCTCTACCGGCAAAAGTTTTTGCGCCTGCTCCAGTCGGGCTTCATCGATATCTACCACAACGACTTTAGCCGGTTTAATATTTCCGTTAATTGCATAATCAATGGCACCGATGCCCATCGGCCCGGCACACGCTAATAATGCCAGGTTACCGCCGGGTTTAATTCCCATGCGATGTTCATAAACATATTGCGTGGTGTGGTAGTTAGCTTTATAGGCACCAATAATGCAGCACATCGGTTCGGCTAAAGAGGCGGCAGCAAAATAGGAACCGCTATAAGGCAAAACACAACCCATATCAATCGCCAGCTTAGGAATAATCATATAGGTGGCATTACCACCGAAATATTCATAGCTGTATCCTGCCGAATACCCGCTTGGCAAACCCATTGCCGGTTGCAGAACGTAACGCTGACCTGTCTTATATTTATCACGTAGATTATTCCCGACTTCAACAATCACGCCAGCGCATTCATGCCCGGTAATAACCGGATGATTAATTAAATCGTCCGGTACACGTTTGTGCTCGCTTGCCAGTAACGCGGCTTTCCATGTTGATAAACAAACGCTGTCAGAAATAACACTCACTAATAATTCATCATCGGTAATCGCGGGTAATTCGAACTCACGGATACGGACATCCCGCTTACCATAAATGGCTGCAACTTTAGTTTTCATAAGAATCCTTATTATTTAGCCTTAGCGGTTAATTCATTAAATAACGCGTCAAGTTTAGGATCACCGATATAGTTATTAATCAGTATCAGCGGTTTGTTAGTGACTAGTTTTACGCGGCCTTCAAGACTTGCGTGAGTCACAATAATTTCTGCATTCTCAGGAACGTTTTCAATCGCGTAATGTTTTACTTCTGTTTCCATGCCCTGCTTTTGCAGGCGCTTACGGAAGGTTGTCGCCCCCATAGCGCTAGACCCCATTCCTGCATCACAGACGAAAGCGACCAGTTTCACAGGTGCAGCACTCCACGCGCCTTCCTGTTTCATCGCTTTCATGGCGCTGGCTGTCTCATCAAAGTTGTCTTCTTTCTCGACTTCTTTGCTACGGTCCATTTTCAGGATCAGCGAGGTGATAACAAATGACACGACCGTTGCAACGGTGACCCCAGCGATAGTGGCGAAGAAGGCTCCGCGCGGTGTCAGCGCCAGATAAGCAAAGATAGAACCCGGACTCGGCCCTGCGACAAGGCCACCACCCAGAAGGTTAAAGGTGTAAATCCCGGACATACCGCCTGCAATCATGGCAATCAGCGTCAATGGTTTCATCAACACATACGGGAAATAGAGTTCGTGAATGCCGCCGAGGAAGTGAATAATCATGGCGCCCGGTGCGGATTTTTTTGCCATTCCTTTGCCAAACACAGCAAATCCAAGCAGCAAGCCGAGTCCAGGTCCTGGGTTCGACGCCACCATAAAGAAGATGGATTTCCCGGTGTCAGACGCTTGCTGCATGCCAAGCGGATAGTACACCCCCTGGTCGATAGCGTTATTCAGAAACAGAATTTTTGCCGGTTCATTAATCAGTGATAAAAGCGGCAAATACCCCGTACTCACCAGCGCTTCAATACATTCCTTCACGAAATTGTTAGCCACCAGAACCGCCGGGCCGATAATTTCGAAGGCAAACAAGCACAACAACATCCCGGAAATACCCAACGAGAAGTTATTGATAACCATCTCAAAACCAGGTGGGATGCGCCTTTCCAGTTTGGTGTCGATGACTTTAATAATCCAACCGCCCAATGGCCCCATGATCATCGCGCCAATAAACATCGGAATATCGGCGCCGACAATCACACCGATGGTGCCAATCCCGCCCATAACAGCGCCACGTTTGCCACCCACTAAATGGCCGCCGGTTGAACCAATCATCACCGGAAGCAAATAGGTAATCATCGGGCCAACTATTTTGGCGAAATGCTCATTAGGCATCCAACCGGTTGGAATAAATAACGCGGTAATAAAACCCCACGCAATAAAAGCGCCAATATTGGGGATAACCATAGCTGTAAGAAATCCGCCGAAAGCCTGGACTTTGGCACGAGCCGATTTATTTTTCATATTTATCCTGACGAGAGAATGATTACTCTTGAGTGATAATATCCATGAGTTGCCGTGCGGTATCCGCGTTTAGCAAAGCTTCAATTTTTTCTTCTTCGCAAAACATTTCGCTTAATGCCTGAATCGCACCTATATGCTCATCAGAATCAGCTGCCGACAATCCTATTAGTAATTTTACGGGTTCTTTACTTTCGCCAAAATCCACGCTGTTTTTTAATAGCGTGAGTGATAAACCCGTTTTAATTGCGCCACACTCCGGTCGGGCATGAGGCATTGCAACAAACGGCGCCAGAATATAATACGGCCCAGTTTCTTGGGTGGTGAATTTTATTGCATCGATGTAAGAAGAGGTGACATATCCTTTCTGCAATAGCACTTCCATTGAATAATCTATTGCCTGATGCCAGTCATCGGCAGAGTCTTTTATAGATATGGCAGCATCAGGGAAATAATCTATTAACCGCATACTGACTTCCTCGTTGTAGGGTGTTTTTTATTTTCAATTAAAGTATGACGGCGGGAAAAATAAATCAAATGGGTGATGGAAAGGCGAGGGTTTTTACGCGAAAATGATTTACTGAATTAATTCAAACAATTAGACAGATCGATTTCAATTAATTCATCTTGTCAATATGCATAATTTGATTTGATTCACATATATACAACTCAGATGAATGCAATATTTGTAATTGGGATCACATTAAAGGACTTGATTGGGTTTGTTTTTGAGATATTACGCAGTGGCTTAAATCTGACAATATCAAAAGAGAACGGCCAGTCGGTGGTAGCGCCGACTGGCTGTTTTAGTTGACAACCTTCAATTAAAACTCAATACGCGCGCCCAGATTATAGCGACGCCCTTCGACCAGGCCGTAATCACCCCATGGGCTGATACGCTGCGGATCAACATCAAACAGGTTGTAGACGCCAGCCATCAACTGGGTGTGTTTGTTCAACTGATAACGCGCTCCGAGATCAACCATCGTCCAGGCTTCGTAATCAATATGATCGCCCGTATCGCGGTTGCTGCTGCGGAAATTCGCTTTGCTCCACAAATCCAACGCCTCAGTGGCCGACCAGGTCAGCGACACGTTTGCCATATGGCGCGGGTAATCATTGAGCGCGTAGCCTTTATTTACGCCTGTTTTCTGCTCGCTGTGGTTATAGGTGTAGTTGGCATTAGCTTTTACCGTTTCAGTCATCTGCCAGTCAGCATTCAGCTCCAGCCCGTAGACATCCGCTTCGCCCACGTTGAAATACTTGCTGATGGAATCGGCCTGATAGCCGTTCATCTGGCACTGATTGGTCGCCGTCGTCTCACAAATCGTTTCTTCAGAGATTTTGTCTTTGAATTGGGTGTAGAAAATGGTGCCGTCTAATGCCAGTTTTTCTCCTGCCCAATACAGACCTAATTCGGAGTTAACGCTTTTCTCTGGTTTCAGGTCATCGTTACCCACGGTCAAATACGGGTATGGCGGCAATGAACCGCGTGGCGTCACGAAATTAGCAGACGTTTCGCGCAACTCAGGTTTTTTATAGCCCGCCGATACCCCGCCTTTCAGCGCCCACGCATCGGTTATCGCCCAGTTGCCATAGAGTTTTGGCGTGATATGAGTGCCGAAATAATTATCGCGATCCAGACGCGCGGATGTGGTGAGCGTGAACTCCCCAATCTGCCAGCCGTCTTCAGCGAACAAAGCCCAGCCATCACGGCTGATTTTTGTCACGGGTTCTACTCCCGGTGCTTCTTTACTCGAAACCGCAAACTGGTCGTTGAGTTCTTCACGCGTGAAGTTAGCCCCAACGGTGAGTTTGTGATTCTCGAACGAGAAAGTGGTCTGGCTATTCGCAACATAGTTTTCGGTTTCGATGTACTGCGGGGCATCGCCGTCCAGGTTGTATTTAGAGCGTCCCTTCTCATAGTTGAGGTAGTTGCTCGTCGCGATCGTATCTTCGGCATACCAACCGCTATGGCTGAGCGTGACCGCATCGCGATCAAAGGTCCACATCCACGGCGCTTCATCACGATTTTTCTTCTGTTTACCCGTCACCACATTCAGGTCAAAAAGGTTGGTTTCGTTTGCCGCAAGACCGACGGTCATATCAAGAGATTTACGATCGTTTTTGCTGAAATAGTTGTTACGTTCGTCATCGCGACGATTGAGCCAGTCGGCGGCGACGCTCACACCTAGCACGTCGGGCACAATCGGCCCCATGGCGAACAAATTCATCTGGTTGGTGTTGCCGAATGAACTGTCTTCCTGGATGAAGGTATTGGCCGCCAGAGCGCCGGTCCAGTCTTGCAAGCCATAAGGTTTTTTGGTGATAACGTTAACCACACCGCCAATCGCATCGGAGCCATAAAGTGATGACATTGGCCCACGAATCACTTCGATGCGTTCGATAGCTTCCATCGGGGGCAAGAAGTTAACTTCAGAGCCGAGATCCTGGCCATACGGGCGTGCTTCACCGGTGTTTTGTTTCACACTGTTGACCATAAATGCGGTGTAGCTTGAGTCCATACCACGCATCATAATACTGCCGGATGACATATCACTTGAACCTGAACCGACATTCACGCCGGGCAAATCCTGAATAGCCTCGGCGACATTACGGTTAGGCTTTTCATCAAGCTGTTTACGGTCAACAACTGAAATAGTCGCGGGGGCTTCTTTTTTCTGTTGAGAAAAACCCGATGCCGTCACGACCATTTGATCTTCAGACTCACTGAGCGTTGCGTTATTTTCTTCTGCGAGTGCCGGAAGCATTGTGCCTCCAGCGAGAACTACTATTCCTGCCAATGCCAAACGTTTATTGTTTCTCATTTTTTAATTACCTGAGATATTGAAAAATTGAAAATAGCCTGCTGGCCCTGTGAATTCTCACCACAGGGCTGTATTGTTCTTTGTTATTAAAATTATATTTTGTTGAGATCGATTTTAATTATATAGTCCGGCTGCTTGCCCATCTCTTTTTCGCCTTGTTTCACACTGGCATACAGCGTGTTTCCATCCGCTGAGAGCGCAAGGCTATTGGGAAGCGCCGTTGTTGAAATGCTGGCTTTGACTTTATAGGTTTTACTATCAACGATGCTGATCAGCTGTGCATTACGATGGGTAATGTAAATTTCGTTACGTGTCGCGTTGTACATCACAGCCAAAGAGTTGATGACATCAATCTGATGAATGATTTTCCCATCTTTAAGCGAAACCACCAGTACATTCGGTAAATCTGGATCGGTAATAAAGGCACGTTCTTTATTATCATCCACAGCAATATTTAAGAAGAAATGTTTTTTCTGCGGTTCGACTTTAATACGGGACAGTATTTTATTATCGCTGGCATCAAGTGTAATTAACTCTCCGCTGCCGTTAACCGCATAAACTCTTCCCTTTTCTTCATCGATTGCCAACCCGGTTGGATATTCCCCCATATTTTCAATGGTGCCAATATGCTGCTGTTTTTGTGTATCGATAACCCAAATAATTCCTTTCTGAGTCACACCCGATACATATAAACGCTGGCGTTTTTTATCAAGCACCATTTCGCGGGTGTGAATAATCTCTTTGGGATTGCTCAGGTCACTCAGTTGTACGGTCTTAATCTCTTTGCCGCTGCGGGTATCCATCAGCGTGACAGAGCCTTCGAGGGTGTTGCCAATATACAGAATGTGATTTTTAGCATCGAGCACCGCAGCGAATGCGCGTCGCTCAGTGGTGATTTTTCCGGTGGCCTTAAGCGTATCCGGGTTAAGTTTGTAGATCAGACCATCAGTCTTATCTTTATCAAATGAAGGCGCAGAGGCGGCAAACAACACGTTTTGAGAGGCGTCATATGCCAACTCATACACGCCATTTCCCATAGGGACGGTAAGAAAGTCCTTTTCAGGGAGCGGTTTAGCGCTCGCGCTTAGTGAGTTCATTAATAGTGCGACGGTTAAAGCAATGAAGCCCGATTTCTGGTATCCGTACAAAGTATGTCGATTCATTTACTTAGATTCACATTTATTTACGAATGTGAATGATAATGATTTTCACTCGCGTTATCAATAGTGGGTAAAAAAAAGCCAGCAATCAACGTTTGCTGGCCTTAGTCGTATTACGTTTTACAGAACGGCTTTAGCTTGTTTCACGACGTTTTCTACAGTGAAACCAAACTCTTCGAACAGCTGCTCAGCTGGAGCAGACTCACCAAAGGTGGTCATACCCACTACTGCACCATTCAGGCCAACGTATTTGTACCAGTAGTCAGCGATGCTCGCTTCGATAGCAACACGCGCAGCAACCGCTTTCGGCAGCACGGCTTCACGGTAAGCTGGATCTTGTTTGTCGAATGCATCAGTAGACGGCATGGAAACCACACGCGCTTTGATGCCTTCGGCAGTCAGTTGATCCCAGGCTGCAACAGCCAGTTCAACTTCAGAACCGGTTGCAATCAGAATCAGCTCAGGCTGGCCTGCACAATCTTTCAGAACGTATGCGCCACGGGCAACATCTGCCAGTTGCTGTTCAGTACGATCCTGCTGTGCCAGGTTCTGACGGGAGAAGATCAGCGCGGTCGGGCCGTCGTGACGTTCTACAGCGTATTTCCACGCCACCGCAGACTCAACCTGGTCACATGGGCGCCATGTGCTCATGTTTGGCGTCACGCGTAGGGCAGCAAGCTGCTCTACTGGCTGGTGAGTTGGACCATCTTCGCCCAGACCGATTGAGTCGTGAGTGTAGACCATCACCTGGCGTTGCTTCATTAATGCTGCCATACGCACCGCGTTACGGGCATATTCAACAAACATCAGGAAGGTAGAGGTGTACGGCAGGAAACCACCGTGCAGCGCGATACCGTTCGCAATCGCGGTCATACCGAATTCACGTACACCGTAATGGATGTAGTTACCGGCCAGATCTTCGTTGATGGCTTTAGAGCCAGACCAAATAGTCAGGTTAGACGGTGCCAGGTCAGCAGAGCCGCCGAGGAATTCTGGCAGCAGATGGCCGAACGCTTCGATGGTGTTCTGGGATGCTTTACGGCTGGCAATTTTAGCCGGGTTAGCTTGCAGGTTCTTGATGAACTCCTGCGCTTTAGCAGCAAACTCAGCAGGCATGTCGCCTTTCATACGACGGGTGAATTCAGCCGCTTCCTGTGGGAAGGCTTTAGCGTATGCTGCGAACTTCTCGTTCCATGCCGCTTCTTTCGCCTGGCCTGCTTCACGCGCGTCCCACTGAGCATAGATATCAGACGGGATTTCGAATGGCGCGTGTTTCCAGCCCAGCGCTTCACGGGTCAGTGCGATTTCTGCGTCACCCAGCGGTGCGCCGTGGGAATCGTGCGTACCGGCTTTGTTCGGAGAACCGAAACCGATGATGGTTTTGCACATCAGCAGTGAAGGTTTGTCGGTAACGGCTTTGGCTTCTTCAACAGCACGTTTGATAGCGTCTGCATCGTGACCGTCAACGCCGCGCACTACGTGCCAGCCGTAGGCTTCAAAGCGTTTCGCAGTATCGTCTGTGAACCAGCCTTCAACGTGGCCGTCGATGGAGATACCGTTGTCATCATAGAAGGCAACCAGTTTCCCCAGACCCAGCGTACCCGCCAGCGAGCAAACTTCATGGGAGATACCTTCCATCATGCAGCCATCACCCATAAAGGTGTAGGTGAAGTGGTCAACGATGTCGTGACCAGGACGGTTGAACTGTGCCGCCATGGTGCGTTCTGCGATTGCCATACCGACTGCGTTCGCAACACCCTGACCCAGCGGGCCAGTTGTGGTTTCAACACCCGCGGTGTAGCCCACTTCCGGGTGACCCGGAGTTTTGGAATGCAGCTGACGGAAGTTTTTCAGCTCTTCGATTGGCAGGTCATAACCTGTGAGGTGCAACAGGCTGTAAATCAGCATTGAACCGTGGCCGTTAGACAGTACGAAACGGTCGCGGTCAGCCCACGCTGGGTTCTGCGGGTTATGGTTCAGGAAATCGCGCCACAGGACTTCGGCAATGTCGGCCATACCCATAGGGGCGCCCGGGTGACCGGATTTGGCTTTTTGTACTGCGTCCATGCTGAGTGCACGAATAGCATTGGCAAGCTCTTTACGAGAGGACATTTTGACTCCAGATCGGATGGTTGAAGGTCAGGCCTTGACTACTATGCGTTATGGGCTACGCCCAAAAAATTGCCATCAATGTACCGCAAGCCGTGTGTCATGTACATGGAGCATCCTTTTGTCCGGTTAAGAAATCTCTGGAAGCTGCTCGCATGTTGCGCAAGTTGCTGCGCGAGTTTGGCTAACTTCTTTATACTGAAGCGACTAGCCAACGGTTTGTGGCTGAATGACCTCTGAGCAGTTATCACTAATAAAGGATATTGGCATGAAATTGCGCCCAATTTTACTGAGCCTGAGCGTTGCTGCCCTATTGAGCGGCTGCCAGAATATGGACTCTAACGGCCTGCTGGCTTCCGGTGCAGAAGCCTTTCAGGCGTACACATTAAGTGATGCGCAAGTTAAAGAGCTGAGTGACAAATCCTGTGCTGAACTCGACAGCAAAGCGAGCATCGCGCCCGCGAGCAGCGAGTATGCGCAACGCCTGAGCAAAATATCCGCCGCCCTGGGCGATAACATCAATGGCATGCCGGTGAACTATAAGGTTTACGTCACCAAAGACGTGAACGCCTTCGCGATGGCAAACGGCTGTATCCGCGTTTACAGCGGCCTGATGGATATGATGAACGATAACGAAGTCGAAGCGGTTATCGGCCACGAAATGGGTCACGTCGCACTCGGCCATGTGAAAAAAGGGATGCAGGTCGCTCTGGGGACAAACGCAGCTCGTGTTGCAGCGGCCTCTGCGGGCGGCGTGATTGGCAGTTTGTCGCAGTCACAACTCGGCGATTTGGGCGAGAAACTGGTGAATGCGCAGTTCTCCCAGCGCCAGGAATCTGAAGCTGATGACTATTCATATGATTTGTTGAGAAAACGCGGGATTAACCCAATCGGCCTGGCGACCAGTTTTGAGAAGCTGGCTAAAGAGGAAGAAGGCCGCCAAAGCTCGATGCTTGACGACCACCCTGCTTCCGCCGAACGTGCGCAACATATTCGCGACCGTATGGCAGCGGATGGGTTGAAGTAATTTAACCCTCACCCTCTCCCCGAAAAGGGAGAGGGTGGAAGGGGAAATTATTCCCCTTCCTTAGCCGCCTGGATATACAACATTTCTAACGCCAACGTCGCGCCAGCCAAAGCAGTGATTTCGGACTGATCGTAGGCCGGAGACACTTCCACAACATCCATCCCTACGATGTTCAAATCTTTCAAACCGCGGACCAATTTCAGCGCGCGGTCGGTCGTCAAACCGCCAATCACTGGCGTACCGGTACCTGGCGCGAAAGCCGGGTCGATACAGTCGATATCAAAGGTCAGATAAACCGGCATATCGCCAACAATCTGCTTCACCTGCGCCAGCACGTCGTCAACGGTACGATCGTTGACCTGGCCTGCATCCAGCACGGTGAAACCGTTGTCTTTATCAAACTCGGTACGAATACCAATCTGTACAGAATGGTTCGGGTCAATCAAACCTTCTTTTGGTGCGGTGTAGAACATGGTGCCGTGGTCGAACTCGCAGCCATTGGCGTAGGTATCGGTATGAGCATCGAAATGCACCAGCGCCATTTTACCGAAGTGCTTCGCGTGAGCGCGCAACAGTGGCAGAGTCACGAAGTGGTCGCCACCGAAAGAGAGCATACGCTTACCCGCAGCCAGCAGTTTTTCTGCGTGAGCCTGTAGACGTTCGCTCATATCGCGTGCATCACCGAAGGCGTAAACCAGGTCGCCACAGTCAACAACATTCAAGCGCTCACGCACGTCAAAATTCCACGGGAAGCGGTTGCCTTCCCATGCCAGGTTGGTAGAAACCTGGCGAATAGCCGCAGGGCCGTGACGACCACCTGCACGGCCAGATGTTGCCGCATCAAAAGGAACGCCAGTGATAACCCAATCGGCATCGCTGTCGTATGGCATGAAGTTCAGCGGAAAACGTAAAAAACCGAAGGCATTGGATACCAGGGAATTGTCGTACTGATGGCCTAAGGTGCTCATGGTTTGACCTCACGATGATGGTAATTATTAGCAAAAAAAAGTCCCCTCCGCGTCGTTAAACCCGACGAGGAAGGGACTGTATTCATTCAGACTGCTTGTTGGCGCGGATTATCGCCGAATGCACCATTATTTGTATACTAATTACTCAAATAATGACGAGTAATTTACTCGTCTTCTAAATAAGTATAGCCATACAAACCCGCCTCGAACTCTTCGAGGAACTGCTGCTGCAAACCGGCATCCAAATCGGTCTGTTTCACCTGATCGCGGAAGTGTTTGAGCAGGGTTTTTGGATCAAGCTGAACGTATTCCAGCATGTCCGCAACGGTATCGCCTTCGTCAGACAACTCCACTTCTACGCTGCCGTCAGGGAAGACGAACACGTCAACCGCTTCGGTATCGCCAAACAAGTTGTGCATATTGCCAAGGATTTCCTGGTACGCACCAACCATAAAGAAGCCCAGCAGCGGCGGGTTTTCCGCATCATATTCTGGCATCGGCATGGTGGTCGCGATACCGTCGCCGTCGATGTAGTGATCGATAGCACCGTCGGAATCACAGGTAATATCCAGCAGCACCGCACGGCGCTCAGGGATCTGATTCAACCCTTCAAGCGGCAGCACCGGGAACAGCTGATCGATACCCCACGCATCCGGCATAGACTGGAACAACGAGAAGTTGACGTAAATCTTATCCGCCATACGTTCTTGCAGTTCGTCGATGATCGGACGGTGTGCGCGGTTGCTTGGGTCGAGCAGGCGCTGAATTTCATGGCACATGCTTAGGTAAAGCTGCTCCGCCCAGGCACGCTCTTGCAAGGAGAAACTCCCCGCCGAGTAGCCGGTATGGATATCATGCAGATCGTTCTGGCTATCGTGCAGCCATTCACGCAGCGAGCGACGATTGTTCGGCTCGTGCATTTCACCCCAGGTTTCCCACATGCTTTGCAGTGCACGGGACGCGTCTGCCGCCGGAGCCGTTGGCGTGGTGTATTCGTTGCGCTCAACACCAATGATGTTAGACACCAGCACGGTGTGGTGCGCGGTTACCGCACGGCCAGACTCGGTGATAACCGTCGGGTGTGGCAGGCCGTTTTCTTCACATGCGTCGCCAATCGCCCAAATGATGTTGTTCGCGTATTCGTTCAGGCCATAGTTGACCGAACAATCGGACTGCGAACGCGTCCCTTCATAGTCAACACCCAGACCACCGCCGACATCGAAGCATTCGATGTTAACGCCCATCTTGTGTAGTTCAACGTAGAAGCGAGAGGATTCACGAACGCCAGTAGCGATATCGCGAATGTTCGCCATTTGCGAACCAAGGTGGAAGTGCAGCAATTGCAGGCTGTCGATACGACCAGCTTCACGCAACATTTCAACCAGTTGCAGAACCTGCGTCGCCGCCAGACCAAATTTGGATTTCTCGCCGCCCGAAGACTGCCATTTGCCGGAGCCTTGCGAGGCCAGACGCGCACGCACACCGAGGCGCGGTACCACATTCAGGCGCTCGGCTTCTTCCAGCACAATGCGAATTTCAGACATCTTCTCGATGACCAGATAAACCTTGTGGCCCATCTTCTCGCCGATCAACGCCAGGCGGATGTATTCACGGTCTTTATAGCCGTTACACACAATGACCGAACGCGTCATGCCTGCATGCGCCAGAACCGCCATCAGTTCCGCTTTAGAACCTGCTTCCAGACCCAGTGGTTCACCGGAATGAATCAGTGATTCAATGACGCGGCGATGCTGGTTCACTTTGATTGGGTAAACGAGGAAATAGTCGCCTTTGTAGCCGTAGGATTCACGAGCACGTTTGAACGCAGCATTAATAGAACGCAGGCGGTGCTGCAAAATCTGCGGGAAGCAGAACAGTGCAGGCAAACGCTGCCCCTGTACTTCACGGGCTTTTACGAGTTCAGCGAGATCAACACGCGCTTCCGGGACATCCGGGTCCGGGCAAACGGTGATATGACCGAGCTCATTGACGTCGTAATAGTTATTGCCCCACCAGGCAATATTGTAAGTACGCAGCATTTTGCTGGCTTCCTGGGAGCTCATGGCAACCTCCTGCATGGAGCGGTGTACATCCTGCTCGCCCACTGACGAACCCGAAACAGAAGAGATTTTGTCAGACATGGCGAACCTCAAATTTAAACGAATGTGCAAAACAGTTGACTACTATCGCAGGGGTATCCCGCAATAACAACCCATTAACAGCGCGTAGAAGCAGCATAAGACGCTGACAGACTAACTGTGCGACCGGTTTCTTTTTCATATCATTGTAAAACACGTAACCGAGCTTCGTAGAACGAGTCGGCGAAACCACGAGAATACTCTTATCGATGACAAGAGAGCCCAAGTTCTGAATTTCGCGGGTTTAAAAACCGGCCCGAGAGTCCTGAGAAGCGCCGAGATGGGTATAACATCGGCAGGAATGAATACATGAAATGCAGTTTATGAGGGGTATATGTACGACCAGAGTGGCCGCCAGAGTTTGCGAATTACAACGGTTCATTAATCGAGTCACCTCCACGCATACCAGAAGCATGCGACAAGCCAAAGCTAAGAAATTTGCTCAACCCGGCTGGAAGTGGGCAACACAAAAATGTGTGCTTGTTGAATGAGCCGCGCGCGCCGCTTTATACCGACAACAGCCGGAAATTGCAAAACAAAAATCCTTGGTTTGCTGCGGGTGTCAGTAAAATTTGCCACTTAAGATTATCCGCACAAACTTGCGAGCGTAAAAATCACTGGTAATCTGATTAATGGATAACCTAGAATAGCCGTCCAGATGTTAATCCATCTATACCGATTAACTGTTAGACTGCCTGAAATGAAACCTGTGGTATAAGCTCGAATAACCAGTACATCGCACTGGAATGAGCACCAATTAGCAGCAGTCTGCACTAACCTAATTCTCTTAGGGTGAATAAAACATGGCCAAACACCTCTTTACGTCCGAGTCTGTATCAGAAGGGCATCCCGATAAAATCGCTGACCAAATCTCTGATGCGGTCCTTGACGCGATCCTGGAGCAGGATCCAAAAGCACGCGTAGCTTGCGAGACTTACGTTAAAACCGGCATGGTTTTGGTCGGTGGCGAAATCACCACCAGCGCCTGGGTTGATATCGAAGAGATCACTCGTCAAACGATTCGTGAAATCGGCTACGTGCATTCTGATATGGGCTTTGATGCAAACTCTTGCGCAGTGCTGAGTGCTATCGGCAAACAATCCCCAGATATCAACCAGGGCGTTGACCGTACCGATCCACTGGAGCAAGGTGCAGGCGATCAGGGTCTGATGTTTGGTTATGCAACCAACGAAACTGACGTGCTGATGCCAGCGCCAATCACTTACGCACACCGTCTGGTTCAACGCCAGGCAGAAGTTCGTAAGAATGGCTCACTGCCATGGCTGCGTCCGGATGCAAAAAGCCAAATCACGTTCCAGTACGACGACGGTAAAATCGTCGGTATTGATGCCGTGGTTCTGTCTACCCAGCACTCCGAAGATGTTCAGTTGAAAACGCTGCAAGAAGCGGTGATGGAAGAGATCATCAAACCCGTTCTGCCAGCAGAATGGTTGAATGCGTCTACCAAATATCACATCAACCCAACAGGCCGTTTTGTTATCGGTGGCCCAATGGGTGACTGTGGCCTGACCGGTCGTAAAATTATCGTTGATACCTACGGTGGTATGGCTCGTCACGGCGGCGGTGCGTTCTCCGGTAAAGATCCGTCTAAAGTTGACCGTTCTGCAGCGTATGCAGCACGTTATGTGGCGAAAAACATCGTTGCTGCGGGTCTTGCTGACCGCTGTGAAATCCAGGTTTCTTATGCAATCGGCGTGGCTGAACCAACTTCCATCATGGTTGAAACCTTCGGTACTGAGAAAATCTCTACCGAGCAACTGACCCTGTTAGTGCGTGAGTTCTTCGACCTGCGTCCATACGGCCTGATTCAGATGCTGGATTTGCTGCACCCAATCTACAAAGAAACCGCGGCATACGGTCACTTTGGTCGCGAACATTTCCCTTGGGAAAAAACCGACAAAGCCGAATTGCTGCGTGATGCTGCCGGCCTGAAATAAAACCCGCCAGTCCATCATCAAACTTTAAAGGCCAGCGCTTAGCTGGCCTTTTGCTTTTCTGCTTCCCTCCCATGAAAACCTTCCCTGAGCTTTTACATTTCTTTAGTGAAAGCGGTTACATAGTCGTTAATGGGGCATTAATTAAGACTGTTCTGCATGACAACAACTTGTTGCTGCACTAGTTACAAAAAGTTTCGGATTAGTCTTGGGTTCAATTTTTTGGTTTTATTTTCTACACTTAACGATATGTTTTTCATCATAAAATTATACATACACTTCTTGACGTTAGTGTAACCGATTACACTAACGTGAGTTGAATCACATAATTTTACCTGACGTTAACCTACCCTTAATCACGAGATATCCCCCAAATTATTCAACTGGAGAGCACTATGCCTGAAATAAAAAAACAAGGGCGCTCGAACAAAAGCATGACCTTTTTTGTCTGTTTTCTTGCAGCCCTGGCCGGTTTACTTTTTGGCCTTGATATTGGCGTGATTGCTGGCGCCTTGCCGTTTATCGCAAAAGATTTCCAGATAACTGCACACCAGCAAGAATGGGTTGTGAGTTCGATGATGTTCGGTGCAGCGGTCGGTGCGGTTGGCAGCGGTTGGCTCTCCTTCCGTATCGGCCGTAAATACAGCCTGATGATTGGTGCCGTGCTATTCGTTGCGGGTTCTCTGTGTTCTGCTTTCGCGCCAAACACTGAGATCCTGGTTATCTCCCGCGTATTGTTGGGCCTGGCAGTGGGTGTGGCCTCTTACACTGCGCCGCTTTACCTGTCAGAAATTGCGCCAGAAAAAATCCGTGGTAGCATGATCTCGATGTACCAGCTGATGATTACCATCGGTATCCTCGGCGCTTACCTTTCGGATACAGCCTTCAGCTACAGCGGCTCATGGCGCTGGATGCTGGGCGTCATTACTATTCCAGCCCTGATTCTTCTGGTTGGCGTTTTCTTCCTGCCAGATAGCCCGCGCTGGTTCGCCGCTAAACGCCGTTTCCACGATGCCGAGCGCGTCCTGTTGCGTCTGCGTGATACCAGTGCCGAAGCAAAACGTGAACTTGAAGAAATTCGTGAAAGCCTGAAAGTAAAACAAAGCGGCTGGTCCCTGTTTAAAGACAACAGCAACTTCCGTCGCGCAGTGTTCCTCGGCATTCTGCTTCAGGTGATGCAACAATTCACCGGCATGAACGTCATCATGTACTACGCACCGAAAATCTTCGAAATTGCGGGCTTCACCAACACCACTCAGCAAATGTGGGGCACAGTTATCGTTGGCCTGATCAACGTTCTGGCGACCTTTATTGCTATCGGCCTGGTTGACCGTTGGGGCCGTAAACCCACGCTGGTTCTGGGCTTCATGGTGATGGCAGTTGGCATGGGCATTCTTGGCACAATGCTGCACGTGGGTATCCACTCCCAGGGCGCGCAATACTTTGCTATCGCCATGCTGCTGATGTTTATCGTTGGTTTTGCGATGAGTGCCGGTCCGCTGATTTGGGTGCTGTGCTCTGAAATCCAGCCGCTCAAAGGCCGCGATTTTGGTATCACTTGCTCCACCGCAACCAACTGGATTGCCAACATGATTGTGGGTGCAACCTTCCTGACCATGCTGAACACGTTGGGCAACGCGAATACCTTCTGGGTCTACGCCGCACTCAATCTGTTCTTCATCGTTCTCACACTGTGGCTGATTCCAGAAACCAAACACGTTTCCCTGGAACACATCGAGCGTAACCTGATGAAAGGTCGTCGCTTACGTGAGATTGGTGCTCAAAACTAAGCTTACCCCGCCCCTTTCCTGCATGGAGAGGGGCTTGCACCCTGCCCTTCCTCGCACTATTCTTGCCGGTTATGAAATCCCCGAGACTCCCAATCGCCATCCAACAGGCCGTTATGCGCTGCCTGCGGGAAAAGCTCCAGCAGGCAAATCTGCATTTAGGCCGCAACTATCCGGAACCGAAACTGGTTTATCAGCAGCGCGGCACGGCTGCGGGTACGGCGTGGATGGACAGCTACGAAATCCGCCTTAATCCCGTATTACTGATGGAAAACCAGCAGACCTTCATCGATGAAGTTGTCCCGCACGAACTGGCGCATTTATTGGTCTGGAAGCACTTTGGTCGCGTCGCTCCACACGGTAAAGAGTGGAAGTGGATGATGGAAACGGTGCTGGGTGTGCCTGCCCGCCGGACACATAAGTTTGAAGTGGAGTCCGTACGCAAAAACACCTTCCCCTATCGCTGCCGCTGCCAGCTCCATCAACTCACCGTCCGTCGCCATAATCGAGTGGTGCGAGGCGAGGCTGAATACCGCTGCGTTCAATGCGGTGATCTGTTAAAAGCCGACGCTACAACTTCCTGTAATTAAAAGTATTAGCCTAATAATTTCCTGATTTAGCTTATTGAAACTGGATAAATCATCAGGTACGTTGCGAGCACGTTTTAGTAAGGATTCTGGAAATGTCTCGCAAAATTTCTTTGGCTGTTGCTGTTGTTGCAGCCTTCTGTACCTTTTCCGCTTTCAGCGCTGGTATCAATAATTTCTCTCAAGCCAAAGCCGCAGGCGTCAAAGTTAACGCCGATGTGCCTGGCGATTTCTACTGCGGATGCAAAATTAGCTGGGAAGGCAAAAAAGGGGTTCCTGACCTTGAGTCCTGCGGTTACAAAGTCCGTAAAAACGAAAACCGTGCGACACGCATCGAATGGGAACATGTTGTCCCTGCCTGGCAATTCGGCCACCAGCGTCAGTGCTGGCAAGATGGCGGACGTAAAAACTGCGCCAAAGATCCTGAATATCGCAAAATGGAAAGCGACATGCACAACCTGCAACCGGCCGTTGGGGAAGTGAATGCCGACCGTAACAACTTCATGTACAGCCAGTGGAATGGCGGTGAAGGTCAGTACGGGCAATGTGCCATGAAAGTCGATTTCAAAGATAAAGTCGCCGAACCACCCGCCCGCGCCCGTGGTGCCATCGCCCGCACTTACTTCTATATGCGCGACCAATATCAGCTGAATCTTTCCCGCCAGCAAACCCAGTTATTTGAAGCCTGGAATAAGCAATATCCGGTGACAGCCTGGGAATGTGAACGCGATGACCGCATTGCCAAAGTTCAGGGTAATCATAACCCTTATGTGCTGCGGGCTTGCCAGGCACAAAACAGCTAACCTACACTAGCGGGAATTGTTATCACTGTTCCCGCTTTTGGATATTAAAAACCATGCGTATACCCCGCATTCATCACCCTGAACTCCTCTCCGTCGGCCAGGACGTAGCACTTTGCGAAGATGCTGCCAACCACGTAGGCCGCGTCCTGCGCATGAGTGCTGGTCACGCGTTGCAATTATTCGATGGCAGTAATCAGGTTTTTGAAGCTGAAATCGTGCAGGCAGATAAAAAAAGTGTGCGGGTGAAAGTCCTGAGCGCAAGCCTTGATAACCGTGAATCCCCTCTGCACTTACATCTTGGCCAGGTGATGTCGCGCGGCGAGAAGATGGAGTTCACCATTCAGAAAGCGGTGGAACTCGGTGTGAATGTGATTACACCTTTGTTTTCTGAACGCTGTGGCGTAAAACTGGATGCCGAGCGCCTGAATAAGAAGCTCGGACAATGGCAGAAAATTGCCATTGCGGCCTGCGAACAATGTGGCCGTAATAGCGTGCCAGAAGTTCGCCCGGCTATGGATTTGGAAAAGTGGTGTACAGAAGAAGATGACAGCCTGAAGCTGAATCTGCATCCTCGAGCCAGCGCCAGCATCAACACGTTGCCACAACCTGTAGAGCGCGTGCGCCTGTTGATTGGCCCGGAAGGCGGTTTAACGGCTGATGAAATTGCCATGACCGCACGTCATCAGTTTACTGATATTCTGTTGGGACCTCGCGTTCTGCGTACTGAGACTACCGCGCTCACCGCCATTACCGCGCTGCAAGTGCGCTTTGGCGATCTGGGCTAAAACGGAGAAAAACAATGATTAAGCTCGGCATCGTGATGGACCCCATCGCAAACATTAACATCAAGAAAGACTCAAGTTTTGCCATGTTGCTGGAAGCCCAGCGCCGTGGTTACGAACTGCATTACATGGAAATGGCCGATCTGTATTTGATCAACGGTGAAGCACACGCACGCACCCGCCTGGTCACGGTCGAGCAGAACTACGACAAATGGTACGAATTTGGCAGCGAGCAAGACATCCAGCTTGCCGATCTCGACGTCGTGTTGATGCGTAAAGATCCTCCATTTGATACCGAATTTATTTACGCGACCTATATTCTTGAACGCGCCGAAGAACAAGGCACGTTGATCGTTAATAAGCCGCAGAGCCTGCGCGATTGTAACGAAAAACTGTTCACTGCCTGGTTTGCAGATTTAACTCCGGAAACGTTGGTCACGCGCAACAAAGCACAGCTTAAAGCGTTCTGGCAAAAGCACGGCGATATCATCCTCAAGCCGTTAGATGGCATGGGTGGCGCTTCAATTTTCCGTGTTAAAGAAGGCGACCCTAACATTGGCGTTATCGCGGAAACGCTGACTGAACTGGGCAACCGCTACTGCATGGCGCAGAACTATCTGCCTGCGATTGTCGATGGTGACAAGCGCGTTCTGGTGGTGGATGGCGAACCGGTTCCGTATTGCCTGGCGCGTATCCCACAAGGTGGCGAAACACGCGGTAATCTTGCCGCCGGAGGTCGCGGCGAACCGCGTCCGTTAACCGAAAGCGACTGGGAAATTGCCCGCCGCGTGGGGCCAACGCTAAAAGCTAAAGGGCTGATTTTCGTTGGCCTTGATATCATTGGCGATCGCCTGACTGAGATTAACGTCACCAGCCCAACGTGCATTCGTGAAATCGAAGCCGAATTCCCGGTTTCTATTACTGGCATGTTGTTCGATGCAATCGAGACACGTCTGGCAAAATAGTCCTGTGAGCGGGCTTAGCCCGCTCAGTAGTGATAAACTGACTGCTCGCTTTTTCAACCGGAACCAGAACCTCTGACAATGAATTTACAGCATCACTTTCTAATTGCCATGCCGGCGCTCCAGGACCCATTGTTTAAGCGTGCTGTCGTTTATATTTGCGAATACAACGAAGACGGCGCGATGGGAATAATCATTAATAAACCCCTCGAAAACCTCCAGGTTGATGGCGTTCTGGAAAAGCTGAAAATCGCACCAGAACCGCGAGACCCAGCCATTCGCCTTGATAAGCCCGTTTTTATTGGCGGCCCTTTGGCGGAAGACCGTGGTTTCATTTTACATTCGCCGCCAGACTGTTTTGCTTCCAGTATCCGTATCTCTGATGAAACCGTGATCACCACTTCTCGCGATGTACTCGAAACCATCGGTACAGCGCAGCAACCCGCAGATGTCATTGTCGCGCTCGGTTACTCATCATGGGAAAAAGGGCAACTCGAACAAGAAATCCTGGATAACGACTGGCTGACAGCCCCCGCAGACGCATCCATTTTGTTCCATACGCCAATTTCGGAGCGTTGGCGCGAAGCGGCTAAATTAATCGGCATTGATATTCACAATATGCCAAGTGAAGCAGGACATGCTTAATGAGTAGCGGAACTTTATTAGCCTTTGATTTCGGGACTAAAAGCATCGGTGTTGCGGTGGGCCAGCGTATTACCCGCACCGCACGCCCACTCACAGCCATCAAAGCCCAGGACGGCACGCCGGACTGGAACGTAATCGAAAAAATCCTTAAAGAGTGGCAGCCGGATGAAGTCATTGTTGGCCTGCCGCTGAATATGGATGGCACCGAACAACCGCTCACCGCCCGCGCCCGGAAGTTTGCAAACCGTCTGCATGGCCGTTTTGGCGTCAAGGTCGCTTTGCAAGATGAACGCCTGAGCACCGTTGAAGCACGCGCCGGGTTGTTCGAACACGGTGGTTTCCGCGCGCTGAACAAAGGCAGCATTGACTCAGCCTCAGCGGTAATCATTCTTGAAAGCTGGTTTGACTACAATCCTTGATTTGTTTTGCTGACTGGCATATCTGATGCTTCAGCGATCAGCTCATGCCGCGCCGCAACCGCCAGAAAATGGCTGCGATCCCGGTAGCCTGATGATGGCTGTTTTACGCGGTTATCAATACGCATAAGTAACGTATCCGGCAGCGTAATGTTGATCCTCTGTTGTTTTCCTTCCAGAGCAGACAAATCCACATCCACCAGCAACCACTGATTACAGTACACATATTCTGGATTTGCGGCATAAACAAATGGCCCGGCATCTTTAAGCTGGGTGATATCGACTCCACGCTTGACCATTTCATCCGCAATTAACAATATGGCTTCTTTGACCATACCCGCGATTTCATCCTGGTTATCTGCCGCTGACACACAGCCGAAATCATCATTGCATAACGCCGGTACAACCAGACCGAACGCATCGTTCTCGTTTGCAGGCATCTCCACGCCAACTGAAAAAAACATAGGTAATCTCCATGAATTGGGAATCAAATTCCCGCGTTAATTCATCGCTTTCTCCTGACAAGGAAACGATACACACCAATACACACGGAAGCAATAATTTTAACCATCACTTTTCTTCCCCGTCAGCAATACGACCGTCTACACGTAGCATTGCCTCGCTGTGCGCGAAACTGCGCATCCCATGCTGCTGCCCAGTTTGTATCTGGCCGGGTAATTGATGCGTTTTCCCTTCGCGGATAAGACTCGCCACGGCAGGTGTATTCACCAACAGCTCATACACTGCAACCCTTCCCCCACGGCTATCGGGCAATAATTTTTGTGCCAGCACCGCTTTTAAACTGCCCGCCAACTGGCTGCGTACCATGCTTTTTTCTTCAGCAGGAAAGACATCCACCAGCCGTTCTATGGCCTGGGCAGCACCTCGGGTGTGGAGTGTTGCCAAAACTAAATGCCCTGTTTCGGCAGCTGTCAGCGCAAGACGTATGGTTTCGCTGTCACGCAATTCTCCCAGTAAAATGACATCAGGATCTTCACGCAATGCCGCGCGCAAACCCGCTGCAAACGAATGACAATGCAACCCTGGTTCGCGCTGTTGAATCAAACAACGTTGTGAGTGATGGATAAATTCAATGGGATCTTCAAGGGTGAGAATATGTCCGTCTTTCTGATGGTTGAGAAAATCTACCATGGCCGCAAGCGTGGTCGATTTCCCGCTCCCCGTTGCTCCCGTCACCAGAATCAGGCCATCGGCAGAATCGAGCAATTCAGGAATTAATGGCGGAACATTTAGCGCTTCCAGTTTTGGGGTTTGCGAAACCAGCAATCTTAAGGCAAGTGAATAACCCTGAAGCTGGCGAAAAGCATTAGCACGCAGCCGTGTGCCGTCTTTTAACGACACGGAAAAGTCCAGTTGCCCGGCGTCTTCAAGCTGTTCTCTTTGCGCGGGTGTGAGCCAAATATCCAACAACGTTTGCGGATCGGGTGCAATTTCTGGCAACGGTTCGAGCTGCCCCTGCCTGCGCCGGCGAGCAGGAAGCTGCGCACACAGGTGTAGATCAGAGACATTATGCTTTACACTAAGGGCCACAATTTCTTCGATATCCATATCACTTTCCAACCTATGAACGAGATAGCGCACAATCTGGCACAGGTTCAGAACAAAATCTTCGCGGCAACTGAACGCTGCGGCCGTGCTTCAGAAGAAGTGACTTTGCTTGCAGTCAGCAAGACTAAGCCTGCGAGCGCCATCGCAGATGCGGTTGCTGCAGGGCAGCGAATTTTTGGTGAAAACTACGTGCAGGAAGGCGTGGATAAAATTCGTTACTTTGCCGATAACAGTGAAGCCACACTGGAATGGCACTTTATTGGCCCATTGCAGTCGAACAAAAGCCGTCTGGTTGCAGAACATTTTGACTGGTGCCACACCGTCGACCGTTTACGCATTGCAACCCGTTTAAGCGAGCAGCGTCCTGCCGAATTGCCGCCGCTTAACGTACTGATTCAAATCAATATCAGTGATGAACAAAGCAAGTCTGGTATTGCGCTCAGTGAGCTTGATGCGCTGGCAGCAGAAGTTGCTGCGCTGCCGGGTTTGGTGTTACGAGGTTTAATGGCAATTCCTGCCCCTGAACCTGATTACGAGCATCAGTTAGCGGTTTGCCAGAAAATGGCTGACGCTTTCGCATCGCTCAAAAGCCGTTTTGCAACGGTTGATACATTGTCCCTGGGCATGACCGATGACATGGACGCCGCGATTGCCGCAGGCAGCACCATGGTGCGCATTGGAACCGCTATTTTCGGCGCGCGGGATTATTCCGCTCGTTAATCACAAAATAATAATTGAGGAACGCCATGCTGACGTTGACTTTCCTGGTCAAAACGCTGATTGAACTGTATGTAATGGTGCTGCTAATTCGCATCTGGATGCAGTGGTCACGTTGTGATTTCTACAACCCTTTTGCACAATTTATCGTCAAGATTACCCAGCCGATTGTGGGACCGCTGCGCCGTGTCATTCCGTCGATGGGGCCGATTGATACCTCGTCATTGCTGGTGGCGTTTATTCTCACCACCATGAAGTATCCGATTCTGCTGCTGATTCAGGTGGGCGCGCTGTCGCTTGATCCAATGAACCTGTTGGTTGGCCTGCTATCATTGCTGAAATCCGCCGGTACGCTGGTGTTCTGGGTCATTATTATTCGCTCGCTGATGAGCTGGATTAGCCAGGGCCGTAGCCCGATTGAATACGTGTTGATGCAACTGACCGAGCCAATGATGGCGCCGATTCGCCGCGTGCTCCCCGCGATGGGCGGTATCGACTTCTCAGCGATGGTCGTCATTTTGATTCTCTATGCGCTGAACTACCTCGGCATGGATTTGTTCCCGGGGCTTTGGTATTTGCTGTGAGTGCAGTGAGTCAAACTGAAGATGGGCTGGTTTTACGGCTATATATTCAGCCTAAAGCCAGCCGCGATAGCATTATCGGGCTGCATGGCGACGAGCTAAAAGTCGCCATCACCGCCCCACCAATAGACGGCAAAGCCAACGCCCATCTGGTAAAGTATCTGGCTAAACAGTTCAAAGTCGCCAAGAGTCAGGTGCTGCTTGAGAAAGGCGAGCTGGGCCGCCATAAGCAAATTAAAATTATTAACCCGCAACACATCCCGACGGAAGTCGCGGCATTGCTTGATTAATTACCTAATTTCACAGGATTTTCTCACTATGCAAAAAGTTGTCCTCGCGACCGGTAACGCCGGTAAAGTGCGTGAACTCGCCGATTTACTCGGTAATTTTGGTCTGGATGTGGTGGCTCAAACGGAATTAGGCGTGGAATCAGCCGAAGAAACCGGGCTGACATTTATCGAGAACGCCATTCTGAAAGCTCGCCACGCGGCACAGATTACGGGCCTGCCCGCGATTGCTGATGATTCCGGTCTGGCGGTTGACGTGCTGGGCGGCGCGCCTGGTATTTATTCAGCACGTTACGCAGGCCTCGAAGCATCCGATCAGCAAAACCTGGAAAAGCTACTGGCGGCACTGAAGGATGTGCCAGATGAGCAACGTAAAGCGCGATTCCATTGCGTGCTGGTGTATATGCGCCACGCGGAAGATCCAACGCCACTCGTGTGCCACGGCAGCTGGGAAGGCCAGATTACCCGCGAAGCCGCAGGCCAGGGTGGCTTTGGCTACGACCCTATTTTCTTTGTCCCGAGTGAAGGCAAAACTGCCGCTGAACTGACTCGCGACGAAAAACGCGCCATTTCCCACCGTGGGCAAGCGCTAAAACTGTTACTGGAAGCAATGAAAAATGGCTAATTTGCCACCTCTGAGTCTTTATATTCACATCCCGTGGTGCGTGCAGAAGTGCCCCTACTGTGACTTCAATTCCCACGCACTCAAAGGTGACGTGCCGCATGACGAGTACGTCGCTCACCTGTTGCGTGACCTGGATAACGACGTGCCGCTGGCACAAGGACGTGAAATAAAGACCATCTTTATTGGTGGCGGTACGCCGAGCCTGCTGTCAGGCGAGGCGATGCAGACGTTGCTGGACGGGGTGCGTGCGCGCTTGCCGCTGGCGGCCGATGCGGAAATTACCATGGAAGCAAATCCCGGAACGGTAGAAGCAGACCGCTTCGTGAGCTATCAACGTGCGGGTGTGAACCGTATTTCTATCGGCGTGCAGAGTTTTAGCGAACCGAAGCTCAAGCGTCTGGGCCGTATCCATGATTCAGGCGAAGCGAAGCGTGCAGCTAACCTGGCGAGTGGATTAGGACTGCGCAGCTTTAATCTGGACTTGATGCACGGCCTGCCGGATCAATCGTTGGAAGAAGCTCTGGACGATTTACGCCAGGCGATTGAACTGAACCCGCCGCATCTCTCGTGGTATCAGCTGACGATTGAGCCGAATACCTTGTTCAGCTCCCGCCCGCCAAAACTGCCGGACGACGACGCGCTGTGGGATATCTTCGAGCAGGGCGACAAACTTCTGACCGCTGCGGGCTACCAGCAATATGAAACCTCGGCCTACGCGAAACCGGGTTATCAATGCCAGCACAACCTGAACTACTGGCGCTTTGGCGATTACCTTGGCATTGGCTGTGGCGCACATGGCAAAGTGACGTTTGAAGACGGACGCATTATGCGTACCGCGAAAACTCGCCACCCTCGCGGTTATATGGAAGGCAAATACCTCGACAACCAGCACGATGTCGAACAAGCCGATAAGCCGTTCGAGTTCTTTATGAACCGTTTCCGTTTATTGGAAGCCGCACCGCGCAATGAATTCAGTCTGTATACCGGGCTTGATGAATCTGTGATTCGTGCACAGCTAGACGAAGCGATTGCGAAGGATTATTTGGTTGAGACAGAAGATTTTTGGCAGATTACCGAGCACGGTAAGCTGTTTTTGAATTCGCTGTTAGAGATTTTTCTGGCCGAATGATTATCTGGCGGATGATTCTACGATTATCCGCCATTATTTCAGCTTAAATGTTCTTCACCCGACTGGTCAGAATCAACGCGAACACCGACAGCCCGGCAATTAACCAATATACCGAATAGTGCCCAAAACTTTCCGCCAGCGCGCCTTGTAAAACCCCTGCCAGAATCACGCCCGTCGAAATACTGTTGGTGAAAAGCGTGGTCGCCGAACCCGGTCTGCCAGGCATTAAATCCTGGAACCACAGCATTCCGATACCCGCGACAATCCCGATAAACACCGCGTTAAATAGCTGAAGCAGCAGCAAAGCAGTACGGCTATGGAACAGAATCAGCCCGACGTAAAACAGCACGCCAGCCGAGACAGCAATCACCATCATGCGACGTTTACCGAAGCGCTTCACGTAATAACCCGCCAGGATCATCGCCGGGATTTCCAGCCCTGCGGCGGTGCCCATCAAAAGCCCAGCCAACGATTCGGGCAGCCCTAAATCACTGCTGACCCACAACGGCATGTCGATGATATACATGGTGTTGCAGGTCCACATCAGCATCGAAGCGATAAACAACAGACGGACGTTTTTGTCTTTCCAGCCGCTGACCTGGGTAAGCGCCACATCTGCCGGTTGCTCAATCCTTGCGACCGAAGGAAGTGCGAAGAAAATTAGCGCCAGCGAGATAACAAAAATTCCCGCAGCGATAAGAAACATAGTGGTAAAGCCGTAATTTAACGCGAGCATAAACGACAGCGGCGGGCCAATAACCCAGGCGAGCGAGAGCTGCGCACGCATTATCGAGCTGAACATCACCACTTCACGTGCTGAGTTATCGGCATATTCACGAGCAAGGGCAAATATTTGCGGCATCGCGGTGTTGGCAATCGACGCGAACATGACGCCAACGGTGATTAACGTCAGGTAATGACGGTTAAAAGCAAAAAGCACACAGTTTGCTACGGCCATCACGCAACAAACCATAATCAGTTTGCGACGATCGCCCTGGTTATCTGAACGCTTCGCCAGCGCCAGGCTGACGAGTATCCCGGCTATCGCATTGACGGTATAAAACAGGCCGACCCAGAATGGGCGCACCTCGACTTCGCGACTTAAAAACAGGCTAAGAGTGGGCGCCTGGAGTGCTCCCGCAATCCCCATCATGAAAGCCACAATCATAAATGCGGCATAAACCGGATTGAGGCGGCGTCCTTTGGTCAGAAACCAAATCATGCAGAAATTCCTTTTGTTCGAGCGCTCACTGGGTGTGCAAAACGTAAACTATACCTTAATGACGGGTATAAAAAAGCCAGCAGTAACAATCTGCTGGCCAGGTGAACATCACCAATTCTCAGTCACACATGTCTCAACGAGTCAGTACTTCACGGTCACGGAAGTTGTCACCTCCCACTGCATTAAGTCCTCAAGCATCCTTAGACGTTGCGATGCTGTCAGGCGAGCCAGCCATCCAGCAGAAACACTTTGGGTTGCGGTAAAATACTGTTGATAAAACTTAACCACTGGCGACCGTTTCATATGTACCTCCTCGCTTTCAACGTTGATGATTATTGGCGTAATATGAGGAAAGTTAAATTGATGAGTTTCTGACAGGAGTTCCTCTTTTATGAGTTCGAGTCGTCTGCAACAACAATTCATCCGCCTGTGGCAATATTTCGAAGGTAAACCGCAGGATACAACGTTGAATGACCTGGCCTCGCTGCTGAATTGCTCCCGCCGCCATATGCGCACGCTACTCAGTGCGATGCAGGAAAAGGGCTGGCTGAGCTGGAAAGCGGAAGTCGGACGCGGCAAACGTTCGCAGCTCGAATTTCTCTACACGGGCCTCGCACTCCAGCAACAGCGGGCAGAGGATCTTCTCGAGCAGGACAGAATTGATCAACTGGTGCAGATCGTTGGGGATAAAGCCGCAGTGCGCCAGATGCTGATCTCCCACCTCGGACGCAGCTTCCGGCAGGGGCGACATATTCTGCGCGTTCTTTACTATCGTCCGCTGCTAAACCTGTTACCAGGCTCGGCTTTACGCCGTTCAGAAACGCATATTGCCCGGCAAATTTTCAGCGGCTTAATCCGCATAAATGAGGAAAATGGGGAACTGGAAGCGGATATAGCTCACCACTGGCAGCAAATATCCCCATTACACTGGCGTTTTTATTTGCGTCCAGGCATTCATTTCCACCATGGCCGCGAGCTGGATATGCTCGATGTCATGACCTCTTTGCAACGGATTAATGCGCTACCGCTCTATTCTCACATCACCCAGATTAGCTCCCCAACCGCCTGGACACTGGATATTACGCTCTCACAGCCGGATAACTGGCTGCCGTGGTTGCTTGGCAGTGTCAATGCGATGATTCTGCCGCGTGAGTGGCAAACGCTGGACAACTTTTCCCGCCAGCCAGTCGGCTCCGGCCCCTATTCCGTCGTGCGTAACAACACCAACCAACTAAAGATCCAGGCCTATGATGATTACTTTGGCTATCGCGCATTAATAGACGAAGTGAATTTCTGGGTGCTGCCGGAAATTGGTGAAGACGTCAGTTGTGCGGTGCAATTATCGGGAATGCCTGACAGCGAGAAAGCGGTTGAAAGTCGCCTGGAAGAAGGCTGTTACTACATTTTATTTGATAGACGCTCGCAATCCGGCAGCCATGAACAAGTGCGTCGCTGGTTGAGCCATGTGCTGGCACCTATTCACCTGCTTTATAGCGCGGGCGAACAAAACCAGCAGTATTGGTTCCCGGCATACGGCTTATTGCCACGCTGGCACCATACCCGACCGCAGCCGGTAGTCGAAAAACCCGCAGGGCTTGAGTCCGTAACACTGACGTTCTATCGCGACCACGTTGAGCACCGGGTTATCAGTAAAGTGATGGAACAATTGCTGGCACGCGTAGGCGTAAAACTGGTGGTGCAAGAAGTCAGTTATGAAGAGTGGCATCAGGGCGATGCCGAAAGCGATATCTGGCTTAACAGCGCCAACTTCACCCTGCCGCTAGAATTTTCACTCTTTTCGCATCTCTATGAGGTGCCGCTCATTCAAAAATGTATTGCGATTGACTGGGAATCCGATACCCGTAAATGGCACAACGGCGAGCTTTCACTGCCGGAGTGGTGCCAGAAGCGCGTTGAGAATAATGACATTTTGCCGTTAATTCACCACTGGCTGCGCATCGAGGGACAACGCAGCATGCGCGGCGTGAGGATGAACACGCTCGGCTGGTTTGACTTTAAATCGGCCTGGTTTGCGCCGCCGGAACCTTAATACTTTCGATTCATTCACAGAATCATTACAATGCTCGCGTTCTCAACGGGGTGCTAAGACGAAAGTCTGGCTGAGATAATACCCGTCGAACCTGATCCGGATAATGCCGGCGAAGGGATTTGAGGCTCTATTCTCAAATATCCTTTGCCACCCCTAATTCCAAGAGGTGCAAAGTGTTCAAAAAATTCCTGCCGTTACTGGCACTCATCGCCGCCCCGGTTTTTGCCAAACCCCTGCTGACTGTTTACACCTACGACTCCTTTGCCGCCGACTGGGGTCCAGGCCCTGCGGTGAAAAAAGCCTTTGAAGCTGACTGCAATTGCGAGCTGAAATTCGTCGCACTGGAAGACGGCGTCTCTTTGCTAAATCGCCTGCGCATGGAAGGGAAAAACACCAAGGCTGATGTGGTGCTGGGCCTGGATAACAATTTGCTGGAAGCGGCTGCGCAGACCAAACTGTTTGCCACCAGCAATGTTGATAGCAGCAAACTGAAAATCCCTGGCGGCTGGAACAACGACACGTTCGTGCCTTTCGACTACGGCTATTTCGCTTTCGTCTACGATAAAAACAAACTGAAAAACCCGCCAAAAAGCCTGAAAGAACTGGTCGAAAGCGACCAAAAATGGAAAGTGATTTACCAGGATCCGCGCACCAGCACGCCGGGTTTAGGCCTGCTGTTATGGATGCAAAAAGTTTACGGCGACAAAACGCCTGAAGCCTGGGCGAAACTGGCGAAGAAAACCGTCACCGTCACCAAAGGCTGGTCTGAAGCATACGGCCTGTTCCTGAAAGGCGAAGGTGATTTGGTGATGAGCTACACCACGTCACCGGCGTATCACATTATCGAAGAGAAAAAAGATAACTACGCAGCGGCAAATTTCAGCGAAGGGCATTATTTGCAGGTCGAAGTCGCTGGCCGTCTGGCTTCCAGCAAGCAGCCTGAACTGGCTGAGAAATTCATGAAATTTATCACCTCGCCAGGTTTCCAGAACACCATCCCAACCGGCAACTGGATGTACCCGGTAACGGACGTGAAATTGCCAGAAGGTTTTAACGGCCTGGTGAAACCGCAGACCACGCTGGAATTTAGCCCGCAAGACGTCTCTTCCCATCGCGCCAGCTGGATTAGTGAATGGCAACGCGCCGTCAGCCGCTGATCCCCGGCTGGCTGATTCCAGGGCTATGCGCCGCTACTCTCGTGGTAGCCGTAGCCCTGGCGGCTTTTCTGGCGCTGTGGTTTAACGCGCCGCAAACCGATATCCGTGCTCTGGTGCAGGATAGCTATTTGTGGCACGTACTGCGTTTCTCGTTCTGGCAAGCATTCCTCTCCGCTGCCCTTTCGGTATTTCCGGCGATTTTCCTCGCCCGCGCACTTTACCGCCGCCGTTTTCCGGGGCGGCTCGCGCTGTTACGCCTGTGCGCCATGACGCTGGTTTTGCCAGTGTTAGTGGCCGTGTTCGGGATTCTGACGGTTTACGGCCGCGAAGGTTGGCTGGCCTCATTGTGCGCCTGGCTGGGCATTGAATGGGTTTTCTCGCCATATGGCCTTAAGGGCATTTTATTAGCTCACGTCTTTTTTAACCTGCCGATGGCGACGCGTTTGCTGCTTCAGGCGCTGGAAAATATCCCCAGCGAACAGCGCCAGGTCGCCGCACAGCTGGGAATGCAGGGCTGGAATTTCTTCCGCTTTGTGGAATGGCCGTGGTTACGCCGCCAGATTCTTCCTGCCGCCGCACTCATTTTCATGCTTTGCTTCGCCAGTTTTGCCACCGTGCTTTCACTGGGCGGCGGGCCGCAGGCGACCACTATCGAACTGGCCATCTTCCAGGCGCTGAGTTACGACTACGATCCAGCCCGTGCGGCGTTGCTCGCATTAGTACAAATGATTTGCTGCCTGGGTCTGGTGCTGATGAGCCAACGCCTTAGCAAAGCGATTCCGGTGGGTATCAGCCAGATGCAAGGCTGGCGCGACCCGCAGGATAACCTGCGCCGCAGACTGTGTGACGGGCTGCTTATCGTACTCGCACTGCTGTTGTTATTACCGCCGCTGATAGCGGTCATCATTGATGGCATCAATAGCGGCCTGGGTTCTGTGCTGTCACAACCGATTCTATGGCAGGCATTATTCACCTCATTACGAATCGCCGTGGGCGCAGGGTTAATCTGTGTGGTGATAACAGTGATGCTGCTGTGGAGTTCGCGTGAATTGCGCCTGCGCAACCGCGCATTTGCCGGGCAGGCGCTGGAACTGAGCGGCATGTTGATTTTAGCCATGCCGGGCATTGTGCTGGCAACCGGCTTTTTCCTGTTGCTCAATAACAGCGTGGGTTTGCCGCAAACCGCTGACGGCATCGTAATTTTTACCAATGCGCTGATGGCCATTCCCTATGCGTTGAAAGTGCTGGAAAACCCGATGCTGGATGTCGCGGAACGCTACGGCAAATTGTGCCAGTCACTCAATATCAGTGGCTTAAATCGCCTACGCTACATCGAGTTACGGGCGCTCAAACGCCCACTGGCACAGGCGCTAGCATTTGCCTGCGTGCTCTCGATTGGTGATTTTGGCGTCGTGGCGCTATTTGGTAATGAAGATTTCCGCACGCTACCGTTCTATCTCTATCAACAAATTGGTTCATATCGTAGCCAGGATGGCGCCGTTACCGCGCTGATCCTGCTGATACTGTGCTTTGCTTTATTCACATTGATTGAAAAACTTCCGGGACGCCATGCTAACGCTAACTGATGTAACCTGGCTCTATCACCATTTACCGATGCGTTTTTCGATGCAAATTAATGCCGGAGAACGCGTGGCGGTGCTGGGGCCAAGCGGCGCGGGGAAAAGTACGCTGCTGAGTTTGATTGCCGGTTTTCTGACACCTGCCAGCGGGCAGATTAGGCTCAACAATGAAGATCATTCGCATAGCGCACCTGCGCAGCGCCCGGTGTCGATGCTGTTCCAGGAGAACAATCTTTTTAGCCATCTGACGGTGCGTCAGAACATAGGGCTTGGGATAAATCCCGGCCTGAAGCTGAATCCTGAACAGCAGCAGCGTCTGGCGACCATTGCCAGTCAAATGGCGATTAGTGATTTGCTCGACCGTTTGCCTTCACAGCTTTCTGGCGGCCAGCGCCAGCGTGTCGCCCTCGCCCGCTGTCTGGTGCGCGAGCAACCTATTTTGCTGCTCGATGAACCTTTCTCAGCACTCGATCCGGCGCTGCGCCAGGAGATGCTGCAATTGCTTGATGACCTGTGCCGCCAGCAGCAACTGACGCTGTTGATGGTGTCACACAGTGTTGAAGATGCGGCACGCATTGCCGAAAGAAGTCTGGTGGTGGTCGATGGCCGTATCGCCTGGGATGGCGACACGGCAACCTTATTGAGCGGGGAAGCCAGCGCATCGGCGCTGCTGGGTATTAGTGGTGGCCAGTAAGCACTTTCCACAAAATTTCGCGGTAAATCGGCATTAACGGGTGCATTTGAATCACCACAAAACTGCCTATCGCCAGCACCGCCATGGTGGGGGCTAGCCAATGCAAACGCGCCCGAGGCAAATATTGCGTTAAACGGTCGGCACTTGCTTTACCGCTACGCCACCAGCGCCAGCACAACCAGCCCGCCAGCCAAAGGCCCAGCGCGACCAGCAGTAACAGCCATTTAAAGCTGCCGCTCTGCATATCCGCAGGAATATCAATGGCGGCTCCCGCCAGAATTCCGGGCAAGAAGTAGATGGGCGGCCAGAAAATGCAGCCGATGATGTTAGGGACAATAAATTTAGAAACAGGGAGATCCAACATGCCTGCGACCATCGGTACCAGCGGGCGTGTCGGGCCAACAAAACGGCCAACCAGGATGGTAAACATGCTGTGCTGATGCAGCGCGTGCTCGGTTTTATCCAGCAGCGCTTTGTTTTTTTTCATAAACGACCAGCGGTGCAATGGCCCTTTGAAGCGTCCCCCAAGCCAGAACGAAATCCAGTCGCCCAACAAGCAACCGACTATCCCCGCAGCCCAGGCGTGATAAAAACCGACCTGCCCGCCGCCAATCAGCGCACCCAGCCCCGCCATCATTACCGTGCCAGGCAGGATAAGCCCCACCAGCGCCAGAGATTCCAGAAAGGCCACCAGCATCACCGCAAAAAGCGAATACGCCACTGACTGAGTTATAAAGTGTTCCAGCAAAGCTTCCATAAAGCGTCCGTCGAGAAACGAGTGGGCGATTCTCCTGAGTGATGAGATAACCGTCAAGCCATCATTTGTATGTATAAATTATAGTGATCATTCACACCCTGCACGAAACTCACTCGGGCTGGCACCCGTGCACTTCTTGAAAACTCGCGAAAAATAGAGCTGGTCTTCAAACCCGACATTGCGCCCGACGCTGGCAATCGGCATACGCGTGGTACTCAGCAATAGTTTGGCCTGGAGAATACGTTGGTCTTCACGCCAGCTTAAAACGCTGACGCCAAGCTGCTGGCGGAACAAATGCGACAGGCGAGAAGGCGATAAACAGACATGCTGCGCGACACTGGCGATATCAAACTGGTTATCAGCCAGATGGTCGCTGATGTACTGGCACGCGTCACGAACGCGGTTATCAAGCGGGGGATTGAGCGAGGCGCTTAATACTTCCATGCGCCGCAGTAATAATTGTTCTAACAGATTGATAGCCAATAATTCCGCGTAACGCCCTTCTGCCTGCCCGGCCTCAATAATCTGCCCAAAGAGCTGAGAAAAGTTTTGCTGGTGAGCGTCATCCGGGCGGAAAAACCCCGTATGGGCAAAGATAGGCTCCCAGTTCAGCCACTCCTGCCAGTAAGCGCGCGGGCGGAAGTAAACCCACTGGTGATACCACTCTTTGCTGGCAGGTTCGCGGCCATAGTGGTGCACTTCACCCGGAGGGAACAACAGAATATCGCCTGGGCGGCAAATATAGTTCTTCCCCTGATTATTGATAACCCCTTCTCCGCGCACCGTTAAATTGAGGATGTAGCCTTTCATGCCCAGCGGTCTGTCGATGAAAAAATCCAGTGGCCCTTCAGCTTCAATTGGCGTTAATCCGGCCACCAGGTGGGCGTTAAATGAGTACCCCGGTAACAGGGGATCGTTTTGCATCTCAGGCATCATCAAGCTCGCTATTTAATTGGTCGGCAGGAACAATTTGTCCATATCCATGCTATTCACTGGCGGCGTCATACTGCACAAACAACAAACCGTCCTGATTTCATCATAAAGCCGCAATTTACCTGCACCTATGCTTTTCATTCGTCAATCACAAGGTTTTGTGACGATAACCGAAGTGTTTATAAAAGTAGCAGAAATGTCCACATCGATTATTTGCGGGGCGTCACACTTCTCAAAGGCACAGCAAATTTCTCCATAACTACAGCGAATACGACCTGACGGTTTTCCGGCATAAAAACTAATGTCATTTCCATAGATAACCAGGTCAGGGAGTAAAAAAATGTCGATTGCGCTGGGCCTCGATTTTGGCAGTGATTCCGTGCGCGCCTTAGCCGTTGATTGCGAAAACGGTGCGGAGCTCGCCACGAGCGTGGAATGGTATCCGCGCTGGCAAGAAGGCCAATATTGTGACGCCCCAAACAACCAGTTCCGCCATCATCCGCAGGATTACATTGAGTCCATGGAACGTGCGGTAAAAACCGTTCTTGCTGAGTTGACGGCTGAACAACGCGCCCGCGTGTGCGGCATTGGCGTCGACAGCACCGGCTCCACTCCCGCCCCGATAGATGCCCAAGGGAATGTGCTGGCGCTGACGCCAGAATTCGCGGACAACCCGAACGCCATGTTTGTGTTGTGGAAAGATCACACTGCCGTAGAAGAAGCCGAAGCGATTACCCGCCTGTGCCATCAGCCCGGGAAAAGTGACTATTCCCGTTACATCGGCGGTATTTATTCCAGCGAATGGTTCTGGGCAAAAATCCTGCACGTCACCCGCGCTGACCCACAAGTGGCACAAGCCGCCGTATCGTGGATTGAACTGTGCGACTGGGTTCCGGCACTGCTTTCCGGCACCACTCGCCCGCAAGATATTCGCCGTGGCCGCTGTAGCGCCGGACATAAATCCCTGTGGCATGAAAGCTGGGGCGGCCTGCCTCCGGCGAGTTTCTTTGATGAATTAGATCCGGTGATTAACCAGAATCTGGCTTATCCGATGTTTACCGAAACCTGGACTGCGGATATCCCGGTCGGCAACCTTTCCGCCGAATGGTCTGAGCGCCTTGGTCTGCCGCAGAGCGTGGTGATTTCCGGTGGCGCATTTGATTGCCATATGGGTGCGGTCGGCGCGGGCGCTCAGCCGAACACCCTGGTGAAAGTCATCGGCACTTCTACTTGCGACATTTTGATTGCCGACAAACTCACAGTTGGCGACCGCGCCGTAAAAGGCATTTGCGGGCAAGTCGATGGCAGCGTGGTTCCGGACTTTATCGGCCTCGAAGCCGGACAATCGGCGTTTGGTGATATCTACGCCTGGTTTGGCCGAGTGCTCGGCTGGCCGCTGGAACAACTGGCGCAACAGCATCCTGAACTACGCGAGCAAATCAATGCCAGCAAAAAACAACTGCTGCCTGCGTTAACGGAAGCCTGGGCGAAAAACCCTTCTCTGGAACATCTCCCGGTCGTCCTCGATTGGTTTAACGGCCGCCGTACGCCGAATGCCAATCAGCGCCTGAAAGGTGTGATCACCGATTTAAACCTGGCAACAGACGCACCTGCGCTGTTTGGCGGGCTGATTGCCGCCACCGCCTTTGGTGCCCGAGCGATTATGGAATGCTTCACCGAACAAGGGATTCCCGTCACTCACGTGATGGCGTTGGGCGGTATTGCCCGTAAATCCCCCGTGATCATGCAGGTGTGCGCTGACGTACTGAATCGCCCGCTACAGATTGTCGCCTCTGACCAGTGCTGCGCATTAGGTGCTGCGATCTTTGCCGCCGTGGCTGCGGGCAAACACGCAGATATTTCCCGCGCCCAGCTCGCTATGGCCAGCCAAATCGAAAACACCCTGCAACCGATTCCTCAACGCGCAGAGCGCTTTGAACAACTTTACCGCCGCTATCAGCAATGGGCCGTTAGCGCGGAACAACATTATCTCCCTTCAGCCCCTGCTGCGACGCCTCATGCAGCCCCGGCCACTGTGACCCTTTAAGGACATAACGATGAACATTTTTGAACAATATGAAGTGTGGTTCGTGATTGGTAGCCAACATCTTTATGGCGCGGAAACGTTGCGCCAGGTAAACCAACACGCGGAGCAGGTGGTCAATGCGCTCAATAAAGAAGCCAAACTGCCGTGCAAACTGGTGCTTAAGCCGCTGGGAACTACGCCTGACGAAATTACTGCTATTTGCCGCGATGCCAGTTACAACGATAAATGCGCCGGTATGGTGGTGTGGCTGCACACCTTCTCGCCTGCCAAAATGTGGATCAACGGCCTGAGCATCCTGACCAAGCCGCTGCTGCAATTCCACACTCAATTCAATGCACAGATCCCATGGGGCAGCATTGATATGGACTTTATGAACCTGAACCAGACTGCCCACGGTGGCCGTGAGTTCGGTTTCATCGGCGCACGTATGCGCCAGCAACACACCGTCGTGACCGGTCACTGGCAAGATCCGCAAGCACATCAGCGCATTGGTTCCTGGATGCGCCAGGCGGTTTCAAAACAAGATACCCGTCAACTGAAAGTCGTTCGTTTCGGCGACAACATGCGTGAAGTCGCCGTGACTGACGGCGATAAAGTGGCCGCGCAGATGAAGTTTGGTTTTGCGGTCAACACTTACGCCGTGGGCGATTTAGTTCAGGTTGTAAACGCGGTGAGCGACGGGGATGTGAACGCGTTAGTCGACGAATACGAAAGCAGTTATCGTCTGAGTGCAGCAGCCCAGATCAACGGTGATAAACGCCAGAATGTGCTGGATGCCGCGCGCATTGAGCTGGGGATGAAACAGTTCCTGGTGCAAGGCGGATTTAGTGCCTTTACCACCACATTTGAAGACCTGCACGGCCTGAAACAACTTCCGGGTCTGGCAGTGCAACGCCTGATGCAGCAAGGCTACGGCTTTGCGGGCGAAGGCGACTGGAAAACTGCCGCTTTGCTTCGCATCATGAAGGTGATGTCAACCGGTCTGCAAGGCGGCACCTCATTCATGGAGGACTACACCTATCACTTCGAGAACGGCAACGATATGGTGCTCGGTTCCCACATGCTGGAAGTTTGCCCATCTATCGCCACGCCTGAAAAACCGATTCTGGATGTGCAGCATTTAGGGATCGGTGGCAAGGACGATCCTGCACGCTTGATCTTCTCAACCCAAACTGGCCCGGCGCTGAATGCGAGCCTTATCGATCTGGGCGATCGTTTCCGCCTGCTGGTGAACTGTGTTGATACCGTCGAAGCACCGCATCAATTGCCGAAACTGCCTGTGGCGAATGCACTGTGGAAAGCGCAGCCGGATCTGCCTACCGCATCCGAAGCGTGGATTCTGGCAGGCGGCGCACACCACACCGTGTTCAGCCAGTCTCTGACGCTCGACGATATGCGCCTGTTCAGCGAACTGCACGGTATCGAACTGGCGGTTATTGATAACGACACCCGCCTGCCTGCGTTTAAAGACTCTCTGCGCTGGAACGAGGTTTATTACAGCTATAAACGTTAGTCAGGAGAACGGTGGATGGCGCGTGCGCCTTCCACCCTACAACTTCAAGTAGGTCGGATAAGCGCACGCGCCATCCGACACTCATTTGACCAGGACTTAATATGTTAGAAGATCTCAAACGTCAGGTACTCGAAGCCAATCTCGCGCTGCCGAAACATAATCTGGTCACCCTGACCTGGGGGAACGTCAGCGCGGTTGATCGGGAACGTGGTGTGTTAATTATCAAACCGTCCGGTGTCGATTACAGCATTATGACCGCTGAAGATATGGTGGTTGTAAGCCTGGAAACGGGCGAAGTGGTGGAAGGCAACAAAAAACCTTCATCAGACACCCCCACTCACCGCTTGCTGTATCTGCAATTTCCGCATATCGGCGGCATTGTCCACACCCATTCACGTCACGCGACTATCTGGGCACAGGCTGGAAAATCCATCCCGGCCACCGGAACAACTCACGCGGATTATTTCTACGGCACCATACCTTGCACGCGCAAAATGACCGATGATGAGATCAACGGTGACTACGAATGGCAAACCGGCGAAGTTATCGTGAAAACTTTTGCTGAACGTGGAATCGACGCCGCGCAAATGCCCGGCGTGCTGGTGCATTCCCATGGCCCGTTTGCTTGGGGTAAAGATCCCGTTGATGCAGTTCATAACGCCATCGTGCTGGAAGAAGTGGCATATATGGGGATATTCTGCCGACAACTTTCGCCAGAATTACCGGATATGCAACAAACGCTGCTGGATAAACATTATTTGCGTAAGCATGGCGCGAAGGCTTATTACGGGCAGTAAACACTGTACATAAAAGCAGTAAACCTGCATGAAGTGGTCTATAATCAGACCACTTTTCTTTTATGAGAATGCAGCGTGTCACAAGCTCGTCAGGGTTTCTTACTCACGCGTCACTGGCGAGATACCCCACTCGGTACTGAAGTTGAATTTTGGCTGGCAACAGACGATGGCCCGGTGAAGGTGCGTCTGCCGCGCCAGGAATCCGTCGCGTTTATCCCGCAATCACAACAAGCCGAAGCGACACGCCTGCTCGCTAACGAAAGTCACTATCGCCTCACTCCGTTACCGCTTAAAGATTTCCATCGCCAGCCCGTCTGCGGTTTGTACTGCCGTCAGCATCGGCAGTTAATGCGTATCGAAAAGCTATTGCGTGATGGTGGCGTTAAGGTTTACGAAGCCGATATTCGCCCACCCGAGCGTTTTTTGATGGAGCGCTTTATTACCGCCCCCGTCTGGTTTAGTGGCGAACAAAAAAATAATCTGGTGGTTGAAACGAAGCTGAAACCCGCGCCGGATTATCGTCCGCCGTTGAAATGGGTGTCGCTGGATATTGAAACCACTCGCCATGGCGAACTGTATTGTATCGGTCTCGAAGGCTGCGGGCAGCGCATCGTTTATATGCTTGGCCCGGAAAATGGGGACGCGAGTGGTCTGGATTTCACACTGGAATATGTCGCCAGCCGTCCGATAATGCTCGAAAAGCTGAATGCCTGGTTTGCTGAACATGACCCAGATGTTTTGATTGGCTGGAATGTGGTGCAGTTCGATTTGCGGGTGCTGCAAAAAATGGCCGAACGTTACCAGGTCCCGCTGCGTCTTGGGCGTGAAAACAGCATTCTGGAGTGGCGCGAGCACGGCTTCAAAAAAGGGGTGTTCTTCGCGCAAGCCGCCGGACGAGTGATTATCGATGGCATCGAAGCATTGCGCTCTGCCTTCTGGAATTTCTCCTCTTTTTCCCTTGAGTCGGTTTCTCAGGAATTGCTTGGCGAAGGTAAATCTATCGATAATCCCTGGCAACGCATGGACGAAATTGACCGCCGTTTTGCCGAAGATAAGCCCGCACTGGCGAAATATAATCTCAAAGACTGCGAACTGGTCACGCGGATTTTCCACAAAACCGAGCTAATGCCGTTCTTGCTGGAGCGCGCCACGGTGAACGGTTTGCCGCTGGATAAACATGGCGGTTCCGTTGCAGCATTTGGCCACCTTTATATACCTCGCATGCACCGCGCCGGTTACGTTGCGCCCAATCTCGGCGAGGTACCGCCTCAGGCAAGCCCTGGCGGATATGTGATGGACTCACGCCCTGGGCTTTATGACTCGGTGTTAGTGCTCGATTACAAAAGCCTTTACCCGTCGATCATCCGCACGTTTCTCATCGATCCGGTTGGGCTGGTGGAAGGGATGGCGCAACCCGCCCCTGAACATTCCGTCGAGGGTTTTCTTGGTGCGCATTTCTCCAGGACCACACATTGCCTGCCAGAGATTGTCGGGCAAATCTGGTCGGGTCGCGATGAAGCAAAACGACACGGCAATAAGCCTCTGTCGCAGGCGTTGAAGATCATTATGAATGCGTTTTACGGGGTGTTGGGCACCAGTGCCTGCCGTTTCTTCGATCCTCGCCTTGCCTCGTCGATCACCATGCGCGGGCATCAGATCATGCTGCAAACTAAAGCGTTGATCGAATCTCAGGGTTATGACGTGATTTACGGGGACACGGATTCCACCTTCGTGTGGCTCAAAAAAGCCCATTCCGAGGAAGATGCTGCTCGCATCGGCCAGCAGTTGATGAACCATGTGAATGCGTGGTGGAAAGCGCATCTGCAAGAAACTCAGCAACTCGACAGCAAACTTGAGCTGGAGTTTGAGTCGCACTTTTGCCGCTTCCTGATGCCGACCATTCGCGGCACGGTTGAAGGTTCCAAAAAGCGCTACGCCGGAATGATTCAGGAAAACGGCAAGCAGCGCATGGTGTTTAAAGGGTTGGAAACCGTGCGCACGGACTGGACGCCGCTGGCACAGGAGTTCCAGAAAACACTTTATTTACGGGTTTTCCGTAACGAGCCGTATCAGGATTACATCCGCGAAACCATCGCAAGCTTGATGGCGGGTGAGCTGGACGAGCAGCTGATTTATCGGAAACGACTGCGTCGTCCGCTCAGTGAATACCAGAAAAACGTGCCGCCGCATGTGCGTGCTGCACGTCTGGCTGATGAGCATAATCAAAGACTTGGCCGTGCTGCGCAGTATCAGAACCGGGGAACTATCAAGTATGTGATTACGACGAATGGCCCTGAGCCGGTGGATTACCAGGAATCCCCCCTGGACTACGATCACTACCTGACACGCCAGCTCCAACCGGTCGCCGAAGGAATTTTACCTTTCCTTGAGGATGACTTTGCTACACTAATGACAGGGCAATTAGGTCTATTTTGACGGTGACGAATCAATCGGCTTCCAGTACCATAGCGCCCTCCTGAATCATCCTTAAATCTACTTTTGAACTACCGCCCCCCTTTGCGCGCGGTCGTTTTACTATTGCCTGCAAATCTTAGTAACTGATAATAGAGCCGAAATCTTATGCCTTTTACACTTGGTCAACGTTGGATCAGCGATACCGAAAGCGAACTGGGACTGGGAACCGTGGTCGCTTTAGACACACGAATGGTAACCCTGCTCTACCCTGCCACCGGTGAAAATCGTCTGTATTCCAGAAGTGACTCGCCTATCACGCGCGTGATGTTTAACCCGGGTGATACCGTCACCAGTCATGAAGGCTGGCAACTCAAAGTTGATGAAGTTAAAGAAGAAAACGGTTTACTTGCCTACATTGGCACCCGTCTGGATACAGAAGAAGCTGGCACGATGCTGCGCGAAGTGTTCCTCGACAGCAAACTGGTGTTCAGCAAGCCGCAAGACCGACTTTTTGCCGGGCAAATCGACCGCATGGATCGTTTTGCCTTGCGTTATCGCTCTCGTGTTTACCAAAGCGAGCAGTATCGCCAACCGTGGAGTGGCCTGCGCGGCATGCGCACCAGCCTGATCCCACACCAGTTGAACATCGCTCACGATGTGGGTCGTCGCCATGCACCACGCGTGTTGCTGGCGGACGAAGTCGGTTTAGGTAAAACCATTGAAGCCGGGATGATTTTGCACCAGCAGTTGCTGGCTGGCAGCGCTGAACGCGTATTGATCGTCGTTCCGGAAACTCTGCAACATCAGTGGCTGGTTGAAATGCTGCGCCGCTTTAACCTGCGTTTCTCGCTGTTTGATGACGAGCGTTACGCCGAAGCCCAGCACGACAGTGATAACCCATTCGAAACAGAACAACTGGTTATCTGTTCTCTGGATTTCGTGCGTCGCAGCAAGCAACGTCTTGAACACCTGTGCGAAGCCGAATGGGATTTACTGGTTGTCGATGAAGCGCACCATTTAGTGTGGAGCGAGAATGCGCCAAGCCGTGAATATCAGGCGATTGAGCAACTTGCCGAGCATGTTCCGGGCATCCTGCTGCTTACCGCAACGCCTGAGCAGTTAGGTATGGAAAGCCACTTCGCGCGCCTGCGTTTGCTTGACCCGAGCCGTTTCCACGATTTTGAGCAGTTTGTTGAAGAGCAGCAACACTACCGCCCGGTAGCGGATGCCGTTGCATTATTGCTGGCAGGCAACCACCTGACCAACGATCAGCTTAATATGCTGAGTGAGTTGATTGGCGAGCAGGATATCGAGCCTCTGCTGCAAACCGCGAACAGTAACCGTGAAGGCAGCGATGCTGCGCGTCAGGAACTGATTTCCATGCTGATGGACCGCCACGGGACCAGTCGCGTGTTGTTCCGTAACACCCGTAATGGCGTCAAAGGTTTCCCGAAACGCGAACTGCATACCATCCGTTTGCCGCTGCCAATGCAGTATCAAACCGCGATTAAAGTGTCCGGCATTATGGCGGCACGTAAATCCGTGGAAGAACGCGCCTGCGATATGCTTTATCCAGAGCAGATTTATCAGGAATTTGAAGGCGATACTGGTACCTGGTGGAACTTCGACCCGCGTGTTGAATGGCTAATGGGCCACCTGACCAGCCACCGCTCGCAAAAGGTGCTGGTGATTTGTGCCAAAGCCACCACCGCCTTGCAGCTTGAGCAAGTGCTGCGTGAACGCGAAGGTATTCGTGCAGCCGTGTTCCATGAAGGTATGTCGATTATCGAGCGTGACCGTGCCGCGGCCTGGTTTGCCGAAGAAGATACCGGCGCACAAGTATTGCTGTGCTCGGAGATTGGTTCCGAAGGCCGTAACTTCCAGTTTGCAAGCAACCTGGTCATGTTCGATCTGCCATTTAACCCGGACTTGCTGGAGCAACGTATTGGCCGTCTGGACCGTATCGGTCAGGCGCACGATATTCAGATTCACGTTCCTTATCTGGAAAAAACCGCGCAATCGGTACTGGTGAAGTGGTTCCATGAAGGGCTGGATGCGTTCGAGCACACGTGCCCAACCGGTCGTGCGATTTACGATAACGTTTATCCGCAACTGATTGAGTTCCTGGCCGCACCGGAAAATACCGACGGTTTCGATGCGCTTATCAAGCTGTGCCGCGAACAGCACGATGCGTTGAAGCTGCAACTTGAGCAGGGCCGTGACCGCCTGCTGGAAATCCACTCCAACGGCGGTGAAAAATCGCAGGCGCTGGCGCAGGCCATTTCTGAGCAGGATAACGACACTAATCTGGTCAGCTTCGCCCTGAACTTGTTCGACATTGTCGGCATTAATCAGGACGATCGCGGCGACAACATGGTGGTGCTGACGCCTGGCGATCACATGCTGGTGCCGGATTTCCCTGGCCTGCCGGAAGACGGTTGCACGATTACGTTTGAACGTGAAGTGGCGTTGTCTCGTGAAGATGCGCAGTTTGTCACCTGGGAACACCCAATCATTCGCAACGGTCTGGATTTGATTCTGTCCGGCGATACCGGCAGCTGTGCGCTCTCTTTGTTGAAAAACAAAGCGCTGCCAGTAGGAACGTTATTGCTGGAGCTTATTTATGTCGTCGAAGCAAAAGCGCCGAAGCAATTGCAGCTTAACCGCTTCCTGCCGCCAACGCCTGTGCGCATGCTGGTGGACAAAAACGGCACCAACCTTGCCGCTCAGGTGGAATTCGAAAGCTTTAACCGCCAGCTCAGCACCGTGAATCGCCATACCGGCAGCAAATTGGTGAACGCAGTTCAGCAAGATGTTCACGCGATTTTGCAATTGGCAGAAGAGAAAGTGGAAGCGGCAGCGCAAGTGTTGATCAAAGCGGCGCGCGAAGAAGCAGATGAGAAGCTGAGTTCTGAACTTTCCCGTCTGGAAGCGCTGAAAGCGGTTAACCCGAACATTCGTGATGACGAACTCGAAGCCATCGAAAGCAACCGTCTACAAGTGCTGGAAAGCCTCGCCCAGGCCAACTGGCGTCTGGATGCGTTGCGTTTGATCGTGGTGACACACCAATAATGTTAATGGAACCCTATAACCCACCCACTGATCCCTGGTTGATCGTTCTTTACCAGGACGAGCACATCATGGTCGTCAACAAGCCTTCGGGCTTGTTGTCTGTACCGGGCCGTCTGGATGAGCATAAAGACAGCGTGATGACGCGGATTCAGCGCGACTTCCCGCAGGCAGAATCAGTGCATCGTCTGGATATGGCTACCAGCGGTGTGATTGCTGTGGCGCTGACTAAAGCAGCAGAGCGCGAACTGAAACGCCAGTTCCGTGAACGTGAGCCGAAGAAACAGTATGTGGCGCGGGTGTGGGGTCATCCTCAGCCGGAAGAGGGGCTGGTCGATTTACCGCTGATTTGTGACTGGCCAAACAGGCCTAAACAGAAAGTGTGTTATGAAACCGGCAAGGCAGCACAGACGGAATATCAGGTGCTGGAGTATGCGGCGGATAACACTGCGCGTGTCCTGCTAAAACCGATTACCGGGCGTTCGCATCAGTTGCGCGTGCATATGCTGGCAATGGGACATCCGATTCTGGGCGATCGTTTTTACGCGTCACCTGAGGCGTTAGCGATGGCGCCGCGTTTGCAGCTCCATGCGGAAATGCTGACTATCACTCACCCAGAATATGGAACACCCATGACGTTCCGTGCTCCGGCTGATTTCTAAAAAAAAGCCTCTCAGTTGAGAGGCTTTTTTATTACTTAAATCCTTTCGCCGTCTTAATCAGATCGTACGCTTTCTGGATTTCCTGCGCTTTCTGCTTGGCCATTTCCATCATTTCTGGCGGAAGACCTTTTGCCACAAGTTTGTCCGGGTGATGCTCGCTCATCAACTTACGATACGCGCGTTTAATGATTGTGGCATCGTCGCTACTTTTGACGCCCAGCACATTGCAGGCATCTTCAAGCGTTGGCCCACGTTGCTGCTGGAAACCGCCTTGCGACTGGTTGTAACCGCCGCCGAACTGCTGCCCACCTTCCATCATGCGTAAGAACTGATCGAACTGTATGCGTGAAATGCCGAGTTCTTCGGCAATGACGTACAACACTTCTCGTTCGTTAGGATGCAAAGATCCATCAGCAAACGCCGCCTGAATTTGAATTTCAAGAAACATCCGAATCAGGTCAAAACGCCCAAAGCAGACGCTGCGAAGCTGGCGCATTTTTTCACGCAACGGATAACCATTTTCTTTGCCGACGCGGAAAGCATGCTGTGCGGCACTTCGCGCATCACCATGTAACTGCATACGATCCATTAATAGCGAAGCTATCTGGATATCGGCTTCCGTTACGCGCCCTTTTGACTTGGTCAAATGGCCCATGACTTCAAATGTGGTGCTAAAAAACAGTGACTGGCGCTGTTGTTGGTTAGAAAACCAGGATTGACGACGGCTACGCACCTTATCGATGGCGTGACCAATCAGTAACCCAAACACCACACCCCAGAAGCCACCGCCCATAATTAGTGCTATTGCGACACCGAGTACTTTTCCCCAATACTGCATATACTCCCCAAATCGTCATGCCGTCGGCTAGAATTTGCTTTATCATACCCGTCATTGATAGCGGTGCCTAACGGCAGACTGCTAAACGGACAGGATTAACACTAGCGCTGTGGTGATGAGTAAGTTAGTCTCTGACCGTTTGCCGACGCTAAGCCATTGATGATGGAACAACGAATAACACGTATGAAAAAACGTATTCCCACCTTGCTGGCCACCTTGATTGGCGCAGCGCTATATAGTCAACAAGGTATGGCTGCCGATCTTGCGTCGCAGTGTATGCTTGGTGTGCCAAGTTACAATCGCCCATTAATTCAAGGCGACACCAACAACCTGCCTGTCACTATAAATGCCGATCACGCAAAAGGAAATTATCCTGACGATGCGGTGTTCAGTGGCAATGTAGATATTCAACAAGGCAACAGCCGCCTGCAATCTGACGAAGTTCTCCTGCATCAGAAACAGGTTGAAGGTCAGCCCGATCCTATTCGTACCGTCGATGCCGTTGGCAACGTCCATTACGACGATAATCAGGTCATTCTGAAAGGGCCAAAAGCCTGGTCGAATCTGAACACCAAAGATACTAACGTCTGGGACGGTGACTACCAAATGGTAGACCGCCAGGGTCGTGGTACCGCAGATTTGATGAAACAGCGCGGCAATAATCGCTATACCATTCTGGAAAATGGCACATTTACTTCCTGCTTACCGGGTTCTAATACCTGGAGCGTTGTGGGAAGTGAAGTTATTCAGGATAGAGAAGAAGAACTCGCTGAAATCTGGAATGCTCGTTTTAAAATCGGGCCAGTTCCTGTTTTCTACAGCCCCTATTTGCAATTACCGATTGGCGATAAACGTCGTTCCGGTTTCCTTATTCCCAATGCGAAATACAGTTCCAATAGCGGTCTTGAGTTCACGCTGCCGTATTACTGGAACATCGCGCCAAACTTTGATGCCACCATCACTCCGCATTACATGGAAGAGCGTGGCATGCAGTGGCAGAACGAATTCCGTTACCTGACCCAGGCGGGCGCGGGTATCATGGAATTCGATTACCTGTTATCGGATGACGAATACAAAGACGACGTGGCTAAAAACCCAGAAGGGGATGAGCGACGCTGGTTGTTCTACTGGAACCACAGTGGCGTAATGGATCAGGTGTGGCGTTTCAATATCGACTACACCAAAGTCAGCGATCCAAGCTACTTCAACGACTTTGATTCGAAATACGGTTCCAGTACCGACGGCTACGCCACGCAAAAATTCAGCGTCGGCTACGCGAATGAAAACTTCGACGCCACGCTGTCGACTAAACAGTTCCAGATCTTTGAGTCTCAGCAAAACAATAATTCATACAGCGCGCAACCGCAGCTGGATATGAATTACTATCAAAATGATGTTGGGCCGTTTGATACCCGCATTTATGGCCAGGCAGTTCATTTCACCAACGTGAGTGATAATCAGCCAGAAGCCACCCGTCTTCATATTGAGCCGGTCATTAGCCTGCCACTGTCTAACGGCTGGGCAAGTCTGAATACCGAAGCCAAATTGATGGCGACGCATTATCAGCAAGATAATCTCGAAAAATATGAGAAAAACGTCAACCCTAACAGCAAGCTGGAATCGTCGGTTAACCGTGTTCTGCCGCAATTCAAAATGGACGGAAAGCTGATTTTCGACCGTGCAATGGATTCGGCTGCGGGTTGGGAACAAACGCTTGAGCCGCGCGTGCAATATCTTTATGTGCCGTATCGTGACCAGAGCAACATCAATAACTACGACTCCTCACTGTTGCAGTCTGATTACAGCGGTTTGTTCCGCGACAAAACTTACGGTGGTCTTGACCGTATTGCTTCAGCAAATCAGGTCACTACCGGTGTAACCTCCCGTATTTATGATGATGCCGCAGTTGAACGTTTTAACGTTTCTGTGGGTCAAATCTACTACTTCACTCAGTCTCGCACTGGCGATGACAATATTGAGTGGGAAAAAGACAAGAAAACGGGATCGATGGTCTGGGCTGGTGATACCTATTGGCGCATGACCGACCGTTGGGGTCTTCGCGGTGGGCTACAGTACGACACGCGTCTTGATAACGTCGCAACAGGTAATGGTGTTGTTGAATATCGCAAAGATAACGATCGTCTGCTGCAGTTGAACTACCGTTATGCCAGCCCGGAATACATTCAAGCTACGCTGCCAAGTTTTGCAACGGCGAGTCAGTACAAGGAAGGTATTTCACAAGTTGGGATGACGGCGAGCTGGCCTGTGGTTGACCGTTGGTCTGTCGTTGGTGCGTATTACTATGACACCAATGCGCAACAAACCGCTGACTCCATGCTGGCAGTGCAGTACAACTCTTGCTGTTATGCGATTCGTGTCGGTTACGAGCGTAAAATTAACGGCTGGGAAAACAACGAAAGCAAATACGATAACGTAATTGGCTTTAACATCGAGTTACGTGGCCTGAGTTCCAACTACGGCCTGGGCACTCAGCAGATGTTGCGTTCTAACATTCTGCCTTATCAGAGCTCGATGTAATTCACTTTGACTAGAAATCGCAGTCCGCTTTGCGGCTAAGTAAATGGAAAAAGTATGAAGAATTGGAGAACGCTGCTTCTCGGTTTCGTCCTCGCGGCGAATACCTCTTTCGCGGCCCCGCAAGTGGTCGATAAAGTTGCAGCCGTAGTGAACAACGGTGTGGTGCTGGAAAGTGACGTTGACGGCATGATGCAGTCAGTGAAACAAGGTGCTCAACAAGCCGGCCAACAACTTCCTGACGATGCCACTCTGCGTCATCAAATTTTGGAACGTCTGATCATGGATCAAATCATGTTGCAGATGGGTCAGAAAATGGGCGTTAAAGTGACCGATGAGCAGGTGGATAAAGCCATTACTGATATCGCGGCACAGAACAAAATGAGTATGGACCAGATGCGCAGTCGTTTGGCGTATGACGGTGTTAATTACAACAGCTACCGTGCTCAAATCCGCAAAGAAATGACCATTTCGGAAGTGCGTAATAACGAAGTTCGTCGCCGCGTCTCGATTCTGCCGCAAGAAGTTGATGCTCTGGCACAACAGGTGGGCAGCCAAAACGACAGCAGCACCGAGCTGAATTTAAGCCACATCCTGATTCCATTGCCGGAAAACCCGACTTCTACTCAGGTAGATGATGCGGAAAAACAAGCGCGTGATATCGCTTCACAAGCGCAAAGCGGTGCCGATTTCGGCAAGCTGGCAATCACCTATTCTGCTGACCAACAGGCGCTGAAAGGCGGCCAAATGGGCTGGGGACGTATTCAGGAGTTGCCGTCTATTTTCGCTCAGGCTTTAAGCACGGCGAAAAAAGGTGATGTCATCGGTCCGATTCGTTCAGGCGTGGGTTTCCACATCCTGAAAGTTAACGATTTGCGTGGCCAGAGCCAGAGCATTTCTGTGACTGAAGTTCATGCTCGCCATATCTTGCTGAAATCCTCACCTATCATGAGTGACGATCAAGCTCGTGCGAAACTGAATCAGATTGCGGCTGATATTAAGAGCGGCAAAACCACCTTCGCAGCGGCAGCAAAATCCTTCTCTGAAGATCCAGGCTCTGCTAACCAGGGTGGGGATTTGGGCTGGGCGGCTACCGATATCTACGATCCGGCGTTCCGTGATGCACTGTCAAAAATGCATAAAGGCGAGTTGAGCGCACCGGTTCACTCTTCATTTGGCTGGCATTTGATTGAACTCATGGATACTCGCAACGTTGATAAGACCGATGCTGCGCAGAAAGATCGTGCATATCGTATGCTGTTCAACCGTAAGTTCTCTGAAGAAGCGCAAACCTGGATGCAGGAACAACGTGCTTCTGCCTACGTGAAAGTTATCGGTAGCAATGGCTAATACCCATCGCGTGGTCATCACTCCCGGCGAACCCGCCGGGATTGGCCCCGACCTGGTCATCGCGCTGGCAAGCCGCGACTGGCCCGTAGAAATGGTTGTCGCAGCTTCGCCTGAACTCCTCCAGGAACGTGCTGCCCTACTCGGCCTTCCTCTCAACATCAAAACTTACCAACCAGGCACTCCAGCAAGCCCGCAAGTGGCTGGCACGCTCACCGTTCTTCCCATCGAATTACGCGCTCCTGTCGTCCCTGGACAATTGGATGTCAGAAACAGTGCCTATGTCGTAGAGATGCTGGCGCGTGCTTGTGATGGCTGTATTAACGGCGAATTTGCCGCACTGATCACCGGGCCGGTACATAAAGGCATTATTAACGATGCCGGGATCTCGTTTATCGGTCACACCGAATTTTTTGAAGAGCGATCGCACAGCGAAAAAGTCGTGATGATGCTGGCGACCGAAGAACTTCGCGTTGCACTGGTGACGACACATCTGCCGCTTAAAGCGATTTCTGATGCATTAACGCCAGATTTATTACGCCAGATAATCACCATCCTGTATCATGACCTGCAAACCAAGTTTGGTATCGCCGAGCCGCACGTGTTGGTTTGTGGCCTTAACCCCCATGCCGGGGAAGGCGGTCACATGGGTACGGAAGAAATTGATACCATCATTCCAGTACTGAATGAAATGCGCGCTAAAGGGATGAAACTCTCTGGCCCGCTTCCGGCAGATACGCTATTCCAGCCTAAATATCTCGATAATGCCGACGCAGTACTGGCGATGTACCACGATCAAGGTTTGCCGGTTCTCAAATACCAGGGCTTTGGTCGCGCGGTGAATATCACGCTAGGCTTACCTTTTATCCGCACTTCGGTTGACCATGGAACCGCGCTAGAACTAGCCGGTCAGGGGAAAGCCGAGGTCGGCAGTTTTATTACGGCGCTTAATCTCGCCATCAAAATGATTGTTAATACTCAATGAATACTCGTGTCCACCAGGGCCATTTAGCCCGTAAACGTTTTGGACAAAACTTCCTTAATGACCAGTTCGTTATCGACAGTATTGTCTCTGCTATTAATCCACTCAAAGGCCAGGCGATGGTTGAAATCGGCCCCGGCCTCGGCGCATTAACCGAGCCTGTGGGTGAACGCCTGGATGAAATGACCGTCATCGAACTGGACCGCGACCTTGCAGCACGCCTGCAAACGCATCCGTTCCTGGCTCCGAAGCTGACTATTTATCAGCAAGATGCCATGACCATGGATTTTGGAGAGCTGTCGCAAAAAATCGGTCAGCCGTTGCGCGTATTTGGCAACCTGCCGTATAACATCTCCACGCCATTGATGTTCCATCTCTTTAGCTATACTGATGCCATTGCAGACATGCACTTTATGCTGCAAAAAGAGGTGGTAAACCGTTTAGTTGCTGGCCCGAACTGTAAAGCGTATGGTCGCTTATCAGTCATGGCGCAATATTATTGCAACGTGATCCCAGTGCTTGAAGTGCCGCCTACGGCCTTCACTCCTGCACCAAAGGTTGATTCAGCCGTTGTGCGCCTGGTTCCACATGCAGTAATACCAAACCCAGTGAAAGAGCTGCGCGTGTTAAGCCGCATCACCACTGAAGCATTTAATAAACGCCGCAAGACGATTCGTAATAGCCTTGGTCATCTATTCAGTCCTGAAGTGATGGCGGAGCTGGGAATCGATGCAACCCTGCGTGCTGAGAACATCTCAGTCGCACAGTATTGCCAACTGGCAAACTATTTGGCTGAGCACCCACAGCAGCAGCCGAAGGAGAGTTAACGATGTTGAATTCGCCCCGCGTATGCATTCAGGTACAAAGCGTTTATATCGAATCGCAGTCCTCACCTGAGAACGAACGTTTCGTCTTTGCTTATACCGTCACCATTCGTAACCTGGGGCGAACACCGGTTCAGTTGCTTGGCCGTTACTGGCTTATCACCAACGGCAACGGCCATGAAACTGAAGTTCAGGGCGAGGGCGTGATTGGCGTCCAGCCGCATATTGAACCGGGCAACGAATACAGCTACACAAGCGGTGCAGTGCTTGAAACACCGCTTGGCACCATGCAAGGCCATTACGAAATGGTCGACTCTCAGGGCGATGCCTTCCGTGTCGCTATTCCCGTATTCCGTCTGGCTATTCCAGCCTTCATTCATTGATACGATGTCTACATACCTGATTGGCGACGTTCACGGCTGTTACGATGAACTGGTAGCCCTGCTGCAACAGGTCGAGTTTACGCCTGGCAAAGATGTTTTATGGCTTACGGGCGATCTCGTCGCGCGTGGGCCAGGCTCGCTTGAAGTCCTGCGTTACGTGCGTGGACTGGGTGATAGCGTGCGAATTGTTCTCGGTAATCACGATCTCCATCTTCTGGCGGTTTATGCCGGTATCAGCCGTAATAAACCGAAAGATCGCGTTTCCCAATTGCTGGAAGCGCCAGATGCCGACGAACTGCTTAACTGGTTGCGCCGCCAGCCTCTGATTCAGGTTGATGAAGAGAAAAAGCTGGTGATGGCTCACGCCGGAATTACGCCGCAGTGGGATTTAAATACCGCCATGGCCTGTGCGCGTGATGTCGAAGCCGTACTATCCAGTGACAGCTATCCGCTTTTCCTCGACGCAATGTATGGCGATATGCCAAACAACTGGTCGCCGGAACTTTCAGGGTTAGCTCGTCTGCGTTTCATTACCAACTCGCTGACCCGCATGCGTTATTGCTTCCCGAATGGCCAGTTGGATATGTATTGCAAAGACACGCCAGAAAGCGCACCTGCACCACTGAAACCGTGGTTTGCCATCCCTGGTCCTGTCACCGCTGAGTATTCCGTTATTTTCGGACACTGGGCATCACTGGAAGGCAAAGGCACACCAGAGGGTATATACGGGCTTGATACCGGCTGCTGCTGGGGTGGTGAGCTAACATGCTTGCGCTGGGAAGATAAAACGACCTTCGTTCAGCCATCCAATCGCCAGAAAGATGTCGGTGATGGTGAAACGGCTATCGCTTCATAATAAAAAACCCGGTCATAAACCGGGTTTTTTCTATTCCAGCACGTCTTATCGACGCTCCAGAACCTCAAAACAGTAACCGTGAGAGTTATTCTCGTCTGCGTCATGGAACTCGCTGAACGTTGACTGCCACTCGTCCGGGTCGTAATCCGGGAAGTGCGTGTCGCCTTCCACTTCCGCGTCGATGTGCGTCAGATACAGGCGTTGTGCCTTAGGCAGGAACTGTTCGTACACACGCCCGCCGCCAATCACCATAATCTCTTCCGCATCGCCACAGGCTTTGATCGCATCTTCAACGGATGAAACCCACTCAACGCGATCGTCGGTTCCCGGTTTACTGCTAATCACGATGTTCTTGCGACCCGGCAGCGGACGACCGATAGATTCCCAGGTCAAACGCCCCATAACGACAGGTTTATTCAGCGTAGTACGTTTAAACCAGGCCAGATCGGCAGGAATATCCCAGGGCATGGCGTTTTCCATGCCAATTACACGATCTACCGCTAATGCAGCAATCAGACTGATCATTCTATTAACCCAAGGGTGGTGAAAAAATTGCCGCCACTATACGGAAAGCGCATTCTTTCGTCGACTGTCCGCATGCGTGTCCGCGAGATTATTTTCGTTCTGCGAGTGTAAACCCATTATGTATTGCTTTGTGGTACAGCAGGAACAATGAGTTAGCGTAAAAGCGCCAGAAGTCATCTAAACGCTGGCGTAAAAAATTATTCACTGCACTTCCGCGCCTACTATAAGTTTATGCAATAGCTGCGGTATAGTTCACGTTTCTTCGTCTGTACCGGATAAAACCATGTTAGAAACCACGCTGTTTGTCGCCACCATCGCCACGTTGGGGATGCTTTCTCCTGGGCCTGATTTCTTTCTGGTCATTAAGAACGCAGCTCGCTACCCGCGTATGGCGGCGATGATGACCTCGCTTGGCGTCATTAGCGGCGTTGCGACTCACATGGCTTATTGTGTTGCAGGGCTTGCGGTGCTGATCACCACCACACCATGGCTGTTCGGTTTATTGAAATATGCCGGTGCGGCTTATCTGATTTGGGTCGGCCTTAATGCTTTGTTGGCACGTGGCGGCAGTAAAATGGATGTCAGCCAGGTTGAACGCCAGCAAACCACGCTCAAGAAAGCCTTCTTACAAGGCTATCTGTGTAACCTGTTAAACCCGAAAGCCACACTCTTTTTCCTTTCCGTTTTCACTCAGGTTTTAAGCGTGAACTCAGGCACTATGGAAAAACTCTGGTACGCAGGTGTTATCCTGATGCTGTCCGTCGTCTGGTGGCCGCTATTAGTAGTGCTGATTCAAAGCGAGCCGGTGCGTCGCGGACTGGCCAAAGCGCAGAAGATCGTCGATAAATTGCTGGGTGGGATGTTGATAGCGCTTGGAATAAAAGTCGCCTTGAGTTGAGAAAGAATCGGTGGATGGCGCGCCAGCGCCATCCGACACAGTCTTTAGCTACTCGGGCTTCACCGGCGGTTCATCCGCGAGTTTCCCCGAATGAATTCCCTCTTCCGTTCCCTGCCAGCCGTGGCGTTGAATCACGTTCAGATGCGAACGATCTTCGTTGATCACCTCCGTCAGCATTGCGCTGGTGCGTTTAAGCACATCGGCACGTGCGGACCAGTCTGGCGCCGGAACCATCTCTTCGACCATTTGCATATTGAATCGGCGGAAATGATCGGCGCGTTCCCGGGCTTCGTAACTCCCCACCCCCAAACCTTCCAGTGCTCTGCGCCCCACTTTCAACGCCCCTTCAAACGTCTCACGTTCAGGTTGATCAACCCCAAGCTGGCGCAGACGAATAAAGTGGTCAAGGTCACGCGCTCGGGCAATGACTTTCAAATGCGGGAAATGCTCCTGCACCAGTTCGGCTAACTGCATATTGGCATCAGGGTCGTCGATGGCATTGATCAGCACTTCCGCTTTTGCAGCCCCCGCGGACTCCAGCAAATCCACGCGCGTCGCGTCACCATAAAACACTTTGGTGCCGAATTTACGCAGCGTTTCAATATGATCAGGGTCGTGATCAAGGACCACCATTTTCACCCCGCTGGTCAGCAACAAACGTCCGGCGATTTGCCCGAAACGCCCGAAACCGGCAATGATTACTCGTGGCTGCTCTTCGTCAATTTCGTCGGCTTCACGCGCCTGCTCTTTGCCAGATTTTTCAAGTCGATTAAGCAACACCAGCAACAGTGGCGTGGCCGCCATAGAGAGCGCAACCGCCAGCGTCAGTGATTTCGCCCAGCTGTCGTCCAGCACCTGCGCCATGCGCGCGGTGCCAAAAATCACAAAGGCGAATTCACTGCCCTGCCCGAGCAGAACGGCAAACCAACGCCGCTGTTTGCGTGGCACCTTGAGGGTTTTTGCCACAATCCATAGCGTGATGGTTTTAATCGCCAGGAAACCCAACAATAACGCGATAATTCGCAGCGGATTTTCCAGTAGCGTACCGAAGTCTATCGACATCCCCACGCCGATGAAAAAAAGCCCCAGCAGCAAACCCTTAAAGGGTTCGATATCGCTTTCCAGCGCGTGACGATATTCAGAACTCGCCAGTAAAACCCCCGCCAGAAACGCCCCCATCGCCATCGAAAGTCCCGCTTCCTCGAGCAACAAACCAAACCCAAACACCATAAACAACGCCATGGCGCTGAACACTTCACGCAGGCCAGACCGTGCAACAAATCGCAGCAGCGGGCGTGTCACATAGCGCCCAAGCAATACCACAATCGCCAAAGCCCCAACCACTTTCAGCGCCGAAATGGAGAACGCGGCAAAGGTGGTGGTCGCGCCACTCGTGGCAAGCAGGGGAATCATCGCCACTAATGGGATCGCCGCGATATCCTGGAATAACAGCACCGCAAACGCACTGCGACCCATTTGCGAAAGTGTCAGGTTGCGTTCGTTCATCGCCTGCATGGCAATCGCGGTGGAAGAGAGCGCCAGCGTCAGGCCGATTAACGCGGCAACTTGCCAGCGCAAGCCTAAGAACATGCAGAACAAACCAAGCAACAGTCCACACGCGAACATTTGCAGTGCGCCACCGCCAAACACCGATGCTCGTAGCGTCCATAAACGTCGCGGGTCAAGTTCGAGGCCAATGACGAACAGCATCAGCACCACGCCGATTTCCGCAAAATGCAAAATAGTCTCGGCATCTGTGACCAGGCGTAACCCCCATGGGCCAATAATGCAGCCGGCAATCAGGTAGCCCAGCACTGAACCCAAGCCAAGGCGCACCGCAATCGGTACGATTATCGCGGCAGAGCCGAGGTAAATCAGCGCCTGAATCATGCTGTGGCTATCCATGGTTTGCCTCCTGCCAGTCGAGCAAACGTTGTTTGTACATTTCAGCTTCTACCTCGAGGGTATTTTCGTCGCAGACAAACGTGAAATGGATGGTGAAATGGGGTAGCCAGTTCATGCCGCAATAGAGGGCTGTAGCTTGTAACGGTTGCCCGAGCACATCAAAACCGGGATGGTCGCCCAGATCAAAGTGATGATCGCCGCCGCCGGTCGTCACCGCCCACATCACTTGTTTACCCCGCAGCGCGGTTCCACCGTGACCATACGCCCAGCCGTGTGCCAGCACCTTGTCTATCCACAGTTTCATCAATGGCGGCATGCTGTACCACTGCATCGGATGCTGCCAGATGACCAGATCAGCGCGGTTTAAAGCCTGCTGTTCGGCGGCAATATCAATGTTGAAATCGGGATATAACTCGTAAAGAGAGCGCACTTCCACATCGGGTAAAAGCGAAGCCTGCTCTATCATTTTGCGGTTTGCATGGGAGTGATGCGGGTAAGGATGTGCATATATAATCAGGATCATGTCGTTCTCATGTACCGTTAACTCTGCGTGTAAGCATAAGTCATTGTATCTGAAAACGACACGTCCCCATTCTGGTTGAAGGTGTTGCGTAGATATAGCGAGTCTAATTAAGGCTCTAACATTTAGGCAGCAGCGGATAGTATCCTCATGTTATGCACGATGAGGCGTTTCATCACCGGCAACCACTTTAGTGTCGCTAATCGACAAGTCGCATTTTTTCGGCAAGAAGAAGGTCATCGTCCCGGCAATAAGCAGTGAACCCGCCAGCGCACACACCGCAACGTTTTGCCCATACAGGTAAATCATCACGCCAACCAGGTAAGGGCCGCAAAAGCCCCCCAGATTCCCCAGGCCGTTGATCACTCCGCGTGCGCTACCCGCCACTTCTGGAGCGGCAATCCGCCCCGGAATTGACCAGAAAGGACTGGTCGCCGACTTGAGAAAGAAACCGCACACCACCAGCGCAATATAGGCCGCCACGACATGATCACGCAGGAGCACCAAGGCCACTAACGCCGCGGCGAAGCTGTACAAAGAGAAACGAACCCACAAACGACGTTTACCGCTCTTATCAGTGAACAAGGAAATAACGTAAATGCCGGCAAGTGTCGCGATGAAGGGTAAAATCGCCAGCACTCCTACGTTTGCCATTGAAGCACCTGTCAGATTTTTGAGGATGGTCGGTAACCACAGGGTGTAGCCGTAATCCCCGGTCTGATAAAAGAAGTTGAGGACGACTAATTTCATCAGGCCTGAATTGCGAAAGACATCTTTTATTGGCGCATTACTGACAGGAGCTTCGGATTGTCGCGCCTGACGTTCGCGGCCTAGCGTTTCCAGCAAATATTCACGTTCGCGAGACGGTAACCAACGAGCCTCTTCAGGGCGATCGCTGATGAAAAACCACCAGACTGCCAGCACAACGAGGGAAAGCAGCCCTTCAATGATAAATAGCCAGCGCCAGTCGAGCGCGGTGATAATTGCGCCGGAGACAGGTGCCGTCAGTATCCCGCCCAATGGCGCAAACATCATCACAAACGCATTTGCCCGCCCTAACTCTTTCTCCGGGAACCAGTTGCTCACCATCGTTAGCACTACAGGCAGCATTCCACCTTCTGACACGCCGAGAATAAAGCGCAAGGCCAGTAATTGATATTCATGCGTAACAAAGCCGGTAGCCACAGAAACAATGGCCCAGGCGGCTAAAGACCAGGCAATAAAACGTTTACCACTTCCGTTAACGGCAATTTTCCCACCGGGAATTTGTAGAAATAAATAACCAATAAAAAATATACCGCTGGCAACCCCTGCCATCTGGCTGGTAATACCTAAATCAGCTTCCATCCCACCGGGTAGAGCAAAGCTAATATTGACTCTATCCATAAAAGAAATAATACAGGCAATCAAAATAGGCGCAATAATACGCAGCCAGCGTGTACCGGGTATTTTATCGTTCATATACGGTTCTCACTCAGACAGAGGATTTATTTTAAGGGCACAGAGGTTTTTATTTTATTAATTAACAGCGTTTCATTTATTTACTCAATGGCATTCGGTAAGGATGCACCATCAAAATAAGCCGCAACATTATCGAAAACTACCTCGCTCATTTTCTGGCGAGTCTCATGCGTTGCGCTGGCAACGTGCGGCTGCAGGATAACATTCTCGAGTGCGATTAATTCTGCCGGTACGTGTGGTTCTTCTTCGTAAACATCTAAACCCGCCCCCGCTATAACATGGTTTTGTAACGCACGGATAAGTGCCTTTTCATCCACCAACGAACCACGAGCAACATTAATTAGCCACGCATGCCTCGGCATCACATTCAGTACCGTCGCGTCAATCATGCCACGGTTAGCCGCCCCACCCGATGCGGCAATAACAAGAAAGTCACTCTCATGTGCCAGAGTGTAAATATCAGCACACCACTGGTAATCCAGGTTTTCAATGCGTTTACGGTCAGTGTAAAGCACCTGCATATCGAAGCCGCTTGCGCGCCGGGCAATTGCCTGGCCAATGTTCCCCATACCGACAATACCGATACGTTTACCACTCACCTGCGTCGCCAGAGACGGGGCTGTTGTGAGCCAACGGCCTTCACGTACAAACTTGTCTCCATGGCAGAGCTGACGTGCACCAGCCAGCAATAAGCCCATCGCCAGGTCAGCCACATCATTGGTTAAGACACCGGAAGTAATCGTGACGGCAATCTTACGAGAGCGGGTATATTCAAGATCAACCGCGTCAGTGCCAACGCCAAAAATCGCCACCAGCCCGACATTGGGCAACTGTTCCAGCACCGTGTTTTTCACACCAACATCGCCGCGAGTGACCACCGCATGAATATTTACCCCCCTCTCACGCAAGAACGCAGCTTCGTCCTGTTGCTCATAAAGGCGGTAAACAGAATAAGCTGAAGAAAGTTTATCAAGCAGGCCTTCAACAACCGGAGCAATTAACAACACAGCACGAGGATTTTCAGAATTCATAGTGTTATCCGTTTGAAAGTTTCAGTACGTCAGTGATGTCATATCAAACGGTTTTTTCAGGGGGGTTATTGCGATCCGCGTCACGCTCAATCGTGTTAACAATAGCTGTTACAGACTCCGTGATCGCTAAGGCACTTCTTAAGGCGGGGATGCGAAACAATCTTTGCGTTAATAACATAGTAGTAACAATCATTTCGCATGGCAGCAGGCTAGATGGTTTCTCCCATCGACAATCTATAATGCAAATCCACTTTTTCTATTGTGGGTATTCCTTTGATTTTCTTTATCAAAATCTCGGTTGCCACTTTCCCCATTTCGAAGCGAGGCGTCAGAACGCTGGCTAATCGAGGCGTGATAATCTGCCCAATCTCCAGGCCATGGAAACCGGCGATAGCCATTTCCTGAGGGACTTTGATACCCGAAGCGAGGCACTCCTGTAACACCCCAACGGCGAGGTCATCGTTGGTGCACAAAATGCCATCCATTTCTTTATACATCTGGCGCGCCAACGTCATCATTCCGGTACCGATAGAAACCGAGGACACTTTGTTTGGTGAAATACGTCCAACAGATAATTCCGCCGCCTCCATTGCTTTGCAGTAACCCGCATACCGCTGCTCATCACGAATATCGGACATCGAGCCAAAATAGACGATATGTTTTTTACCGCTGGCCAACAGCATATTGGTCATGTCGAAACCCGCACGATAGTTATCAAAACCGACGTTAATGCGTTCCGGGTTGTCGGTTAAGCCCATGACTTCAGCAATCGGGATCTTGGCGGCTTTTAGATATTTCTCGGCGCGCAAGGTATGGACAGATTCGGTGAGCAGTAGACCTTTAACGTTAAAAGCCAGCACTGTTGCAATCTGCTCTTCTTCACGCAAGCTATCGTAATCGTAGTTAACTACCAGCGTCTGGTAGCCATGGGAAGTCGTCACGGACTCAATACCGGCCAGCACATCAGCAAAGATTTGATTATGAAAAGAAGGAACGAGGACACCAATACGCGGAGCAATATTCCCGCTCACCACGGGGTTATCGGGATCGGGTTCATAACCCACTTCCGCAATAACGCTGGCAATACGCTCGGCGGTTTCAGATTTCACCTTTTCCGGCGTCCGTAGATAACGGCTGACTGTCATTTTCGTTACACCCGCCAGTGCGGCGATATCATGTAACGTGATGCGTTGTACTTTCATTAATGATGCCTGTCATAACAGCCATTCCATCCAGTCATTATGCCTGTTGAGCGTCGAAAAGAGAAACTAACGCCATCGCACCAGAATATGAATTCCAGCCTTTAAAGCAGCTAATTCATGCCCTGTATCACGCTTAAAGTAACCTCTTTTCGTAACATGATTTGAAGTGATCTTCATCACAGTTTTAACGCCGTAAAAAACGTGAGATAGAAAGCACCAAGACTCGCTGAATTATTTTCCCGCGACGGCAAATTAATGACGCAGTAAAAATTAGACTTCACCATTCTGGTGGCAAGCGGTCATACAGGAAATCATCATGAACGATCTCTTTAGCTTAAAAGGCAAGCGTATTTTAATTACCGGCTCAGGTCAGGGAATTGGCTATATCATGGCACAGGGTCTTGCCCAATATGGTGCAGAGATCATTATCAATGATATTTCATCCGAACGAGCCGAACAGGCTGCAATGAAATTACGTGATGAAGGTGTTATTTCTCATACTGCCGTATTTAACGTTACCGATCCTCATTCAGTTGAACAGGCTATTGCACAAATAGAAAATGATATCGGCCAGATTGATGTCTTATTTAATAATGCGGGCATTCAGCGCCGCCATCCTTTTACTGAATTCCCGGTAGAAGAATGGAATGAGGTTATTGCCGTCAACCAGACCGCAGTATTTTTAGTTTCTCAGGCGGTAGCGAAAAGAATGATGACTCGCAAAGAAGGCAAAATCGTCAATATTTGCTCAATGCAAAGTGAGTTGGGTCGCGACACCATCACTCCCTATGCTGCGGCTAAAGGTGCGGTAAAAATGCTGACACGTGGAATGTGCGTTGAGCTGGCGCGCTACAACATTCAGGTCAACGGCATTGCTCCGGGCTATTTCAAAACGGCCATGACGCAGACATTGGTCGATGATAAGGCGTTCACCGATTGGTTATGTAAACGCACACCAGCAGCACGCTGGGGCAATCCGCAAGAGTTAGTAGGTGCGGCAGTATTTCTCTCATCTAAAGCCTCTGACTTTGTGAACGGACATCTGCTGTTTGTCGACGGCGGGATGCTGGTCGCCGTGTGAATACCGCGACACGACGAGCCCGATATTATCTCAGTCGATATTACTCCGACGGTCGATTTAATTGTTTCTCGTAACCTCGCGTGACTTGCCAGCCCCCATCCGGAAAATATTTAAGGATAAAAAATGATTATTGATACCTTGTCGGACGGCGCTAAAAACCCACTTTACCCCGCTATAATCCGCAACACTTTGCAGGCCATACTGGATAAAAAACCGCATAGCCTGCCAGCGGGCAAATATCCCCTACAGGGCGATAGTGTCTTTTTCTCGGTCGTCGAAGGGGAAACGCGCCCATTAGAAAACCAGAAACCTGAATTTCATCGCCAGTACATTGATATCCATATTGTCCTGGTTGGCGAGGAGGTGATTGGTGCAGGAGTGAAAGGGTTGGCGCTGGATATGACTGAGCCGTTTAATGAAAAGCAGGACATCGGTTTTTGCCAGCAGATTGGCAGTGAAACGCTGATTCACCTGCACCCCGGTGAACTTGCGGTGATCTTTCCCTATGAATTACATCGCCCAATGTGCACGCTTAGCCAGCCTACGGCGCTGCGCAAAATTATTGTGAAAATCGACCACGCGTTGCTCGCCTGATAATAAATAGCTTCATCATGAAAAAGCCCCGCGCTTAGGCTGACGGGGCTTTTTTGTTACAACCGATCGCGACTAGTTTTTGAGTTCATTCATAGATTTAACCTGGTCGCGATTAATCTGTTCTGTTTTCCCAGTTTCGGCATTTTTGTACGACACCAGCCCGGTATCATCATCAACCTGCGGTTTGCCATCCGTCACAATGGTTTTGCCGTCCGCGGTTTTCACTGACTGGTTTGAAGTACATCCTGCAACAAACAGCAGCGCAACGGCGGCCAGCATCGGAGTGATGATTGATTTAGTGAGCATTATTTTCTCCCTGTGTTCGAATTTCATTAGCAGGGTAATTATAGTCAGTGGTTTGCGCCTCGCTTGCAGAAGCAGAACAGTCCTAAACGAAAAACGGCTCCTGCAATGAGGAGCCGTTTATTTTTACGTCAGATTAAGATGTTAGCCTTTAATCTGCGCGTGCATTTCCTGAACAGAAATCACTTTTTCAGTCGCATCAGCATTTAATGCCATCGCTGTCGCAAAACCGCCGTTAAGCGTGGTGTCGTAGTGCACTTTATATTGCAGTGCGCTGCGGCGGATGAGCTTAGAATCCTCAATCGCCTGGCGACCCGCTGTGGTGTTGATGATGTAGGTGTATTCGCCATTCTTGATACGGTCCTGAATGTGCGGACGACCTTCATGCACCTTGTTTACCAGACGTGGATTAATGCCCGCTTCACCCAGCACAACCGCTGTACCGTGAGTCGCATCCAGGTCAAAGCCCTGTTTCAGCAGTTTCGCTGCCAGGTCTACCACACGCTTTTTGTCGCCTTCGCGAACAGACAGCAGCGCACGGCCTGGTTTACGCATGGTGGACTGGCTACCCAGCATTGCTTTGGAGAACGCTTCTGCGAAAGTGCGGCCCACGCCCATCACTTCACCGGTAGAGCGCATTTCTGGCCCTAACAGTGGGTCAACGCCCGGGAACTTGTTGAATGGTAGAACCACTTCTTTCACCGAGTAATACGGTGGAATGATTTCTTTTGTCATACCTTGCTGAACCAGCGTCTGGCCTACCATCACACGTGCCGCCACTTTCGCCAGCGCCATGCCGGTTGCTTTAGAGACAAACGGTACGGTACGCGCAGCACGTGGGTTCACTTCAATCAGGTAGACTTCATTATCTTTCACCGCAAACTGCACGTTCATCAGGCCGCGAACTTGCAGCTCGAAAGCCAGTTTCTGCACCTGTTGGCGCATCACATCCTGGATTTCCTGGCTCAGCGTGTACGCTGGCAGAGAACATGCGGAGTCACCGGAGTGAACGCCTGCCTGTTCGATGTGCTCCATGATGCCGCCAATCAGCACGGTTTCACCGTCGCAAATGGCGTCAACATCCACTTCTACCGCATCGTCGAGGAAGCGGTCGAGCAGCACTGGCGCATCGTTGGAAACGCTGACCGCAGTCTGGAAGTAACGACGCAAATCGACTTCGTCATAAACGATTTCCATCGCGCGGCCACCCAGAACGTAGGATGGACGAACCACCAGTGGGTAGCCAATCTGAGCCGCTTTCTCGACTGCCATTTCAATGGCGGTAACAGTGGCGTTAGCCGGCTGTTTCAGCTTCAGGCGGTCAACAGCGTGTTGGAAACGCTCGCGGTCTTCTGCACGGTCGATGGCATCCGGGCTGGTGCCGATAATCGGTACGCCAGCGGCTTCGAGTTCACGCGCCAGTTTCAGCGGAGTCTGGCCGCCGTACTGCACGATAACGCCTTTTGGCTTCTCAACGCGGACGATTTCCAGCACGTCTTCCAGCGTAACCGGCTCGAAGTACAGGCGGTCGGAAGTGTCGTAGTCGGTAGAAACCGTTTCCGGGTTACAGTTAACCATGATGGTTTCGTAACCATCTTCACGCAGTGCCAGTGATGCATGTACGCAGCAGTAGTCGAATTCGATACCCTGGCCGATACGGTTCGGGCCACCGCCCAACACCATGATTTTGTCACGGTCGTTGTTCGGGTTTGCTTCACACTCGTCTTCATAAGTGGAGTACATGTACGCGGTATCGGTTGAGAACTCCGCCGCACAGGTATCAACACGCTTATAAACCGGGTGCAGCTTATATTGTTCGCGCAGTTTGCGAATTTCTGACTCACGCACGCCAGCCAGTTTCGCCAGGCGCGCATCGGCAAAGCCTTTACGCTTGAGCATGCGCAGGAAGTCATAGTCCAGGCCGGTGATACCGACTTCTTCAACTTTCTCTTCCAGACGCACCAGCTCTTCAATCTGCACCAGGAACCAGCGGTCGATGTTGGTCAGGTTGAACACGCCATCAACAGACATGCCCGCGCGGAATGCATCAGCAACGTACCAGATACGCTCAGCGCCAGCATCTTTCAGCTCGCGGCGGATTTTGGTCAGCGCTTCCGGGTCATCCAGATTCACTTTCGGGTCAAAACCGGTCGCGCCCACTTCCAGGCCACGCAATGCTTTTTGCAGTGATTCCTGTTGCGTGCGGCCAATCGCCATCACTTCGCCCACAGATTTCATCTGGGTAGTCAGACGATCATTGGCACCGACGAATTTTTCGAAGTTGAAGCGAGGAATTTTCGTCACAACATAGTCGATGGACGGTTCGAACGACGCCGGGGTTTTGCCACCGGTGATATCGTTCATCAGCTCATCGAGGGTGTAACCCACCGCCAGTTTTGCTGCCACTTTCGCAATCGGGAAACCGGTCGCTTTAGAAGCCAGTGCAGAAGAGCGTGATACGCGCGGGTTCATCTCGATAACAATCAAACGGCCTGTTTTCGGGTTAACCGAGAACTGTACGTTAGAGCCGCCGGTTTCCACGCCGATTTCGCGCAACACCGCCATCGAGGCGTTACGCATGATTTGGTATTCTTTGTCGGTCAGCGTTTGCGCTGGCGCTACGGTGATGGAGTCACCGGTGTGAATACCCATCGGGTCAAGGTTTTCGATTGAGCAGACGATGATGCAGTTGTCGTTTTTATCACGCACAACTTCCATCTCGTACTCTTTCCAGCCAATCAGCGATTCGTCAATCAACAGCTCTTTGGTTGGCGAAAGATCCAGACCACGCTCGCAGATTTCTTCGAATTCTTCACGGTTGTAAGCGATACCGCCGCCGGTGCCGCCCATGGTAAATGATGGGCGGATGATGCACGGATAACCGACGTCAGCAGCAACCGCCAGCGCTTCTTCCATATTGTGAGCAATGCCAGAGCGCGCAGTATCGAGGCCGATTTTTTTCATCGCCACGTCGAAACGGCGACGGTCTTCGGCTTTATCAATCGCGTCTGCCGTTGCGCCAATCATGGTGACGCCAAACTCAGCCAGCACGCCCTGACGTTCCAGCTCCAGCGCGCAGTTCAGCGCAGTCTGGCCGCCCATGGTTGGCAGCACCGCATCCGGACGCTCTTTCTCAATGATTTTGCGAACCACTTCCCAGTGAATCGGCTCAATGTAAGTCGCATCGGCCATTTCCGGGTCGGTCATGATGGTTGCCGGGTTGGAGTTCACCAGCACAACACGATAACCCTCTTCACGCAGCGCTTTACACGCCTGAGCACCAGAGTAGTCAAACTCGCACGCCTGGCCGATAACAATTGGGCCAGCGCCGAGGATCAGGATGCTTTTTATATCTGTACGTTTTGGCATTTTAATTAGCTCCTGATACTTACTTGCTGTTAAGAGTGGCGGTAGAACGGTAGTGCTTAATCAATTCGATAAAGTGGTCAAACAGTGGCGCCGCATCGTGTGGGCCAGGGCTTGCTTCCGGGTGCCCCTGGAAGCTGAATGCGGCTTTATCTGTGCGATGAATACCTTGCAGCGTGCCGTCGAACAGCGACTTGTGCGTGACGCGCAGGTTGGCAGGCATCGACGCTTCGTCCACTGCAAAACCGTGGTTCTGTGCGGTAATCATCACGCAATCGCGGTCCAAATCTTTAACCGGGTGGTTGCCACCGTGGTGTCCGAACTTCATCTTCACAGTTTTCGCGCCGCTCGCCAGAGCCAGCAACTGGTGGCCTAAGCAGATACCAAATACCGGAACGTCGGTTTCCAGGAAGGATTTAATGGCGCTAATGGCGTAGTCACACGGCGCCGGGTCACCTGGGCCGTTAGATAAGAAGATGCCGTCTGGATTTAACTTCAACACATCTTCAGCAGATGTTTGTGCAGGAACCACCGTCAGGCGGCAGCCGCGGTCAACCAGCATACGCAGAATGTTGCGCTTCACGCCGTAATCGTAGGCCACGACATGGAATGGTAAATCTTCTTCTTTGGCCGCTTCAGGCAATTCGCCTTCCAGCGTCCAGCTCCCCTGCTGCCAGGAGTACGCTTCCTGAGTGGTCACTTCTTTCGCCAGATCCATGCCGTTAAGGCCTGGGAAGGCTTTCGCTTTTTCCAGTGCCAGTGCGGCGTCAAGGTTATCACCGGCGATGATGCAGCCGTTCTGTGCACCTTTCTCGCGCAGAATACGTGTCAGCTTACGGGTATCGATATCGGCGATGGCCACAATGTTATGGCGCTTCAGGTAGGAAGAAAGGTCTTCGGTATTGCGGTAGTTGCTGGCAATCAGTGGTAGGTCACGGATAACGAGGCCTTGCGCATGTACCTGGGAGGATTCTTCGTCAGCAGCATTAGTGCCGACATTTCCGATATGAGGATAAGTAAGAGTGACAATCTGGCGGGAGTAGGAAGGATCAGTGAGGATTTCTTGATAACCGGTCAAAGAGGTGTTGAAAACGACTTCCCCAATGGCCGAACCCGATGCCCCAATGGCCCGACCGTGGAATTGGGTTCCGTCTTCCAGAACCAATATTGCTGACTTAATCAAAACGCCCTCCAGGGAATAAACAGTCAATTTATTTGCATATTAATTCAAAATGAATTCAGGAATCAATGCAAAACAGCCTGTCATTTGGATTTTTGACAAACGGCGGCATTCTAGTGAGAGGCCGGGGAAAAGTCTACCATAAGCGCAACTTTTTATGTGTTTTTTAGCACTCTGATGGGGAAAAGAGGAATTGACCGTTGAAATCAACAGCTAACTCAGGATGCGTAACCGATTGCGGACCAGGATGAATGGGATACTGTCTGTCATGACCATAAAAAGTGGACCAAATGGTCAAAATTAACAACAAAGCAACGATTTTAAGCAGGATAAGAGATAATTATGACAACAACAAAGCTAAGCAATGATAAAACACTCAAAAACAAAACAAATAAAAAAGGGCAATAAAATATTACCCTATCAATCAAACACTTATGATTGCAATAACCACATCACGATGGGTAATAACACTTATAAATTGTTGAGATCAAGCACATCCCGCATATCGTAAAGGCCAGTTTTCTTAGACTTCAACCACAATGAAGAGCGAACCGCTCCATTTGCAAAAGTCATACGACTGGAGGCTTTATGGCTGATTTCAATACGCTCACCGATGTCCGCAAACATCGCCGTATGTTCACCAATAATGTCGCCCGCACGCACGGTGGCAAAGCCAATAGTGCCTGGAACGCGCTCGCCGGTGTACCCTTCACGAGAGTAAACGGCGCACTCTTTCAAATCTTTGTCCATCGCATGAGCGATGGCTTCGCCCATGGCTAATGCCGTGCCTGATGGCGCATCGACTTTATGACGGTGATGCGCTTCGATGATTTCGATGTCGGTATAGTCACCCATCACTTTGGCCGCTTTCTCCAGCAGCTTGAGCATCACATTCACACCGACGCTAAAGTTGGCCGCAAAAACAATCGGCACTTCGCTCGACGCATCTGTAATCGCCTGCTTGCCCGCTTCATCAAAACCCGTCGTACCAATGACCATGCCCTTGCCGTGCTGGCGGCAAAAAGCCAAATGATTGAGTGTGCCTTCCGGGCGTGTGAAATCGATAAACACATCGAAATCGTTCACCACCGCGTCCAGGCTATCGCTAACGATCACGCCAGTTTTGCCCACGCCAGCGAGTTCGCCTGCATCGCTCCCCACTAAGGATGAACCCGTGCGCTCAAGCGCTGCACCCAGTTTTACGCCATCCAGTTGCAAGGCTGCCTGAATCAGTTGTCGCCCCATGCGACCACCCGCACCCGCGATTGCTACGCGGACTTGTGACTCATCCATATTCACTCTCTTTTCTTTATTCAATAACCAATGAAACTGTTCTCAGATTAACGAGGCCTTGGGAGGCTCGCCACTCGAAAACACCGATAATAAGAAATTTATGACAAAACGGCGGAATTATCAGTAAAAGCCATTAATCCCATAGCAGAATCAGGGAATTGAATGCGTTTGATACAATTCCCGGCGTCGCCAGTTCACATCTGCCACTGAATTCCCCAACTCAATGGAACCCTGGAGCAATAAATTAAACCGGGAGCTGATGTTGCGCGTTAAGCGACTTTGCAGGATACAAACCGCTTCACTGCCGAGTTCGCGGCAAGGCTGAAAAGCCGCGGTTAATCCCAGCGATTTTATTTCGTCCATTTCATGTGAGTAAGCGCAACTCATGACGGAAATATCTTCAGGCACCTGGAGCTGATGGTTTTTCAGCTCGCCGAGCACCGCTCGCGCAATGGCTCCCCCGCCACATAATATGGCCGAAGGCAGCTGTTGCTTTGAACGTTGTTGGAGGTACTTTTTAAAATTCGCCCGCACTTCTGGCTCGCCATAACCTTTCGTGACCAGCAAATTTTCCGATTCATCAAATACAAGGTGGTGATCCTGGCAGGCTCGCTTGAACCCTTCGAGACGCTGGATCATGGTTTCACGGCGCAAATCGGTGAAGAGCAGTACCTGGCGGTGGCCTTTTTCTAGCAAGTGTTTTGCCGCGCTATAACCAATGGAAGAATGATCTGGCGAGACGCAATCAAGGCGCATCTTTTTATCTCTGGCATTAATTGTCACCACAGGTTTATTGCTTTCTGCGGCCAGTCGATACAAAGATTCATCATCAATCCCAATGATTATTACTCCATCGACATCGTCTTCGTTAACGTGTTTCATAAATAAAGTCGTGTCTGCTTCGTTAATATCCAGCGAGCATTTTTTAACATGAATATCATAATGCGATATTTCTGAAATAATACCCTGAATCACTTCGTAATAATAACGATCGCCATTTGGGGTAAAAGCCGCCGCCGGAGCACACACTAATAATGAATTCATGAGTAAACGACTGGCGGGAATATCTCGCAAAATACCCATATAACGAGCATGGTAAAAAACCTTTTCTTTTGCCTGCGGGCTAACATTATTTTTACCCGCCAGCACCCTTGATACCGTGCTTGGTGAAAGCCCTGTCAGCCCGGCTATCTCTTTGATTTTCAGCTTACCCGTCATTTTGTGATCGATGCCTCATTAGCGTTTTGACATTATTTTCATAACTAACTCTTTCTCATCACAAGCATTTTTCTTCGATCACAACAGCGTTATTTATGCCGTGCAATTCCTGTCATAAATAGCGGTTGTGTGCAAAAAAAACCATAACTATGCTCTCAAAAAATGATTCCTGATAAAAATAAGTCCTATTTTTTTGTATAAGTGAGAGCACAATGCAAAGAATCGCTATTATTGGAACCGGTAATATTTCCCACAATCACATTCAGGGTTATCTTGAATTTCCTGACCTCTGTCAGATTGTCGCTCTGGTTGATATCTACCCAGAAAAAGCCGAGGAAAAGAAGAAACATTACGGGCTGACGGAAGCCAAAATCTACAGCAACCATCAAGATATTCTTAATGACCCCTCCATTGACGTATTTGATATCTGCACCCCACCGTATGTACACGCCGCTATTTCTATCGATGCGTTAAATGCAGGCAAACATGTGTTGTGCGAAAAGCCAATGGCCGCGTCACTCCAGGAATGTGATGCGATGATTGCCGCGGCCGAGGCCAGCGGAAAAACATTGTCGATCATCGCTCAAAACCGCTTTACCGATGCTTTCTGGCGTTTGAAAAAAGTGCTCGAAACCGACCAAATCGGCAAAATTTGCCATGCGCAGGTGGATTCCTTCTGGTGGCGCGGTCACTCCTATTACGACCTGTGGTGGCGTGGCACCTGGGAAAAAGAAGGCGGCGGCTGCACGCTAAACCATGCCGTGCATCACATCGACGCCATTCAGTGGATGTTGGGTTTCCCGACGGAAGTGGTCGCCATCACCACCAATGTTTCCCATGACAACGCCGAAGTCGAAGATCTCAGCGCTGCGATTTTCAAATACGACAGTGGCGCATTGACGCAACTTACCGCATCGGTTGTACACCACGGTGAAGACCAGAAAATTGTGATTCAGGGTGAAAAAGCGCGCATTTCTGCGCCGTGGGATAAATTCGCCAGCATCGCCGCCCCCAACGGTTTCCCCATCGACGCGCGCGATACCTCGCTTGAAAATCAGCTTGAAGATAGTTACCAGACTGTGCCGCGTCTGACCTGGACGCTGCATACCGGGCAAATCGAAAACTTCCTGCACGCGTTGCAAACGGGCACCGCACCGCTAGTGGACGGCCCCCAAGGCAAGCGTTCGCTGGAACTCATCACCGCAATTTATAAATCAGCCATCACTCGCAGTATTGTTTCGCTGCCCATTAGCGCAAGCGACCCGTATTACCAGACGGGCGGGTTAGTGAAAATGGCACCGCATTTCTTTGAGAAATCCGCCTCAGTGGAAAATTTCGCCAATGAAGAGGCGATTCCATTGGGTAAAGATATGGATAAAGGGGCATAAACATGAGCATCAAAGACGGTATGAATTACGCGCCAAAAGGCAAACCGCAGCCAGTCGTGCAGCCAGATGATTTTGTTTTTGCCGCCGCCGCACTCGATCACGGCCATATCTACGGCATGTGCAATGGCCTGATTGAAGCGGGCGCGACGCTGAAATGGGTTTACGATCCTGACCCACAAAAAATCGAGCAGTTTGTTAAGCAATACCCACAGGCGAAAATTGCGCCGTCTCTTGAAGCGATACTGGCCGATCCGGGCGTCAAACTGGTTGCCGGAGCGGCGATTCCTGATGAACGTTGCGCGCTTGGCCTGAAAGTGATGGACGCAGGAAAAGACTATTTCACCGATAAAGCTCCGCTGACCACCCTCGAACAACTGGCTGCGGCAAAAGCGAAAGTCGCCGAAACCGGACGCAAATATGCGGTGTATTACAGCGAACGACTTCACGTTGAAAGTGCGGTCTTTGCCGGGCAACTGGTGCACGACGGCGCAATTGGTCGGGTGATTCAGACTCTGGGTATGGGACCACACCGTGAAGGCCAGGGTCGCCCGGACTGGTTCTACTTTAAGAAACGCTTCGGCGGCATTCTTTGTGATATTGGCAGCCATCAGATTGAACAATTCCTGTTTTACACGGGCAACAGCGAAGCACAGGTTGTTGCCGCGCAAACCAACAACTTCGCCCATCCCCAACACCCTGAATTTGAAGATTTCGGCGATGCGATGCTCAAAGGCGAGAACGGGGCCAGCGGCTATTTCCGCTGCGACTGGTTCACACCAGCAGGACTCAGCACCTGGGGCGACGGACGCCTGACGCTGCTCGGCACCGACGGCTATATCGAAATCCGCAAATACGTCGACATCACTCGCCAGGAACAAGATGTGGTGTATCTGGTTAATAAAGAAGGTGAATTCCGCTATCCGGTTGCCGGGAATGTGGGCTTCCCGTTCTTCGGCGAACTGATTCTTGACTGCCTGAATCGCACCGAAAAGGCGATGACTCAGGCGCATGCCTTCAAAGCCGCCGAACTGTGCGTGCGCGCGCAAATGCTGGCAAACGGAGTGCAATAGCGATGAAGACGACACAGGCCGCAGTCGTCGGGTGTGGAGCAATCCACACCTTGCACGTCGAGGCAATTCAATCGAATCCAGCCTGCAGGCTTCGGGCAATTGTCGAAACAGACTCCGCAAAGGGTCACTTACTGGCCGAGCGTTACGCTTGCCGTTATTACGCCGATTACCGCGAAATGCTGTGTGATACCGAAATTGATGTGGTACACGTCTGCACGCCGCATGTCGCACACAAAGAAGTGATTCTTGCCGCCCTTGCCGCCGGGAAACACGTCTTCACGGAAAAGCCGGTGGCGCTGAATCCAGGCGAAGTAAAAGACATTAAAACCGCACTGAAGCACGCAACGAGCCAGCTTGGTGTCTGTTATCAGAACCGACTGAACCCGAGCAGCCAGAAGATCAAATCATTGCTGGAGGCGAACACCTACGGAAAAGTGCTGAGTATCAAAGCGGTGCTGACATGGAATCGAACGCAAGATTACTATGCGCAAAGCCCGTGGCGCGGACGTTTTGCCACCGAAGGCGGCAGCCTGCTTATCAATCAGGCGATTCATACGCTGGATTTAATGCAGTGGTTTGCTGGCGGAGTTGAGTCGCTGAAAGGCGTGGTGGAGAGCAGTTTTCTCAGCAATGCCACCCAGGCCGAGGACACCGCGATGGCAAATATGCAATTAGCCAACGGGGCGCGAGGGATTTTTTACGCGACCAACTGTCATACCACCGACTCACCGCTATTTCTTGAGATCCATTGCGAAGATGGCCTGCTGCAACTTCATCACAATAATCTGTGGTTTATGACTGGCGAAGAGAAAAGTTTATTGGCCTGCGATGAAATACCACGTGAAGTCCAGAAATGTTACTGGGGAAGCAGCCACCAGCAGGCAATTAATCATTTCTATCATTCAATACAAACACCCGACAATCATAATTACGTTGATATACACCAGGCGGAAACATCCCTGCGCATGGTCGAAGCGATTTACCAGTCTTCGATAACCAGGAACTGGATAAAAATTTAACAACAATAATGTTTTCCTTTTCACCCTACACAGAAATGGAATAATAATATGAAACCTACAGAACGCAGAGTTGGCTATGGAACAGCCATAGGATATGGTGTTACCGATTTATTTGGTGGTGGCGCATTTGCTATTATTGGCACCTGGCTTCTATTTTTCTACACCACTTATTGTGGATTATCGGTATTAGAAGCCGGTTCGATATTTGCCATTGCCCGAGTGATAGATGCGGTATTAAGTCCAATTATGGGTTACATCACCGATAACTTCGCTAATACCTGGCTGGGTAAACGCTTCGGTCGCCGCCGCTTCTTTTTATTACTCAGCGCCCCACTGATGTTTTTGTACGCCCTGCTTTGGGTGACGGATATGGGCTACTGGTATTATCTCGGCACTTATCTCTCAATCGAACTGCTCTCCGCAATGGTGCTGGTGCCATGGGAAACGCTGGCGGCAGAGATGACCAACCGCTACACCGAACGCGCCCGTTTATCCGGTGTGCGTATGATCTGCTCGCAGCTTGGCGGTTTTCTGGCGGTGTCGGTGCCGGGTGTCATCATGCAGTTCACCGGTAAAGATAACTCGATGACGTACACTTACACGGGCCTGCTTTTCTCAGCGATTTTTTGCCTCGCGGTATTTACCACCTGGATGTGCACCTGGGAAGCGAAAGATGTGCGTGAAGAGTTTGAACCCGAACCCGAAGGAGCAAATAGCGGTAATCTTTGGCACCATTTAAAAAGCCTGGTGTTAGATTTACTCTCTTCATTTAAGATCCGCATGTTCCGCCAGCATATTATTATTTATATTGCTTCATTCACCGCGATGGACGTTTTCGGATCAGTATTTACTTATTATGTCGTTTACGGATTACATCAGGATGCCGCCGCCGTTTCAGGTTATTTAAGCGTGGCCGCATTTGTTTCTGTTCCGGGAACATTTGTCTTTATGCTGTTACTCAGCAAATTGAATTTCACGCCTTCCGGCGCACTGCGTTTATCTTATAGTTTTATTTTCGCAGTATTAGCTTTCCTGTTTTATGCCTATATCAACAATATCAATGTATCCGTGATCTTGTTCTCCGCTGTGTTTGTCATTTTAGGTATTTCACGTGCGGGTCTTTATTTTATCCCCTGGAATATTTACAGCTTTATTCCTGACGTCGATGAAATCGTGACTAAAAAACGCCGCGAAGGCATCTTTGCCGGCGTGATGGTCTTAACCCGGAAAAGTACCGTGGCGCTGGCCATCATGCTGATTGGTGTGGTGCTGGAAGAAAGCGGTTTTGTTAAAGGCCAGGGCGAGCAGCCTATTGAAGCGTTACACGCGATTGTCGGGCTAATGGTCTTTGCCACCACAGCATTGCTGGCGATCAGTTTCTGGATGACCTTTAAATTCAAACTCACCCGCGAATCCCATAAAACGCTGATTAAAGAAGTCGCCCGACTCAAACTGGGTGGCAACCTCGCAGACTGCGATATGGAAACCCGCAAAGTCATCAAAGACCTGACCGGCTATGAATACGACAAAGTCTGGGGCAACACGCCAGGGCGTAAATCGGTATCAAGCTTAACGCCGGAATCACCGTAGGAGACACGTCATGCGTACACAATGGAGCAAACAACAGGCCGCGCAGTGGCACAAAAATCAGGTTTGGATTTGCGGGTTTAATTACCTGCCCCGCAGCGCCGTAAACTGGACAGAGCTATGGCAGCGCGAAACCTTTGATCCCGAAACCATCGATCAGGAACTCGGTTGGGCGCAGGAGATCGGCTATAACCAACTGCGCATCAACCTGCCGTTTATCGTCTGGCAGCACGATCGCGATGGATTGCTGATGCGCATCGAGAGCTTTCTGCGTATCGCCGAACGCCATCAAATAAAAGTCATGCTGACGCTGATGGACGACTGTGGTTTTTCCGGAGATGAGCCATTTTTAGGGCCTCAAAAAGCACCCGAACCCGGCAAACACAACAGCCAGGCGGCGGCGAGTCCCGGGCGTGAAACGATATGTAACCGCGAGATGTGGCCGCAGCTTGAGCGCTATGTGCGCGACATTGTGCGCCATTTCAAAAACGATTCGCGTATCGCCATCTGGGATTTGTACAACGAGCCTGGCAACCGCGGCACGTTTGCCAGCGGGCTTGAGGAAATCCAGTTCGATGAAAAGCTGGAGTATTTTGCGCTGGAGCTGCTGCCACAGGTTTTCGCCTGGGCACGTGACGAAGATCCCCGGCAGCCACTGACCGTGGGTGCCTGGCACATTTCGCAAGATCCTGACGAACCGGAAGCGGAGTTTTTTGCCCATCCGATCGATAAGGCAGCAGCCGATCTTTCGGATGTGATCAGCTTCCACGCCTATCTGGCCACACCGAAAATGCTGCAAGTATTGCGCTACTGGCAAACATTCGATCGTCCGCTGTTATGCACCGAATGGTTGGCGCGGCATGTCGGCTGCGTGATGGAGGAACAACTGCCGCTGCTTGCCGCCCTGAATGTCGGCTGTTTCCAGTGGGGGCTGGTGCGCGGCAAAACGCAAACCACCCTCCCCTGGCCGTCAGTGCGCAAATGTGGCGTGGATTACGCGCACCTGTGGTTCCACGATGTGCTTGATGAATATGGCATTCCCTTCCGCCACAGTGAAATGGAACTGGTCAGGCGCTTAACCTATTCATAGCCCAAACCCGCAAGACTCCCGTACCACCAGAGTGGGCGGGAGAATAATACGTTTTGGCGGCTCGTCGTTGCCCTGAATGCGGCTAAATAACAGCTCCCCGGCTTTACGGCCAATCTCTTTAGCCGCCACCGAAACGGTGGTCAACGCAGGCTGAACCAAAGATGCCTCGGTAATATCGTCAAACCCCACCAGCGCAAAATCGACACCCGGCTGGCGGCCCATTTTGCGCAGCGTCTGCATCACGCCCAGCGCCACGATATCCTGATAACAGACCGCCGCCGTGATTTCCGGGTAATAACGGAACAGCTCCTCGGCCACGCGCGCGCCGTCACTTTGGCTGGCAAGAGAAGACACCACCCACTCGCTTTTCGGCTGAATACGATGTTCGAGCAATTTGCTGCTGTAGCCGCCAATACGTTGCGCGCGGCTGATGGAATTTTCACTCCCACCAATAAACGCAATATGACGATGCCCCAGACGCAGCAGATGTTGCGTTGCCAGTTGGGTGCCAAGGAAGTTATCGGTGCCGACAAAATCGAAATCCACGTCGTCCATCGGGCGCACCACCATAATCGCCGGAACGTTGCGCCGTTTCAGCGTTTCAAAAAACAGCGGCGGCGTTTCTCGTGCCGCACACAACACCATGCCGCAGGCGTTATTGCGCATCAGAGAATCGACAAACTTTTGCTGCCGCTCGCCGGATTCTTCGCTGTTTGCCAGAAAGAGCAGCAGATCGTGACGCTCCATTTCCTGGCTCAGACCAGCGGTCATTTCACCGTAAAACGGGTTGGTGATGTCGTGGAGTAACAACCCAACCTGATTGCTGGTGCGGTTGCGTAAATTGGCCGCCGTTTGGTTATACACGTAACCCAAATCATCCAGCGCTTTGAGCACGCGTTGGCGAGTGGCGTCAGAAATACGGCCCCGATTTCGCAACACCATTGAAACGGTAGCGGTTGAAACTTCGGCCTGTTTTGCAACCTGGGCAAGGGTGACAGTGCTCATTAGCACTCCTCAAAATTAAGCAATTCCACACAGATTAATCGAATAACCAAAAAAATGCATATTTCCATGTGAATGCCGTCACAGATAACTCAACTTTAAGCAACACCTTGTTAAAAATGGCGGGTTAATCGCGTTTACCACGCTGTTCAAAATGGGTTAATCGATTAATCTTAGTTCATCAGAAACAGGGAGAAGATTATGCATCTGGCATCATACGATAAGTATCCCGAAGTGCGCGTTTCGGGGTTTGAGCATCAGGCATGGCAGGGATGGTCCGCCATCAAACAAGCCGTGAGCGAACGGCTTTCCGCTTCGGGCAAAACGGTGCTGGTGATTGACTGTTATCCCGGCGTTCAACTCGACGAACTGCACACACAACTCATTGAACAACTTAACCCGCACCACATTATCAACGCTGAATCCGCGCGTCTGAGTGAACAGCACCTGCATGATTTACTGGCCCGCAATTTGACGGATGACCGGGTGTTCGGCGTGCTTTCCTGCCACGAATTACCAGAGTTTTTCTGCCCGGATAAACTGGCGCAAGTACGGCGTGAAGTCGCAGAAACGACGTCTGGCCTGGTGGTGATTTACGGCCCAGGTGCTGCCTTAGTTCATCCGGGTGATGTGCTGATTTATGCCGATCTCGCCCGCTGGGAAATTCAGCAGCGTTTTCGCCGTGGAGAATTGGGCAACTGGGGGGCAGATAACGTTAATGAAGATATTCTGCGTCGCTACAAACGTGCCTTTTTCATTGAGTGGCGCGTGTTCGACCGCCATAAAACCCCGCTGCTCAAGCGCGCGGATTTCCTGCTCGATACCAATAATGCGCAGCAACCGGTGATGGTGAGCGGAGATGCGCTGCGCCATGGCCTGCAACAAACCACGCAACAACCGTTCCGCGTGGTGCCATTCTTCGACCCCGGTGTCTGGGGCGGGCAATGGATGAAAGACAAGTTTGATCTCGATCCCTCAAAGCCAAATTACGCTTGGTGTTTTGACTGTGTGCCCGAGGAGAACAGCCTGTTACTGCGTTTTGGTGATGTGCGGATCGAGATCCCCTCACAAGATCTGGTGTTGCTCTACCCGCGTCCGCTACTTGGCGAGCGCGTTCATGCCCGATTTGGCGCAGAGTTCCCGATCCGTTTCGACTTCCTCGATACCATCGGCGGGCAGAATTTGAGTTTCCAGGTTCACCCGATTACCGAATACATCCAGCAGCATTTCGGGATGCATTACACCCAGGATGAGAGCTATTACTTGCTGGAAGCCGAGCCGGGCGCAGAAGTCTATCTCGGCACAAAAACGGGGATCGACCCGCAGGAAATGCTCGACGATTTGGCCCGCGCCCAGCGTGGCGAAAAAGCGTTTGATGACGAGAAATTCGTTAACCGTTTCCAGGCGCGTAAACACGATCACTTCCTGATACCGGCAGGCACCGTGCACTGTTCCGGATCGGGAGCCATGGTGCTGGAGATCAGCGCGACGCCGTATATTTTCACCTTCAAATTATGGGACTGGGGCCGCCTGGGTTTAGACGGTTTACCGCGCCCGGTGCATCTGGACCATGGCGCACAAGTCATTGACTGGCAACGCGATACCCAATGGGTCACTGAGCATCTGGTTAACCATTTTGAACCAATTGCCGAAGGCGATGGCTGGCGCGAGGAGCGCACCGGCCTGCATGAACGCGAGTTTATTGAAACGCGTCGCCACTGGTTTACGCAGCCCGTCACACACCACACGCACGGCGGCGTGAATGTCCTGAATCTGGTGGAAGGCGACGAGGCTCTGGTTGAAAGCCCGAGCGGCGCGTTCGAGCCGTTTGTGGTGCATTACGCCGAAACCTTCATCATTCCTGCTGCCGTCGGGGAATACCGCATTTCACCGTATGGTCGGGGTGCCGGTCAGCAACTCGCCACCATGAAAGCCTGGGTAAGGGGTTAATTATGATCAACGTCATTCTGGCAACACACGGCTCGCTGGCGGAAGCCCTGCTGGCAAGTTCACGCATGGTCTACGGCGAATTGCCGCATGTATTCCCGGTCATGCTCACTGAAAACAAAGGCATTAATAGCTTTGGCGATGAGTTTGCGGCGGTGTTGAAACAGGCCAGCAAAGATGCTGATGGCGTCGTGGTGCTGTGCGATTTGCAAAGCGGCACGCCGTGGAATATCGCCTGCCACTACGCTTTTAACCCTGATACGCAACCGCCCGTCACTGTTCTGGGTGGCGTCAACTTCCCCATGGTGCTGTTAAGCGATGAGATAAAAGATCTCGCGGATGTCGAACAGGCCACCGCGCAACTGCTTGCAAACACCCAGGACACGCTGGTGCAGGCGACACTTGCTGAAACTACGCAGTCAGATGATTTTTAAGGGGCAACGATGAGCATTTCATTTGTACGAATCGACGACCGCGTGATCCACGGCCAGCTCGTCACCCGCTGGGCAAAAGAGTTGCCGTGCGATGGGATTATTGCCATCGACGATGCCGTCGCCGCCGATCCTTTGCTTTCATCAGTCATGAAAGGGGCGGTTCAGGACATCAAAGTCTGGCTGTTTGACACCGCCACCGCCATCGAAAAACTGCCAAAAATCATCGCCAGCGAGAAGCATTACTTCGTGATTGGCAAATCGCCGGTCACGTTAAAGCGCATCGAAGAAGCAGGTATCAGCCTGCAAAACAGCAATAAAAAAATCAACGTCGGCCCGATGAGCGCGCGAGCCAACACCACTACCATAGGCCCGAATCAGTCCGTCAACCCCGAAGAGAGTGCTGCGTTCGACTACCTCTTGCAGCGCGGGCATCAGATTGAATTTCGTCTGGTGCCCGATGCCAGCAGCTACAGCTGGCAGGACGCTCGCCAAAAACTCAAATAAAGGAGTGCAATATGGCTTTTGAAGCGGCTTTGATCGGCATTCTCTGTTACCTCGGTGCGTTAAGTAGCCCATGGCTGCTGGGGCTAACCGGCGGCTGGTATTTGATTACCCGCCCATTGGTTTCAGGGATGCTGGTAGGTTTCATTCTCGGCGATGTGCAGACCGGGATTATCATCGGCGTGGCAGTTCAGGCCGTGTATATCGCGATGGTAACCCCCGGTGGCTCAATGCCTGCGGATCTCAACTTTGTAGCTTTCCCCGCTATCGCGCTGGGTATTCTTTCCAATAAAGGCCCGGAAGTGGCCGTGGCGCTGGCGGCCACTATCGGTATTGCAGGCACCGTGTTGTTTAACGCCATGATGGTGCTCAATTCCTGGTGGAACCACCGCGCAGATCTGGCGCTGGAAAAAGGCGACGAGCGTGGCGTGTATCTCAACAGTGCTATCTGGCCGCAGGCGACCAACTTCCTGATACGTTTTATTCCGACGTTTATCGCAGTCTATTTCGGCGCGCAGTACATCAACGCCTTTATGGACAGCCTGCCGCACATCGTGCTTTCGACGATGAATGTGCTCGGCGGCATTCTGCCAGCGGTGGGTATCGCGATTCTGCTTAAGCAAATCATCAAAAATTACAGCATGTTGATTTACTTCCTCGTGGGGTTTATCTGCATCGTTTTCCTGAAACTGAACATGGTGGCGCTGGTCATCGTCGGCGCGTTGCTGGCCCTGATTCACTACAACTACAAACCTGAGCCGCAGGCTGAACGTACAGCCTCCACGCCCGCTGATGATGAGGATGAATTCTGATGGAAGAACGTAAACTCACTCGCCAGGATCTGCGCCGCTGCTGGCGCAGTTGGATGATGTACAACCTTTCGTCCATGAGCTTTGAGCGCCTTGAATCATTCGGCTTTTGTTTGAGTATGTTGCCGGTGGCGAAAAAGCTGTATCCCGATGACGAACAACGCAAAGAGATGCTCAAACGCCACGCGTCGTTCTACAACACCGAACCGCAGCTGGGTGCGATTGTGAACGGCATGGTGCTAGGGCTGGAAGAGAAACGCGCCAACGGCGAGCCCATCGACGGCGAAACCATCAACACCCTGAAAGTCGGACTGATGGGACCCGTGGCGGGGATTGGCGATTCGATGATTCCGGGCATGCTGATCCCAATTTTGCTCAGTATCGGCATGGCGCTGGCGGCGGGCGGGAATATCCTCGGGCCACTGTTTTACTGCGTGGCGTGGCTGGCGATTATTATTCCTGGCTCGTGGTTCTTGTTCCTGAAAGGCTACCGCATGGGATCGACGTCCGTTGAGATGTTGGTCAGCAGTAAATCGACACGCCTGCGCGAAGCGCTATCGTTATTAGGCGTGTTCGTGATGGGCGGCGTGGCGGCAAGCTACGTGAAGCTCGGCACCGGGCTTGAGTTTGTCACCAAAGACGGCGTGAATATTCATGTGCAGCAGATGCTGGACGGAATTTTCCCTAATCTGCTGCCGCTGTTGGTGGTGATTGGCACCTGGTATTTGATGGCAAAACGCGGCGTGTCTCCGGTGAAAGCAATGCTGTTACTGCTGGTGCTGGCGGCAGTTGGCGTGGCGGTGGGGTTATTTTCTTAGTTGTATGCCCTCACCCCGACCCTCTCCCCCAGGAGAGGGAGAAAATCGAGTTAATTCCCTCTCCCTCAGGGAGAGGGCCAGGGTGAGGGTTGTTTTAAGGATGAAACCCTACCCACTTCTGCCCAACTATCCCTGGCTTCGAAATAAACTGAAACCGCGCGGGATCATCAATAAATTGCTGATACAGCGGCTCCTCGGTTATCCCAAACTCGGTATATTGGCGCGGTGAAGTCACCTGCAAACGCCCCGGCATATAGCTGCGGTTGTGCTGCCAGGCAATATGCTCGTCTTGCAACAGCGGATACCATGCCAGCCCTTTGTAGGCGCGGACGGCATCGTATTCAAAACCGTATTCGCGGTCGCACCAGGCACCAAACGTCAGCGGTTCATCCGGCGAAGCTGAAATCGTGGCGTGCGCCCAACCCGGCGGCACCAGCACTTTCTCGCCAGGCCCGGCGCAAACCGCAAAGCAACGCCCCGGATCGTCCGCCACAGACTCCTGCATGTAGATAATCGCTTTGCCCTGCCAGATTTCATATAGCTCGGGTGGCGACCAACCGCTGTGGCTGCTGATACGGTGAATGTGGCCCTGGCTGCGAATCGGCTCATCTCCCAGGCGACCAGAAGCGTAAGTCACCACGCCAAAAAGCAACATGCGTTTCTTCAGTTCTTCTCTGTCCTGCAAACGCGCCACATCCATCACGATCGCGTACACATCCTCCGGCCCGTTGCACGACGGATCGCGCAACGAGGCGCGGATCTGATCGAGTTTACGGATCTCCGGCACCGGGCCGATCACCTCTTCGCCGTAGCTAAAACCCATCGGCTGGTGGTGGATCTTCATATCCAACCCAAAATTCAGGTGCTGATCAGCCATTTTGCACCTCTTTTGCCTGGATTTTGTCGTCCTGCAAAACTACTCGCAGCGCAAAGCCTTGTGCCAACGCCGCGTAATCATGCCCAGCAATCGTTGGCCAAACGGCGAGTGCAGAGAGAACTTCGGTGCCAGTGTTAATCAGGCGGTGCGCTGTTGCACCTGGAATGATATGCACTGACCCCGCCGAAACCTGCTCAAGCCGCGCCTTGCCCTGCTCGTCTTGCAGCAGCAACAGGCCCGTTCCGCGCAAGCCAATATACACTTCGCCTTGTTCACGCCGTTGATGGAAATGGCCACGCGTCATATAAAACTCATCGCCAACACGCCCCGGATTGAGGTGCGTGGTGCCGACAAAAAGCTCACCTTCCCCTTGCGCAGATTGCAGCATTTCAACCTGATAGATGGGTGTATCGGCAGGCAGCGCCAGCCATGCGGCTTCGTCGTGAAAGACGCCCACAAGATCGCCACTGTGCGTGGTTTTATTAATGGTATTTTCAGCCGTGAAATGGCCGTTCTGGAATGCCACGCCCGGTGGCACGATGACAGGTATATTCATTTTGTTTCTCCGGCCCAAGGAGAACTGCTTAATCAGCATAGCAGGTTAATCGATTAACCCTATAGTCTGGCCGAAGAAACTCGATCTACGTCGCGTTAAATATTTAAGGTGCTAGTGCCAGGACTTCTGCAACCCATGTCTGAAAACCGGCAACATCGAGATCCAACGCCACATGGGCGTTTGGCTCGCGCTGATAACGCCCTTCAATATCCACAACCGTGGTGCCTGCGGTAAATTCGCCGTGAGTTTCTACCGCCACAAAACACGGTTGAGTCTGAAATAACTCCGGTTTTACCAGCCAGGCAATGGCGCACAGATCGTGCATGCGTAAACCCGTCGCCATGCTGCCGCTGCGGTAATGGCTAAACAGCGCATGCAACATTTTGCCGGTTTGGTTGAGTTCTGACAGCGTCGCCAGATATTCCGGACTCAGCAACGCCTGGTTGGTGACGTCGAGACCGCACATCACAATTTCCAGGCCACTTTCAAATACGCGCGCGCCCGCTTCGGGATCGATAGCAATATTAAACTCGGCATTTGGCGTGAAGTTGCCGCGTCCTGCCGATCCGCCCATAATCACCAGGCGTTTGATTTTCTCTTTACAGCCAGGGTATTGGGTGAGCAGCAGCGCAATATTCGTCAGTGGGCCGATTGCCACCAGCGTGACGGGTTCAGGGCTGGCATTTAAACAATCATAAATCGCCTGAAAAGCGGGTTTATCGAGCGGCTGGCGTTGATGTTCCACAAACGCATAACCTTCCATGCCGGACTCGCCGTGCACATAAGCCGCATCGCGCAATTTACGCACCAGTGGCGTGGCAGCCCCCTGCGCGACCGGAATATCCTTCTGCCAAAAGTGCATCAATTGCAAGGCGTTGCGGGTGGTTTTCTCGACGCTGACATTTCCGGCGACCGTCGTCAGCAACTTTAAATCAAGCTGTGGGGCAAAGAGTGCGGCGGCAATGGCTACGGCGTCGTCGATGCCTGGGTCGGTGTCGAGAATAATGGGAGTTCTGCTCATACGTTGCTCTCTTATCTTTTAAGTACATACGGTGCGAATACGGCGCGATTAGCTTACTATGTAGCTCATTTCCATGTTCAGACTCGACCGAGAAAGTGTAATGAAAGTCCCACAGACAAATATTTCAGAATCTGTCACCCAGCATCTTGCGCGCCGGATTATGCATGGCGATCTCGCGCCGGGGCTTTCTTTACCAGGTGAAAACGAACTGGCCGTGGAATATGAAGTCTCCCGCACCTCAGTGCGCAACGCCCTGCAAGTGCTTGCGGCAAAAGGGCTTATCTCGATTCAGGCCAAAAAACGCAGCACGGTGAACAGCCGCGAGCAGTGGAGCCTGCTGGATATTGACGTGCTCGGCTGGCTGGCTGAAGGTGAACTCGATCTGAAACTGGTTGAGCAACTGATTGTGACGCGCCTGATTTTCGAGCCAAACGTGGCAACGCTTGCGGCCTTAAACGCCAACGGACGCGATCTGGCGGCGATGGAAGATGCGTTACAGTTAATGCGCAAAGGCCAGCTCGAGGCGCAGCGATCCTTGTTTGAAGAAGGCGATATGGCCTTTCACCATGCCTTATTACGCGCCACGCATAACCCCTTTCTTTTAGCCCTCGGCAACGCGCTTTCTGCGGCCATGGCGCTCTCGTTTAAACAAACCCTCGAAAAAGATGTGCGTCAGACCAAAGCCGCCGTCGATGAACACTACCAGTTATTCGATGCGATTCGCCTGAAACAGGTCGATAACGCCCGTCTTAAAATGCGCGATATTTTGCTCAATGCTGCCAAAAAACGTATCTGGCAAGATCGTCCGGAAATGTTCGACCACATTATTTGATCCTCATCTGACGTAATTTCGATCTCCCTCACACACTGTGGGTGTTTTTTGCTCTAGCATTCTTGTATTACAAGATTACATGGTTTGTATTACTTGAATGAAAACTCACTGGATTGCCATCGATTGGGGAACAACCAACTTCCGTGCATTTTTGATGCAGGGTTCAAAGCCAGTTTCCAGAATTAGCCAGCCTTGCGGATTGTTATCCGTCGAGAAAGATCAATTTGCACCGACGCTGCAAAACTTGCTGCAAACGTGGTTAGAAGAGTATGGCTGCCTGCCGATTGTGATGGCGGGAATGGTCGGTTCGCAGCAGGGCTGGCATGAAGTGTCTTATGCGCCGCTCCCCTGTGTGGCGAAAGATCTGGCTGCCCGCACGCTGGCTTTCACCACCCCCTGGGGCAGCACGGCGTGGATTATCCCAGGCGCTAACGGCAACAGCCCGTTCTCTCAACCCGATGTGATGCGCGGCGAGGAAGTCCAATTATTAGGCCTGGCATCGCTGCATCCCGCCCGCCAGCACACCGCATTACTGCCCGGCACGCACAGTAAACATGCGTATATGGTGAACGGTGAAATCACCTCGTTCGCCACGTTTATGACAGGCGAAATATTCTCGCTCCTCAGCCAGCATTCCATTCTTGGGCGTGCGCTGCCTGAACAGCAGGAAGATGCAGATGCTTTCTTGTTGGGCGTGAAAACCGCTCAGCAAGGTGCGCCATTCACTCACTTAATCTTCTCAGCCCGCACCCGCCGCCTGGCCGGTGAAATTGCTGAAACGAGCGTTCACAGCTATCTGTCCGGCTTAACTATTGGCTACGAATTGCAGGCACTTCCCGCGGGGTTGCAGGCGTGGGTGGTTGGCAGCCCGGCTTTGACGGCTCGCTATCAGCTTGCGGCAGGACAGATGGATCTCAATCTCATCCCGGAAAATGGCGATGACTGCTTTATTCACGGCCTGTGGCATCTCTTTTGCCAACTTCAAGGAACCCCATCATGAACTCAGAAAACTTCATCGCCCAATGGCAAAAAGAGCCGTTACCGCTGGTCGCTATTTTGCGTGGTATTACGCCGCAGGACGCCGCCGAAGCCGCGGAAATTCTGCTCGACAGCGGATTTCGCTACCTTGAAGTGCCGCTCAATAGCCCGAAGCCGCTGGATTCGATTTCCCTGATGCGAAAAGTGGTCGGCGAACGCGGCTACGTTGGCGCAGGAACCGTGCTGACGGTTGAGCAAGTTGATGCTGTCGCCGAATGCGGCGGGCAATTGATCATCTCGCCGAACTGCTGCCCGGAGGTGATCCGCCATACCCGCAAGCTTGGGCTTATCAGCATGCCGGGGATCATGACCCCAAGCGAGGTGTTCAGCGCCATGGCCGCCGGAGCCAGCGCCTTGAAGCTGTTCCCTGCCGAACATATCAGCCCGGTGATAACCAAAGCCTTTCGCGCGGTGATCCCCGCAGAGGTGGCGTTACTTCCCGTTGGTGGCATTCAGCCCGATGCCGCGCAAATGCGTAGCTACATTCAGGCGGGTGCCAACGGTTTTGGCCTTGGCGGCGGGCTTTATCAAGCGGGCATGAGTATGGCCCTGCTGCGCGAACGTGCGCAGGCTTATCAACACGCCTGGCGCGAGTGTGCAGAATAAATCATGGCGGCATTTATCAGCGGCAGCCTGCAAATCATTGGCGATTACCGCGCCCAGCTTGGTGAAACCCCTGTGTGGTGTATGCGCAGTCATTCATTGTTGTGGGTGGATATTTTGCAACAACGACTGCTGCGTTACTGGCCCGATGAAGACGGACGCATAGAAATTCACGATATGCCGTGTTTCACCAGCGCCGTGCTGCTGACCGAGCAGGTCGAGTGCTTCCTGGTGGTCTGCCAGCAAGGCATTGCGCTGTATAACTACGCCCACCAACAACTGGAATTTATCTGCGCTTATCCAGCGGCGGCGCAGGGCACACGCCCTAATGAAGCGGCGATTGCCCCTGATGGAGCATTGTGGTTTAGCACGATGGACACTCAGGCTGAACGAGCCACAGGCAGTTGGTATCGGTTAAGCGGCAAGTCTGGCTCAGTACAGTTTTTACTGGGAAACCAGCGAGTGCCAAACACCCTGCAATGGGTGGAAGACGACATCTGGTTTGCCGACTCGCTGCTGCACACTTTTTATCGCGCAACGCTTCAAGACGAGGGGTTGCAGATACTTGAGAAATACCCGGTTTGTGGGATCCCGGATGGCTCAGCCCTGACCACTCAGCGCCAATTAATCAACGCCAGCTGGGGAGAAAGTTCTCTTAAGCGCTATCAGATTAACGGCGCTGAATTACAGGAAATCGATCGTTTTGATCTCCCCGTAAGCCAGCCAAGCAGTTGCGCTTTCGGTGGGCCGGAACTTTCGGATCTCTACATGACTTCGGCCCGCGATGGGCTGGCACAACCCACAGCATTTGATGGAGGCCTGTTAAAAATGAGTACCACACTCACTGGCAGCCAAAGCCATCGATTCCTATTTTAAAAATTATAATTATTAAGGTCTTAACTATGAACCCTACAAAAACAAACCGGCAAACAATACTTGTTTGCCTTCTTGCCGCCCTCGCTGGATTGCTGTTTGGTCTGGATATGGGCGTTATCGCGGGTGCACTACCATTTATTGCTAAAGAATTTGGTTTAAGCAGCCACCATCAAGAGATTGTGGTCAGCGTGATGATGTTTGGTGCCGCGTTTGGTGCCTTGTGTAGCGGCCCGATGTCATCTTCTCTGGGCCGTAAAAAGAGCCTGCTACTGGGTGCGGTGCTGTTTGTGATTGGCTCGATTGGCTGCGCATTTGCACACAATGTTGAGATCCTCACGGTCTCCCGCTTCATCCTCGGCCTGGCGGTCGGCGTCGCATCTTTTACTGCCCCGCTGTATCTCTCAGAAATCGCTCCGGAACGTATTCGTGGCAGCATGATTTCGCTCTATCAGCTGATGATCACCATCGGGATTCTGGTGGCGTTTCTCTCTGACACCGCACTGAGTGAAGGTGGACACTGGCGTTGGATGTTGGGTGTGATCACCTTCCCGGCGATTGTTCTGTTTATCGGCGTGTTAACACTGCCGGAAAGCCCGCGCTGGCTGGCGATGAAAGACAGGCATGAACTGGCTGGAAAAGTGCTGAAACTGCTGCGTAATTCCGACAAAGAAGCACAGAACGAGCTCAATCAGATCCGCGACAGTCTGAAGATGAAACAGCGCGGATGGCAGCTTTTCCGCCATAACTCGCATTTTCGCCGTTCCACCTATCTTGGCGTATTACTCCAGTTCATGCAGCAGTTCACCGGCATGACCGTCATCATGTATTACGCCCCGAAAATCTTCGAAATTGCCGGTTTCTCTACCACGCGTGAACAAATGTGGGGAACGGTGATTGCCGGGTTAACGAACGTGCTTGCGACCTTTATTGCTATCGCCCTGGTGGATCGTTGGGGGCGCAAACCTATCCTGAAATTAGGTTTCTCCGGCATGGCCATCTGCATGGGTATTCTCGGTTATATGTTCCATAGCGGGATATCAAACACGACGGAGCAGTACGCCGCCGTTATCGTCCTGCTTATTTTCATCGTTGGTTTTGCCATGAGTGCAGGCCCGCTGATTTGGGTGCTGTGCTCCGAAATTCAGCCGCTGGCCGGGCGTGATTTTGGTGTCACCTGTTCAACGATGGCGAACTGGATTGCCAATATGATCATCGGCGCGACCTTCCTGACGCTCATCGACACCATCGGCAGCCCAAATACCTTCTGGCTTTACGGCGTAATGAACATCGTCTGCATCGTACTGACGATCCTCTTTGTGCCTGAAACCAAAAATATTTCCCTTGAAAACATTGAACGCAATCTTATGCGTGGCGAGCCGTTGCGTCTTATCGGCCAGCAAATCCTCAAGGAAACTCGCCCGAATACGGCCGTGGCGAAATAGCAATACGTTTAACTTTCTGGAGCAGATAAACATGCAGGAAAATCTGGGCAACAATCCCACCGCTGCGGTGGAAGAATCAAAGGTCTACAGCAAGATTACCCGGCGACTGATTCCGTTTTTAATTTTGTGTTATTTCTTCGCCTATCTGGACCGCGTAAACGTCGGTTTCGCCAAACTGCACATGCAAGATGCGCTGAACTTTAGCGACACCGTGTATGGGCTAGGAGCGGGCATCTTTTTTATCGGCTACTTCCTGTTTGAAATGCCAAGCAACCTGCTGATGCAGAAGTTTGGGCCACGCTTCTGGATTGCCCGAATCATGGTGACCTGGGCGGTGCTCTCCGCGGGCATGATGTTCGTCACCACGCCGACGCAGTTTTACGTGGTGCGTTTCTTGCTCGGCGTGGCGGAAGCCGGTTTCTTCCCTGGCATCGTGTTCTATCTCACGCTGTGGTTCCCGTCGTGGCGCTCCGCTCGCACGCTGGGCCTGTTTATTCTGGTGACGCCGCTTTCAACCATTATCGGCAGTCCGCTTTCCGGCCTGATCCTTAAGCTTTTTGAGGGTGTTGGCAGCCTGCACAACTGGCAGTGGCTGTTCCTGGTCGAAGCGATTCCCTCTTTTCTGCTCGCTTTTGTGGTGCTGCGTTATCTCGATAACGATGTGAAATCGGCAAAATGGTTAACTGATGCCGAAAAACAGGTCGTCATTAATGACCTGGCAAAAGATGCCGCCAACCGTGAGCGTGCCAATAAAGGCAAAGTGGATAGCAGCCTGAAAGGCATGCTGAAAAACGGCTATGTCTGGCTGCTGGCGGTGGTGTTCTTTAGCTTCAATATTGGCTACTACGGTATCAACTTCTGGCTGCCGTCGATCATCAAATCCTCCGGTGTCAGCGACGATTTCCATATCGGCCTGCTCGCGGCACTGCCGTATGTTTTCGGTGCCTGTTTTATGGTGTGGAACAGTCGCCATTCTGATTTGAAACAAGAACGCCGTTGGCATATCGCCATTCCAGCCATGATCGGCTGTGTGGGCCTGGCACTGAGTGCGTATTGCAGCGGTTCCACCTTCTGGATGATGGCGTGGATTTGCGTGGCGATGTCCGGCACCCTGGCATTGATTCCCACCTATATCAGCCTGCCTGGCGCCCTGCTTTCCGGCACCGCTGCTGCCGCAGGTATCGCGTTTGTTAACTCCATCGGCAACCTGGCCGGTTTCTTTGGCCCAACGGTTCTTGGCTGGCTGAAAGACACCACCGGACGCACCGATACGGGTTTATATATTCTGGCCGCCTTCTTGCTGTTGTGCGCCCCGCTAATTCTCACTCTGCCAGCCCGGCTGGCAAACCCAAAAAAAGTCATCACTGCACCCGAACAGACAACTGAGCAGTCTGACGCTGCTCAACATATCAACGCGACAATCGATCGCTAACGTTTAGAAGAGATAGAAACTATGAGTGGATGTGGCGGATGTGCCAGCTGTGGCACGCATTTCAACCCGATCCTCGAAGGTGACGATGGCGCACTGAAACGTGCGCTGTACAAATCAATGGGTCATACCGATGAACAACTGCGCAAACCAGTGATTGCCGTAGTGAACAGCTATACCAACGCAACGGCGGGCCATGCCAACCTCAATGAGCTGACAGCCAAAGTGCTCGAAGGCATTGATGAAGCCGGTGGCGTGGGCATGGTGTTTGGCACCATCGCGCCGTGCGACGGCATTGCCGAAGGGCATTTGGGGATGCGCTATATCCTCGCCGCCCGCGAAGTGATTACCGCATCGATTGAAGTGATGATGCGCGCCCACCGTTTCGACGGCATGGTGCTGCTTGGCTCATGCGACAAAATCGTTCCGGCGATGTTAATGGCGGCAGCACGCTTAGATATTCCGGCGATTATGGTTAACGGCGGGCCAATGTACCCGGCGGAATATAAAGGTAAACACTGGGACGGCAATATCGTTACCGAAGCCATCGGCTGGAAAAAGCGTGGTGAAATCAGCGAAGAAGAGTTCGCGCATATTGAAAATATCGCCGAACCTGGCCCTGGCTCCTGCACCATGTACGGCACCGCGAACACCATGTGCTGTATCGGCGAAGTGCTGGGCATGAGTTTGCCGGGTAGCAGTACGCTGCCTGCGGTGTCGCAAGAGCGCCGTGATTGTGCAGTAGAAACCGGCCGCCAGGCAGTAGAGCTGGTGCTCAATGGCGTGAACGCTCGCCAGATTATTACCCGGGAATCCATCCATAATGCGATGGTTTATCTGCTGGCAACGGGCGGCTCAACCAACGCAATTCTGCACTTACAGGCAATTTATTATGAAGCAGAGCTGGGCCATCTGCCGCTGTCAGCGTTTGATGAACTGAGCCATAAAGTCCCGTTAGTCGCGTCGCTGTATCCGGCTTCCGAGCATGACATGATCGATTTCTGGGAAGCGGGTGGCGTGCAGGCAGTAGAGGTTGAAATCAGCAAGCTGATGCATCTGGATGCGCTGACGGTGGCAGGTAAAACCAAAGCTGAACTGATTGCCGAAACAAAACCAAGTTGCCGCCCGGAAGTGATTCATACGCTGGCGATTCCTGTGCGAAATGAAGCGGGCGTTGCCGTGCTGCACGGTAATCTTTCGCCACTCGGATGCGTGGTGAAACCGGCTGCCGTACCGGAAAATCTAATGGTGTTCCGTGGCCCTGCGGTGGTGTTCAACAGCGAGCTGGAATCAGTAGAAGCGATCATGTCCGGTCAAATTCAGCCGGGCAGCGTGCTGGTGCTGCGCTACGAAGGGCCGAAAGGCGGGCCTGGCATGCCGGAAATGTATAAGCCGATGAAATCGCTGGAAGGCATGGGGCTTTCTGATACTTGTGCCCTGATCACCGACGGGCGTTTTTCTGGCTCCAACCGGGGTTTGTTCGTGGGTCATATTTCGCCTGAGGCGGTAGACGGCGGCGAACTGGGGCTGGTGGAAAATGGCGATGAAATCTCGATTGATATTCCATCGCGCACCCTGACGTTGCACGTAGCCGAAACCGAACTGGCTACGCGTCGTGAAAACTGGCAGCCGGTCGATAAAGAAGTCCCGCGCGGTTTCCTGCGTTTGTATCGCCGTTGGGCGCTACCTGCCGCGCAAGGTGCGGTGCTGGCCGACCGGGAGGAAGACTGATGACTAAGCACTATTCGGCGCAAGACATCGGTGGCGTGAATCCGATTACCGCAATGCCGTTTACCGCTGGCGGCGAAATAGATGAAGTGAGTTTTGGGCGCCTGCTGGAGCATCTTTCCGCCAGCGGCGCGCAAGGCACTACGCTATTTGGCATCGCCAGTGAGTTCCCGAAATTGCATGATCAAGAACGTGACCGACTGGCGCAAATGTTTGTCAGCACTCTGGCGGGTAGCCCGCTTTATCGGGCGATGTCAGTGACCGATCACAGCACCGAGCTGGCAGTCAAACGGGCGCGTTACTACGCCAGGTTGGGCGCGGATGCGCTAATGCTGCTGCCACCGTTCTTTCTCAGCCCTAATCCACAGGCGATTCAGGAGCATATTTTTGCCGTGCTTGAAGCGGTCGATATCCCGGTGATGGTGCAGTACGCACCGGGCGAAACTGGCCTGGCGATTACGCCTGAACAACTGGCGGCTGTCGCGGCGCGATATCCGCATGCGGTATTCAAAATCGAGTGTAACCCGCCGGTCGACTACACCCGAGATTTCCTGAAACTGGCACCACAGGCAAGTGTGCTCAACGGCTATGCAGGGCTGTATATGCTGCAAATGCTGGCGACAGGCGGAAAAGGCGTGATGCCGGGATGTTCGTTTACCGAGGTTTATGTGCGGATTTATCAGCACTGGCAACGGGGCGAAACGGCGCAGGCCGAGGCGTTACATCAGGCGTTGTTGCCGTATATCCAACGCTGGATGACGCATTGCGAATACATCATTCAGGTTGAGAAAACGATTCTGAAGCGGCGCGGAATTATCGCGACTGATTATTGCCGCAAACCTGGCTGGCCGCTTTCCAGCGAAGACCATCAGACGATTGATCGCTTCCTGAGCGAATTCCAACTCTAAACTTAGGCTGCGGGTAAGCCGCAGCTTTTTGAGGTTAACAAGATGGGTAGTGAAAAATCACCACGCGTTGTGATTGTGACCGGAACCAGTCAGGGGATCGGTCAGGCCATTGCACAGACCTTTCTGGACAATGGCGACATCGTTATCGGCTGCGCTTTTTCTGCGTTAGAAAAAGCACCCAATGCCCGGAAGATGCTGGCTGAATATCCCGATCGTTATTTCTATTTTTCCGTCGACGTCACCAAAACGGAATCTATTAAGCAGTTCGTTATTGATGCCGAAAAGCTGTTTGGTCGCATTGATGTCGTGGTTTCTAACGCGGGCAAAAACGTATTCAAAGGCATCGACTGCGAAGAGAGTGACTGGTCGCATAACTTCGATTTGAATCTGCGATCCCACTGGTACCTGGCGAAATGTGCGCGCCCGGCGCTGCGCAAAAGCAACGGGGTGATTATTGTTATTACCTCGAATCACGCCTTCTCGACCATGCCGGGTTGTGCGCCCTACAACATCAGTAAGCGGGCGCTGTTGTCGCTGGTGCAAAGCCTAACTATCGAATGGGGACCAGAAATCCGAACCGTGGGTATCGCGCCTGGCTTTATCGATACAGATGGCAACCAGGTGTGGTTCGACTCGCATGCTGATGGAAAAATGGCACGCGAGAAAACCATAAAAAAGCACCCGGTTGGGCGTATTGGCCGCTCAGAAGAAGTTGGCGATCTTTGCCTGTTTTTATCCAGCGATAAAGCCGGATTTATTGCCGGGACAACGATTGTGATGGATGGCGGGCGCAGCGCAATTATGCAGGATGAGGAAGACGCCTGAGTTTCTGGCAAAGAAAAATGGGGAGCCTAAGCTCCCCATTTGAAACGGATGACGGTATTGCTTATCCACCCTACACTTCTTTCACATCCACTCGCAGTTCACGCGGCACTTCGAAGATAATATTTTCTTCGCGCCCGACCAACTCGCGGGTTTCGCTGCCGCCTAACTCACGCAGGCGAGCCAGAACGTTTTGCACCAGGATATCTGGCGCGGACGCTCCTGCCGTAACACCAACACATGCCACATCTTTAACCCAGGATTCCTGGATATCCATCGCATCATCAATCAGATAGGCGGCTTTGCCCATGCGTTGTGCAAGCTCTGCCAGACGGTTGGAGTTGGACGAGTTTTTCGAGCCAACCACCAGCACCACATCCGCTTCATCAGCCAGCGCACGCACGGCTTCCTGACGGTTAGTCGTTGCGTAGCAAATGTCGTCTTTACGTGGGCCGATGATTTTCGGGAAGCGTTTACGCAGCGCGTCAATCACGTCAGAAGTGTCATCAACGGAAAGCGTGGTTTGCGTCATAAACGAAAGTTTTCCTTCGTTTTTCACATCCAGCTTGCTGACATCTTCCGGCGATTCAACCAGGTACATGCCACCTTTCGGGTTGCTGTACTGGCCCATGGTGCCTTCCACTTCCGGATGACCGGCGTGGCCAATCAGAATGGATTCTTCACCACGGCGGCTGGCGCGAGCCACTTCCATATGCACTTTAGTCACCAACGGGCACGTCGCATCAAACACCGTTAAATCACGGCCTTTGGCTTCGTTACGCACCGCCTGGGAAACACCATGTGCCGAGAAAATCAGGATTGCACCATCCGGCACTTCACTGATCTGCTCGATGAAAATCGCCCCACGTTCACGCAGGCTATCAACCACGTAGCGGTTATGCACCACTTCGTGACGGACATAAATCGGCGCGCCGTAAATAGCCAACGCGTTTTCAACAATGCTGATAGCGCGGTCTACCCCGGCACAAAAGCCGCGTGGGTTAGCCAACAGGATCTGCATTCAACGCCTCCAGTACCGGGTCAATTTCCAGTACTTCGATATCAAAATGAATGGTTTGCCCGGCAAGTGGGTGGTTAAAATCAACGGTGATGGAATCGCCGTTAACTTCACGCACCACGCCTGGCATCTCGCTGCCATCCATTCCTGTGAACAGCATAATGGCACCCGGCACCGGCTCGCCCGCGTCAATAAATTCACGACGCGAGAAATACTGGATCATGTCCGGGCTTGGAATACCAAACGCGGATTCAGGTGCCAGAGAGAACGCCTTTTTGTCCCCTGCTTTCAAACCGACTAGCTGGTCTTCCATGCCTGGCGACAGTGTTTCATCGCCCAGCGTGAAGAGTGCCGGTTTGCCGTTGTTGCGGGTCGACTCGGCAGTGGAGCCATCTTCGAGTTTCAGCGTGAAATGCACGAAAACTCTGCTATTGGCCTGGATAGACTCAGCCATGGATTACCCTTTTTCCTTAGCGGGCTTGTCGGAGGAGACAAAGAACCCCTCCAGCACAATCAGCGCCGCGCCGATACAGATTGCCGTATCGGCCAGATTAAACGTGGCGAAGTGCCAGTCGCCGACATAGAAATCAATCATGTCGACCACAAAACCGTGCCATAAACGGTCAAACAAGTTTCCGAGTGCGCCGCCAATGATTAAAGCATAGGCGATATTATTCAGCTTCTGCGTCGCTTTAGCGCGATACATCAGCACCGCCAGAATCACGCAGATACCAATGGCGATACCCGCGAAGAACCAGCGCTGCCAGCCGCCTTTATCCGCAAGGAAACTAAACGCGGCACCGTAGTTACGGGCATAGTGCAGATTGAGCGACGGGAACAGCGATACGGTGTCCCCCAGCATGAAATGCTGGAGGATCAGGTATTTACTGCCCAGATCGACAATCAGGACTACGACCACCAGCCACAGCCAGCGCAGACCAGTCGAACTAATCGATTTACTCATCAGGCAAATTTACGCTTTTCGCCGTCACCGGCAATGTTAGTGACACAGCGGCCACAGATTTCTGCATGTTCCGCTACCTGACCGACGTCGGTGGTGTAATGCCAGCAACGCGGGCACTTCTCACCGTCAGCTTTACGCAGAGCCACTTTCAATCCTTTAAGGATTTCGCTTTGCTGCGCGTCTTCCGTTGCCTGCGCATAATCGGCAACTTCAGCACCTGAGGTCAACAGGACAAATCGCAATTCCTCGCCCAGACTGTTGAGCTTCGCTGCCAGTTCGCTGTCTGCATACAAAGTCACTGCTGCTTCCAGAGAACCGCCCACACGCTTGTCAGCACGCGCTTGTTCGATGACTTTGTTCACTTCGCCACGTACGGTTAACAGGGTGTCCCAGTAATCGTTGTTCATGGTTTCGCTATCAGCCAGGCCGAACAAACCTTCGTACCATTCGCCGGTAAAGACATATTTCTCGCGCTCACCTGGCAGGTAAGCCCAGATTTCATCAGCGGTGAAGGACATGATCGGTGCCATCCAGCGAACCAGCGCTTCGGCAATGTGGTACAGAGCAGTCTGGCAGCTACGACGCGCCACGCTGTCGGACTTCGCGGTGTACTGGCGGTCTTTAATGATGTCGAGATAGAATGAACCCATTTCGATGGAGCAGAAACGCATCAGGCGTTGCACCACTTCGTGGAAGTCGTAGTTTTCGTAGGCTGCAAGGATATCGGCCTGTGCTTCTTGCGCACAACCTACCGCCCAGCGGTCCAGTTTCACCATCTCTTCTGGTTTCACCATATCGGTTTCTGGATTGAAGCCGTTCAGGTTCGCCAGCAGGAAGCGTGCGGTGTTACGGATACGACGATAAGCGTCAGCAGCACGTTTCAGGATTTCGTCAGAAACCGCCATTTCGCCAGTGTAATCCGTCGATGCCACCCACAGACGCAGGATATCCGCGCCCAGTTTGTTCATCACGTCTTGTGGAGAAACGGTGTTACCGATGGATTTAGACATTTTGCGGCCCTGACCATCAACGGTGAAACCGTGAGTCAGTACCTGGCGGTATGGCGCTTTGCCTTTCATCGCCGTCGAAATCATCAGAGAAGACATGAACCAGCCGCGATGCTGATCCGAACCTTCCAGATACATGTCTGCTGCATGGCCGCTGAACTCTGGGCGCACATCTACAACAGATGAATGTGTTGAACCGGAGTCGAACCACACGTCCAGGGTGTCTGGCACTTTGGTGTAGTTGTCAGCGTCATCGCCCAGGATGTCGCGCGGATCGAGATCCCACCACGCCTGGATGCCGTCTTGCTCCACGCGTTTAGCGACTTCTTCCATCAGCTCCAGCGTGCGCGGGTGCAGCTCTTCTGTGTCTTTGTGTACAAACATGGACATTGGCACGCCCCATGTACGCTGACGAGAGATACACCAGTCCGGGCGGTTCGCAACCATAGATTCGATACGCGCCTGGCCCCAGTCAGGGATCCATTGCACGCCTTTGATCTCTTTCAGAGACTGCGCGCGCAGGCCTTTTTGATCCATGCTGATGAACCACTGTGGCGTTGCACGGAAGATGATTGGTGTTTTGTGACGCCAGCAGTGCGGGTAGCTGTGCAGCAGTTTTTCAACATGCAGCAGAACGCCTTTATCACGCAGGATATTGACGATCAGGTCGTTTGCTTTGAACACCTGAACGCCGTCCAGACCTTCATACGTACCTGGCAGGTAGCAACCGTCCGGGCCAACCGGGTTAGCGATTTCCAGGTTGTATTTCTGGCTGATCACGTAGTCGTCTGGACCATGGCCACCTGCGGTATGCACCGCGCCGGTACCGGCTTCCAGCGTAACGTGCTCACCCAGAATAGCGGGAACATCGAAATCTAAGAATGGGTGTTTGTAGCGGGTCAATTCCAGGTCTGCACCTTTGGCAGTACCCAGAACGGTCCAATCGGTAATAGCCGCGCTCTTCATGACACCTTCGAGCAAATCTTTCGCGACAATCAGCGCCTGACCGTCAACCTGAACCAGCACGTATTCAAATTCTGCATTCAGAGAAACAGCGCGGTTAGCTGGCAGAGTCCACGGAGTGGTCGTCCAGATAACCATTGAAACCGGGCCGTTTACTTGTGTTGCACCAAACTTCGCTTTGACCGCGTCGGCATCAACAGCCTTGAAGTTCACGAAGATGGATGGAGACGTTTTGTCGTAATACTCAACTTCCGCTTCAGCCAATGCTGAACGGCAGTCAACGCACCAGTGCACAGGCTTAGCGCCTTTATGCAGGTGGCCGTTACCGACGATTTTACCCAGCGCACGGATGATGTTCGCTTCGGTTTTGAAATCCATAGTCAGGTACGGACGTGACCAGTCGCCCAGCACACCCAGACGGATGAAGTCTTCGCGCTGCCCATCAACCTGCTCAGCGGCGTATTTACGGCACGCGGCACGGAATTCAGCGGCAGACACTTTCTCACCTGGCTTACCGATAAGCTGCTCTACTTTCAGCTCGATTGGCAGGCCGTGGCAGTCCCAACCCGGAACATACGGGGAGTCAAAACCGCTCAGTCCTTTGGACTTCACGATAATGTCTTTCAGAATCTTGTTGACTGAGTGACCAATGTGAATGCTGCCGTTCGCGTATGGAGGGCCATCATGCAGAATGAAGGATTTTTTGCCTTTCTTTGCATTACGGATGATGCCGTACAGGTCATCATCATTCCAGCGAGCCAGCATGCCCGGTTCACGTTTAGCGAGATCGCCACGCATCGGGAACCCTGTTTCCGGTAAGTTCAGGGTAGATTTAAAGTCACTCATTAGATTCTCGGTTCCGTATTTCGGTTTTGAGGAAAGCCAGCTCAGGTATTAGACCCAAAAAATTCGCGGGCGGTTACCACATCTTTGGCGATTTGCGCTTTCAATTCATCAAGCGAAGCAAACCGTTGTTCATTTCGTATTTTCTTGTGGAGCACCACATCTATATGGTGCCCATATAAGTCCATTACAACGTCCAGCAAATGGACTTCCAGCTGTTGGCGCAGGCCCGCCACCGTTGGGCGCGTGCCGATATTAGCAACGCCTGGCAGCAGTTTGTCGCCAAGGCCTGCGACTTCTACCGCAAATACCCCTTTTACCGGGGAGACCTGACGACGAAGCGGTAAATTCGCCGTTGGGAAACCAATGGTTCTTCCGAGTTCATCACCATGGACAACGCGCCCGGAGATGATAAACGGATGACCCAGTAAACTTTCAGCCAGCGCTAAGTCGTCCTCGGCCAAGGCCTGACGCACCGCTGTGCTGCTAATTCGCACGCCGCCTTCACAGAAAGTTTGCGTACTGGTGACGTCAAAGCCAATATCCTGCCCAGCCTTCTGTAATAACAAGAAATCCCCCTGGCGACCAGCGCCAAAGCGGAAATCATCACCTACCGCGAGGAATTTTACCCCGAGGCGGTCGACCAGCAGATCGCTGACGAAGTTTTGCGCGGTGAGTGCAGCAAAGCGACGGTCAAATCGCACGCACAACACGTAGTCCACTCCACACTCGGCCAAATAACGCAGCTTTTCGCGCAGCCTTGTCAGGCGTGCTGGAGCTTTATCACCCGCAAAAAGCTCAAGCGGTTGCGGCTCAAAGATCATGACCATCACCGGCAGATTGCGCGCACGTCCTTCCGCACACAGCCCTTTTAACAGGGACTTGTGGCCTCGATGAACACCGTCGAAATTCCCAATGGTGAGGACACACCCGTGGTGGTTCTGGCGTAAATTATGTATGCCGCGTATCAGCTTCATGGCTGGCTCAAGACAGTGGAAATCGGCGGATTATATCAATTACCACGGTGAAGGTTAACCGGCGATTGTACCCTTTGACATAAAGCGTGAAGGATTTCATCGCGCTGGCGTCTGGTTTCTCTATAGATGCGCATCACTGGACGATTTTTGTTGCTTAAAGCTGTATTCATGAGCATGAAGCTGGTAGAATCCGCGCCATCACAACGTAAGAGGCTCCGGAAATTTAACGGCGCTTATTTGCACAAATCCATTGACAAAAGAAGGCTAAGAGGGCATATTCCTCGGCCTTTGAATTGTCCACATAGATCATATTTGGGAGTTGGACCTTGGCTAATATCAAATCAGCTAAGAAACGTGCTGTACAGTCTGAAAAGGCTCGTAAGCACAACGCAAGCCGTCGCTCTATGATGCGTACTTTCATCAAGAAAGTATACGCAGCGATTGAAACTGGCGACAAAGCTGCTGCACAGAAAGCATTTAACGAAATGCAACCAATCGTGGATCGTCAGGCTAGCAAAGGTCTGATCCACAAAAACAAAGCTGCGCGTCACAAGGCTAACCTTGTAGCGCAAATCAACAAACTGGCTTAATCGCCAACTTGTTGTTAGCTTAAAAAAAACCGGCTTCTGCCGGTTTTTTTATATCTGAAATTTGAGCTTCTGAATCAAGCTTCTTTGAACAGAGCCGAATAATCCCGGTTACACACACGCTGCACCGCGGGGTGCTGAATCATTCGTTCAGCGAATATCGCGTGATATTCTTCCATCACATTCTCTACGCGCCCGATTTCGACAATACTCTCATCTTTGTAAGTGTCTTCACCGTAAAGAGTTGGTGCGACAAATATCGCATTGTGTGCCGCCCCAAAAGCTTTCATCAGTGCCGCATCATCAAACTCGCCGAGGATCTCAACATTCAGCCCCTGGCCATTAATCCAGTTGAGAATTTTGCGCCCTAACATTGAACGACGACCCGGAATCAATAAGCGTCGGGTTTCCAGGCATGCAGGGAATGGCAAATCAGGCACCGGATTCTGGCTCCAGAAGCTAATCCCGCATTCGCCGATTTTTACCGAGAACAACCCTTCTTGCTGGGTCGAATCAATCGGGCAATCCGAGATAATCATATCCAGCTTATGTTGGCTCAATTGTTCGAGCAGCATTTCGTGTGTCGATTCAAAGCAGCGCAGGTGAATTTGTTCATCCTCAACCACCGCGGCATCCAGCACCCCGCTGACCAGACGTTTTGATAACGCATCGGCAATACCCACATCAAACAGCAGGCTCGACTCTTTGCGATAGTTGACGATATCCAGCATCTCCTGGCTTAGCGTAAACATGCGGTCCGCATAACGAAATACAAGCTGGCCCAGCTCAGAAGGGACTAAACCACGCCCCTGGCGACGGAACAGTTTACCTTGCAGGCGTTCTTCTAATGCTTTGATTTGGCCGGTAATGGTTTGTGGCGTCAGATACAGAGCTTCTGCTGCACCTACGACAGAACCTTCTTTGCACACGTGCCAGAAATAGTAGAGATGATTGTAATTTATGTGTGACATGCGTTGTTCGCTCCCTGATAAACCATCCATTTGCTAACGGCTCCCAAGGAGCCGTTAGTGGAATATTAATTATGTTTTAGTTGCGGGCTGAAACGACTTCTCAACATGCAGTAACCCACCACTGCTGAAAGCAGCGACCCAAGCAGAATACCCAGTTTCGCCCAGGTAATGAGTGCCGGATCCGCACCGTCGAATGCCAGCGATGCGATGAAAATCGACATCGTAAAGCCGATTCCGCATAGCACACCCACCGCCATAATCTCTTTGCAGGTTGTCCCTTCAGGCAAGGTTGCCAGTTTAAATTTCAGGGCAGCCCAGCAGAACAGGCTAATGCCCAGCGGCTTGCCGATAAACAGACCCGCCATAATCCCCATTGGCAACAGCGAGGTTAAGCCGGCAAAAGTTACACCGCTCAACGACACGCCTGCATTGGCAAAAGCGAACAGTGGCAGAATCAGGAACGCGACCCAAGGGTGAAGCACATGCTCCAGTTCTTTTGCCGGGGAACGCCCGTCTTTCTCTTTAAGCGGAATAAGGAAGCCAATGATGACCCCGGCAAGCGTTGCGTGTACGCCCGATTTCAATACCGCAGTCCACAATACGACCCCCACCAGAATATACAAGCCGGTGCGACGAACGTTGCAGATGTTCAGTAATGCCAGAACCGCAATCGCCCCCGCAGCAACCGCCAGCGACAGAATTGAAAGATCGCTGGTGTAGAACAAAGCGATGATAACAATCGCGCCCAGGTCATCGATGATCGCCAGCGCCATCAGGAACACTTTAAGCGCGACCGGCACACGGTTGCCCAGCAATGCCAGAATACCCAAAGCGAAAGCGATATCCGTGGCAGCCGGGATCGCCCAGCCCTCACGGGTGATTGGGTCCTGGAAGTTAAACAGTAAATAGATTGCCGCTGGAACAACCATGCCACCCAACGCCGCAATCACCGGGAACGATGCCTGACGCATACTGGCAAGCGAGCCGCTCACCATTTCACGTTTCACTTCCAGACCAATCATCAGGAAGAAGATGGCCATCAGTGCATCGTTCACCCACAACAACAGGTTTTTACTGATATCCAGAGAACCGATACGGACTTCTACCGGCGTGTTCAAAAACGATTGATATAACTCGCTGGTGGAACCCAGATTAGCAAGAACCATTGCCAGCACTGCGGCAAGGATCAAAAAGATGCCGCTTGAGACATCGCTATGGAAAAAGCATTTTAGTTTTTTTGTCATTCTGTCATCCCGGTTTTTCAACTGCCTTAAATCATTTAGGGCTTTAATATGTATTAAGCATAGCCTGTCTAATACATCGAGAAAAGTAGATTATATAGCATCAAACAATCGGAAATAACGAAGCATCTTGCTTGTAGAATTAATACATTTTTAGCGCATAAAAAAGCCTGAATCAAAAAACAAACGATTCAGGCTTTTGTACTGCTGAAGGGAATTGGGGTTTAGCGGGTCAAATCATCAAAGAACTTTTTCACGCCGTCAAAGAAGTTCTTTGAACGCGGACTGTTCTTTTCACCGCTTGGGCCACCAAAGCTTTCAGCCAAATCGCGCAGCAGTTGTTTCTGCTTTTCGTTCAGGCTGACAGGGGTTTCCACCACAACGCGGCACAGCAGATCGCCCTGAGCGCCGCCACGTACGGATTTCACACCTTTGCCACGCATTCTGAACAATTTGCCCGTTTGCGTTTCGCCCGGCACTTTCAGGTTCACACGGCCATCAAGCGTAGGGACTTCGATTTCGCCACCCAACGCAGCCATCGCGAAGTTAATTGGCACTTCGCAATACAGGTTGTTGCCTTCACGTTCGAAGATCGGGTGCTGTTTAACCTGAACCTGAACGTACAAATCACCTGATGGAGCGCCATGCTCACCCGCTTCACCTTCGCCTGCAAGACGAATACGGTCACCGGTATCGACGCCCGCCGGGATTTTCACCGACAGGGTTTTCGTTTTCTCTACACGGCCATGACCATGACAGGTATTGCACGGATCTTTAATAATAGAGCCACGACCCTGGCAGTGCGGACAACTCTGCTGCACGGTGAAGAAGCCCTGGCGCATTTGCACCTGGCCTTGTCCATGACAAGTCGGGCAAGTCTGCGGCTTAGAGCCAGCTTTCGCGCCGCTACCGTGGCATACACCACACTCTTCAAGCGTTGGGATACGGATCTCTTTGGTGACGCCACGAACCGCTTCTTCCAGCGTTAAGTCCATGTTGTAACGCAAATCGGACCCGCGGGAAGCGCGTTGACGACGGCCACCACCGAAGATGTCACCGAATACGTCGCCAAAGATATCGCCAAAGTCAGCACCGCCACCGCCAAATCCGCCGTGACCGCCGCCGCCCATCCCGCCTTGCTCAAATGCGGCATGACCATATTGGTCGTAAGCAGCGCGTTTTTGATCATCGGTCAGGATTTCGTAGGCTTCTTTAATTTCTTTAAATTTGCCTTCGGACTCTTTGTCACCCTGATTACGATCCGGGTGAAACTTCATTGCCAGGCGTTTATAGGCTTTCTTGATTTCACGCTCTTCCGCGTTTTTCGGAACGCCTAAAACCTCGTAATAGTCTCTCTTCGCCATCTTTTTTGTCTGCCCCTAACATGCGGGCACGGGCGCAGAGGAAAACCTCGACGCCCGTGCCAGTTACCAACCGCTCAAAGGGCGATTATTTTTTGTCTTTAACTTCTTCGAACTCAGCATCAACAACATCGTCGTCTTTGCTTGTTGAGTTACCAGCATCAGTTGCGTTACCGGCTTGCTGCTCAGCGTGTTGCGCCTGAGCCAGTTCCATCAGTTTCTGAGAAACTTGTGCCAGTGCCTGCATTTTCGCTTCGATGTCTGCTTTGTCTTCGCCTTTCAGAGAAGATTCCAGCGCTGTCAGTGCAGACTCAATGGCAGTTTTGTCATCAGCTGGCAGTTTGTCGCCCGCTTCTTCAACCTGCTTGCGAGTGCTGTGCAGCAAATGGTCGCCCTGGTTGCGAGTCTGAACCAGTTCTTCAAACTTACGGTCAGCTTCAGCGTTAGCTTCTGCATCGCGAACCATTTTCTGGATTTCTTCTTCGTTCAGACCAGAAGAAGCCTTGATGGTGATCTTCTGCTCTTTACCGCTGTTTTTGTCTTTCGCGGAAACGTGCAGGATACCATCAGCATCGATATCGAAAGTCACTTCGATCTGCGGCATGCCGCGTGGTGCTGGGCTGATACCATCCAGGTTGAACTGACCCAGAGATTTGTTATCCGCCGCACGCTTACGCTCACCCTGAATTACATGGATGGTCACCGCAGACTGGTTATCTTCAGCTGTGGAGAACACCTGGCTGTGCTTAGTCGGGATAGTGGTGTTTTTGTTGATCAGGGATGTCATCACACCGCCCATGGTTTCGATACCCAGAGACAGCGGGGTAACGTCCAGCAGCAGTACGTCAGTCACATCACCAGCAAGCACACCACCCTGAACAGCAGCACCGATTGCAACAGCTTCGTCCGGGTTAACGTCTTTACGTGGTTCTTTACCGAAGAACTCAGTCACTTTCTTCTGCACCATTGGCATACGAGTCTGACCACCAACCAGGATAACGTCCTGGATATCAGATACAGACAGGCCAGCGTCTTGCAGTGCAACTTTCAGCGGCTCGATAGAACGGTTTACCAGGTCTTCGACCAGGGATTCCAGTTTTGCACGAGTCACTTTGATGTTCATGTGTTTTGGACCGGTCGCGTCTGCTGTGATGTACGGCAGGTTCACGTCGGTCTGTTGAGCAGAAGACAGCTCAATTTTCGCTTTTTCAGCAGCTTCTTTCAGACGCTGCATAGCCAGTGGATCGTTACGCAGATCGATACCTTGATCTTTCTTGAACTCTTCCACTAAGTAGTTGATCAGACGGCTATCGAAGTCTTCACCACCCAGGTGGGTATCACCGTTGGTTGCCAGAACTTCGAAGGTTTTTTCGCCATCAACTTCGTCGATTTCGATAATAGAGATATCGAAAGTACCACCACCCAAGTCGTAAACCGCGATAGTACGGTTGCCAACTTCTTTATCCAGACCGTAGGCCAGAGCCGCTGCGGTTGGTTCGTTGATGATACGTTTTACTTCCAGACCTGCGATACGGCCAGCATCTTTAGTTGCCTGACGCTGTGCATCGTTGAAGTATGCAGGAACGGTGATAACAGCTTCAGTTACTGGCTCGCCCAGATAATCTTCAGCGGTTTTCTTCATTTTCTTCAACACTTCAGCAGAGATCTGCGGAGGTGCCATTTTCTGACCTTTAACATCAATCCATGCATCGCCGTTGTCGGCTGCAATGATTTTGTACGGCATGATGGCTTCATCACGCTGCACTTCTTCGTCCTGGAAGCGACGGCCAATCAGGCGTTTGATCGCGAACAGTGTGTTCTGCGGGTTAGTCACTGCCTGACGTTTAGCCGGCTGACCAACCAGAATCTCACCATCCTGCGTATAAGCAATGATTGAAGGAGTGGTGCGATCACCCTCGGCGTTTTCAAGAACGCGAGCGGTTGTACCATCCATAATTGCTATACAAGAGTTGGTAGTACCCAAGTCGATGCCAATAATTTTACCCATCTAAACGTCTCCACTTAAAATTTGTTCGTCATATGGTCGTGAACCTGTTATGCGGGCAAACAAGAGTCTTTCAACTGCCCAAACATGATTTTTTGCAGGCTCATCAACTGCGGTTGCATACAAGATGGGGTCACTCGGCTCGCCATCAAGGGGCAAGGCAAAAAAAATTTTCATCTTCACACCTGTTTAGATCATAGACTCGAACCCTTCACCTGATTATGATGCCGCGCCCCGCTGCCCTTTCGCAGTCGTGTGGCGACTACAACTATTCATTTTCAGACGAATTTTAGAGGAACTATGGGCAACACTAAGTTGGCTAATCCAGCTCCCCTGGGCTTGATGGGCTTCGGCATGACCACCATTCTGCTCAACTTGCATAACACCGGCATCTTCCCTTTTGATGTCAACATCCTTGCAATGGGCATTTTCTACGGTGGTATCGCACAAATTTTTGCCGGCCTGTTGGAATTTAAGAAAGGTAATACTTTCGGCCTGACAGCATTCACTTCTTACGGCTCTTTCTGGCTGACTCTGGTCGCCATTCTGATCATGCCTAAGATGGGTCTTGCAGACGCTGCAAACGCACACTTCCTCGGCGCGTATCTCGGTCTGTGGGGCGTATTCACGCTGTTCATGTTCTTCGGCACCCTGGCTTCCGCGCCACGTATGCTGCAGTTCGTGTTTGCAAGCCTGACCGTACTGTTTGCTCTGCTGGCTATCGGCCACCTGGCTGACAGCGAAAGCATCGTAAAAGTTGCAGGTTGGGTGGGTCTGGTGTGTGGCGCGAGCGCTATCTACCTGGCAATGGGCGAAGTGCTCAACGAGCAGTTTGGCCGTACCGTGCTGCCAATTGGTGAAAAACACTAATTCCGGCAAGCAACGAATCAGAAAACAAAAACGCGGAGGTTTCCCTCCGCGTTTTTTTATGAATGTTGCAGCGGCCTTTCAACCACTTTGCTTTCCGACGTTAAATCGTTGCGCAGCCAAATCCCCAGACCTAAACCAACCATTGCTAGCGCCAGCACATACCACGCGGGTCCCATCGGCGATATTGCCGATAGCATCGTCACGAAGATTGGCGTCAGGCCACCGAAAATGGCATACGACATATTGTAAGAGAACGAGATGCCGGTAAAACGCACTTCCGCCGGAAAGGCTCTGACCATCACATACGGAACGGCCCCAACAACGCCGACGCTTAAACCGACCAGACCATATAAGAAGAACAGGTATTCAGGGTGGCTCGCGGTCAGGTGATAGAACATCCAGCTACAAACAGCCAGCATCAGACTGCCGACAATAAACGTTTTACTGGCACCAATACGATCGATAACCAACCCCGCCACGATACAACCGATACACAGCATCACGATGGCAATGCTGTTTGCCTGGAGCGTTAACGCAGGCGCAATCCCCAACTGTTTTTGCAACCAGGTGGGGGCCATCAAAATCACCACCACGATCCCCGCCGACAGTAACCATGTCAGCAGCATGGAAACCACTACCGCTTTTTTATGGTTCACGACAACGGATTTCAACGGCAACTCTTCAGCCAGTGCTTTACGTTGCTGCATCTCTATAAAGATGGGGGTCTCTTGCAGCCAGCGACGCAGATACATCGCCACCAGGCCGAAAATACCGCCCAAGAAGAACGGAATACGCCAGCCGCCATCGTGAATGGCCTCCTGCGTCATCGACGTATTAATAATGGTTGCGACAACGGAACCCAGCAAAATCCCGGCTGTTAAGCCCGCCGTTAACGTGCCACACGCAATGCCGATACGTTTATAAGGAACGTGTTCGGCAACAAAGACCCAGGCGCCAGGGACTTCACCGCCAATTGCCGCGCCCTGAAGTACACGCATCAAAAGCAGCAAGACTGGAGCCGCGATGCCCAACGTTTCGTAGGTTGGCAGCATACCAATCGCCAGCGTCGGTAACGCCATCAGCAAAATGCTCAGGGTGAACATTTTCTTGCGGCCAACCAGATCGCCAAAGTGCGCCATGATGATGCCGCCTAAGGGACGCGCCAGATATCCCGCAGCAAAAATGCCGAAGGTTTGTAGCTGACGTAGCCATTCAGGAATGTCCGCAGGGAAGAAAAGCGCCCCGACAACGGTGGCAAAGAAGACGAAGATGATAAAGTCGTAAAATTCGAGCGCACCACCAAGGGCGGCAAGGGTCAGAGTTTTATAATCCTGACGATTCAGAGGTCTTGTGCGTTGTATTGAATGCTGTTGTTGTGACATAAGAACCTGCGTATGCAATAGGGCGTGGTATTTAGTTTCCATTTTTCTGTAAAGCAAAACTTACTATAACGAACCCCACTACACATACCATACTCACTACATCTTATGTCACAAACAATTAATTTTTAGGAGTTTATCTCGCGAATCGCGCTTTTAGGCCGAAAAGCTGCTACTACAACGCTATCCGTTTCAATATAAGGACCATCGAGCAACTGTATACAATACGGTACACTTGCAAAGATTCCCGGCACAACGACTTTCCCGTCCGCATCTTTGACGCCTTCCAGCGTCTCCTGAATTGATTTCGGCTGCCCCGGCAAGTTAAGGATTAATGCTTGTTTGCGGATCACACCCACCTGGCGAGAAAGAATGGCCGTCGGCACAAACTGCAGGCTTATCTGGCGCATTTGCTCGCCAAAGCCAGGCATCACGCGGTCAGCAATCGCAAGCGTAGCATCAGGGGTCACATCACGACGCGCGGGGCCAGTGCCACCGGTGGTCAAAACTAAATGACACGCCATTTCATCAACCAGCTCGCAAAGAGCCTGCTCAATCAGCGGCTGCTCATCAGGGATTAAACGGGTTTCAATCTGGAAAGGGGTGGTTAAGGTTTTTTCCAGCCAGGCAACAAGCGCTGGAATGCCTTTATCTTGATAGACACCGCTCGAAGCGCGGTCAGAGATGGAAACTAAGCCAATGCGTAAGGTATTCATATCATTCCCGGGGAAATCAGCAAACTTAACGGAATGATACACGGCGAAGAGAGTTGCAGACAGGGTGAAACACTAAAAAGCGTGACCGGAATGCTCCGGCCACGCTAATAAATGATTACAGCAGGTCGCCGATCATTTTTTCCAGTTTTTCCTGGTCGATAGCAAACTTACGGATGCCATCAGCCAGTTTATCAACTGCCATTGGATCCTGGTTGTGGCTCCACAGGAACTCAGACTCGGTCATACGCTCTGGACGTGCTTTAACTTCGCCGGTGTAAGACAGTTTACGCTCAACAGCGCCTTCGCTTTCTGCCAGCTCTTTGAGCAGCGCAGGAGCGATGGTCAGACGGTCACAACCAGCCAGTTCGATGATCTCGCCCAGGTTACGGAAGCTTGCGCCCATAACCACAGTCTCGTAACCATGTTCTTTGTAGTACTGGTAGATTTCAGTAACAGAAACCACACCTGGATCTTCGTTTGGTGCGTACTCTTTCTTATCGGTATTCGTTTTGTACCAGTCGAGGATACGGCCTACGAATGGAGAAATCAGGAATACGCCCGCTTCTGCACAAGCACGCGCCTGCGCGAAGGAGAACAGCAGAGTCAGGTTACAGTTGATGCCTTCTTTTTCCAGCTGCTCGGCAGCACGGATGCCCTGCCAGGTAGAAGCCAGTTTAATCAGGATACGGTCGTTGCTGATGCCCGCATCGTTATACATTTTGATCAGGCGTTTTGCTTTAGTGATGCTGGCATCGGTGTCATAGGACAGACGCGCATCTACTTCAGTAGAAATGCGACCTGGGATCAGTTTCAGGATTTCCAGACCAATATTCACCGCCAGCTTGTCAGTGGCATCCACAACTTGTTGTGCATGGTCACTGCTCTGCTCACGCGCCCATGCAACCGCATCATCAATCAGTTTGCGGTATTCAGGAATTTGCGCAGCGTTCAGAATCAGAGAGGGGTTGGTGGTCGCATCTTGCGGCTGATACAGCTTCATTGCCGCAATATCCCCGGTGTCCGCAACAACTGTGGTTAGCTGACGCAGGGAGGTCAATTTATCCGTCATGATAGTTTCTCGTTTGGTAGAACTTGTTAGGGGGATGTAACCGGTCTGGCTTGATGATATCACGACGCAATTCAGGTGCAACCGCAGTGACACATCGGTAAGAACTGAACGCTAAACTGATATATTCTATGTATTATTCGCCTGCAATCTAATGGAGCATACGCGCAAGCTGCGCATTGGCTGTGCACGTATCGCATGCAAACGAGGGATGTTAATGGCAGATTTTTTTCTTTTTATCAATGAGATACTCTGGGGTTCAATCCTCATTTACTTATTAGTCGGCGCGGGTTTGTGGTTCACCTGGCGATGTGGATTTGTGCAATTCCGCTATCTGACACATCTACGCAGCCTCCTTATGGCGAGCAAAAGCGCAGATTCTTCCGGACTATCCTCATTCCAGGCATTGTGTACAAGCCTTGCTGCGCGTGTTGGGAGCGGTAATCTTTCCGGTGTCGCACTCGCTCTGACGCTCGGTGGCCCAGGCGCTATTTTCTGGATGTGGGTCGTCGCAATGCTGGGTATGGCAACTTCCTTTGCCGAATGTACCCTTGCCCAACTTTATAAAACCCGTGATAGCGAAGGCAATTATCGCGGCGGCCCGGCCTGGTACATGGAACGCGGGTTGGGAATGCGCTGGATGGGCGTCATGTTCTCCATCTTCCTGATGATAGCCTTTGGCCTGATTTTCAATGCGGTCCAGGCAAACTCTATCGCCAATGCGGTAAACCATGCTTTTGGTATTCCTAAAACCTGGATTGGCATGGCTCTTGTTGTCATCACCGCAGGTACCATTTGGGGCGGGATGCGTGGCACCGCGCGTGTTGCCCAATGGTTAGTGCCCTTCATGGCGTTAATCTGGGTGTTGACGAGTCTGGTGGTTATGGCGATGAACATTGAGCGTTTACCAGAAGTGGTTTCGCTGGTGTTCAAAAGCGCATTTGGCTGGCAAGAAGCTGCCTCGGGCGCAATTGGATTCACCATCAGCCAGGCAATTACCACCGGTTTTCAGCGCGGAATGTTCTCTAACGAAGCGGGTATGGGTTCTTCCCCTAACGCGGCTGCGGCAGCGGCTGCGTGGCCACCCCACCCTGCCTCGCAAGGGCTGGTGCAAATGTTCGGTGTGCTGATTGATACCATGATCATTTGTACTGCAACCGCAGGCATCATTCTGTTTTCCGGAATACTCGATACCGCCGATCCCAGCATGAATGGCATTACCCTGGTACAACAAGCTCTTAGCAGCATGGTTGGCTCGTGGGGAACCGGTTTTATCGCGCTGATTGTGATGTTGTTTGCCTTCACATCGATTGTCGCCAACTATGCCTATGCAGAAAACAACCTCTTCTTTTTGCAACAAAAAAGCCCCTTCGCGACGGTGCTATTCCGCTGCATGGCGCTGGTGATGGTGATGTTTGGTACGCTTTCGCCGCTGCCGCTGGTCTGGCAAATGGCGGATGTGGCAATGGCGTTTATGGCCGTCACCAACCTCACAGCAATCCTGCTGCTGTCACCGATTGCACGCGACCTGAGTGCTGATTACCTGCGCCAGTTGAAGCTCGGAGAAATACCGGTTTTCGACCCGAACCGTTTTCCTGAAATTAAAAGCCAACTGGCACCGGGTATTTGGGACAATCCCAAGCCTCCTGAAACCAAACGCTAATCGCAACCATTGGCTAATACTTCCAGTAAATTTGTTAGAGTAGGCGGTAAAAGTGAGCAAGGAACAAACATGCTAATTCTAATTTCACCTGCAAAAACCCTGGATTATCAAAGCGATCTGCCTACCGATCGTTATACACAACCCGAACTGTTGGACTATTCCCAGCAGTTGATTGCCGTGGCGCGCAAACTCAGTGCGCCGCAAATTTCTTCTCTGATGCATATCAGCGACAAACTGGCCTCACTAAACGAAACCCGTTTTCACGAATGGCAGCCGGATTTCACACCGCAAAATGCGCGTCAGGCGATTCTGGCCTTTAAAGGCGACGTCTACACCGGATTACAGGCAGAAGAGTTTAGCGATGCGGATTTCGACTTTGCGCAGCAGCATTTACGCATGCTTTCCGGCTTATATGGCGTGTTGCGCCCGTTGGATTTAATGCAGCCGTATCGTCTGGAAATGGGTATCAAGCTTGAGAATCCGAAGGGTAAAGATCTGTACCACTTCTGGGGCGATACCATCACCGAGAAGTTGAATCAGGCGCTCGAGGCTCAGGGTGACAATATCGTGGTTAACCTTGCATCTGATGAGTATTACAAATCGGTAAAACCGAAAAAACTCAATGCAGAAATCATCAAGCCGGTGTTCCTCGATGAGAAGAACGGCAAGTTTAAAGTTATCAGCTTTTACGCCAAGAAAGCGCGTGGCTTGATGAGCCGTTACATCATTGAAAACCGCCTGACTAAACCTGAGCAACTCACGGGCTTTAACACCGATGGCTATTTCTTCGATGAAACAACGTCGAGTAAGAATGAATTAGTGTTTAAACGCCACGAGCAGTAAAACAAAACGCCAGCGCAATGCTGGCGTTTTGTTTAGTGATGTTTGTTTTGGCCGTAGTGATTACCGTTGTCATGATGGTCTTTGCCATGATGATCGTGGTCATAGTGGTCGTCACGATGATCGTTGTTATGATCATGCGGATGCCATCTGTTATCACGCCATTCATAGTGATCATTCCACCAACCATGGTCGCGCCAGTTACCGCCATCCCAATAATTTCCGTGATTATCCTGATCGCCTATTTGTAATTTCACTGCCGGAACTAATGTGATTTCTGAAGCTTGTGCAGCTAACGGAGCGATTACCAGCATCGATAACGCAAGAATAATTGATTTCAACATAAGTGACTCCTTACTGCATTCATGCCCCATATGGGTCGTTGAAGAGAGCATATGCCTTACAGCATAGGGTTGTTATTCTCCGCAATCCTAATCTCTAAGCGCCCGCATTTAATGGGAATTCCTACATTTTCCCTCCTTCTTTCCTGCATATTTCCTCCATGATTCAGATGTAGATCCACCTTGACTTATTTTGTTTAAAGCGTACTTTTCAGGACATGAAAACCTTTCTGATTATTGTTCCGGATGGCGGGGTATTGTTCGAAGCCGCCGGGATTGCCGACATACTGATGCAAGCCAACCGCTTACAGGCGGAAGGCTTGTCTCAACCTCGCTACCAGATAAGACTTGCAACCACTCAGCCTCATCAGGTGATCCACGGTCAATCCGGGCTGAACTTGCTGGCCGACCATCGCCTGCACGAACTTGATCCTTATGAACCCCGGGATACCATTATGATCACGGGGAGAGGGTCAGATGAGCTAGAAGGTACCGCGGTGGTCGATTGGTTAAAGCTTGCCGCACCTCACGCTCAGCGCATTGTTTCCATTTGCGGCGGGGCAATGTTATTGGCGCAGGCTGGGTTACTCAACGGCCGTCGTGCGACAACCCACTGGCATCTACTCGAAAAAATGCAATCTACTTACCCACACGTCAAAGTCGAAAGTGGTCCGCTCTATCTTCAGGATGGCCCTATCTGGACTTCCGGCGGCGTAAGCTCAGGTTTTGATCTGACCCTCGCACTGGTCGAAGAAGATTATGGCTTTACGCTTGCTCGCGACGTGGCGCAGGATCTGGTGATGTATCTGCGTCGTCCCGGCGGGCAGATGCAATTCAGTCGATACCACCTCCAGCAAAGCGACATCTCCGGTCCGATAGGTCAACTGCAAAACTGGCTTCTGGAAAATCTATCCGCCGATTTGTCGGTTGAGAAACTGGCAGACCGGGTCGCGATGAGTCCTCGTAACTTCACGCGTGTTTTCAGCAAAGAAACGGGCATCACACCCGCGCGCTATGTTGAAGAAGCCCGCCTTGCTGCAGCCCGACATTGCCTTGAGCAAACGCGGGAAACGCTCGAGCAGATCGCGAGTAAAGTGGGCTTCGGCAATACCATCACTTTGCGCCGCGCCTTCGAGCGTCAACTACACCTCACACCGGGCGAATACCGCGAGCGTTTTCATTGTCGAAAAATGGCGTGAATTGATCCTTTTTTGTCATTTACGCCACTTTGCCTGAAGCCTACAGTGATTCCAGACATTTCAAAGAAGGAGTCAATCATGGTTAAGGTCGGTATTAATGGTTTCGGCAGAATTGGTCGTAATGTTTTACGCGCCACGCTGGGCAACGCAGACGTAGAAATTGTAGCAATCAACGATCTGACAGACAGCAAAACCCTTGCTCACCTGCTGAAACACGATTCACTGATGGGAAAATTGCCTGTTCCGGTTGAAGCGGCTGACGGGCATTTGCAGGTAGACGGCAAACTTGTTCGCGTGTTTAGCGAAAGAGATCCGGCAAATATCCCGTGGCGTGATGCAGGCGTCGATATTGTTATTGAGGCCACGGGTTTCTTTACCAGTCGCGAGCAGGCCGCAGTACACATCAATAGCGGCGGAGCAAAACGCGTCATCATCTCTGCACCGGGCAAAGATGACGACCTGACGATAGTGATGGGCGTTAACCATCAGCAGTACGATCCGGAACGCCATTATGTTGTGAGCAATGGCAGCTGTACCACTAACGGCCTTGCGCCTGCCGCTCAGGTTTTGCATCAGCAGTTTGGTATTGAACACGGCTTGATGAACACCACTCACGCTTACACCAACAGCCAGGCGTTACACGATCAGCCGGAAAAAGACCTGCGTGGTGCGCGAGCTGCCGCCCTCTCCATCGTTCCTTACTCCAGCGGCGCGGCAAAAGCGTTAGGCAAAGTTATTCCTGAACTGGACGGACGCCTGACCGGTTACTCATTGCGAGTGCCTGTCCCCGTCGTTTCTATCGTTGATTTAACGGTAACCTTAAAACGCCCGGTCACCGTCGCGCAGGTGAATGCAGCATTCCTGGAAGCAGCAACAAGCGGCCCGCTGAAAGGCATTTTGGGCTACAGCGATGAACCGCTGGTATCGAGTGATTATCAGGGTGATCCACGTTCTTCTATCATCGATGGGCTTTCGACGCTGGTGATTGGCGGTAATCTTGTCAAAATATTGGCCTGGTACGATAATGAATGGGGCTTCTCTAACCGCCTGGTCGACCTTGCAGCAATGATGGCTAAACGCGGGCTCTAAAAATGCTCCCGCAAGCCCTTTTAAGATCCACGCACCTGCGTGGATTTTTTTCACATACCAAACGACAACGAGACGAACTCGACATTACCGCTTTGCTTCTGGAGTATATTTATCAGTCTCAAACACCCCAAAGAAAAGAGGCTGTAAATGACGTTCTCTGCCTTTAATCGCAAAAAACTGACGCTTCACCCTGGTCTGTTCGTCGCAATGAGCGCCATATTTTCATTAAGCTCTACGGCATATGCCAGCGATACTCCCGCTTCAGGCTACCAGGTTGAAAAAGTGGTAATCCTCAGCCGCCACGGTGTACGAGCCCCCACCAAAATGACACAGACCATGCGCGACGTAACACCTAATACCTGGCCCGAATGGCCAGTAAAACTGGGTTATATCACGCCACGCGGTGAGCATCTGATTAGCCTGATGGGCGGGTTTTATCGCGAGAAGTTTCAACAACAGGGTATTTTATCGCAGGGCAGTTGCCCTACACCAAACTCAATTTATGTCTGGGCAGACGTTGATCAGCGCACGCTTAAAACAGGCGAAGCTTTCCTGGCAGGACTTGCTCCGCAATGTGGTTTAACTATTCACCACCAGCAGAATCTTGAAAAAGCCGATCCGCTGTTCCATCCGGTGAAAGCGGGCACCTGTTCAATGGATAAAACTCAAGTCCAACAGGCCGTTGAAAAAGAAGCTCAAACGCCCATTAAGAATCTGAACCAGCACTATATTCCCTCTCTGGCCTTGATGAACACGACGCTCAACTTTTCGACGTCTGCCTGGTGTCAGAAACACAGCGCGGATAAAAGCTGTGATTTAGCGCAATCCATGCCGAGCAAGCTGTCGATAAAAGATAATGGCAACAAAGTCGCTCTTGACGGGGCCATTGGCCTTTCGTCTACGCTTGCTGAAATTTTCCTGCTGGAATATGCACAAGGGATGCCGCAAGCGGCGTGGGGGAATATTCATTCAGAGCAAGAGTGGGCGTCGCTACTGAAACTGCATAACGCCCAGTTTGATTTGATGGCGCGCACACCTTACATCGCCAAACATAACGGAACGCCGTTATTGCAGACCATCAGTAACGCGCTGGACCCGAACGCCACCGCAAGCAAGCTGCCTGATATCTCACCTGACAATAAGATCCTGTTTCTTGCCGGACACGATACCAATATTGCCAATATCTCAGGCATGCTCAACATGCGCTGGACGCTACCAGGGCAACCCGATAACACCCCTCCGGGCGGTGCTTTAGTCTTTGAGCGTTTGGGCGATAAGTCAGGAAAACAATATATTAGCGTGAGCATGGTGTATCAGACTCTCGAGCAGTTGCGATCCCAAACACCACTTAGCCTTAATCAACCTGCGGGAAGCGTACGGCTAAAAATTCCTGGCTGTAACGACCAGACAGCTGAAGGATATTGCCCACTGTCGACGTTCACACGCGTGGTTAGCCAAAGCGTGGAACCAGGCTGCCAGCTACAGTAAATATCAGACAAAAAAATGCCGCTCGCGATTAAACGAACGGCATTACTTTATAGTTTTCCAGCTCGGATTAGCATGGCGAGAGCAGAAAAACTTACGCTTTGGCCATCATTAATTTACGCAGCTCAGCAAAATCCGCAGGTAGATTGTGGGACAGCAGCGGTAAATCAGCACGTTCGGCAAGCTCTGCTGGCAGTGGCAGAGTTTCACCGAGGATCTCCTCCACGCTTTCTTTGAATTTCGCCGGATGCGCAGTGCCAAGGAACAAGCCGTATTCGCCTGGCTGGAGCTGGTCACGTAGTGCGCGATAAGCGATAGCCGCGTGCGGTTCAGAAACATAGCCTACCGCTTTCAGCTCTTTCATCGTGGCTTTGGTGGTTTCGTCGGTGACGGTCGCATAACCGAGGTCGGTCAGACGCCAAATCTTACGGCGGAACAACTCTTCTACACGAGGCCAGTTGTTAGGCTGGCTGACATCCATGGCGTTAGAAAGTGTCGCAACCGTGGTTTTCGGTGCCCATTCGCCGTTGGTCAGAAAACGTGGAACGGTGTCGTTGGCATTGGTCGCCGCGATAAAACGCTTGATCGGCAAGCCGAGAGATTTTGCCAGCAAGCCCGCGGTTAAATCACCAAAGTTGCCGCTTGGTACGGAAACCACCAGCTGATTGCGAGCTTCTTGCGGCAGTTGCGCCACCGCTTCAAAGTAATAGCAAATCTGCGCCAGCAAACGGCTGATGTTGATTGAGTTGGCGGAGTTTAACCCCAGCGCCAATTTCAGCTCTTCATCATCAAACGCTTGTTTCACCAGCGCCTGGCAAGCATCGAAATCGCCGTCGATAGCGACAGTTTCAATATTACCGCCAAGGGTACAGAACAGTTTTTCCTGTAGCGGGCTAATTTTGCCACGCGGATACAGGATAACGACGCGCACGTTTTTCAGGCCGTAGAAAGCATGCGCTACCGCAGCCCCCGTATCGCCAGAAGTCGCGGTCAAAATAGTGACCGGTTTGTCGCCGCTGATATGCGTCAGCATCTGCGCCATAAAGCGGCCACCGAAGTCTTTAAACGCCAGCGTTGGACCGTGGAACAGCTCAAGGCAGCCGATATCTGGCTCTACGCTTTTCACCGGTGCAGGGAAAGCAAACGCCGCACGCACACGTTCTTCGAGAATTTCTTGCGGGATTTCATCACCGATAAATGCAGACAAAATCTTACTGCTGCGAGAGACGAAATCCATCTTCAACATTTCGTCGACTTCGGTCAGTTCAAATTCCGGCAAATCGTGAGGAAAAAACAGCCCCTGCTGTTTACCCAAACCCTGCACAATTGCCTGGGCAAAAGTGACCTGCTCATTATGATCTTTAAGGTTATACAGTTTCATGCGTTATCCCAGAACTCGTGCGCCCGCCGTGTCCAGACGGCAAATATGTACAAAACCTTCCTGGTTCTGCAAATAGTGTTGGCTGAGCCAGTCAGCCACGCGTTGTGCGGTGTCAGTGTTATCGCACAGCGCAAAAAGAGTTGGGCCGGAACCCGAAATACCACTCGCCAGTGCACCAATATCCGCGGCGGCCTGGCGTGCTTCGTTAAAGCGCGGCAGCAATTTTGCGCGGTACGGCTCGGCAATCACATCACGCATCAGTTTTGCCGCAAGATGTGGCTGACGGGTGTGACAGGCGTGAATAAAGCCTGCCAGATGGCGTCCGTGGCTGATGCAATCCTGGCGGCGATAAAGCGCTGGCAGAATCGCTCGTGCTTCTGCGGTCGAGACTTTAATTCCCGGATACGCCAGCACCCATAGCCATTCATCAAAGCCCGGTACAGACTGGCTGATGATGCCATTTTCTTCAATCATCAATTGCATACCGCCGAGGAAGCACGGTGCAACGTTATCGTAGTGAACGCTGCCCGAAATGCGCCCTTCCAGCTCACCCATCAGACTCAGCAAACGGGTGTCGTTTAGCGGTTTACCGCAGTATTCGTTCATCGCCATTAAGCCTGCGACTACCGAACACGCGCTCGATCCCAGACCAGAACCAATCGGCATGCTTTTTTCCAGCGTCATGGCCACCGGAATGTTTTTGCCGATTTCCTGGCAGAAACGCTCCCAGCATTGGTAAACGATATTTTCGCGCGGCTCATCAGGTAACTTGCTGGCGAAGCGTCCAATATTATTCAAACTGAAAGTGTCTGCCGCTTCGACCGTCACATAATCGCCTAGCAGCGAACCGTCGATTGGCGAAACCGCCGCGCCCAGCACATCAAACCCGACGCTCATATTGGCACTGGAAGCCGGGGCGTATACTTTAACCATCTTAAACTCCTAACTTCCATGACAAAGTGCGCAATAAGTCAGCGAAAACACCGGCAGCAGTCACATCATTTCCTGCTCCGTAACCTCGCAAGACAAGCGGTAACGGCTGATAATAATGGCTATAGAACGCCAGGGCGTTCTCACCGTTTTTAACTTTATACAACGGGTCGTTACCATCAACCGCATCAATTTTAACGTTGCAGCTGCCGTCCGCTTCAATCACGCCAACATAACGCAACACTTTTCCTTCGTCGCGGGCTTTTGCCACACGCGCAGAAAACTCGTCATCCAGTTGCGGGATACGCGCCATAAACGATTCGACATCACCTGTAGAATCAAACGACTCAGGCAACACTGGCTCGATAACAATATCGGATAGCTCAAGGTTGCTGCCGGTTTCACGCGCCAGAATTAACAGCTTACGCGCGACGTCCATGCCGGAAAGATCGTCACGCGGATCGGGTTCGGTGTAACCCATTTCTCGCGCCACTTTGGTGGCTTCTGACAAGCTCATACCTTCGTCGAGTTTGCCAAAGATAAACGACAGCGAACCAGAAAGAATGCCGGAGAAACGTTGCAATTCATCACCTGCGTTAAGCAAGTTTTGCAGGTTTTCGATAACCGGCAGGCCCGCGCCCACGTTGGTGTCGTAAAGGAATTTACGGCGTGATTTCGCCGCAGCGTTACGCATCTGGTGGTAGTAGTTCATGGTCGAGGTGTTCGCCTTTTTGTTCGGCGTCACCACGTGGAAACCTTCACCCAGGAAATCGGCGTACTGATCGGCCACCGCCTGGCTGGAAGTACAGTCAACAATGACCGGGTTCAGCAAATGGTACTCTTTCACCAGGCGAATCAGGCGACCAAGGTTGAACGGCTCTTTCGCCTGCGCCAGCTCTTCCTGCCAGTTGTCCAGATTCAGGCCGTGAATATTGGTCAGCAGCGCTTTCGAGTTCGCAATGCCGCACACGCGCAAATCGATATGTTTTTGCTTGAGCCACGCCTGCTGGCGTTTCACTTGCTCGACTAATGCCGCACCAACGCCGCCCACGCCAATCAGGAACACTTCGATAACCTGATCGGTATTGAATAGCATCTGATGGGTCACACGCACGCCAGTTGTCGCGTCGTCATTGCTGACCACCACGGAAATCGAGCGCTCGGAAGAGCCTTGTGCAATGGCCACGATATTGATATTGGCACGTGCAAGAGCGGCGAAGAACTTGGCGGAAATGCCACGTAGCGTGCGCATGCCGTCACCGACGACGGAGATAATCGCCAGATGCTCCATGATCGCCAGTGGCTCGAGCAGGCCCTCTTTCAGCTCGAGATAAAACTCATCTTCCATCGCACGACGCGCTCGGGCGCAATCCGCCTGCGGCACGCAATAGCTGATGCTGTATTCAGAAGATGACTGAGTAATCAGCACCACCGAAATCCCGGCACCGGACATTGCCGCAAACACACGTGCCGCCATACCGACCATGCCTTTCATGCCTGGTCCTGAAACGTTAAACATCGCCATGTTGTTCAGATTGGTGATGCCTTTGACCGGCAGAGAGTCTTCGTCGCTCTCCGCGCCAATTAACGTGCCCGGCGCTTGCGGGTTTCCGGTGTTTTTAATCAGACAAGGGATTTGGAACTGAGCGATAGGAGAAATCGTGCGTGGATGCAGAACTTTAGCGCCGAAGTAAGAAAGCTCCATCGCTTCCTGATACGACATAGATTTCAATAACCTGGCATCCGGAACCTGGCGTGGGTCGCAAGTGTAAACCCCGTCAACGTCAGTCCAGATTTCACAGCAATCAGCACGTAAACAGGCGGCCAGCACGGCGGCGGAATAGTCAGAACCATTACGTCCTAACACCACCAGCTCACCTTTGTCGTTCCCGGCAGTAAAGCCCGCCATCAGGATCATATGATCAGCCGGGATGCGGCTGGCGGCGATGCGGCGTGCGGACTCTGCGATATCAACAGTGGACTCAAGGTAATGCCCGACGGCGAGAAGTTTCTCAACTGGATTGATAACCGTCACGTTGTGGCCGCGCGCTTTGAGCAATTCGGCCATGATCGCGATAGAGAGTTTTTCTCCACGGCAAATCATTGCGGCGTTGATGCTGTCCGGACATTGCCCCAACAGGCTGATGCCGTGCAGGACATGCTTTAACTGAGCAAACTCCTGGTCAACAAACGATTTCAGCTGCGCATGAGGAAAACCGGGTTGTGCTTCTGCCAGGCCATTAAGAAGTTCGCTGAAGATGCGTTCTGCGTCACTGATATTCGGTAGGGCATCCTGGCCGCCAATGGTTTTTTCAATCATGGCAACGAGGTGATTGGTAATTTTCGCCGGGGCAGACAGCACGGTTGCCACCTGCCCCTGTTTGGCATTGCTTTCCAGGATATCGGCAACACGGAGAAAACGCTCCGCATTTGCCACTGAAGTACCACCGAATTTCAACACTCGCATTTGTTATTACCCTTGAGTTTTTAGTCCAAAAAAAAGCCCGCACTGTTTAGGTGCGGGCTTTTTTCGTTTTTCCTGGTATGCGTCAGCCCGCACCGTTACCTGTGGTAATGGTGGTTGTAATAATTGTGGTCATCAGGCTGATGCGAATCATGGATGTTGTGTGCTCGTAATATGATTTACCTATATTGACTAAAGTATCCGACAGGCTAAGTCAATTTATTTTTAATTTTACCACTATCTGTGACATGACTATCGAACGCTGATAATCCATCACAAAATGCGTTTATTACACTGAAAAAGAGCGGGAAGCACATCCTATTCCCACTGCCATCCATTCAGTTGCCAGCATTTTTCTCTGGTAACTTTTTTTCAATATCGTGGAGCAAACGGTGCAACATTGCCGTATCACGCTGCGCTAAAAGCCCCAACCGCTGCTGTAACCAGTCGACCATTTTTTGGTCCTCACTGGCATCAACACGCTCAAGTAAAGAGGCGATACGCGCACGCAAAGCCACTAACTGTTTTGCGTCAACCACATCATGTTCAGGCGCGGGTTGCTGCATCAGCGCGGAGAGTTGGTAGCAATACACCATGACAGCCTGCCCAAGATTGAGAGACGGATAATCTGCCACCATCGGCACGCCAGTTAAGACATCAGCCAGCTCCAGCTCTTCGTTGGTCAGCCCCGAATCTTCACGCCCAAAAACCAGCGCCGCCGTGCCGACCCATTCCCGCTTTTCTTCAAGCAATGGTACGAGTTGCTGCGGCGTGGCGTAGTAATGGAATTTCGCACGGCTACGGGCAGTAGTGGCAATCGTGAAATCCACATCATGCAGCGCTTGCGCGAGCGTATCGAAATGCTGCGCGTTATCCAGCACATCGCCGGAACCATGCGCCACCCATCGGGCTTCAGGCTGACGGTCCGCTTCGCTATCAACAACACGTAGTTCAGCAAATCCCATGGTCTTCATTGCACGGGCTGCGGCACCGACATTCTCAGCTCTGGCGGGAGCAACCAAAATAATTAAAAAACGCATCAAAGCTCTCTTAAAAAAATTGTCTGTTTTCGGACATTCACAAAATACAAATGATAATACGCATCAAAAATTTACATTAAGGCAACATTCACCTATAAAATGCATGTAATGCGAATCATAAGTACCTTGAATACTTATTCGTGGTTTGACCAGCACACCGCAAGGCAATATTAAGCAATATCAGTTTGTTTTATATAGCAAAAATGCCGAACCCATACCACAGGCAATCTGATTTACATTGTTTACTAATCAATTCACGTAACTATATTGATTATTAAAAAAATGTGATGAAAGGTGGCAAAACGCTACGATGATTTCATCAAACTGTTAACGTGCTACAATTGAATTTGATATATGTCAACGAAGCGTAGTTTTATCAGATGTCTAAAGCGGTCCTGCCTGTTATGTTGCTGTTAAAATGGTATAGGATAACAACCGTTTTTGACACCGTCGGGTCCAGAGGGAAAAGTGCCCACGACCAAGCTAATGATGTTGTTGACGTTGATGGAAAGTGCATCAAGAACGCAATTACGTACTTTAGTCATGTTACGCCCAACATGTTAATTTATGGCATGTAATAGGCAGGTCAGGGACTTTTGTACTTCCTGTTTTGATTTAGTTGGCAATTTTAGGTAGCAAACATGCAGACCCCGCATATTCTTATCGTCGAAGACGAATTAGTAACACGCAACACGTTAAAGAGCATTTTTGAAGCTGAAGGCTATGATGTTTTTGAAGCGACAGATGGCGCTGAAATGCATCAGATCCTTTCCGATAATGACATCAACCTTGTCATTATGGATATCAATCTGCCAGGTAAAAATGGCCTGCTCCTGGCGCGTGAATTGCGTGAGCAAGCCAATGTGGCATTGATGTTCCTGACCGGCCGCGATAACGAAGTGGATAAAATCCTTGGCCTTGAAATCGGCGCAGATGATTACATCACTAAGCCATTCAACCCACGTGAATTAACCATTCGTGCGCGTAACTTGTTGTCTCGTACTATGAACCTGGGTGCAATCAGCGAAGAACGTCGTTCCGTTGAAAGCTACAAGTTCAATGGTTGGGAACTGGACATCAACAGCCGTTCACTGGTCAGCCCAAATGGCGAGCAGTACAAGTTGCCGCGTAGCGAATTCCGCGCGATGCTGCACTTCTGCGAAAACCCTGGGAAAATTCAGTCTCGTGCTGAATTGCTGAAGAAAATGACAGGCCGTGAGCTTAAGCCGCACGACCGTACCGTTGACGTCACAATTCGTCGTATTCGTAAGCATTTCGAATCGACTCCAGATACACCTGAAATCATCGCCACCATCCATGGCGAAGGTTATCGCTTCTGCGGCGATTTACAGGAATAAACCTGTAATCAACTTGAACACGAAAGGGCGGATTTAATCCGCCCTTTTCTTTTGCTTTTAGAAAAACTTTATTTCCACAGGCGGAAGCGGTCAGGGTCTTTCTGAGCGTCGCCAGTTTCCAGTGTCTGCACTTTTTTACTCATGCCGTACCAATCGGTGTGACGGGTTAGCATCATAATGGCCGATAGCGCCACAAAAAGGACTCCCGTACCAAGTAACAAAGCACTGTCCTCAGACTGAAGCAACTGCCAGAGCACTGCATCAAGCGTCAGCAAGCCGATCGTAAACATCAAACTGGTTTTCCAGCTGTTCAGAATGGCCTTCAAATAGAACCCATTAATCCCCGCACAAATCAGACTCGCCAGCAGCCACGCGCCGTTAAACCCGATATGTTCTGAGACCGCCAACAGAACAAGATAAAACATCACCAGCGATAGCCCAACCAACAAATACTGCATCGGGTGAACGCGCAAACCCGTCAGCGTCTCCAGCAGGAAGAAACTCATAAACGTCAGACCAATCAGTAAGATGGCGTACTTTACAGCGCGATCGGTGAGTTGATACTGGTCGACAGGATTTGCCACCGTCACGCTAAAGGCTGGCAGGCGATCGACATCCACAATTTGTCCATCATAGAAGCTGGTGTTCAGGTTGTTGGCAAACCAGGTGCTCTGCCAATTAGCGGTAAATCCGCTTTCCGTTACCGTGCGCTGTTGCGGCAGGAAATCGCCAATAAAGCTCGGATGCGGCCAGTTGCTGGTTAAACTGAACTGGCTATTGCGTCCAAGCGGCACCACGGCAAGCTGTTTGGTGCCCATCAAGTCCAGACTAAAGCGAAGCGTGAGTTTCTCATCCTGGAGATGCTCAGCAGGGAGAATGGCGTGCAGCCCCTGTTCAACGCCGGGTAAGTGACTCCCAGGTTCAATCGGATAAGATTTGCCGTTGATATCCAACTCGCCAACTTTACCGATACCGCGAGAATCACCTACTGCCAGCACGACATACGGTGCGCCAATTTGGGTGTTACCGCTAAAATCATTATTGAGCTGCTGGCGGTTAAACGTGGCATCAATCGTGATAGCTGTGCGCCAAATTTGCCCCTCGTAAATGCCGATATGACGTGGCTCAACGGTCTGCTTTCCCACTATATTTAAGTTTTCCGGCAGATAGTAGCGAATGAAGCGGCGCTCTTTTTTAACCTCTTTATTGTCTTCCATAACGGTTGTCAGTTCAGTTATGGGAATGGCAATGAGCGGGCCGGTAATGGTCTGTGGGCCGCTGGTACTCTGACGCAGCGACTGCTCAACATCATCCCGATAACTGCTGCGCTCATCAATTAACGAACTCAGCATACTCAGCGGAATGAGCAACAGCAGCATGCAACCGAGTAAAATCATCACTTTCCAGAACAACGCAGATTTCAACATAATCCCCTCCATATTTTGATGTGGCGAGGATAGCGAGCGTATGTGGGGGCTAAATGAAGTTATGTGAAGAGACGGTGAAGTGGTGAAATTATTTTCCCGGGAGGGTCAGCCTGGCTTGCGCCCCACCCTCCGGGCGGTTCTCAAGCGTAATGGTGCCACGATGCAGACGCGCCACTTCGCGCACAAAAGCCAGCCCTAAGCCGCTGCTCTTTTGCCCGTTGCTGCGGGGTAAGGAATAGAAACGCTCAAAAACACGATCGCGAGCATAGTCCGGAATACCGCTTCCGGTATCCGTTACCAGGATAGCCACGCTGTCAGCAGCATTTTCGACACTCAGCGTCACCTCACCGCCTGGCGGGGTGAAATCGAGCGCGTTATCCAGCAAATTCCCGATAGCCTGTTCCAGCAGCGCGAAGTCGCCTTCAACCACGGTGTCTTTCAGTGTGCTCTCATCGATGCTTAACGAAATCTGTTTGCTATGAGCGACCACTTCACGGCTGTCGCACAAGGCAGAAAATAGTGCGACCAGATGAATCGTCTGCGGTGTGATTTCCGCCCGGCTTTCCAGTTTTGCCTGGCGTAATAAATTATCCACCAGTTGCTGCATACGCAGATTTTGCTGCAGAATATTCACCGAGAATTTCTCCACCACTTCCTGCGGCGGGCCTTCACGCAAAATTTCAGCCGCCCCCCGAATCGCCGCCAGCGGGCTTTTCAGCTCATGCGTCAGCGCATGAACATACTGTTCGATATAACTTTTCCCTTCGAGTTTCAGGCGCATACTTTCCAGCGCTAAGGCCAGTTTGCGCAATTCGCTGCTGCCCGGTTTTGGCAACGGCAAAGGATGTTCTTCGGTGACTGAATCGGCGTAACACACAAGCGCGCCAATCGAGCGGTTAATCCATAACACCACCCCGAAGCCAATCATCAACGCGATACCCAGCAATGCAACGCCCGCCCACAAAATACGGCGCTCGCTGCGGCGAATAACCGGTTCCAGCGCGCTATTAGGTTTTCCTACGCTCAGTACACCAATAATGTTTGTGCCGTCACGCACCGGAGCAGCCACATACATCACCGTGCTTTCCGGGTTATTGGCATTGACTGGCGTACTGCGCGCGCCATATTTCCCTTGTAGGGTCAGCCACACATCATTCCAGCGCGAGTAATCCTGGCCCGTTGCTTTGCCGCTGGAATCGAACAAAACAATGCCTTTCGCATCCGTCAGGTAGACACGATATTCATTTCGGGATTTGGTAATACCGCCGATATTGGCCTGAAAGTTATGTTGATTAAGGCGGGAAAATGCTTGCGCAAGTTGCCCGTTTTGCGCATTTCCAGCCAGCATATCAGCACGCGCAAACTCGGCGAGTAACGTTGCGGTATCAATCAACGTTCCCTCGGTTGCTCGTCGAACACCGGGTTTTACTTCTTGTAAAAAAATCGACAGCACAAACCAGGCCGCAATCGCCACAATCAGAAAATAGCCCAGCAACAAGCGCATGCCGATGCGCATTAGCTCACCCCCAGGCTGTAACCCAGGCCACGGTGCGTGTTGATGGGGGAAAGATCAGGATTAATAGCCCGGAGTTTGGCTCGCAGGGTTTTGATGTGAGTATCCACGGTGCGATCAAAACTTTCTTCCGCCGTGCTCCAGACTAATTCCATGAGTTGCTGGCGCGAAAATACACGCCCTGGCCACTGCAAAAAAATCTTTAGCATCAGGAATTCATAGCGAGTGAGGTGCAAAGGTTGCTGGCACCAGGTGATCAGCGCAGCCATTTCGTTAAGTTCAAACAATCCAATACGCTGAACGCTGGCTCCGGTATTTTGCCGCTGCTTGTGTAAACGGCGCAAAACGGTTCGCACCCTCGCACACACTTCCCGCGGGGAGAATGGCTTGGCAATATAGTCATCCGCGCCAATTTCGAGGCCAATCAACCGGTCGACCTCTTCGCTACGCGCCGTCAGAAACAGTAACGGTAATTCTGGATAATCAGCCAACAAGCGACGACATAACTCAAAACCATTAATGTCTGGCAGGCCGACATCCAGAATCGCCAGGTCCGGACGCGCAACACGCGCCGCATCCAACACTGGCAAACCGCGATCAAACCCGCACACCACAAAGCCTTCTTGTTGCAACGTGTAGATAAGCGTATCGGCGATACTGGCTTCATCCTCAACTAACCAGATTGTGGCCTGACTCATTATTCGCTCCTGGTTACTTCCACGGCATAATTGGCACGGCACTTAGCGCGTTTTTAGGCGAGCCGTCGACGACTTTGTCAGAATAAGCCAGGTATGCCAGCGTGTTACGTTTTGCATCGTAAAAACGAACTACTTGCAGCTTTTTAAAGACCAGCGATGTCCGTTTCTGGAACACCACATCTCCCTGAGTTTTACCCGCTTTAATTTTCTCGCTCAGTTCTACCGGTCCCACTTGCTGGCAGGAAATTGCCGCATCTGAGGTATCTTCGGCAAGACCTAAACCACCTTTAATGCCACCTGTTTTTGCGCGACTGATATAGCAGGTCACGTTTTTAACATCAGGGTCGTCAAACGCCTCAACGACGATTTTATGGTCAGGGCCAAATATTTTGAAAACCGTGTCAACCGAGCCAATTTGCTCTGCCCGAACACCCAATGAAATCAACATCAATGAACCCAGTACAACTAAAACTTTATATTTCATATTGTTACCGTTGGTTAAGATTACATGTAGGGACTATTAACTTTTTCGACCAGAAAGTCGTTAAATATCACGTTATTAATAAAATTATCAGAATGAGTAGCTAATTTTGGCACGACTTGTTAAAAAAAACTCTGAATGTCATAACAACAAAAAGTGCTATCATCGCCCACATTAACGGCACTCACCGTGTCAGGATGAGGATATTATATGGATCAGGCAGGGATCATTCGCGATCTATTAACCTGGCTAGAAGGCCATCTGGATCAGCCTCTGTCACTGGATAATGTGGCGGCAAAAGCAGGCTATTCCAAGTGGCATCTACAACGGATGTTCAAAGACGTAACGGGTCATGCCATTGGTGCATATATTCGTGCGCGTCGTTTATCTAAATCCGCCGTAGCATTGCGATTGACCGCGCGTCCAATTCTGGATATTGCCTTACAGTATCGTTTTGACTCGCAACAGACGTTTACTCGCGCCTTCAAAAAACAGTTTACTCAAACGCCTGCATTGTACCGTCGTTCTCCTGACTGGAGCGCTTTCGGCATGCGTCCGCCGTTGCGTTTAGATGAGTATGCACTGCCTCAAGCGCAGTTTGTCACGCTACCAGAAACTCACCTGGTTGGCGTCACGCAAAGTTATAGCTGCACGCTTGAACAAATCTCTGATTTCCGCAACGAAATGCGCATTCAGTTCTGGACGCAGTTCCTGGGGAACTCTCCAACTTTGCCACGTGTACTTTACGGTTTGCATGAGCCGCGCCCAAGCATTGAGCGTGATGACGAGCAGGAAGTGTTTTATACCACGGCTCTCGCGCCAGAACTGGCGAATGGGTTCTTGCCCGATTCCCATCCAGTCAGACTGGAAGGTGGCGACTACGTACAGTTCGACTACGAAGGCCCAGGCACCGGTTTGCAGGAATTTATCCTGACGATTTACGGCACCTGTATGCCATCGCTGAACCTGACGCGTCGCAAAGGTCAGGATATTGAACGCTTCTTCCCGCAGGAAGAAGCGCGTGTTCAGGACCGACCAATGCAAATCAGATGTGAATATCTGATTCCAGTGCGCCGTTAATTAACGCTGTAATTCGTCCAACGCAGGGGCGTCCAGATGCGAGATGTCCCCTGCCGTTTCAATCACCCAGCCAGAAGCCAGCCACGGACTTTGTTGGTGATCCACCCGAGAAATCGAACAGTTTCTTAAACGTAAGCGACGTTCAGCCCAGGCGGGTAAACCCAGAATCGTACTCACCAGGCAGCCCAGCGCCATACCGTGACTCACCAGCAACGGACGACTCCCCGCAGGTAAATCCAGGCAAGCATTTAAAGCTGCGTGCATACGTTCGCTCATCTCCAACATGCTTTCACCGTCAGGAATTCGGCCATCAGCCGTGCCATTGACGAGTTGACGACGCCAGCCCTCTTCTTCTTCGTTTAGCGTATCCAGATTACGACGTTCCAGAACGCCCATATCCAGCTCGCGTAAACGGGCGTCCAGCGTGACATCCACACCACACGCCATCGCAATGATCTCAGCGGTACGCCGTGTACGCCCCAAATCACTGGCAATCACATGCGTAATGCCCAACGTTTTGACACGCTCGGCCACCTGCTCGGCCTGACGTTCTCCTTTTTCAGTCAGCGCACTGTCTGACTGGCCCTGAATGCGGCGTTGCGCATTCCACTGCGTTTCGCCGTGGCGAACAAGGTATACCTGTAACATGCGTTTTTTCCGTTATACTGCGGCAACAATTTCTTGAGAGTTTCAATGATTATGTACCATGTCGTCTGCGCAACAACCAATCCTGCCAAAATTCAGGCAATTCTCCAGGCATTCGACGATATCTATGGTGAGGGATGCTGCCATATTGAACCCGTCGCCGTCGATAGTGGCGTGCCCGAACAGCCATTCGGAAACCATGAAACGCGAACTGGCGCACGATGCCGAATTATGAATGCTCGCCAGGTTCGCCCTGAGGCAGATTTTTGGGTGGCGGTTGAAGCAGGAATTGACGACGACAGTACGTTTAGCTGGGTCGTTATTGAAAACCACAAGCAGCGCGGTGAAGCCCGTTCGGCAACCCTTCCGCTGCCCGCCATTATTCTTGAGAAAGTCCGGGCAGGCGAAGCGTTAGGGCCAGTGATGTCGGCCTATACCGGGATTGATAAGATTGGTAATAAAGAAGGGGCGATTGGTGTCTTTACCGGCGGGAAACTAACGCGCAGTAGCGTTTATCACCAGGCCGTGATTCTGGCATTAAGCCCGTTCCACAACTCGATTTATCACTAGTTTTTACCGGCTAATAATTCCTGCTCCAGCCAGGCGCGCAACGCAGGCGGGGCAGATTTCAGGCTATTGGAACCACGCGTGATTGTCGCAATCCCCGCGCCAAGCTCGTTTTTAAGCTCACGCTGACTCATCTCACCACGCAGTAACTCTTCAATTATTCTGACGCGCGTCCCCAAGGCTGTGCGTTCGTCTGGCGTCAGCAACAGCATAAGCAGCGGCATGTGCAGCTGCTTATCGAACGATTGCTGTAGCAGCTCCACAAAGCGGAGCCACTCTTGATTACTTTGCTCGGCGTGCTCTGCCGAATATTGAGAATGCTGAGTCATGATATGCCACCATACTATTCAACTAGTACGCAGCATATCATAGACCCCACAAAATCAATAACGGCGTTGCCACTCTCCATCGGTGAGCAGCGGCTTCGATTTGCCCATGAAATAGCTGTAGTAGGCATCGTAAGCCAGCACGTTTTTCACATATCCGCGAGTTTCGGAGAAAGGAATACTTTCAACGAAGGCCACTGCGTCGATACGCCCGGCGCTGTTACCCAGCCAGGTTCTGACACGTCCAGGACCTGCGTTATACGCCGCGGATGAGAAAATCCGGTTATTCTCAAATTGCTGGGAAACATACTGCAAGTAACTGGTGCCGATGTTGATGTTGGTCTCCGGGTCCAGTAGCTGATTCGTGCTGGTGTAACCTGGAATATTAAACATCTTCACGGTGTGCGTCGCAGTACCCGGCATGATTTGCATTAAACCACTCGCGCCAACAGGCGATCTTACTTTAGGGTTCCAGGCACTTTCCTGACGCGCAATCGCCATCGCGTAGCTTTGCGAGATATCTTTTCCGCTCACGTAGCGAGAGAAAATATCTTTGTACGCCAGCGGGAAGCGCTCTTCGAGATGATCCCAAAGTTTTCCGGCGATCGTTGCCTGTACGCTAAGATCCCACCAGTTTTGCTCAAAAGCGTAACGGGCTAACCCTTCCTGCTCCGGTTTGCTACGACTGCTTATCAAGTTTGCCCATTCGCTACGCGCAGTATTATCGAGATTCCAGTACATCAGTTCGCGCACACGCGCCATTTCAGGCCCTTGCACCAACGCCGGGTTTACCGCAACCGCTTTATCGACGCGTAACGGATACTCTTCTCCTAAACGCTGCGCTGCCACCATCGGGTAGAAACCCCGTTGCTGCATTAAGGAATGAAGGATATCTTTGGCTTCCGTATCGCGGCCACGCTCCATCAGCAGATCCGCCTGCCAGTAGCGCCATTCATCTTTCTCTTTGGCTTCCATTGGCAAACGCGCAAGCCAGGTATTCAGACCATTTCGATCGCCCGTTCCCAGCGCCATACGCACGCGTCGTTCAACTAAGCTTGTGGACTCTGAACGCATAATCGCATCATCACGCCAGGCGGCCTGTTCGGCAGTGATATCGTTGCCCATCAAACGCCAGGCCACAGTGTCTCTTAGCTCCTGAGCCTGAGAATCGTTAAGTTGCTGAGCTTGAATTAATGCCGGAACCAACAAGCGCGCATTTTCGACGTCATCACGCGCCACGCGGGCAAACGCCACGGCTGCGGCCTGACGGGTGAAGTCGGTTGCCCCCACGGTTTGGGCAAATGTCAGCACGGAATTGGGATTGTTTTGCAGGCTAATCAGCGCGCTGGAAATGGTCTGGTATTCGGCTGGCATTTGGCTCGCCAGGTTATTAACCAGCGAAGTATTGCCTTCTTTCATCGCCAGGCGAATACGTTCCAGGTACGCCAGCGGATCCAGGGTGCCGGACGAACGCCACGCCGAGAATAAACGATCACAGCTCGACGGCTGGTTTTTACCTGTCAGCCATAAATCTTTAGCACCCGCCCATGCAGCATCTGCCTGCCCGGTGTTAAATTTCGCGTAGTAATAATTACATTTGGCTTCAGTTGTGCCGGGTTGATCAGGGCTAAATGCCAGCAAGCCACGCCAGTCTTCACGGCGCGCCAGTTCATTCACAAAACGTGACTTCAGCACCCGCGCTGGCGGAAGTGTTGGGTTGGCTGCAATAAATTGGCTGACGACGAGCGTTGGCTCATTCATTAAGTCGTCAGTAATCTGGCGATATTCGAGATAGGGATACAGCGGATAATCTTGCAAAGTGGGCATGATTCGCGCCACCACATCCATTTGCTTGCTATCCCATGCTTGTTTGATTTGCGCGTAGCGGCTGCGCTGCTCGTCCAGAGAATCCGCACGAACTGCATGAGTTATTGCCGCAAGAGTTACCATCGCCACCAGCAATTGCCCTACGACTTGTTTGGCTTTCCCCACAAGTTCTCCTCACATGTTCACGGGCAGCATCATGCCGCCATTAATTACTTCATGCTAACCCTGGTATTGCAGTTTCGCCACGCCAGAGGGTGTTATTTTGTCTTTAAAAGCGTTAAGGCTGTTCCGGGTAACACATCCCACTTCCCCTGCTGGGATTACCTGCTGAAAACGGCTACACTTCGCCACTGATATGTACCATCTTACATCACGAAAAAGAGGCGAAGTCGCACTGTGGCTCAATTCGTTTATACCATGCATCGTGTCGGCAAAGTTGTTCCGCCGAAACGCCATATTCTGAAAAATATCTCGCTCAGTTTCTTCCCTGGCGCCAAGATTGGCGTACTGGGTCTGAACGGTTCCGGTAAATCCACGCTGCTGCGCATTATGGCCGGCATTGATACCGACATCGAAGGCGAAGCTCGTCCACAACCTGGACTGAAAATCGGCTATCTGCCGCAAGAACCGCAACTCAACCTTGAACATACCGTCCGTGAATCGGTTGAAGAAGCCGTGGCTGAAGTGGTTAATGCCCTGAAAGGCCTCGACGAAGTCTATGCCAAATATGCTGAGCCGGACGCTGACTTCGACAAACTGGCAGCCCAACAGGGCAAGTTTGAAGAAATCATTCAGGCGCACGACGGCCATAACCTGAACGTGCAACTCGAGCGTGCTGCTGATGCACTGCGTCTGCCAGACTGGGATGCGAAAATCGCTAACCTGTCCGGTGGTGAACGTCGCCGCGTGGCACTTTGCCGCCTGCTGCTCGAAAAACCCGACATGCTGCTGCTCGACGAACCAACCAACCACCTGGATGCTGAATCCGTGGCATGGCTCGAGCGCTTCCTGCACGACTTTGAAGGCACCGTTGTGGCAATTACGCACGACCGTTACTTCCTCGACAACGTTGCAGGCTGGATTCTGGAACTTGACCGCGGCGAAGGTATTCCGTGGGAAGGTAACTACTCTTCCTGGCTTGAGCAGAAAGATGCTCGTCTGGCTCAGGAAGCCTCAACGGAAGCGGCTCGCCGTAAATCCATTGAGAAGGAGCTGGAGTGGGTTCGTCAGGGCGCTAAAGGCCGCCAGTCTAAAGGCAAGGCCCGTCTGGCTCGCTTTGAAGAACTGAACAACACCGAATACCAGAAACGTAACGAAACCAACGAACTGTTTATTCCACCAGGTGCACGTCTGGGCGATAAAGTCGTTGAAGTGACCAACCTGCGTAAATCCTACGGCGATCGCCTGCTGATTGAAGACCTGACCTTCTCCGTACCGAAAGGCGCGATTGTGGGCATCATCGGTCCGAACGGCGCGGGTAAATCAACTCTGTTCCGTATGATGTCGGGTCAGGAACAACCTGACAGCGGCACCATTGAACTGGGCGAAACCGTGAAACTGGCTTCTGTCGATCAGTTCCGTGACGCGATGGACAACAGCAAAACCGTGTGGGAAGAAGTTTCCGGCGGCCAGGACATTATGCGTGTCGGTAATACCGAGATGCCAAGCCGTGCGTACGTGGGTCGCTTTAACTTTAAAGGCGTTGACCAGGGTAAACGTGTTGGTGAACTGTCCGGTGGTGAGCGCGGCCGTCTGCATCTGGCGAAACTGCTGCAAGTTGGCGGTAACGTATTGCTGCTCGATGAACCAACCAACGACCTGGATATCGAAACCCTGCGCGCGTTAGAAAACGCCCTGTTGGAATTCCCAGGCTGTGCAATGGTTATCTCGCACGACCGTTGGTTCCTTGACCGTATCGCCACGCACATTCTGGATTACCAGGATGAAGGTAAAGTGGAGTTCTTTGAAGGTAACTTTACTGAGTACGAAGAGTACAAGAAACGCACCCTGGGTGCGGATGCGCTGGAACCTAAGCGTATTAAGTACAAGCGCGTAACGAAGTAATAAAAAAAGGGGCGCTTAATGCGCCCCTTCTTTTGACAAGCCCGATTATCCCCGCTCGCCAATCATATTCTTCACCAAATCCACACAGCGTAAGAAACGCGAATCGTAGTCCGACTCTTCCACGTGCACATAGCTGATGTTGTTTTCATCAAGCATCGACACCAACAAATCCTGGAAGGATTTCCGATCCGCATCGCTGCCAAGACTGCGCAAACCATCAGCCACCCATGGCGTGTTGTTCTCAAGCAAAATCACCAGGTCAAAACGGTATTCGTCGATAAGCGCCTGCACAAACGGGTGTTCGCGGCCTTCATACTTTTTACAGAATGCCTGCGTGGTGACAAAGTCGGTATCGATAAACGCTACTTTATTCGCATACTTCACTGCAAAATCAACGTACTGCGCGTGACCGATAGCAATCTTGTCATAATCAGAATATTGCAGCGCCATCTCATCCCCACCCAGATGGGAAAAGACGTAATCCCGCCCATATTCCCAGGCACTGGTGGTGTTGAAAATGTTGGCGAGCTTATTCACCATCCACGACTTCCCGCTCGATTCACCACCCAGAATAGCGACGGTTCTGACAAAGAACGGTTTCACTTCCGTCGGGATATATTCCCAGTAGCGGAACGGGTTTTCGCGAATCTGCCCACCGCTGATATTCATGAACGTGCGTTTTGGGTCTATCAGCACCGTTTCAATGCCGAGCTGTTCGATAAACCGTGGCGCATCGCCCTCTTCAGAGGTGTAGATGCAATCGGGATTGATACCTTTGCTTTCCATAAAATTTTTGATGCCACGGCTCCAGACATCCCAACCATGCGGATACGGCTCCATCCCCTCTTCGTTAAACGAATGAATACGGATGTTTTTCTGATATTTGAAAGTCTGTAGTAGCCAGCGCAGACGGTCGCCCGTGGTGGGTTGCTGAGACATGGCGCTGTCTTCAAACAACAAACGGTCGCGGGTTTCGTCATAACCCATAATGATGTGCAGTTCATCAACCTGGCTTGCCGCGCGTTGAATCAAATAGATATGGCCGGTATGCAGCGGATAAAACTTACCAAACACCACGCCGACTTTTTTCTCACGGCGGGGAAATTCAAGACCCAGAAAACGGTGTAACGCCTCCAGCTTCTGCGCGCTTGGACTTTTGATTTTGGCGTTCAGTAACTGGCTAAGATAGCCTTTGGTCATGCCGCAGGATTCTGCAACCTGTTGCAGCGTCACGCTCTGCTGACGAATAGCGGTCTTCAGGTACTCAAAAGACGACATGCTGTGCCTCCTGCGAAATAGGTCATTATAAGTCGTCAAACACCGACAGCGCATCAGCAAGTTTTTTCACGCCGAAGACCTGCATCCCTTCCGGTAGTTTTTTCGGCACATTCGCCTGCGGCACAATAGCACGTTTAAAGCCGTGTTTTGCTGCCTCAGAAATACGTTCCTGCCCGCTTGGCACCGGACGAATTTCGCCTGCCAGCCCGACTTCACCAAACACCACTAAATCTTGCGGCAAAGCACGATTTCGCAGACTGGAAACCATCGCCAGCAGTAACGCCAGGTCAGCACTGGTTTCCGTGACTTTCACACCACCCACCACATTCACAAATACATCCTGGTCAGCCATTTGCAAACCGCCATGGCGGTGTAAAACGGCCAGCAAAATTGCCAGGCGGTTTTGCTCAAGACCCACAGCCACACGACGTGGGTTGGACATCATGGATTGATCCACCAGCGCCTGGATCTCTACCAGCAACGGCCGCGTACCTTCCCACACCACCATCACCGAGCTGCCGGGAGTCACTTCATCACCACGGCTCAGGAAGATGGCAGAAGGGTTGCTCACTTCACGCAGCCCTTGTTCCGTCATGGCGAACACGCCCAATTCATTCACCGCACCGAAGCGGTTTTTATGGCTACGCAACGTGCGGAAACGGGAATCGGCATCGCCATCCAGCATCACCGAGCAGTCGATACAGTGTTCGAGGACTTTTGGCCCGGCAAGTGAACCGTCTTTAGTCACATGACCGACCATGATAATTGCCACGCCACGCGTTTTAGCAAAGCGCGTCAGGTAAGCGGCTGACTCACGCACCTGCGCCACACTGCCCGGGGACGACTGCACGTCCGCCATGTGCATCACCTGAATGGAGTCGATAACCATCAGCTTCGGCGCTTCTTCTTCGGCAATCATGCAGATTTGCTCGATGCCGGTTTCCGAAAGCATATTCAGGTTATTGGTCGGCAAACCCAGGCGGTGGGCACGCATGGCGACTTGTTGCAGCGATTCTTCACCCGTGACGTACAGCGTTTTCATCTGTTCGCTGAGTTTACACAGCGTTTGCAACAGCAATGTTGATTTACCCGCGCCCGGATTACCACCAATCAGAATGGCGCTACCAGGCACCACACCGCCGCCTAACACACGGTCAAATTCTTTAAAACCGGTGGAAAAACGCGGCAGTTCTTCGAGGCTAATATCTGAAAGTTTTTGGACTTTGCTGACGCCCGCACTGCCAGCATAACCCGACAAACGCTCGTTACGCGCAACGGTTGGAGACGCGGCGATCCGCACCTCAGTGATGGTGTTCCAGGCATGACAGGCGCTGCATTGCCCTTGCCAGCGAGGATAATCTGCACCACATTCGTTACAGACAAATGCGCGTTTCGGAGCTTTCGCCATTAGCGTTCTTCCTGGATAAGACTGCCTGAAAGAATACAGAACACACCCATCAAATCTGCGTGACGGATAGTAATTTCAGTTTTCTCATTCACCTTTGGTTTCGCGTGAAACGCGATGCCCAGGCCAGCAGATTGAATCATCGGTAAATCATTGGCTCCATCGCCAATCGCGACAGTTTGCGCGGCAGGAATTTCATATTTATCCGCCAGACGCTTGAGCGTTTCGGCTTTGAATTGCGCATCAACAATTTGACCAATCACTTCGCCGGTTAGCTTGCCGTCACAAATTTCCAGCTCATTCGCCACTACCGCATCAAGATGCAGTTTATCGCGCAGGTATTCTGCAAAGAAGGTGAAACCGCCGGAAGCAATCGCGACTTTCCAGCCCAGCGATTCGAGTTTTAGCACCAGCGAAGTCAGCCCCGGCATTAACGGCAGTTCATCACGCACCTGACGCAGAATAGAAGCATTCGCTCCTTTGAGGGTGCCTACGCGCTGCTTCAGGCTGGCCGTAAAATCTAACTCGCCACGCATGGCGCGTTCGGTTACTTCGGCGACCATTTCACCGGTTCCCGCCAGTTTGGCGATTTCATCGATGCACTCGATTTGAATAGCGGTTGAGTCCATATCCATCACCAGCAAGCCTGGCGTGCGCAAATGCGGAATTTTACCCAGCGGTGCGACATCCAGCCCGGCGTCGTGCGCAAGTTTGGTCGCTCGCGGTGTTAATGAACCTGCCAGGCGAATAACCTGATAATCTTCAACACACCACGCAGTTACGATAACCATGGCGGCGCCAAGTTTACGCTGGTAGCGGTTCAGGCATTCTTTATCCAGATTCCGACCATACAGAAGCCAGCCGCTGCGGCCAGCACGGTAATCGAGTGGCATGACTTCATCACCACTTAGCGATAGCGGCAACCCAGGCCAAAGAGAAACATCGGTCGGTAGGTCGCACCAGGTCAGACTATTTGGCATCACAGCTCCAGAATAAAGATAAAGGCCAGAGTAAAACAACGCATGAGGCTACCTTGTCAGAGCCGCTTCTGGCAACATTAAACTGCGCAGTAAAATCGGCAATTTTCCTAAGGTGCATTATGGCTCGGGCAAAAATGAAATTCAGGCTACATCGTGCAGTGATTGTGCTTATCTGCCTCGCACTTTTAGTCGCACTGATGCAAGGCGCATCGTGGTTTAGCCAGGGGCATCAGCAAGCCCGAAATGTGCAGCTCGAGGAGCTGGCAAGAACGCTGGCACGTCAGGTCAGCTACAACCTGACTCCGCTCATGAAATCTGAAAATCCTGATGAAAAAAAGATTTCAGCCGTATTGAAGTTACTGACTCAGGATAGCCGCATTCTTGATGCCGGTGTTTATGACGATAACGGTGATCAAATCGCCCGTGCCGGTGAAGGGATCGGCGTGCGCGACAGACTCGCGCTGGATGGCAAAAAAGCGGGCAGCTATTTTAACCAGCAAATTGTGCAACCCATTGAAGATAAAGATGGGCCAGTCGGTTATCTGCGTATCACGCTCGATACGCATACTCTCGCGACCGAAGCCAAACAGGTGGATAACACCACAAACATTCTGCGCCTGATGATGTTGCTGGCGCTGGCGATTGGCATTGTCCTGACACGCACGCTGTTGCAGGGCAAACGCACCCGCTGGCAGCAATCACCTTTCCTTCTTACCGCGAATACCGAAGTGAAGGAAGATGAAGATGAACAGAGCGCGAATAAACCTTAGAGAGAAAGGATTTCTACGATGACGACACTACGACTGCTTATTTCTGACTCTTACGATCCCTGGTTCAACCTGGCGGTTGAGGAGTGTATTTTCCGCCAGATGCCGGCCACACAGCGCGTACTCTTTTTGTGGCGCAACGCTGATACGGTGGTTATTGGCCGGGCGCAAAACCCGTGGAAAGAGTGCAATACCCGCCGCATGGAAGAAGATAACGTCCGGCTGGCAAGGCGCAGCAGCGGTGGTGGCGCGGTATTCCACGATTTAGGCAACACCTGTTTTACGTTTATGGCCGGAAAGCCCGAATACGATAAAAGCATTTCTACCGCCATTGTGGTGAATGCGCTTAATTCTCTCGGGATTAATGCAATGGCTTCCGGGCGCAACGATCTGGAAGTGACTACCGCTGACGGGGTGCGTAAAGTTTCTGGCTCGGCATATAAAGAAACGCTGGATCGCGGCTTCCATCACGGCACTTTACTGCTCAACGCGGATTTAAGCCGTCTGGCAAATTACCTGAATCCTGATGAGAAGAAACTTCAGGCCAAAGGGATTACGTCGGTTCGGGGGCGAGTGACCAATCTGAGCGATATTCTGCCTGGTATCACGCACCAACAAATTTGCGATGCGGTTCGCGAATCATTCTTTGCTCACTACGGCGAACGCGTAGAAGCAGAACATATCTCTCCAGATGCCCTGCCCGACTTGCCCGGTTTTGCTGAAACGTTTGCCCGTCAAAGCAGTTGGGAATGGAATTTCGGCCAGGCTCCAGCATTTAGCCACTTACTGGACCAGCGTTTTACCTGGGGCGGCGTTGAGCTGCACTTCGACGTTGAAAAAGGGCACATCACCCGCACGCAAATATTTACCGACAGCCTGAACCCCGCCCCGCTGGAAGCGCTGGCGGCACGCTTGCAGGGTTGTTTGTATCGTAGCGATATGTTGCAGCAGCAATGCGAAACACTGATTGCAGATTTCCCTGAGCAGGAAATGGAACTGCGTGAATTGAGCGAGTGGATTGCGCAGACGGTGCGTTAGGCGAGGCGTTTAACGTTGGCTTCAACTGCATTCAGCTCTGAAGCCATTGCACAACTCAACTCCCGGAAACTTTCGCTAATCCCCTGATTCTGGCTTGCCTCGAGCCAGAACTGGCGAGCATAGGGCAACATTTCCAACCACACTTCTCGCGGGACGATGGGATCAATCTGCGGTTTTACCGGATCCCTGCGCATATGCCCGGCGCTGTTCGGGGCAAAAGCCATGGGTAGCATGTCGTAGACAGGAGCCAGGCGCAGTGGCATATCAGACAGATAGAACGAAAGATTCCCTGCATGCATATCGCTGTTGGCTATCAATCGGCCAAACGCCCAGATGCGCTGCGTCAGGCGTAGGGTTGCTGGTTCAACCGACTTTTGGGCGAGTAATTTTTCCATCGTGACGGGCCAGGGCTGTGCCCCGCTGGCAAACTCACTCTGCACCGCCTCTAGTGAGACAATTCCTCTGCGACCCTGCGCACCCATGCAGTCAAAACGAATGACTTCAAGGAATGTTTGCCTTTGCGTATTGGTCAGAACTTTTGCCGTCGAGGCGGGGAAACCTGCCTGAGCCAGAATATTGAGCGCTAAAGCTTCAGCATAAAGCAAATCAGACCAGCGCTGACTATTCTCGTTTTGAAGCGGCGGGGTGAATTTAACGATGACATGCGCCGGCCCGGTCGTAGTCTGTGCATAACAGGTAAATTTAGGCTGTTCGCCCCCCGCAGACGACCCCACGATATCGCCCGCGAGTGCGCTACTCGCCAGTTCGCTATACACCGATAATTTATCAGCATCGGCAATCACCGGCGGCAAAGGGGTGTCAAACCAGCGTCGATAGCTTTCCTCGCCAACCAGCCAGCCACCCAGGTTTTCCGATACCTGCTGTGATAGTGCCAGGAGAACATCTTCTTCCTGCCACAAGCGGATATCTTCCGGTAGCCCCGCCTGCTGCGCAAATTTACGCCCCCACGTTCTTCCCAAAAAACCCTGAGGGCGAAGGTCGGTCAAATACCAGGGGATCCCGTCAAACCACTGCGCGGTACCATTATTCAAAATGACCAGGCAACTCCCCTGCGGCCAAATGGGATACAACTCACCGAAGCGCCATGCCTGCCCGACATCATCAATTTGCCACAACGGGAACTGCTGAATCTGACGAACAGGACGCCGCAGCGCGTAGCGAGTCGCTCTGGCGGCCCCCGCTTTAATCACATTGCTCTGAGCATTTACAAGACGTGAAAACGTCGCCTGGCTGACACCCAAACGCTGCCGCAAGGAGTTTGCAGTTTGTGGTCCGTGGAGTAACAAATCAGTCAGCGCGCTCATATGAATAGATTCATGAATAGATACATGAATAGATTTATAGCGCTATATATTTGAAAGGTAAAGCAGGTGTGAAGAATGAGGGGGTTGCAGTGAATAGATACCATGAACAATATATGAATGATAAAGGGTGCCGAAGCACCCTTTTGAATCTTACTCTTTGTCGCCCAGTAACACAGATTCAAGCGCAATCTTGATCATGTCGTTAAAGGTAGTCTGGCGCTCTTCAGCAGTCGTCTGCTCGTGAGTACGGATATGGTCAGATACGGTGCAGATGGTCAGTGCTTTCGCGCCGAATTCTGCTGCCACGCCGTAGATACCCGCCGCTTCCATTTCCACGCCCAGGATGCCGTACTTTTCCATTACATCGAACATGGTTGGGTCTGGCGTGTAGAACAGATCTGCGGAGAAGATGTTGCCTACGCGAGCGTCAACGCCCAGCGCTTTTGCCGCATCAACCGCGTTGCGAACCATGTCGAAGTCAGCGATAGCCGCGAAGTCGTGGTCTTTGAAACGCAGACGGTTCACTTTAGAGTCAGTGCAAGCGCCCATGCCGATGACCACATCACGCAGTTTCACATCAGCACGTACTGCGCCGCATGAACCCACACGAATGATTTTCTTCACGCCGAAATCAGTAATCAGCTCTTTGGTGTAGATGGAGCAGGATGGGATGCCCATACCGTGGCCCATTACGGAAATTTTGCGACCTTTGTAGGTCCCGGTGAAGCCCAACATGCCACGCACGTTGTTCACTTCACGGACATCTTCGAGGAAAGTTTCTGCGATGTGTTTTGCGCGCAGCGGGTCGCCTGGCATCAATACTACGTCTGCGAAATCACCCATCTCAGCATTAATATGTGGCGTTGCCATCTTAAGATCCTTTTCTTTTTAAACAATGTCTCAGGCTATCTTACTTGCCAGCTTGCGTCCGGGCAGTGCTCGCCATCCTCACGTACTACGTGTACGCTCCGGTGGCTCCGCGCTGTCCGAACACAATCTGGCTGCGACGATAACACCTGAAATTTAAGTGATTACAGCATGTTCTTGCCGTAGTCCATATCGGAAACACCAAAGTGTTTTGCGACCGTCTGGCCGATATCGGCAAACGTTTCACGGTGGCCCAGAGAGCCAGCTTTCACTTTCGGGCCGTAAATCAGGACCGGAATGTGTTCGCGAGTATGGTCTGTGCCTTGCCAGGTTGGGTCGCAACCGTGGTCAGCGGTGAGGATCAGAATGTCATCCTCTTTCAGCAGTTCCATCAGTTCTGGCAGGCGGCGGTCAAACAGTTCCAGTGCGGCGGCATAGCCTGCTACATCACGACGGTGGCCGTAAGATGAGTCGAAATCAACGAAGTTGGTGAACACGATAGTGTCGTCGCCCGCTTCTTTCATCTCTTTGATGGTGGCATCAAACAGCGCGTCCAGACCGGTCGCTTTCACTTTTTTGGTGATACCCACTTCAGCATAGATATCGGCAATTTTACCCACGGAAACAACCTGGCCATTTTTCTCATCAACCAGTTTTTTCAACACGGTTGGTGCTGGCGGTTCAACAGCCAAATCGTGGCGGTTGCCGGTACGCTGGAAGTTACCGGCTTTGTCGCCGATAAACGGACGCGCGATAACACGACCAATGTTGTAGCCGCCTTCGGTCAACTCTTCACGGGCGATTTCGCACAGTTCGTAGAGTTTATCCAGGCCGTAGGTTTCTTCGTGGCAGGCAATCTGGAACACGGAGTCAGCAGAGGTATAGAAAATCGGCTTGCCGGTTTTCATATGCTCTTCGCCCAACTCATCCAGAATTACCGTACCGGATGAGTGGCAGTTACCGAGGTAACCTGGCAGATTTGCACGCTCAACCAGTTTATCCAGCAATTCCTGCGGGAAGCTGTTTTGAGTGTCAGAGAAGTAACCCCAGTCAAACAGCACAGGAACACCGGCGATTTCCCAGTGACCTGACGGCGTATCTTTACCTGATGACAGTTCATGCGCCCAACCGTATGCACCGATAACTTCTGCATTACCGTCCATGCCTGCCGGGATTTTACCGGTAGAACCTTCGGCGGCTTTCACCAGACCCAGACGGGTGAGGTTTGGCAAACTCAGCGGGCCTTTACGGCCTTTATCTGCTTCGCCTTTGGCACACGCCTGCGCAATGTGCCCGAAAGTATCCGAGCCAACATCGCCAAATTTTGCTGCATCTTCTGTTGCGCCGATACCGAAAGAGTCCAGCACCATAATAAATGCACGTTTCATAATTTCTCCTGCGTCATTGCGCCTGAAACGCCCGTAAGCGTTTCAAAAAGTGATCAGATCAGTATGCCAGCATTTAGCTGATACGGCGATATACAACTGGCGTTTCTGCGGGCTGTGTATCGTTCACTTTGATTGCCGCTTTTACCGCTCGTGCGGCTTCCTGCCATTGGTTTTCGCTTGCGGCGTGAATAATGGCCAACGGGCGAGTGGTATCCACACTGTCGCCCAGACGCGCCATATCAGTGAAGCCCACGCTGTAATCGATGGTGTCAGATGCCTGACGACGACCGCCGCCCATAGAAACCACCGCCATGCCTAACGCGCGGGTGTCCATTTCGCCCACGAAACCTGCGCGATCGGCATAAACAGCTTTGCTCAGTACCGCAGTTGGCAGATATTTCGCATAGTTTTCGACGAAGTCAGCCGGGCCTTTTTGCGCCGCAACCATGCGACCAAAGACTTCAGCCGCTTTACCATTATCGAGCACTGCTTGCAGTTTCTGGCGTGCTTCGGCGTCATCTTTTGCCAGATTGCCGGAAAGTAGCATCTCCACGCACAACGCCATGGTGACTTCATGCAGACGCGGGTTAACGTATTCACCGGTCAGGAACTGCACCGCTTCGCGAACTTCAACCGCATTCCCTGCGCTGGAGGCCAGCACCTGGTTCATGTCGGTCAGCAGCGCTGTGGTTTTCACGCCCGCGCCGTTCGCCACGCCGACAATCGCTTCGGCGAGTAATTCAGAAAGCTCATACGTTGGCATAAATGCGCCGCTGCCGACTTTCACGTCCATCACCAGAGCATCCAGGCCTTCGGCAAGTTTCTTCGCCAGAATCGATGCGGTGATGAGCGGAATGGAATCTACGGTCGCGGTAATGTCACGCGTGGCGTAGAAACGTTTGTCAGCCGGTGCCAACGAGTTTGTCTGGCCGATAATCGCTACGCCGACATTTTTGATGATGTCGCGGAAACGGTTATCGTCCGGGAAAATATCAAAGCCAGGGATTGCTTCGAGTTTATCGAGCGTACCGCCGGTATGGCCTAAACCACGGCCAGAAATCATTGGGATGTAACCGCCACATGCCGCCACCATTGGGCCAAGCATCAGAGAGGTGACATCACCCACGCCGCCCGTTGAGTGTTTATCAACGATTGGGCCGTTCAGATTAAGGCTCTTCCAGTCCAGCACGGTTCCTGAATCTCGCATCGCCATGGTCAGTGATACGCGTTCTGGCATAGTCATGTCGTGGAAGAAAATGGTCATTGCCAGTGCGGCAATTTGCCCTTCGGAGATGGTGTTATCGCGAATACCATTAATGAAGAAACGAATTTCATCATCACTAAGCGCATGACCATCACGTTTTTTACGAATAATTTCTTGAGCGAGGAACAAGGTAACCCCCTGAGTTCATCAGGTGAAATGCGGCGGGGAAACCGCCGCAAAGGAAGAGATTAGTAGCCGCTAGCGCTTTTGCCGTCGCCGTGACCCAGAGCATTTAACAGGCTCGCGAGCAGGCTGGATGCGCCAAAGCGGTAGTGACGGGAATCCGCCCAGTCAGCACCAAACAGATCGTCTGCAATTGACAGGAACAGTGCTGCATCTTCAGCAGTGCGCACACCGCCCGCAGGTTTGAAACCAACCGTTTTCTCAACGCCCATATCACGAATCACTTCCATCATGATGCGAGCGCTTTCTGGTGTAGCGTTGACAGGTACTTTACCGGTAGAAGTTTTGATGAAATCCGCGCCAGCTTTGATAGAGATTTCAGATGCTTTACGAATCAGTGCTTCTTCTTTCAGCTCACCGGTTTCGATGATCACTTTCAGCAGAACGTTCGCCGCCGCGCAAGCTTCTTTGCAGGCTTTCACCAGCTCAAAACCAACTTGCTCGTTACCGGCAATCAACGCACGGTACGGGAACACAACGTCAACTTCATCCGCACCGTAAGCGATAGCCGCACGAGTTTCCGCCAGGGCGATTTCGATATCATCGTTGCCATGCGGGAAGTTGGTGACGGTAGCAATACGGATATCAGGCGTACCCTGTGCATTCAGAGTTTTACGCGCGATGGGAATGAAGCGCGGATAAATACAAATCGCCGCAGTATTACCCACCGCTGTTTTGGCCTGATGGCAAAGTGCGATCACTTTTTCATTGGTGTCATCGTCATTCAGGGTAGTCAGGTCCATCAATTTCAGGGCGCGCAAGCTGCTTGCAGTTAAATCGGTCATAACACTCTCCAACAAAAGATATAGAATCAGTTGCGATGTTATAATTATAACATTCACAGTCCTGATGGTTTTGTGTATAGCATCACAAAAGCCAAAGATGTAATTACATGCTTTCTACAGTATATGTGATTTAACAACGTTGGATAACGTAAAAATGCCGTTCAAAAATAAAAAATGGCCGACGCAAGCGTCAGCCATTGATTTCACAGGGATGTTATAATTTTAACATCGCCGTTTTATAGTGACAGGAAGACCCCGGCAATGGTTGCACTCATCAGGTTAGACAACGTACCTGCGGCGACCGCTTTCAGACCCAACTGCGCGATTTCATGACGACGGTTTGGCGCCATGCTTCCCAGGCCACCAATCAGAATGGCGATAGAAGAAAGGTTAGCAAAGCCACACAGTGCGAAGGAAATAATTGCTTTGGTGTGATCTGACAGAACTTGCAGGCCAGCTGCCGCAACGGTTGCATCATCTTTCAGGTATTCACCGAAGTTCAGATACGCAACAAATTCGTTGATGATAAGTTTCTGACCGATGAAGGAACCCGCAACATTCGCTTCGCTCCACGGAACACCGACAACCCACGCCAGCGGTGAGAACACCCAACCCAGAATCAATTCCATTGATAACTGCGGGTAGTTGAACCAGCCGCCAATGCCAGAAAGCATGCCGTTGAGCAGCGCAATCAATGCCACAAACGCCAGCAACATTGCGCCCACGTTCAGGGCCAGTTGCATACCTGACGCCGCACCTGATGCCGCTGCATCCAGCACGTTTGCCGGGCGATCCGGATCGTTTTTCATCGATTCCAGTTCAGGCGCATCGTTTGGCGTTTCAGTTTCAGGCAGGATGATTTTAGCGAACAGCAAGCCGCCAGGTGCCGCCATGAATGACGCGGCAATCAGGTATTCAAGTGGAACGCCCATTTGCGCGTAACCCGCCAGAACAGAACCTGCAACAGATGCCAGACCACCACACATGACTGCGAACAATTCTGAACGCGTCATGGTCGCGATATACGGACGAACCACCAGCGGAGCTTCGGTCTGGCCCACAAAGATGTTTGCAGTTGCGGACAAAGATTCGGTGCGAGAGGTTTTCAGAACCTTACGCAGGCCGCCGCCCAGAACACGAATAACTAACTGCATGATGCCCAGGTAATACAACACAGCAATCAGTGAGGAGAAGAAGACGATAATTGGCAGAACGCGCAATGCAAAGACAAAGCCACCGCCGCCAAAGACTTCGAACATTTTGTCCGAAACCAGTCCGCCAAACAGGAAAGAGATACCCGCGTTACCGTAACCGATAACGTTCGCCACCCCTTCGGACATGGCCAACAGCACTTTACGACCAACCGGAACATACAGGATTAAGGCCCCGATACCGACTTGAATGATCCAGGCGCCAATAACAGTGCGGAGATTAATCGCTTTGCGATTACTGGAAAGTAAAACGGCGATCAGCAGCAGAACGATCATGCCGATCAATCCCATGAGTAGTTGCATACAGAATCCCTGTGTATAAGTTGAAAAAGGAAAGTGATCTAAAAGCCCTTAGCGGGCGGGATTATAGCGGCAGGGAGGCCAAGAAATGGAATGGCAATCACGTATTTATAGACATTCACAGAAACGTTTATCTTATAAAGTGAGCTACGTCACATTTTGTTACTGACTATTTCAATTTGAATAATTCATCGGAGTTATGAATGATCGCGTTCGCGATAACTTCGGGAGGTTCTGAACGCAATGAACAAAGCGTCTGAAAAACGTCGGCAATTCGTTCCGGACGATTAGGTTGCCCCTGCCAGCCGTTAAGCGGCATATCGGGTGCATCCGTTTCCAGCACCAGAGCGCTAAGAGGTAAGCGTGACATAACATCGCGCGTTTTGCTGGCGCGCGGGTAAGTGATCGTTCCACCCACACCTATTTTGTAACCCATCGCCACAAAACGCTCGGCCTGTTGCAGGCTGCCCGAGAAACCATGTATCACACCGGTGTGCGGTAAATTATGGCGTTTTAAATGCGCGGCAAGTTTGTCGTGCGTACGACGAGAGTGGAGAATGACAGGCAAATCATAACGTTTTGCCAGTTTTAGCTGTGCATCCAGTATCGCTTCTTGTTTTTCAAAAAGCGGATTTTCCATATACAGATCAAGCCCCATCTCACCGATGGCGACCAGTTTGGGTGGCCGTTGTTGCAGGTGATGTTCGAGTAAAGCCAGCGACGCATCCTGATGTTTGTGAATCACAATCGGATGCAAACCCACTGCGGCATAGAGCGCCGGGTAGTTGTCTGCCAGCGCCAGCACCGTACTAAACCGATCGGCTTCGATTGCCGGAACAATGATTTTTGTTACGCCCGCTTGCGCGGCAAGAGAAATGCTGTTGGCTTCATCATCGCTAAACGGCGGGAAGTCGAAGTGACAATGGGTATCGTAAAAGGTCATTGTCACGCCGTATCCTCGTTGTTGAAAGTGGCGTCGTTGGCTTCTGGCGTTTCAAGCACCGCTTTAGACAATGGCTCCTGAGTGACCACAGTATGCGGAACGACCACCGGCCCCGGAACCACAATACGCGGAAGGTGGCGCTTAATTGGCGGCTGATCCGTGAGCAATTTCCCGACGGTTGCGAGGAAGTAACGTCCGCACAAACGCCCGGTTTTATAGTCGGTATTCAGCGCCGGTAATCGGCTGCCCAATGCAGAACTCATCAACGGTTTCGGCGGGTAAATTTCAAAAATGCGCAGATTTCCCGGTGGTTTTTCGATGAAGTTCTGTATTTCGCGATAGCTGGCTTCATGGTGATGCACCAGGTTGAGCAACGGTTGCAGGCTGCTGTCACCAAGCCAGCGCTCCATACGTTTAAACCATTCAGGCGTGTAATACATTTGCGAAGGTACGGTACGAATCACCACCAGCGTATCGGCACCTAAACGCACCGCTTCTCTCACCGGGATCGCATCGCTGATTCCGCCATCCTGATAGCCAATACCATCAATTTCTACGCCCGTGCGGTAAAAACCAGGAATCGCACTTGAGGCTTTCAGGAGATTCAGCCACGTGCCGCTGTCCGGCAAAAAATATCCCGGCGTGTAGTCATCGCTGCGGCAAGCACACATGTAGAACGCTTTGCCAGACTCAAACATTTTTTCCGCCGTGCCCATCGAGAGCGGAATTTTTGCTGAAGTGGATTCCACCAGCCAGTCGAGATCGATGAGATGACCCCCACGCACAAAACGCAGCGGATCAAAAAATTCACGTGTGGTTGTAAAACGGGTGATCACTCTGCGGGCGTAACCCGGCTGGTGGCAAACGTAAGCTGAGAGATTTTGTGCACCCGCAGAGGTGCCTAAGAAGAGATCGAACGGGTTGAAGTTAGCGCGCATAAACTCATCCAGCACGCCGGCTGTAAATATCCCACGCTGCCCGCCGCCTTCGCAAACAATGGCGAGTTTTCCGGGACGAAACGCTTTTGACGCAAGCGGCGCAATGTTGCCGAGCGTTACGGGTATTCTTTGTCCCACCCTGCTTTCCTTAATCTAAAGGATATTTATAATTAGATATTGGTTATTTGTTAGTCGCTAAAAAACGCGAGAGCCAGTCTAAATAGACTGGCTCTCTGGTCTGTCTCTAATGGTTATAGCACGTAAATATTGCTATGGGCGTTTTCGACCCATAAACAGGCTAACCAGGAACAGAATAATACCTACCACGAAGACAATTTTTGCTGCACCTGCCGCAGTACCCGCGAGAGTACCAAAACCCAGTGCTGCTGCAATCAACGCAATGACCAGAAAAATAATGCCCCAACGAAACATAAGCTTCTCCTTAACCATATTGAACCCGAATCGCTTCTGGAAGAGTGCCAGATGCGCACTCATTGGCGATATTTGAGTAACGATGTTGCTGACCTACTTCCCCGGTGGTTATCACCGGAGAAGAAAGTTTCTCTCTTTCTATTACTTCACTTTCAGGTCGTTTTTGACGCTTTTCACGCCATCAACAGCTTTAGCGATACTCTCAGCACGTGCAGCCTGTGCATTCGATTCGACAGTACCGGATAGCTGAACAACACCTTCAGTGGTTTCCACTTTCACATTACGTGAAGGGACGATGTCATCTGCTAAAAGTTTAGCTTTGATTTCACTGGTGGTTGCAGTATCACCTGCATAACCGCTTACAGATTTGTCAGCGCCATTACGCACATGCAGTTTGTCGCTTACGGAAGACACGCCTTCCACACCTTTTGCAACGGTAACTGCCTGCTCAGCCTGAGCCTGGCTTTCTACAAATCCACTTAACGTCACCACTTTTTTGTCAGTTTTCACTGAGATGTCAGTACTTTTGATATCTTCGTGATCGACAAGGGCGGCTTTCACTTTGGCGGTGATTGCGCTGTCATCCATGAAATTACCGACGTCTTTTACGGAGCTATCAATTTTTTCGCCTGCTGTGTCCGCTGTCGATTCGGTTTTGTTAAGCATCTTGTCTTCTGCTAAAGCGCTACCGCTTGCCAGAACAGAGCCAAGAACAACAGCTAACAGAGTTTTAGAAATCTTAGTCGTAGTCATAGTCATCGATTAATTCCTATAGTTTTGCTCACAATTTGAGCACAAGCCTTAACGTAACGGCTTTCCTTAAACATCAGGCCAAGTGTTACGGCCCAAAAATTTTCCGTTCAGTTTTTAATAACGCCAATAAAAATTAGAGTGGAGGAACCCGCCAGAAAGCTTCGTTTACATGGCATATTCGACCAACCAATTTGTCACTGGTTTGTTAAATATAGACAACAATCACAGATTTGCATGGTGCGAATGGAGGAACGTAAGGAAAATGCAGGAAATTAAGAACAATCCGTAAGGGATTAATAAGACGGGAAAAGTAGCAGGACGCGACGACTGCCGCGCCCTGAGAGACGATTAGTGCTCGCGAGTTTTACGGAACGTTACTTCCGGGTAACGATCTTGCGTCAGGTTCAGGTTGACCATGGTAGGAGCGATATAAGCGAGGTTATCGCCACCATCAAGCGCCAACTGCATTTCGTTTTTCCGTTTGAATTCTTCAAACTTCTTCACGTCAGTGCTTTCCACCCAACGCGCCGTCGAAACGTTTACGGACTCGTAAATCGCTTCCACGTTGTATTCGCTTTTCAGGCGCGCCACAACGACGTCAAACTGAAGCACACCGACCGCACCAACAATCAGATCGTTGTTAGCGATTGGGCGGAACACCTGAACCGCGCCTTCTTCAGAAAGCTGCACCAGACCTTTGAGCAACTGTTTCTGTTTCAATGGATCACGCAGACGAATACGACGGAACAGTTCCGGTGCGAAGTTCGGAATGCCGGTGAACTTCATCATCTCGCCCTGGGTGAAGGTATCGCCAATCTGGATGGTGCCGTGGTTATGCAAGCCGATGATATCGCCCGGGAAGGCTTCTTCAACGTGCGAACGGTCACCAGCCATAAAGGTCAGCGCGTCAGAAATCACCACATCTTTGCCGGTACGAACCTGGCGCAGTTTCATGCCTTTTTCGTATTTACCGGAAACCACACGCATAAACGCAACGCGGTCACGGTGTTTCGGGTCCATGTTGGCCTGAATCTTAAACACAAAACCGGTGAACTTATCTTCCGCCGCTTCCACAACACGCGTATCAGTTTTACGCGGCATTGGCGCAGGCGCCCACTCAACCAGGCCATCGAGCATATGGTCAACACCAAAGTTACCCAATGCAGTACCGAAGAAGACTGGGGTCAGTTCGCCTTCCAGGAACAACTCGCGGTCAAATTCGTGAGAAGCACCCTGAACCAGTTCCAGCTCGTCACGCAGTTGCGCCGCCAGATCTTCACCTACAGCCGCGTCCAGCTCAGGGTTGTCTAACCCTTTAACAATGCGCACTTCCTGGATGGTGTGGCCTTTACCGGTCTGGTAGAGATAGGTTTCGTCTTTATAAAGGTGATAAACGCCTTTGAACAATTTGCCACAACCGATAGGCCATGTGATCGGTGAACAGGCGATTTTCAGCTCACGTTCAACTTCATCCATCACTTCCATCGGATCGCGGATATCGCGGTCGAGTTTGTTCATAAAGGTGAGGATTGGCGTATCACGCAGACGGGTAACTTCCATCAGCTTACGGGTACGATCTTCTACACCTTTCGCGGCGTCGATAACCATCAAACAGCAGTCAACGGCGGTCAGAGTACGATACGTATCTTCGGAGAAGTCTTCGTGCCCTGGGGTATCGAGCAGGTTAACCAGGCTGTCGCGATACGGGAATTGCATCACCGAGGTGGTAATCGAAATACCACGCTGCTTTTCCATTTCCATCCAGTCAGATTTTGCATGCTGGCTGGAACCACGGCCTTTTACCGTACCTGCGGTTTGAATGGCCTGTCCGAACAGCAACACTTTTTCAGTGATGGTCGTTTTACCGGCATCGGGGTGAGAAATGATCGCAAAAGTGCGGCGTTTCCCCACTTCTTGCAAAAAAGGAGACAAAGTCATAATAGAATCTTCTGTGAATTGCGCACAGGCAAAGCTGCGCGACAAATGAACATTACCTGGCGGCTATTTTACCTATCAGGTCAGGTTTAACAATCGGCGTTGTACCCAAGGGTTGATGCAATTATGAATTACACAACAATCGCTCCAGTTCACTTAGTGAGGCCACTTCCCAGGTCGGCGTGATGCCTTCTGGCAAGCTTCGTCCGTGGGCGTTGAGCCAGCAGGTGGCAATTCCTGCGTTCATACCACCCAAAATATCTGATTCTGCGGTATCACCCACCATCATGACGCGATCGCGCGGCGGATGGCCCATTTGCTCAAAGGTATAGTCAAAAATTTTACGATCGGGTTTTGCGACACCCACTTGTTCGGAAATTACCAACAAATCGAAGTAATCCCGCAGGCCGGTACGCTCAAGTCGAATTTGCTGCAACGCCGTAAAGCCGTTGGTGATAATGCCTATTTTTACTTTATCTTTTAGGGCATTAAGCAAAGACACCGCACCAGGCAATGGCACACAAATCTCAGCCATCGCGTTGAGGAAAGCGGCATTCAGATCGCCCGCAGGCACCGCCAATCTTTCCGACCAACCCTGAAAACGCTGATGCTGCAAATGAAGGGCGCTTATGGCACCGTTCTGATAATCGACCCACAAAGGTTTGTTAACAGCCTGGTAATCCTGGAAATCTTCAGCGGTAAACGTCACGCTGTAATCAAGAAACATCCGCTGTAGGCCGCCGAAAGCGTCGAAGGTAAATAACGTTTCGTCAGCATCAAATAAAATCCAGTCCCAGTTCATCAACACACCTTTTTCAAATTAGCCTAACGGTAATGCCATGATGATGGCATCTTCGCGACCCTCTTTTGTGGGGTAGTAGTTACGGCGAATCGTCGCCTCGTTAAACCCCAGGCTCTCATAGAGTGCTATCGCTGCCGTGTTCGACGCGCGCACTTCAAGCCAGAGGGTAAACACATCTCGCTTTTCCAGTTCGCTGATTAAATGCTCCAGCAACTGGCGGCCCAAACCCTGACGTTGAAAATCAGGATCGACCGCAATATTAAACAGCGTCGCTTCATCCAGTACGACTTGCGTCACCGCAAACGCCGCCATCTTGCCATCTACGTCGAGACGTAAATTTAAATAGCGCTCACCTTCATTACTGGCGAAGGTCTTTTCACTCCATGGGAAAGCATGGCTGCGAAGTTCAATGGCGTATGCCTGGCTCAAGTCACTGGTGGTGAGGGAAGAAATCGTTTTCATGTTCGCAAATTTGCTGCCACAGCGCCTTTCGCGCCGCGCCATTGTGATAAAGCTCGTTTAACTCGGGAGTCGCTAACTGCGCACCTGGAATGGGGAGCGTTTCACTCACACCCAGTCGCCAGCTATTACAGCGGCTGTCAGTTGGCAGCATTGCAGCTCGTTCAGGCGTCAGTTGCATAACCTGCTGTACGCTCAGATTTAAACTGCGCAAAACATCGTTTACCAACGGGTCGCTGAGATCTGGAAGGTCTTCGGCAACCATCAGTAATTTGACGTTTTCATGCAGTGAGACGGCAATTTCGCCCTGTAATGCGGCCGGGCGTCGCAGCTCCCATTGGGTAATGCCCAGTTGTTGTAACAACCAGTCACGTCGCAAAGGTATATGAGGCATAGCGAAACCTGTTGAGAGTGCCAATTGGGGCGCAAATATAGCAAATTCATCGAATATGCGCCATTAAAGCTCTATAATCGCCGCTCTGCTTTAATAGGAGTGTCCTGATGTCTGCGTTAACCCCGGCAAGTGAAGTGCTGCTGCGCCATAGCGATGATTTTACCGAGAGCCGCGTGCTGTTTGCCGGTGATTTACAAGACGATCTTCCGGCCCGTTTTGAAACGGCTGCAAGTCGCGTCCATACACAACAATTTCACCACTGGCAGGTTTTAAGCGCACAGATGGGCGAAGACGCGCAATACAGCCTGGTGGCTGATGCCAGCACCCTTGGCGATTGCAATACCCTGATTTATTACTGGCCGAAGAACAAGCCAGAAGCTCAGTTCCAGTTGATGAACATTTTGTCGTTGATGCCGGTTGGCAGCGACATTTTTGTGGTCGGTGAAAACCGCAGCGGCGTTCGTAGTGCTGAGCAAATGCTCGCAGAATTCAGCCCGCTCAATAAAATCGACAGCGCGCGTCGTTGTGGCCTCTATCACGGTCGTCTGGAAAAACAACCGCAGTTTGATGAGCATTCCTGGTGGGATGAATATCAACACAACGATATGACGATCAAAACCTTACCGGGCGTGTTTAGCCGTGATGGCCTGGATACCGGCAGTAAACTGCTGCTTTCCACGCTCACACCGCATACCAAAGGCAAAGTGCTGGATGTCGGTTGTGGTGCTGGTGTGCTGGCAGTCACGCTTGCCAAACACTCGCCAAAAGTCCGTCTGACTTTATGTGATGTTTCTGCTCCAGCTGTTGCGGCGAGCCGTGCAACGCTTGCTGCCAATGAAATCGAAGGCGAAGTTATCGCCAGTAACGTCTATTCCGAGGTGAATGGTCGTTTCGATATGATTATCTCTAACCCACCATTCCATGATGGCCTGCAAACCAGCCTGGATGCAGCTCACCAGCTGATTCGTGGTGCGGTTCGTCATCTGAATATGGGCGGTGAATTGCGTATCGTGGCTAACGCCTTCCTGGCGTATCCAGACGTGCTGGATGAAACGTTTGGCAACCACGAAGTTATCGCGCAGACAGGCCGTTTCAAAGTTTACCGCTCCGTTGTTATGCGTGGCGTGAAGAAGCGCTAACACTTTGTTGTGCCGCTTTTTGCAGCGATTAGAAAAGCGGCGCTAAATTAACTGTTGACGACGCGCAGAAAACATCTAGAATGCGCCTCCGTGGTTACAATACTTCGGTGTTGTGGGTATGCGAAGGTGGCGGAATTGGTAGACGCGCTAGCTTCAGGTGTTAGTGTTCTTACGGACGTGAGGGTTCAAGTCCCTCTCTTCGCACCATTAACCACGCAAGATATCGTTCGCACTGCGCGAAGGTGGCGGAATTGGTAGACGCGCTAGCTTCAGGTGTTAGTGTTCTTACGGACGTGAGGGTTCAAGTCCCTCTCTTCGCACCAATGCGAAGGCGATATCAGATAAGATTTGATTTGCGAAGGTGGCGGAATTGGTAGACGCGCTAGCTTCAGGTGTTAGTGCTCTAACGGGCGTGAGGGTTCAAGTCCCTCTCTTCGCACCAATTCTTATCACCCTCTTCTCGCTTCACTCTCGTTATTCTCAGTTTTACTTCCCTATTTCATTGCTTCCAGATTCATCATCACAAGCGCAAGCCCGCTGGCAAACGCAACGCATGATGGCAACAGCACAAAATGACGTAACCGTTTATGGTACAACATGCCCGTGGTCGCCAATAACCCCAATACAATCAGCACCCGCCACTCGCTAAACGAAAGATCAAGACACAGCAAAGCAGCGACAATCCCGCCAGGAATCAACACCCCCCACCCGCTTTCTAACCGCCGTTGTAAAATCATATCTATTGCACCAAGTGGTAATGATAACCAATATCATATGCTATAATTTCTCGTTTGTCAGCCTGGTGTATTCACCGTTTTACATTAGAAATGTTAAGCATTCCTCATCATCTGATGACATATTTTCATTAAGGTGATAGATTGAGCAGCGATGTTAAATCCATAAATAAAAACTATATAATCACATTGAGTCATCACTTCACCTGTCTCTTTTTATATTACTATTCAACAACATAATGTTGAGCATGAGTCTAAGAACTATTTTGATATGACAGCAACAACCTGGCGCGCATTACTCAAAGGGAAGCATCAACTCTCGTTGCGTTTATTTTTATTACTGAACGCATTCTCTGCGGGCTTTAGTATCGTGTCGCCGTCAGCCAACACTCAAC